>CAVREN010000046.1:0-78493 GCA_963720115.1 uncultured Alphaproteobacteria bacterium
GTATAAGCGGACGTAACGCGGACATCGCGTTTCGGTACCGATTGGACCCTGACCGGACATGGGCGCGACGGCGGACTTGGGCGTCTCATGAACGTGAACTAGGTCACAGACCATCCGTGCGGGGCGTGGTATCGTTTGATCGGTGCTCAAGGGGTCCCTTGGTTGGAACGGTAGACGGCAATCCAAACTGGAAGGCGAGAATTTATAACGGCGCTCCCTTGGGGCAGCAGCGTGCCCGCTTGTGGCGCGCGCGCAGCAGACAACGGCGATGCCCCGGATGGCCATGCTTTCGCCTGGCCGCTCCGAGCAGCCGGACTTCAACTCTGAACTCAGTCAACGCGTTTCTGCAAGGACTGCATGAGCTCGGTTACACAAACGGGCAGAACATCATCATCGAGCGGAAATTTGCAAATTGGAATTCGGAGCGACTCCGCGAACTTGCCGTGGAATTGGTAAAATATAAGGTTGATCTCATTGCTGCGCTTTTTACGCCGGCGGCGCGCGCAGCCAAGCAAGCGACCGACTCTATTCCGATTGTCGCGATCGGTATGGCCGACCCAGTCGCGGACGAGTTGGTCGCCAGCCTTGCACGGCCGGGCGCCAACGTGACGGGGACGACCTTTCTTGGCCCGGAATTGGTTGGGAAGCGGCTACAGCTGCTGAGAGATGTCGTTCCGGGACTTTCCCGTCTTGCGGCCCTGTGGCATCCGCACGCATACAGCGAACGCACGATGGCAGGACTGTTGAAAGATATCGAAGTTGCCGCCCGAACCTCGGGGATGCAGCTCCAACTTGTGCAGGCGGACAGCCCCCAGGACATTCCCGGCGCCTTCGCCGCGATTACCAGAGAGCGCGCCGACGCGCTCATTGTATTGCCCAGCCCCATGCTGTTTGGCGAATACACGCGCATCGTGAAACTCGCCGCCAACGGCCGACTGCCGGCAATGGGCGTAGCGCGGGAATTTGCGGACGCCGGAGGTCTGGTGTCCTACGGAGTAAATCTGTCCGAACTGTCCCGGCAGACCGCCATCTATGCGGCCAAAATCCTCAAGGGGGCCAAACCGGCGGAGTTGCCCGTCGAGCAACCAACCAAATTTGAATTGGTCATCAATCTCGAGACTGCGAATGAACTGGGCTTGACGATAACGCGCGAATTGCTCCTGATTGCCGACGACGTGATCGAATGAGTTCCGGCGATGCGTGAGTCGGCTTTTGGCCCAGGCTGTGTGGAAAGGGGTCTGTATGAGCGCCATTGCTAGTGCGACGTTGGTTTCGCGACCGATCTGAGCAGAATCGGCCCCCTGACCGCCGCAGACGCTTCCTGGGGCGTCTATTGGCATTGATTTGAACGCGCGGCATCCCTTGGCTTAGGCGGCCAAAGCCTGCAGCAGCCCGGCCACGCCGATGATCGCCATCACGCGCTTCATATTATAGGCGAGCACATTGAGCGCCATCTCGGTTGCTACTTTCGGCAGCCGTTTCGTGAGAAAGTGCGTAGCTCCCATCCAGCACTTGATGGTGCCGAAGGGATGTTCCGCTGTCTGACGACGCATTGTCATTTTTTCTGGATGTTGATCGAGACGTGTCTGCACGGTCTCGAGTACGGCCTCATGCTCCCATCGGGAGATCAGTCTTTCCTTGCCGGTGGTGCAGCTATGCCTGATAGCGCAACTCTGACAGGCATTGGTCCGGTAGCGACGTAGCACCAAACCTCTGTCCTCAGTCGTGAAGGAATATGCAAGCCTTTGTCCGGCAGGACAAACGTAAGCATCCTCCGCTGCCACGTAGCGGAAGTCCTGCTTGCCGAAGCGCCCTGCCGCCTTTGAGTTCGAGGTCATCGGCTTTGGTAGCGTGACGGTGATCCCTGCCTCCTCGCAGGCGCGGATCTCCTCGCTCGCGTAGTAGCCGCGATCAGCCACAGCATCGAGCCTCTCAACGCCCATCTCGGCTCGCGCCTGCTCCGCGATATTCGACAGTTGATGGCGGTCCGTGCCGACGTTCGTCACCTCGTGGGCGACAATGAGATGGTTCTTGGTATCGACTGCGGCTTGCACATTGTAGCCGACGATTCCGGTGTCCTTGCCGCTCGTTGCCATCGAACGCGCATCCGGATCGGTCAGCGAGATTTGCTTGTCCTCGCTCTTCATCATCTCGGCTTTGATCGCGCTGAGCCGCGCGACCTCTTCCCTCAGTTTCACGATTTTGTCCCTGAGCCGCACGACCTTTGCCTCCGGCACCGCATCACCTCGGCGGTCAGCAGTCTCCAATTGCGTCATGTAGCGTGCGATGCTCTCGTCGATCCGCTCAAGACGCCGCTTCATCTTGGCCTCGGTGAAGTTCTTATCGCGCGCATTGATAGCCTTGAATTTGGAACCATCGATTGCGACGCTCGCCTCGCTTAGCAAATCAAGCTCGCGGCATAGCGCCACGAAGGTACGGCCGACCTCACGAATCGCCTTGCCGTTGTCCTTGCGGAAATCCGCAATGGTCTTGAAGTCCGGCGCCAATTGGCCGGTCAGCCAGATCAGCTCAATATTACGCTGGCACTCACGCTCAAGGCGTCGGCTCGACGGAACGCGATTGAGATAGCCATAAATGTATATCTTGAGCAGCGTTGCCGGACGATAGCTGGGACGTCCTTTTTCCAGCGGCGCAACCCGACCAAAGCCAAGCTTGCCAAGATCAAGACCTTCAACGAACGCGTCAACCGCACGAACCAGATTGTCCTCGGCCACGTAGTCGTCAAGCATGGCAGGGAAAAGTGTGCTTTGGCTCCGGTCAATCCCTTCCACAAAGCCGGACATCCGTCGCTCCCGCCCGCCGATTCAAAAAAGAATCATAGCATCCGAGCGACTTTTCACACAGCCTGGGACCCTGGCTGTGTAAAAACTCTACGCGGTATGACCGCACCCGGAATTTTGGGCTTTACGGTCATGCGGAGAGCAAAAAAACGCAAAAATTTGTCTCCGCTCTGCATTACGACCAAATCAGATTTCGTTTTCACACGGCCCAGACCCGGAACGGAAGTCGAGTAGCCCGATTTGTTGCGCTGCAATGATGCCCCTTCCGGCATGCTAGCCGGACCCGCTAGGATATCTTGTCCGGGACGGGGCAAGGCGATGAAGCGACGCACAAAGGCAGGCGGTAGAGCAGGCAAGTCGGCAAGCCACAAGTTGCCAACGCTACAGCGCGTCGCAACCCCACCCAGACGCGATCCTCGATCGGCAACGACACCCACGAAACAGAGATCGGGCGGCTCATCCGTGAGCGGAATGAGCTACTGGAGCAACAGACGGCTACTGCTGAGGTGCTCCGCGTTATCTCCCAGTCGTCTGCCGACATACAGCCGGTGTTCGATGCCATATTAGAGAGGGCCGTCCGTGTCTGCGACGCAGTAGGTGGAGGTATCTGTCGTTGGGACGGCCACAAACTGCATCATGTCGCCGTAAGGTGGACGAAGCCGAAACCTGCGTTCGCTGAACTTCTCATGCGAACACCGATTCAGCCTAACCCAAAGATAAACGTGGGTCGAATGGTAACAACCAGAACGTAGTTCACGTCCCCGACCTTGCAGCCGAGTCAGCCTACATTGAGCAACGCGAACCAGGAATTGTTGCAGCCGTTGAGATCGGGCGTGTACGGACGCTTCTCGCGGTCCCAATGCTTAAGGAGAAACCTGACAGCGAGCGTTGCCTTGCTCACGATCATCTCTCCATCAACACCTCGTTGCGGACCTTTACGACGTCGACCTTCATGAACGAGTGGTCACCGACTGGATACTTGGCGAGATCGATCTGATCCAGCATGAGCTGCTCAGCGCTGCGATCGCCGCGCCGTGATGCCTATCGCACGCTGGTGCTGTCGGCGTGCTTACCGTGCAGCCTAGGTCGCCGACTTTTAGTGACCTGAGTGTAAAGGTTGCTGATTGCATTTTCGAGCCGTTCGCCAGGACGTACGTTTGTTTACCAATAATGTCGGTGTCCTTTATGGTGCCCGTTCGTGTCAATGTGTAAAAGACATCAAGATCTACCGACGATTTTTAGGGTGAAAGGCGGCGTGGCCCCTCTGCAAGGGTCGCTACTACTCGGTCAATCGTTCCTTGAGCGCTTCAAGTCGTGGTCTATGGACAACACGAAGCACGAGCTCCTTCTCGAACCCCGGTAGCCCGGTTTGGGAGGCGAGCAAAAAAGAAAGGCCCCTGTCGCAGGGGCCTTCAAAGGACTTGGGACAATCTGCGAACGCCACTCTGATTGTGGAGTGCGGCAATCTAGTGACAATCACCTCTGGTATCGGCTTCTGGATTTCAAAGGGTACCGCCGCCGTGCAGGCGAGCGCCGCTATCTCACGGTAATGTTCTGCGACTTGGTCGGGTCGATGCGGCGCTATGGTGGGCCACTCGCCCGACGCTTCGAACCTCAATTGGTCCAGCTGCCAGATCAGCGAGCGACCGTCATGTCGGCGGCGGCCACAGCGCCTATAACTCTTCAAGGTCAGGATTAATAGGGCCTGCGTAAATCTTTGCGTAATTGGCTTGGCCACGATGTCGCCTGTTGGCCCATCGCGACAATTCGCTGCGCTGCGGATTTTGGTCGCTTCTCTAATCGGCCATTTGGGGTCAAGCACTTTCAGACTATCCACCGCCGCATGTCGATGTTGCTCGCGGGCTCGTGCTTCTCTTCGGAATCGGCACCAAGGCCCTTCCATCATGGGGTTCGAAGACGAGGCGGAACAATCTATTGGGCGGCCTTGCCGTCAGACGAACGGCGGATCCAAGCGACCAAGCGAACTCACCTCATCCATCGTCCCGCGAGGGACATCATGCCACCACGCGGTGGAGTTCGAATTTCCTCCTATAGCCTTTGATCCTGCAATCTCATGCCGCCACGGCTTCCCTGGTCCAGCGGAATTCGGTGCCATCAACCCAGATGCGATGCATGATCACGGCCAATCGACGGGCCAGCGCCACGATCGCCTTCTTCATCCCGCGGCGCCTGGCGATCTGCATCGCCCACGCCTTGAGCCAGCACCATTTCTTCGAACGCAACATGCTCTGAGCGGCTTCGTAGAGCATGACCCGCATCATCTGATCTCCGCAGCGTGATATTCTGCCGTTCCGATCGATCTCGCCGGATTGATATTTGGAGCACGTCAGTCCAAACACGGCACCGACTGCCTTGGATTTATGGAAGCGAGCGGGTACGTCGACGGTGGCACGATAGGTCAGCGCCACCACGGGGCCGACGCCGGGGGTCGTCATCAGACGTCGGCACACTTCGTCGTCCCGGACGATGGCCAGCAAGCGACGATGCAGGACGACGATCTGTTCGCGGAGTGCCAGCCGGACAACGAGCAGTGGTTCGACCAACCCGGCCAAGTCGGGGAGGCTCTCGACCAGCTCGTTGATGCGGGCCTCGAACTTCACCTTCCCGATCATTCCGACCTTGAGGCCGAAGTTACGCAAAGTACCGCGCAGGTCGTTCTCAATCGCGATGGCCTTCGACTGAAGCAGCTTGCGATGGGTCAGCAGCATTCGCAGTTTCTGACTGCGCAGCGTCTTTACATGCACCGGACGGTAAAGCCCCACTCGCATCATTTGTGCGATGCCGCGTGCATCGTTGCGGTCCGTCTTGTTGATCTGCGCCGGTCTTGCCCAGCGCTGAAGCGTATTGCGCAGCGACGCCGACCGAGTGCGTGCCCTTCTTCGGCACCGCCGTATCGTCGATTACCAACACGGCGTCGCTGCCACCAACGAGCCGATCCGCTTGAATGAGCAGCTCTGTCTCCAATGGCGCCGCGTCCCAGACGCCAGCCGCAACAAAATGATGCAGCTGGTCGTAATCGCCAGGCGCAAGCCGCTCCGCCATTGGCTGAACGCTCTTGCGATCGCCGGGTCCGATCAGCCCTGCCACATAAAGCGGACACATTCGCCGCCGCGATTTATGGCCCAGGCGATCCAAGAACGGCTTGAGCCATCCTCGAAGCTCGTCTTCCCAATTCGACGTTGTGCCTACCATGGTCGGCCCTCCAAAAGCCGACCACCCATGAATCATTGAAAAACTGATTTGGGAATCCCGTGCCGCTAAAAATCTGCCAAAGTAGTGCTAGCTAGTGTCCAGATCGGGGAGGCTAAATGATAACGGTCCCTGGATTGGCGGCGGACGCACTGGGCTCGTTTCTTGCTGCTCGCATGAAACGCAGATTTGGCTCGGCGAACGCGGGTTTGATTGAACTTATTCAATCAGCATCGGGGGTGAAATCGCCTTAAGTATTTCAATAAGCTGCGAGGCAAATTTTTCATTTCTCCTTCTGGATCATGTTCTAGGCTGCCCGTCGGAGTGGAAGCTGAGGAGCACCAATATGCTGCGTATCATGTACCGCGTCTGCGGCCCGGCATTGCCCGCCGCACTTCTACTGATTGGAATGAGCGCAATGGCGATCCCAGACGCTGCCGCTCAAGGCAGCCCAGAGGCGCGCCAAGCTTGCACGCCGGATGCGATGCGGCTTTGTTCGGAGTTCACTTCGGACGTGTCGCAAACCACGAAATGCATGATGGCAAAGCGGGGGCAGTTGAGCGCGGCGTGCCGGATGGCGATGGCACACGGGACTTCCCGCCGCGCGTATCCGCGTTACTATCTGCACTACAGACATTGCACGCACGGCTACTGCCGCTGATTTCCTGAGCTCCTGCTGGAGCGCAAGCACGCGCGGGCAATAAAAAGTACGGATACACTTCCTCAGCAGACCTGATCGACTTGTATCCGCAATTTCACTTTAACAGTCTCTCACGCATCTCGAAACCGCAATTCGCTACCTAAACGTTACAACGCGCGGACGCCAATGGATCGCGTCACTTTATAGCAACGTCTTTCGGGCTGGACGCGAGGCGAATTTGCCCGCCCTCAATCAGCAAACTGCGGCGGCTTTCTGAGGTGCCTCGCTGATCTACCGCGCGGCTGCCGCGTGGGGCCTTACTTGGATTTTTGAAATTGGTTTGGAAAAAGGACGACCCCTCGCTCGTCGGAAGTAGAAGCCACGGTCGTTCTCGCCGCTTCATCTGCCATCTCCCTCCACAGCTTTGCGAGATGCCAAAATCTGAGGCGAATGTTGGGATCAGTCGTCGTCAGCGCGGTGCGCTGGCACTCCGTAGCTTTTCTGCGGCACAGCCCGACGCGCTCGGTCTTGGTGGGCGATCCGTTCAAGTAAGTAATGGGCGTCATATGCTCGACGAAACTTAAGGTGAAAAATGCGGAACCACGTATCAGGGATGGCTTGCTCCACGCCTACTCAAAGCCATATTGTCTGCGCTTATGAACACTTCGCGCGCATCAAATGTCGGCGCTTGATTGGTCATGGAAGAACAAGTCCCAAGTGAGTGCAGCCCGGAGCCCCTGCGGGCCTCGCCCATGCGTTTAAGGCGTTCTTCAACAGCCTGCTCTCATGTTCGCTTTCAAGGGGCGGCGCGCAGTTTTTTACTCCGCGGCCGCGGACTGCGCCGATCGTTGGTGCGCACAGCAGGAGACAGGACCCGAAGACGCCGGTTGAACAAGCTCTCATGCGCGGGTTGGGTACCGCATGACCGTGGTTTCGTCTCGGGGCTGCCTCGCTCTAGGGTCGAGCATCGGTCCGGGGGACCGGCTCATAACAGGCACGAGGGTTCCCCACCGTGGTCCTGCCTCCAGCAATGTGCACCTCGGATTTTTAGCCGACCTCCTTTTTCGTGATTCAGTTTCGGCGGCCTGGTCAGATGAGCTCAGGCTGCGCAACGCAGGCGATCGCCCAGATGAAGCCGACCATCTCGCGGGCGATCGCGGTGGTGACCACGACCTTCGGCTTGCCGGTTGCGGCGAGGCGCCGATATCGCGCGCACAACCGGACCTGCGCTTTCCAGGCGATGTCCCTGATCGCCGCGGATAGTGGCGCGAGCCGATCATGAAGTTTCCGACTCACGCGGGCCGACATCCGATAGGTCCAGGCGCCCTCAATCAGTACGCGACGCGCAAGCGCATTGCCTGCCTTGGTAATCCCGGCGCGCCGGACGGTGCTTCCGGAGGAGTGTTCGCTCGGCACCAGGCCGAGATAGGCCATCAGCTGGCGAGCATTGGTGAAGCGCCGAAAGTCGCCGACTTCGGCCACCACCGTGACCGCGACGACGAGAGCGACCCCGCGCATCGCTTGGAGCGCCGCGGCGACAGGCGCCATCGACCAGCTCGGCATCAGCTCTTCGATCTGCCGCGTCAGCCGGTCGCGTCTGGATTCGGCATCCTCGACAGCATGGATATAGTCCTGCAGCACGATCTGCTGCGCCGGATGATCAAAGTGCACCGTGGTGAGCCAGCGTCGATATGCCAGAGTCCAGGCGCGAGCCCCGTGGTAAATCCGGTCGTGGCGCAGCAGAAAGCCTTGCAGATGTTGCCGCGCCTTCGACAGCGCCCGCACCGCTGTCGCCCGCGCGCGCACCAGATCGCGCATCGCTTCATGAGCAGCGTCTGGTATCCAGATCGGCGTTAGTTCGCCGGCACGATGCAGCTTCGCCAGCATCAAAGCGTCACGGCGATCGGTCTTGACCCGGTCGCCGGCCTTCATCGGAATTAGCGACGGTGCCACCACGACGCAGTCGTGCCCCAAACCGGTCAGCAAACGGTGAAGTCCATATCCGCAAGGACCGGCTTCGTAGCAGAAGTTGAGGCGACGCCGATGCTTGCCGAGCCGAGCCACCATTTTGCGCAGGACATCGGGGCGGTTCGGAAATAACCCAACCTCTCGTACCTCCCCACCGCGGCCGCTCTCGGCAATCGCCACGCAAACCGTCGTCTTGTGCACATCCAATCCGATGTATGTGATATCGTTCATCAGGCCCGCCCTCCATGCTTGAGGCTCTGTGCCGGCAATCCAGCACAACCCTCGACATTGTGCATGCCGAGGACGGGCCGCCGATCACTCAGCGAACATCGGGTCTAGTGCATTACAACAAGATCGCGGCCACGGAATCTATGTGGTACAGAGCCAGCCGCTGTACAACTACTACGACTATCCGGTAGGACCGGCAGTGCGCCTAGGCTGTTACTTACCCAGTGACGGCTGTCTTAGCGAGTACAGTGTTCAGAACTAAGGGCGGCGGGCTGGCCTCGTTATTGCGCTGGATGGGTGGCTCCCCCGCCGGTACTGCGGAAATCTTCGCGATATTCGCCGCGATCCGCCGCGCCTCATCGCGGGTAAGTAGATTGGCCGCCGTCCGCCGGCCGGTCGTTTTGGGGAGGAAACCTCTTGTCAGCCCTTGGGCGGCGTCACCTGGCCGCGGATCTCGCCGCCTGGGTTGGCCTGGGTGTGAACATTGATATACCACTCGCCCGCCGTCATTTGCTGCGCCTGTTCGGGCGTGAGCGTGGCTTGACCTTTGATGGGGTTGCTAACGGCGGCGCCCTTTTCGCTCAGCCAGATCACCGGCGGGGCATTTTTGCCCTGCGTCGCTGGCCCATGGAAATGCGCCATGGTGGCCGGGCCGGAGAGACCGCTATGGTTCACATCCCAAGTCAGCACCCGCGTGGCGGGGTCGTAAGTCAGATCAGCCGTGCCGGTGGCGCCGGTTTGCACTGGCGGCACTTGCTGCGCGCCGTTCAAATCCACCTTGAATGACATCGGCGCAGCAATTCCCGGCTGCGCCAAAACCACCAAACCCACCGAACATGCCACGACGACGATATCCCGCCGCGAATATGAAAATGCCATGGTCAAACTCCTTAGATCGTGGCCGCCCCTCATGCATGTTTCCCTCGCTCGAATTCTAGGAGCGCGCTTCCGGCGAGTCGATCGATGGTTCCTCCGGCACGCGCCGACGTCCATCAACAGATTTTGATGAACCGCTCACGAAGGGCAAAAATGCTGTCACACGTGCGGCATTGAAGCATGAGTCGCTGAGGAGGCCGATCGTCTCTATAGGCACGCCTACCTCCGACAGCCAAGCCGATTGCGTCAAATAAGCGAGCAAAAAAGGGAGGCCCGAGGAAAAGCCGAGGCCGGTCATCGCGGCGTAACGCTTGTCTTCTGCGAAATAGCTGAGCCAAGTCTTTCGATATTCTTTGCCCATTCAAAATCCCGCGAAAACTTTGTCAGCCAGAAAGGAAGAATGAAATTTGCAAATCCTTGCAAGGAGTTTTTAGGAGTTCCCCATAACAATCCGGGTATGACGAAAACAAAAATTGAACACCCGGACTTGCTGGAAATTGCCGCAATGCGCGTACGATGGAAACAAGAACGCGCGGCAGGAGCCACCGGCGAAACTTTCGCCCGTTGGCGCTTTAGGGTCAGAGCAGAAGTGCTCGACGAACTGCGCAAAGCCCTTGATGGCGACCGGCGCCGATGGCCCGATCCGCGCAAGCGTGATCTTGGTAAGCCGGAGCGGCGCAAGCGCCCGAGGGCGTTTTAGCCTAAGGAATGTCAACTTGGCGGGGTGGCTCGTGCCTATCCGCAGCCTCGGGCTAACGCCGCGACCAATTTCTCATTCGGCCCTGACGTCACTTTTCATGGCGAAGCGGAAGTGGGCCAGGTGGGAGAGTCTGCTGGCTCGGTCGAAGATGAGCTAAAGACACGCCAGCCATCTCGCTAGCTGCAATCATGTCCGGTGCAACAGTCAGTTGCTGAGCCGGAATGTAGGAACCAAGTGCTATCGTGGGGATTATCACCACGCCCCGAAGGCATTTGTTATAGAGATTTCACTGGAGGAAACATGGACAAGAGGATCGCCGGTCTACTAGGAGCGGCTGCGGCGCTGACCGCCGTGAATAGTGCGCAAGCTGCAGAGCCGGCGACCTCGGCGATAGAACCTGCCGCATCTTACCGCGACTTGCTGGAGCCTATCCCAAATGCGCTAGCCTTGCTCAAGAACGAGGATACGCAAGGAAATGAGGCGCGAACAGATAGCCAAACGCGGCTCGCTCAGCACCACCACCATCATCACCATCGCTATTATCGGCGGTATCACCATCACCATCATCACCACCGCTACTATCACCACCATTACTGAGATCTAGAAATTCTGCGACTGAGGAAGCGGCGCGACCGCTCGTCCTCGCTCGGTGATGTTATTTGTGTCGGTCTTATTATTCTTTCGCTTTCGCCTTTGCCGCACGGAGAAGATGACGGTAGGTGCCGTCGAAGACCGTATCGGTGCTCGACAACCACGTTGAGTCTGCGGCGAGCTTGTCCCGGCTGGCATGAATTCGACGCCCGCGCATCTCGCGCTCAGCTGCTTCCTCGTCGTCCATCGGCACCAGCGTAAAATTGGACGTCACTGGCAGGATCAATATCTGTAGCATTGGCTCCCCGGGGCGGAAGATGTGCGTTTCCCCTTCTGCGGGTGACTTAAACACGACGAATGAAATCATCGGCCACCATTCCGTGCGCAACAAGGCCGGAACGGCAATCGGAACAGTGCCGGTCGTATCGGTGTAGAATTGCGGATGGGGCTCGGTGCGCACCGCCCACTCCGGTCCAACTTTCAGATCGAGCAGAAGTTGGTATGTGTAATATTCGTCGCCAAAGCGACGGAACGGCGGCCATTGCAGGTCATCATAGGGCGGCGGCCCGAAATCGCCGGCGAAGACGAACTCACCGTCCTTTTTGCTCACCTGCAACTCGTTCTCGTAGGGGTAGAAGATTTCGATCCCATATTGTGCGCCCTCGGTGAACGGCATGCAGTGCCAGGCGTACTCATGGGAACCATCTTTGCGCGGTTCGGGCATGCCCCCCCAGCCGGGCATTTCGAGATGCGTCCTGCGCGGGTTGAGCCCCGGATTCACCAATCGGAATTTGATTTCCTGCATCGTCGATCCTGTCCTCATTGCCGGCTGCATCAAGGTTCCTTCGGCAAGAGCTGGAAGTCAGACCGGAGACGACCTTTCGTGACTTGACGTGTCGCGCGTGCGGTGCTCCTTTTGCGGGACGCGAGGGGGACTTCGTCCTCAAGTATTTTGTGTTGCGAAAGGCCGGCCGGTGCAGCGATCAAGGCGACGGGCATAAGCCGAAACTGCGCCAATTGGCGCCTTTCTATCCTGCCTGCCCCGAGGCGGTCCTATTCTTTTTTGGTAAGCTCTGGAATTTCTTCAGCGGCGAGTGACGCCTGCGCGTGCAACAGACGCTTCCTCGCTTCGTCAACTTCCCGCTCTTTCTCCTCTATGGCTCGTCGCTTTTTAGGAGATGTTGGCCGCTTTGTCGTGGACGACCGTTTAGTCGTTGATTGCTTCTTGCGCGTCGTTCTAATTCCAGATGACGATCGTCGTTTAGGAGCCCCGCGAGTTTTCCGACCGGTATCTATACGGGGAGCGGTCCGCTTTTTATGCTTCGCCATTTGTTACCCGAGCGTTGGGAGAAATCTTCAAGATGGCTATCCTAAATTCTGAGATGGCCACCGTTAAAGAGCAGAACCACGACGATAACAATGACGATCAGCCAAATTAAGCCATGACCTCTGCCCCCATAATATCCGCGACGGTAGCCGTAATATCCGCCGCCCCCTCCGAACAGCAGCAAAAGAATTACGATGAGCAGGATGAGTGTCATTGGTGCGTCATTGATGCAAAAGAAACGTCCGCGCTTGCGGCGGCCCTCGCGTAATCGCTAGAGGGTCTCCCGCTATGCGCACTCCATTACGGCGAAGCAACCCGGAGACATCGCGAAAGTTCCAAATTTCGTCAAACACTGGCAACTGTCACCACATCGCAACCGATGTCCTCCAGCATCGAAGCCATGACATCAAGAACTAGCGGATCGTCATCGACAACCAGGACTCTGCGCCCCATGGGGGCCTCCATAATGCCAGCCCTTGTCAACGTCGTGATTGGACGGGCGTTCCTTTACTCGTCCATCACGGCGCGCACCTTCGCCGCAAGCTGATCGAGCGTAAAGGGCTTGCCGATGAAGTTCACTCCTGAATCGACCACGCCGCCATGCACCACAGCATTCGACGTGTAGCCCGTAGTAAATAGCACCTTCAAACGATGACGACGACGACGGGCTTCATCTGCCAGCTTCTTGCCATTGGTGTCCGGCATCACGACATCGGTAAAAAGTAATCTGACGCCCGCCTCCCGATCTAAGATTGCCAAGGCATCGTCGGCGTTGCCGCTTTCAAGCACACCGTAGCCGAGTTCGTGTAACGACTCGTGCCCAATTGGAAAATTAATGTGGATCATTTACATGCCGAGGTCGAGGCGGATTCAGCGCATCGTTCACGGAACTTCAGCGCCTAATATGCATTGTATTCTTGGTTTTCGGGACGGCTGAGGAAAACGCAATGCTTGGAACGATACTCATCATTATTCTGATACTACTGCTGATCGGCGCGCTGCCGAATTGGGGCTATTCAAGTGGATGGGGCTACTATCCCGGCGGCGGGCTCGGCATCATTCTGATCATCGTTATCATTTTGGTCCTGATGGGACGAATATAGCGACCGCGAAGGGCGAGCTAAAAGCGCAAGACCGCCTTTTTGTCGTCTGAAAAGCGTCCGAAGCCGCCAAATAAACCGGCTCAAATGCGCCTTCTCGAGTTTGTGGAACGCCGTCTGCGAGAAGAAGATTCCATGCCCGACCAAATAGCGCCGGAATATAAAGAGGCTGATGGCGTAGCGGTCCCAACCACGCCGGCCGGCGAAGGAGAATACTGAACGCGCTCGTGCGGGCGTAACCGGGCACAATGTCCGCTACGTCCTCAGTTTCGGCTTGCTGACAGTGATAATCGCTTTCGCAATTGTGTACCTCATCTACTTTCACTAATAACAATCAGACCGAATATAGCCGCACTGCCCCCAATCGATTGGATATTTATTTCGCGCCGTGGTGCCCTGGTGGGGGACGGATTGGATGCGCGCAATCCCGCCAGCTTGTCGCGCCATTCCGTAGACTTGAGTAAGGCCCAGTCCTGTCCCCCTGCCGATGCCCTTGGTCGTAAAGAAAGGGTCAAAAGCTTTAGCAGCAACTTGTGTGTTGTGCGTGCTGGACACGCGGGTTCATAGAGACGATCATGTGCGGCAACCCTGAGTAAGGGCGCCCCATGGACACGTCGTGGTCTGGCTGCGGAACACGAAACAGCCGTCGTTGCTGCAGGAGTTGAGCGACGCAGTAACGCTACGCGCTCCCCGTTGAACTTGTCTCGCTGTCGCCGCTCGTTGGGCACGCTGTTAACGCCGCTGCAGCCCGCGCCGCGAGTAGGGCTCTTGTGTCAGAGAGAGCGATCAAATGATCAGGATGCTGCGCGCACAAAGCCTCGTATATCTGGTGCGCTAGTTCATACTGTTTTTGGTAAGGCAACCGCCCCATTTTATTCTGCTCCTTAGCGCCTGCATCTTTCTCGTATCAGCCCCCAGCAGTCCCGATTTTGATTTCAGTCAAATGACACTGGAGTGACACTAGGTACGCGCGGGTGGTGCGGGGGCTCACGGCACTGCAGGGTTTATCGGAATTTGCGAAGTCTGAGCGTGACGGTTGAGGCCCGGGTTATGAAACCGGCGGCCCGGACCGCGGCCAGGCCAGTCTGGCGGCCTGATTGGTAAGAACATCGGCAACGAAGTCCGCTTTCGAGCGACCTGTGCCCATCTTTTCTTCCATCAAGCCGGACTGGTGGATGACAAAGAGAAAGCAAACTGGATGATCACGGCTGATTTCGCCGGTGTAAGGCCATCTGCCCCTCCTTACCCTCAGCCTGTGAGAACAGGCTCTAGAGGAACAAACGGCTTGAAACTATCGACAATTGCAAGGGCACTTAAGCGGCTCCTGCCCGGTTATGAGCCAATGAGCTTGTGAACATTGTGGTTTCGAAACGGAATGAACCACATCGTGAGAAATGGAGTTAAAATACTCGCGCAACCAGCGGGATCGGCATGTCCAGACGAAAAGATAAGATACCTCGCATAACGTTTGGCCCGGCCAACCCAATCAATTTGACGGATGAGAATTGGCGAAAAATTGAAAAGGCTTACGGCAGGTCGTTTCCCAACAAGCACGCAAACAAATTACAGGCGTCACTACGCGATTTCTACAAATGGCTTCGGCCGAAAAGACTGGCTCAATGGACGAAGCAAATAAGCGGGCAACTCAATTGAGAGATCATGCACAAGCCCTCCTTGCTGCAATCGACGAACGCGCAATTAGCGATGTGATACGCGAATTCGTGGACGAAAGGGCCGGCAGCTATGGCGCATCAAATTACGAGCAAGCGCTTCCAACCCGCGGATACGTTGTCCACTTCCGGGTGAGTTGACGCGATTCCTTACAAGTTGTGACCTTACATTGCGAGAATTTCAAGAACTCAAACAGTTTGTCTTTTGGCCGGACGGCTGGGCCTGGGCGGAGTGGGTCTGTGCGCTGGCTCGCCTCGCGGCGTCCCACGGCCTTCCTCACCGTGTCAGTAAGGACAAGGAGCCCAACTCAAAGCGCGCCGCCAAGGCAGTTGAATTTCGGGTCTTTTTCTCCTCGAAGCCTCCTTCATTTGCATCCCGATTTGTGACCGCACGTGTTGAAGCGCTTTACTGATGGCGCCAGCTAATGCGCCTTTCGACTGACGTCCCCGAGCATGTTCCGCAGTTAGAAGCTGCTGCAGAGAATAAATAAGTTCCACAAAGGGTTGCCGCCGCAGGCATGGAAGTCGATCGGGTTGAGATCGACAAAGATGGCAAAATCACCGTCGTGGCGGCTGGTAAGGCGCGGATCGCGGCCGAGACTGTCGAAAAAGAAAATGAGTGGGATAGCTTGGGATGACGCGCCTCCGGCTGCCATACATCCACGAATTCCGCGACCGGCACGGCAAACTCCGCTACTATTTCCGGCGACGGGGCTCAAAATTGGTGCCCTTGCAGGGCTTACCGGGCTCTGACCAGTTCATGCGGGACTATCAGGCGGCGCTTGAGGGTGCAAGCGCGCCGCACAGGCAAATCGGAGAAGAACGCACTCTTGCGGGCACTCTTCACGCTATCATTGCCGCGTATCTGGACTGCTCGCCTGGCTCAACTTCACCGTTTAAGGCGCTCGCCCCCGAGACGCAAAGGACACGACGCAATATCCTTGACAACTTGCGTGAAGTGCACGGCGACAAGCGTGTGTTTCGCATCAATCACAATCAGCGTGTGGCAGTGCTAACAAGGGCCCATGCGCAGCGCCTTGTAAACCTAAAGAGCGGCACGCCTTTTGGGCAACGCAATTTTTTGAACACGCTGCATGCAATGTTCTAGCAGAAGATCGAGTGCCTGAGGATCCTACACTCGGCGTGACACGCCAGAAGATAGAGAGCGTTGGGTATCGGACTTGGTCTGAAGAAGAAATTGGTCGGTACCGACACCAGCACCCGCTGGGAACAATGGCCCGACTCGCCTTAGAGCTTCTCCTGCCGACCGCCGCCCGTCGCGGTGATGTCATAAGTCTTGGACCGAAGAACGTTTTCGACGACGTAATCACCTTTGCACAATCCAAAACCAAAGGTCGAGAACAAACCACACTCGTCATACCGTTGCTACCGGACTTCTGTGAAGCGCTTAGAGCGATGCCCACAGCGAAAGTGGTTAGCCTGACATCGGCGACGACTTTTCTGGCGACGAGCTCCGGCTGCCCTTTTAAGTCAGCAGCGAGCTTCGGTAATTGGTTCAGAAATCGTTGCGATGAGGCTGGTCTTCCAAGGGGCCTCAGCGCGCACGGCCTTCGGAAGGCAACCGCTCGCCGCCTTGCCGAACTGGGGTGTAGCGCACACCAGATTGCGTCCATCACCGGCCATGCGACCCTTTCTGAAGTGCAACGCTACACAAGAGCCGCGGACAGAAAGCGTCTCGCGCAAGAGGCGATCAGGAAGCTGATCGTGGGTAAATCGTAAACACAGAGTGGCAAACCGCGGTGTCCGGTTTGCCACTTTTGGCGCTAACGCTTTGAAATTGAAGGAGCACAAAATGAGAATGGTGGGCTCGGGAGGACTCGAACCTCCAACCAAGCGGTTATGAGCGAATTAGCGACGCTTTCCAAAGAAGCGCCTGTTGGTCGCGGATCAAGTTTGATCCGCACGCCCGATATCGAACCTGCCGTGTGAGTTCCGTGTGAATGAGGCAAAACTTGCACGGCAAGTTTGCGAACGGCCCCGAGCTCCGACTAAGTACTGATACGAGTTAGAAAATTTGGTGGGCGCACAAGGACTCGAACCTTGGACCCGCTGATTAAGAGTAAGCGGGCCATTTCTCAGCAAAGTCTTGGGGCGAGCCGCGTGCTTGGCCAATAATCTCGGATCTCTGCCGGGCGTGGTGCGGGCGTCTTTCAACGCCTGCGCCGCGTTCTTGCGGAACGAATGGAAGGCGCCCCTAACCTGCCCCGACTACTCGACGTACAAGTGATTGAGCCGCAAGCCCGGATAGTGGATGCGTTCAATCAATTCTTTCAGCACCTTCATGGGCAGTTGCATAGGCGCATACACCGAAAACGTGAAGCCCTGCTCGTGGCCTATTAGCTCCGCTATTTCGGCCTGCGTCGCACGCTTGTCTTTGAGTGCTTGCGCCACGTTCTTGCGGAATGAATGAAATGCCGTGCTCGGAGCGCCAACGCAGCACCTTCTCCGGTACTCAGTGAATCGCTTGGCAAAATAATGGTTGTACTTGCCATCAGGACCGCCCGGTTTCAGTGCCGGAAATAGTTGCCCATCACGCGGGAGCCCCTTCACGTAATCGAGGAAGCCGCAGCGGACTAATTCGGTATGTATCGGCACAATGCGCGTGGCTGCTTTCGTCTTGAGACTTTGGCGCGTATTGTCGTCGCTCACGTTGAAAAACCATACTCCTTCCTTGCGCTGCACGTCGCTGGCGCGCATCTGGCAAATCTCATTTGACCGCATTCCGCTAAAGAGCCCGACCAATGGAATCCAAGCCATCGCATTTTCAAACGTGTATTTAGCCGGGCGGATGCGCTGTTCGGTTGGCATGTCGCGCAACAGCGGCGTACCAAAGAGCTTGCTCAGTTCGTCGGCCTTATAGGCTCGCCACGAGCTATTGGTTTCTTCGAGCGTTCGCCCGGCGAAGGGGTTGCGCCCTTCAAAATGTCCCTCTTTGTCCGCCAGCTTGAACACGCCGGAAAGAGCGTGAATGTATGAGTTGATGGTTCGGTTTGTGAGCCTGCCCGAACGATTGGCGCATTTTTCACTCAGCTTATTCAAGGGCAATTCTTGCGCGCCTTCAATGTGGTGCCAATCGGGGTCGAGCTTGCCAACCTGCTCAAGGAATTCGGTTGCCATCAGCTTGTCGATTGCAGCAAGCGGGGCGTCGTTGGTGAAGCTTTTGAATAGACGGAACACGGTTTCCCGTTGACGCTGCGTGTGAGCCGTCATTTTGCCGGCCTTCCGCTTGGCTTCAATGTATCGCGCCGCTGCTTCTGAAAAACGCACTCCGCCATCACTGCGAATGCGCACAACCTTTTGCGGCAGTGCAACTATTGGCCGCAGCGTTCGGCGGTCAATGCCATGGGGTCCGAGGAAGAAGTTTGCCGGCGGTTCCGATGGTTTGCCTTCCAGTGCGCGCAAGCGACCGTTGACCGCTTCGATGAGCGCCCGGACCGCCGCTTGGCCCATGAGCCGATAAGTCTTGCTGCCTGGCTCCAGCTGAACGCCAGTCCGCCGCTCGACGGCTTTCAATTCATGGGCGATGGCGTCAAAGCTCGTCAGGTCGTCGATTGGCGTGTCTGGTTCACCTGGGTCTAGCGAAACAAATCCCATACCTTCAAGGAAACTGTACAGGCCCTCGTTAAGGCTTTCGCGCTCTTCGTTGATAGACAACCGCTGGGTCTTGGCGTCCGCCTCCATGCGTTCCAGCGTCGACATGAAAATCTCTCGCGCCTGCGCGTCGATTTCGGCAAGCGACAATGGCTCGCTGGTCTGCGCCCGTTGGAAAGTTTCGCGCCATTGCTTCACAAGCGGCCAGCGCCGATCCTGAGCTTCCCAAGCGACTGCGTTTTGAGGCTCACCACAATCTTGCTGAGCGGCCGGCCGGCGCTTCCATTGCGCCCGTCACTGACGAACTTGCCGCGGAGCGCTCGCGGTATCGCAGCGACAAAATACCAGCTTTGATATCGTCGCTTGAGATAACGGGTATCGGCCATGCCGTGTCCCGCTGATGGTACAGTTTGATGGTACAGCCTCATGGCACAGTACCCTCGAAACAGCAACGGAAATCTGGCAAAACCCGCATTTCTGGTTAAGTGGTCAGTTGCCCTACAGCGCCCACCATCTTTCGTCCTGTCGAAGCCGGCTGTTCGCTTTTGGGCGTCGTTTCCCTCAGTCAAGTTGCCGGAAGTGCTCCGACGAGGCTCTTTCAGTCGGACGCCTTGCTGGCGTTCTTGCTTGGGTCGTCTGCCGGATTGACGTAACTGATAGCAAACGGTCCTTGACCATGAACTTGAACGACCGTTTCACCGCCGGTCCAGGCGTAGTGGTTCATCTTTGCAGGTGCTTCAGCAAAGCCGCCGGTGTGCAAAAGCTGCCCTTTTTGACCGTCGAGTTTGTCCCCCATTCCGATGTGGAAATCACCGGAAATCACAGTGACGTACTCCGTGGTCGGATGGTTATGGGCAGGGATCTTGTAGTTCCCGGGCATCTTCAATCTGACGACGTACAGGCCCTCCTTGAAGGGATCGCCGGAGATGACCGCGATTTGCGCGCCCGCGGGAAAGACGTTCGGCGCAGGCATCCATTTTACATCGTCGGAATTGAGCGGCATCCGCATGTCTTGGGCAGACGCGGTTGCACTACCCGCCAGAAGCAGGCCCAAGGCCAGCATCAGTTTGCGCATTGCATCCTCCGTTAGGTTTATGCGAGCCAGAACGACGGAATCATACCGCGAGCCCAGGCGAATGACCTTTGAGTAACCTTGATTTGTGCGTGAGATTGGTTTGATTATTCCTTGAGAGGCGGCTTGGCGCCGCGAGCCGCTCGCCCTTGACACGTTGCGCCGCGCCGCGAAGTGTGTGGCTGGTTTCGGACCCTCGCGAGCAGAAGAATCCCAACGTGGCGAAGGCCCCTCCCAAGAGTTCTCCTGCGAAACTCTGTCATGACCTCTTCCAAGTCCCCGCCCCGCGAACTCGCAACGATATTGGACTTTATCCGCTATGCGGCTACGCGTTTTGCCGGAGCGAAGCTCGCTTACGGGCAAGGCACGTTCGATCCGGTCGAAGAAGCGACGTTCCTGGTCGCCGAGGCGCTTGGTCTTCCGGTCGATGGAATCGATCCGTTCCTGCCGGCGCGGCTGACGGCCGCCGAAGGCCGGCGCATCTTTTTGCTGATCGAAAAGCGAATCCGGCAGCGCTTGCCAGCGGCCTATCTGCTGAATTGCGCGTATCTGCAGCGCACGCGGTTCTACATCGACAAGCGTGTCATCGTCCCGCGCTCCTATCTGGCGGAACTGCTCTACAGCAATCTGTTCAAAGGCGACGCGCCGCTGGTCGATGCGGCTGCGGTGACGCGCGTGCTGGAGCTGTGTACCGGCTCCGGATGCTTGGCCGTTCTGGCCTGCGACATATTTCCGAAGGCGCGCGTCGACGCCATCGACATCTCGGATGCGGCTCTCGAGATTGCCGCGATCAACGTGTCAGAGCACGATCTGAAAGATCGCATCACCTTGCTGAAAGGCGATCTTTTCGAACCGATCGGCGATACGACTTACGATATCATCTTGGCCAATCCGCCCTACGTGACCGCCAAGGCCGTCGCGGAACTGCCGGCCGAATATTCGCACGAGCCGCGCTTGGCGCTCGCAGGCGGCGCCGACGGCATGGATATCGTGCGGCGCATCCTGGCCGAAGCATGCGCGCACCTGAACGAAGACGGCGGGCTTCTTTGCGAGGTCGGACGCGGCCGCGCCGTTTTGGAGCGCGACTATCCGGAAAAGGACTTTCTCTGGCTCGATACTGCACAGAGTTCCGGCGAAGTCTTCTGGGTGCCGGCGCCGGCTCTGCAGGAGTAACAGGGAAGCAGCGAACGCGCTCCCGCGAGGCGCCCCATGGGAAGGCGACAAAAGCTTGGCGCAGACTTCCCTTTATCGTGACTTGTTTGTCATTTTTGTCATTTGCGCAGCGCAGCTCCGACGATTACCTAGATCTGGATACTTTGTTTTGAGCATGATCTTGTCGTTTTGAGCGTGATCTTGTCCGAAAACCGGTTTCCACTTTTCGGGATCATGCTCTGGCACCCGATTGAGAAACAAAATCCGCCAGCAACTTTGGAGGTCCGACCGTGTCGCAGGATAAAGCCGCTTCGAAGCGAAAACGCCGCAGGGCCCTGCCTGTATTGGGCGCAACCGGATTGGCGCTGACGCTGGCGAGCGGAGCGTCGGCGGCCATCGATCAGCCGACGGCCGGCATGACCGCGCGCCATGCCCCACCAGCGCAGGAAATCACGCTCGCCGAGGAAGATATTTCCAGCGTAAGCCTTGCGACATTTCATGTGTTCGACAAGGAGAATGCCGCACAGCGGCGCCGCGGCCCGCGGCTCGCGATGGGCGTGGGCGGCTGTGGGGGTTGCGCCGGCTGCGGCGGCTGCTGGACCGGAACGTATTACACGTCGCCGGTGTTCGGTGACGGTTATGCTCAGCCGCATCCGGTCAAGCCGCGCAGATATACCAGCCCGTCGAAGCGCGCGCCGGGTCAATAGCCTCGAAACGATGTCGAGGCGCGAGCGGCATCATCGGCCGCCCGCAGAAGCCTGCGCCGATAGCGGCTTCAACGCGACGCCGAAATGGCGTTCGACCACGGAGCGGATGTTCTCGTAACAGGAGCCCGCGCGCACGACCTCGAGCGTCTCCACATTGAGCAGCGTCGATGACACCGCGTAGGTGTGATACTTCTGCAGGCCGTGATCGACGACGACATCGGCGATCGCCCTGATCTCGGGCTCGATGGCTTCGACGGTGAACTTGGTTCCACTCAAGCTGCGGTTGGCGGACGAACCGATCAGCGGATGGTTTTCCGCAAAGCTCAGCCGCGTGATCGCGGCGTGGAATTTCCCGGCATTCATGAGAATGACCAGCGTGTCGTCACGCGTGCTGGCGGCGAGCGCTTCCGGCGTCAGCGCCCGCAGCAGCGGATGATCGATGCGGCAGGGCGCGATGCAACCGAGCGGCAGATCGTAGTCTTCGGTGATGGCGGCAACGATGTCGCGGCCGCGCGGACTCAAGATATGCAGCTCACGCTGGATGTCGGCATTGCCGACCATCGCGTTGAGCTTGGAGGCGGCGCGGCCCTTGGTCGCGAAGATGCGCCGCAGCGCCGCGTGCGAGCCGCCGAGGATCGAATAGCCGATGTCGTTGGGCACGATGGCGATGCCGCCGGCCTTCAAGGCGTCGAAGGCGCGCCGCGCGTCGCGCTCAAAATCGAAGATGGTCAGGCTGAAATCCTTAGATCTGACGCGTGAACGACGGTTAGTATGCAAAACGCTGGCGCGCTCTCCGATGGTATCAAGTCGTCATTGCGAGGAGCAAAGCGACGAAGCAATCCCGCGAGCCGAAGTATGGATTGCTTCGCTTCGCTCGCAATGACGAGTTCGTCGTACTGGGGCCCGCTCTACCGTAAGGCCGCCGCCAGCTCCTTCGAGCCCGGCAATCTGATTTCCCGGTCCATATGCGCGTCGGTCGCCGCGATCAGCTTCGCCACCACATTGTTGCGCTGCGCCACCGGATTGTCCCGATAGCCGCCGCGCTGAAAGAAGTTCGCGGTCGGCACGCGGGCGCGCCATTCGTGCGGCATAGTGATCATGTCGAAGCCGTTGCCGTCGCCGGTGAGATTCATCATTTCGAGCTCGGCGGCGGTGAGCGTTTCGGCGAATCCCTTGCGGCGCGCGAACACGACCGAGTCCATGAGCTTCTGCGTCTGCAGATACGGGCCGATATCGACATCGAGATTGAGCGCGTGAATGGCGAGGCCTTTGCTGGTGCCAGCCAGCGCCTGATGCTCGTTCCAGGCGTCTGGAACGCTGCGCGCAACACCGATCATCTTGCGCAGGATCGCGATCTTGCTCTCGAGCGCGGCTTTCTCCGGCCAGGGCAGCGCCGCGGCACGCGCCTGCAGGGCTTTCATGAAATGATGGCCGCTCTCGGCCACGACCTCGACCGAATTCGTCGCCAGCAATTGGTTGTAGCCGAGCGCCGTGGTGATGGCGCGCGCCGACTTGTTGTGTTCGAGCCCGGCTTGCACGTCATAGGCGCCGTTGCCACCGGCTTCGAAGCTATAGATGCGGACGATTTGCTCTTTGTTCAGCCCGGCCGAGACTGCAACCTGGGCGTAGGCCTGCTTGAATTCGCTTTCGCTTTGCGGCTGGCGCGGAACGAATTTGAATTCCTCGCGGGCGGCGGCGAGAAAATCGGCGACCACCGGCACATTGGGCCGACTGGACGGCGGCTTCTCCTCCGGCGTCTGTGACGGATCGACCGGCTTGGGCGGGCCGGCATAAACCGGCGGCTGGGTGAGCACATAATCGTCGAGCGTCGGGGCTTCCTGGTTCGCGCGCTTGGCGATGCGCTCACGCCGTTTTTGGGTAATGAGGCTCCAGTACGCCTCGGCCTCGGCGGCGTAAGCGGCTTGCGCCTCCTGATATTCCGCGAGCGCGCGGCGATATTGCGCAATTGCCGCGGGCGACGCCGGCGCGGCCACCGCGGCTTGCCGCACCTCGGCCGTTTGCGCGGCCGCCGGCGCCATGGCCAACAGAACCGCGAGCGCACGGGCGCAGGCGTGGTGGTGTCGAATGCGAATCAATAAACCCTCCACCCCTGCGATCCTATCGGCCAACCGGTTTCCACTTTCGGAATCCGATCATGCTGTGACATTTTGGCAGAGCACGATCATGCCGCAACATTTTGGCGGAGCACGATCTTTTCGGAAACAGGATCCGCCTTTCCTGACTGTGCGTTAATGCCGCTTGTTGCGCGCGCCGCTACCGCCGCCGCCACGGGGCGGACCGCCCGTTCGCGGCATATTTTGGCGCGGCTGACCACCTTGGCGCGGCGTTCCACCCGGGTTTGGCGGGCCGCCTTGATGCGGCGTTCCGCCGGGATGCAACGTGCGGTCCTGAGGTGACGGCCCACCAGGATGCTGCGTTCCGCCCGGATGCGGCGTTCCACCTTGATGCGGCGAGGCTCCATCGTGGGGCGCGCCGCCTTGATGCTGGCTGCGGTTGAGCGGCTGCTGCTGATGACCCGGCGTCCGCGGGTTCGGTCCCTGTCGATTTCGGCCCGCGCGTGCGCAATCGCTCGATGGTCATGCGGCGGCCGATCGTGTGGTCGGCGCGCAGGCGCTGCAGGACGCCGCGGTCGCGCGCCGCTTCGCCCGGCGGAATCTGAAACGGCACCGCGCGCACGCCGCCGCCCGGCTCGCGCGTCAGGGTGAAGGCGCTGGCGCTTTGGGTCAGCGTGCCGAGCCGGCCACCCTGCCGGTTGAACACTTCGATCTGCCCGACATGGCCGTTGGCATCTGCATAGAGCTTGACCCTGGGCTCGGCCGCGCCGCCGGCCCCCGTGCCGCCGGTCGGTACTTCGACCACGCCGGTCGTGCCGCGAATGCCGAGCGTGGCGCTTGGCGTGGTGATTTTCATGTCGCCGGTCTTGGCGACCAGGCTCGCGACAAACGCGGCCGTGCCGACCGCGACGTTGAAGGTCGCGGCATTGCCGGTGCCGCCCTTCTGATAAACGAACGCGTCCACCGCGATGCGCGTATTGGCCGACAAGCTGAACGTGGTCTGATCGTCAAAGGTGATGCCGAGCGCGGCATCGGGCCCGGTCATCAGCGCGTCATGCTCGAAAATCGGATCGTTCACGCGGAGCGCCGCCACCTTTCCGGGATTGCCGCGGGTGACGGTCGCGTTGCCCTGCAGCGTCGCCACCTGGCCGACTTCGCCAGTCGCCTCATCGGCCGCGGCGGGCGCCGCAGGATTTTGCGCGCGCGCGGCAAAAGGCCAAAGCATCGCCCCGGGCGATGCGCAGACCGCAGCCAACTTCTTGATGAAGTCGCGCCGTTTCAAATTGGCCTCTGAGGGCATCCCGGCAGGAAAACGCCGGAAAAACAACAGGCAGGATCCCCGAGAAGAAAGCGCGGGAAGAAGGCCGGAAGAAAGCGGCTATTTGTTGATCGTCGCGGCGCCGGCGTTGCAGACGACTTCGTCCTGCGAACCGGTGGCGCCGGAGCAGCCGATTGCGCCGATGAGCTTGCCGTCTTCGATCAGTGGGATTCCGCCGCGCGAGGCGACGATGTCGTCGAGCGTTGCAATGTAGGCGATGCCCCTCTGCACCGCGTCTTCAAAGAACCGCGTCGGCCGGCGGAATTTGGCGGACGCGCGCGCCTTGTGTTCGGCGATGCTGATCGAGGCAAGCTGCGCGCCGTCCATGCGCGAGAAGGTGACGAGATTGCCGCCGGAATCGACCACGGCGATGTTCAATTGCCAGCCGCGCTTGTTGGCCTCGGCGACGGCGGCGTGGATCGCGTCTTCCGCCTTTTGCAGGGAGATCGGCGTGCCGTAGGGCGTGTTGAACGGCATTTTTTCCGGCACGACATCGAGCGGGTTTTGCCCGGGCGTGGCCGGTGTTGCCGGCTGCTGCGCATGAGCGCCGGCCGCTGCCAACAGGCTTGCCACAAGGACGATCGCCGCTCCGGTGCGTCGCTTCATGGCCCTCTCCCTGGTCTGCCGTGTCTGCGAGATTGTTAATCATTGTAAACGAAAAGCCGCGTACCGCGCCAGCTTGCACCGGCAAAAGCCCAAAAGCATTCGCGCCCGCAGCGCTTGGCTCACAAGGCTGGCGCACAAATACGAACGGCCTCGGCCCTGAGGGAGTCGGGGCCAAGGCCGTTCTATGTCGAAGGTGTCCCATCAACCCCCACCCCGACACTGGCCTTGATAGTATCCACCGCAGGTTGATCGATCGTTACGATGCGCGGGCCGGCCAAGAAATGGCGGCATGCGGCATCGCAATGGTTTGAGGACGCCGGTCCTAGCGTTACATTGGTAAACGCGTCACGCCGCAGGCCGAAAATCAGCGGGCAGACGGAGCGCGCGACAGATTTTTTGCCGCCAGCTCTTCGAGATAGTCGCGCCAATATCGCTCGCGGTTCTGGCCGAGCTCGAACAAATAATCCCAACTGAAAATTCCGGTCGAATGCATGTCGTCAAACACGATCCGCACCGCGTAATTGCCGACCGGATGCAATTCCAGAATCGCCACTTCGCGCTTGCCGCCGACGGTCCGGCGTTCCGCCGGCGAATGGCCTTGCACCTCGGCGCTTGGGCTGCGCACGCGCAAATATTCCGCCGGCAATTCGAAGCTTTGGCCGCTGTCGAACGACACGACCAAGGTCTTGCGATCCTTCTGCAGGCGCAGCTCGGTCGGCCAAGGACCTGTCGAAGCGCCTGTCACGGAGCTACTCATGAAACATCACCCGAAATATCGCCCGGCGGCGGCCGTGACTTTCACTCCGCGGCCTGAGCGGCGCCGCCATGCGCCTTCGACCAGCTGACCGGATCCTTCATGAAGGTCTCGACGTCCTGCAGCCGGCCTTTGTCGTAGCGGCCGCTCTTCTTGGCCGCCTCCAGAACGTCCCACCAGGTGGCAAGCGCGTGCAAGGAGACGCCGAGATCGCTCAAGATTTTCCGGCCTTCAGGAAAGATGTCGTAGAAGAACACCACGAAGCAATGCTCGATGGTGGCGCCGGCCTCGCGCAGCGCGTTGCAGAAATTGACCTTGCTGCGGCCGTCGGTGGTCATGTCCTCGACCAGGAGCACGCGCGCGCCGGGCTCGAGATGGCCCTCGATCTGCGCGTTGCGGCCGAAGCCTTTCGGTTTCTTGCGCACATACTGCATCGGCAGCATCAGCCGCTCCGCCATCCAGGCGGCGAACGGAATGCCGGCGGTCTCGCCGCCGGCGACCGAGTCGAACTGCTCGAAGCCTACGTCGCGCGCGAGCGTCTCGGCGCCGAACTCGATCAGTTGCCGCCGCACGCGCGGAAACGAAATCAGCCGCCGGCAATCGGTGTAGACCGGGCTCGCCCAGCCGGACGTAAAAATGAAGGGCTTGTCGGTCATGAAGCGCACGGCTTCGACCTCGATCAGCATTTTCGCCGTCAGTTCGGCGATCACATTCTTGTCGGCGAAGCCGGTCATGTTTTTGTTTCTCCTTTCCCCTCCCCCTTGTGGGGAGGGGTTGGGGGTGGGGCTCGGCAGCTCTGTCGCTAGTGTCATCGCATGCGAACAGCCTCTCTACCCCCCCTCCCTACCCTCCCCCACAAGGGGGAAGGCTATTCACGCCACCACCTGCCATTCGATGGTCTCGCCACCGCGATAGAGCAGCGTGCGCTCGTCGGGTCCCGCGACCTTGACCTCGACCGGCGCGGTCCACGGCGTCTTTTCCAGCACGATTCTATCCTCGTTCGGCGGCAAGCGGTAATGCTTTGGGCCGTTGAGCGAGGCAAACGCTTCGAGCTTGTCGAGCGCGCCTTCCTCTTCGAAGACCTTGGCGTAGGTGGGAAGCGCGACCGGCGCATTGAAGATGCCGGGAACGCCGCTGATCGCGACCTTGCGTGCGAACGGGTGCGGCGCGGAATCGGTACCGAGGAAATAACAGGCATCGCCGGAGGTCGCCGCCTTGCGCAGAGCGGCGCGATCGGACGCGGTCTTGATCACCGGCATGGCATACATCATTGGCTTGATGCCGGCGCCGAGCCAGTCGGTGCGCGTGAGATTGAGATGATAGGGCGTGATCGTGCCGCCGACCTGCGGCGCCGCGCTCTTGACGAACTCGGCGCCCTGTTTCGACGACAGATGCTCCATGGTCATGCGCAGACCCGGAAAGTCCTTCACCCATTTCGACAGGCGCCGCTCGATGAACATCGCCTCACGGTCGAAAATGTCGATGTCGGGACCGACCTCCTCGCCGTGGATCAGAAACGGCATGCCGATCTTTTCCATACGATCGAGCACGCGCGCTACGTTGCGGTAATCGGTGACGCCGGCGGCCGAGTTGGTCGTGGCGTTGGCCGGATAAAGCTTGACGCCGATGAAGACGCCATCGCGAAAGCCACGCTCGACATCGTCCGGATCGGTTTCGTCGGTGAGATAGCAGGTCATCAGCGGCTGGAAACGCGAGCCTTGCGGCAGCGCGGCCAGGACGCGTTCGCGGTAAGCAACCGCCTCCTGCGTGGTGCGGATCGGCGGCACGAGATTCGGCATCAGAATGGCGCGGCCGAACTGCCGCGCCGTGTAGGGCAGGACGGCCTTGAGCATCTCGCCGTCGCGGACATGCAGATGCCAGTCGTCAGGCCTGCGGAGGGTGATACGGGTGGTCATCGGCGCATATGGTGGAGCATGATCTTTTCGGAAAGCCGGTTTCCACCCATCGGGTCAGAGCCCGAGGGCGCGCTTTTCCGGATCATGCTCTAATAGCCGAACGCGCCGCGGGCAATGCCGCCCCGCGATTGATTCACACCAGCGCTCTCATCAGACGCCGCTCGCCCGCGGCGCACGGCCGGGACGTTCCTCACCGGCCGCGTCGGGCTCGTCTTGAGCCAGGCTGTCGAGCTCGGTGACCGCCGTGCGTGGAAAAGCTGCGGCCGTGCCGACGAGCGCGATGGCGCAGCCGAGCAGCATCGACATGATGCCTGAGCGCCGCGCCGCGGGTCTCCGGCGCCGCCTTTGCGTTCCGTGTGTCGTCCAAGCGGTCGGACTACCAGGGCGGCATGCACTGCGCGCCCACGAGGGATTCGGACGGCCGGACGGGGCGGCGGCCCGCGATTCTTTCAGAATCCCGGCAAATTGTTCCGTTAACGTGATCGAAGCCGATTGGTATTAAACGTGACGGAAACCGTCACCCGGTGCTAAAATATTGATTTTAGAAAGCGGCCTGCTTGTGCGGTCGGTCGCACGGATTGGAGGGGAAACCCATGACTGCGCAGCCCAAAGTCGCCGAACTGGAAGGCAGCAAGCCCATTGTAGGTGAAAAGACCGTGAATTTGGCGCTGCAAGGCGGAGGCAGTCACGGCGCCTTCACCTGGGGCGTGCTCGATCGCCTGCTGGAAGACGAGCGGATCGGCTTCGACGGCGTCACGGCGACCAGCGCCGGCGGCGTCAACGCGGTCGTGCTCGCGGACGGGCTTGCGCTCAACGGCCGCGAAGGCGCGCGCGAGCGGTTGCGGAATTTCTGGAAGAAGATGTCGGAGGTGGCCTCGTCTAGCTTTATCGCTCCTTCCATCTTCGATCAGGTGAATCCGAATTTCGGCCTCGACCAAACGCCGAACTATGTGTTCATCGACACGCTCAGCCGCATCTTGTCGCCCTATCAGCTCAATCCGTTCGACATCAACCCGCTCAAGGATCTGCTCAACGCCGAAGTGAATTTCGAGCGGGTGCGCAAGCAAAAAGTGATCAAGCTGTTCCTGTCGGCGACCAATGTGCGCACCGGCAAGGTGAAAGTGTTCGCGCGCGAGGAACTCGCTGCCGACCACGTGCTCGCCTCGGCCTGCCTGCCCTTCATGATGCGCGCGCCGGAGATCGACGGCGACGCTTATTGGGACGGCGGCTTCATGGGCAATCCGGCCATCTTCCCGGTGATCTACGGCTGCACCTCGCCCGACGTCATCATGGTGCATCTGACGCCGACCGAGCGGCCGGAACTGCCGACCAACTCGCGCGCGATCATCAACCGCATGCAGGAGATCAGCTTCAATTCATCGCTGATGCGCGAAATGCGCGCCATCGCCTTCGTCACCCAGCTCATCGACGAGGGCAAGATCTCCGGCGGCAAACGCATGTACATGCACCTGATCGAAGCCGAGGACATCATCAGGGACCTGGCCGGATCGAGCAAGATGAACGGCACCTGGAAATTCCTGACCCATCTGTTCGACATCGGTCGCGAGCGCGCGGACAAATGGCTCGAGGAAAATTACGATGCCATCGGCGCGAAGGGCACCGTCGATCTGCAGGCGCGCTATCTCTGAGCCGAGCGGCTTGGTGCTTTCAAACAGGATGAGATTTGGTTGGATCGTCATGGGCGGGCTCGTCCCGGCCATTGACTTTCTCCTAGATCTAAGACGTGGATGCCCGCGACGCAGGCGGAGCGAAGCGACGCCGTTCTTCGAAGGCCATGCGCGCGCATGACGAAGTAAACGGATCGACCTCAACTATTCCGCCGCTCGCGATTTTCCGATCAGCCCGCTGCGTCAGGCAGCGTGAGCGGAAGTCCAAAAGCGTCAAACAAGTGCGGGCCGGCCGGCGGCACGAACAGGGTCATCGTGGAAATCATGTCGTCCTGGAGCGTAAGCACATGGATCGAGTGCGCCGCCCATCGTCTGTCAGCGCCGGAGCGTTCATACACTGCGAAAGCGGGCTGCCCGTTCGCTGCTGTCGGTACCAGACGAAGACCGCCACAGGCATGCCAGGCGATCGCAAAGAACGATCCGATGGCGTCGCGCCCGGCGTACCATTGTTGCCATGGCGGCATGGTGAAGGTCGCGTCCTCTTTCAGAAGCGCGACGAAGCCATCCAGATCATGTCCTTCCCAGGCGCGCAGATAGCGGTCGAGGAGTTTTTGCTGCGCGGGACTTGGCCGCGGCGCCACTGACGGCCGGCCGTGGGGATAGTTTTTGGCAAGCGTCTCGCGCGCCCGCTGCAGCGCGCTGTTGATCGAGGCGGTCGAGCCGCCGAGCAATGTCGCGGCTTCGGCGGCGGCCCATCCGAGCACATCGCACATCAGGATCGCGGCGCGCTGGCGCGGCGGCAGTTGCTGTATGGCGGCGACAAAAGCAAGCTGCACGGCCTCGCGCGAGGAATAGCGTGCTTCCGGATTCGGCGCTTCGTCAGCGATGCCCTCGAGGTTTGAGTCCGGGTAAGGCTCCAGCCAAGCCACGTCGGTCGCGGGCGAGCCTTCCGGCATCTGCGCGGCGATGGTTGCCGGCGCCTGCTGGTCAGGCAGCAAGCGCTGCGCATGCTTGCGGCTGGTGAGCGCATCCAGGCAGGCATTGGTAGCGATCCGATAGAGCCACGCGCGAAACGATCCGCCCTCGAAGCCATCGAAGCCGCGCCAGGCGCGCAAATAAGTCTCCTGCACGAGGTCCTCGGCGTCGTGCAGGGAGCCGAGCATGCGGTAGCAGTGCAATTTGATTTCGCGACGGAGAGGTTCGGCGAGCCGCTCAAACGCTTCCTTCGAACGCTCCGAGACTTGCTCCTGACCGGATGGTTTCGCCGTTGTGTTTGCAACAGACATGAGAACCTCCTATGGCCTTCTACATACGCTGCATCCTCAAGCAGCCGCCTCGAGGCCTTTCCCGGAGACGATGAACACTTTTCCTTTGGCTTGATCCGGGTTGGTCGCCAACTCGACGACTGCGGTCGCGACATCTAGTGCGCTTGGCGGCGCAGCCATGCTCTGAACGAAGTCGGCTTCCGATATGCCAAGATAGCGGGAATAGCCGGCGATCGCGTGCTTTCCGAGCGCGGTATCCGGCATGATGCGCGGCGCCAGCGCCATGAATTGCAAGCCGAGCCCAAGTCGATCGGATTCCTTCTGGCTATAGTTCGCCATGAATATCTGCGTGCGTTTGGCGCCGGCATAGCCGCCCGAATTCGGCGACCCCGCGAGGGCTGCGCCACTGGAAATCAGAATGACCGATGAGCCCGCGGGCAGCGGCCGCGACAGCGCCGCCTTGAAAAACTGAAACGCGATCTTGACGTCGGTCTCCCAGTTGATGGCGAACTCCCGCCAGTTCTGTTTGTAAAGCGGTGCGGAGGGCGGAAACGCACCCGCGCTGATAACCAAGACATCGGGTTGCAGGACGTCGAAAACCTTGGCAGGCGCGCCTTCATCTGCCGCGTCGAGCGACAAAGCTTCGACGCCGGGAACCTCTTGGACCAATTGCCGGAGCGGCGCTTCCTGGCGCGCCACTGCCAGAACGCGCGCACCATCCCGAATGCCGGCTTCAACAATTCTCCGGCCGATCCCTCCGCTGCCGCCGATCACGACCATGTTCTTGTTTGTCAGTTGGGGCATTTTGTCCTCTCCGGGTTGGATACACATGCTGACCTCATGTGCAAGACCGGCACGGCGGCGGAAACTCATCGGTGCGCGGCGGCTTTTTTCTCAAGGGCTGCGGCCGCACCGGCTCAGGTCTCGGGCAAGGTGAAAACCGCGCATGGAGAGGCAATTCCGCGCAGGACGTGCGTTCCGAGCGGGACCAGCGGGGCGTCTGTCTGAGCGGCAACCGCGCCCGATACGAGGACCGTTTTCCCAAGCGGCCGGCATAGCCCTTCCAGCCGGCTGACCAGATTGACGGCTGGGCCGATGGCCGTGAAATCCAGGCGATCGGCGGCGCCGATATTGCCCCACAGCATCTCGCCGAGATGGAGCGCCGCGCCGAACGGCAAAGGCGGCAGTCCCTGCCCTTGTCGCTCTTTGTCCAGATGCGCCATCCCGACCCGAGCGGCGGTCACCGCGCGCAACGCCGCATCGCAAGCGCCGCGCGGCGCGTCGCCGACGACCGGGAAGATCGCCAAGATGCCGTCGCCGATAAATTTCAGCACTTCGCCGCCGAAGGCGTGGACCGCACCGGCGATGCGATCGAACCAGGCATCGAGGGCCGCGATGACCATGACGGGAGGATGGCTCTCGGATAGCGCAGTGAACCCGCGCAGATCGGCGTAAAGGAGCGCCGCCTGGATGGTCTCGCCGACACCGCGGCGCAAAGGCGCCGCCAGCACGCGCGCGGCGCTGCGCCGGCCGAGATAAGCTTCCAGCGCGGCGGACAACGTGGCGCGCGCGGCGAGTGCCGCCAGCGGCGCCGCGGCAAAGCGCGCCGCCTGTCGCAATTGATCGCTCTCGCTCGGCGTGAATGGGCGCGGCCCGACCCAACTCAGCACAGGCCCGTCCGGCCGAGATCCGACAATGTCGTCGTGCACCGGGCCGGGCGCGATGCCGGCGAGCCAGCGCCGACCGTCGTGGTTGGATGGAGTTGCTTCAAGCGCGGACAAGGATCGTCCCGATGCGAAGCCCAAAGCCTCGATGACCTCGCCGCTATCGGCACGCCACAGCCAGGTGCGCCGGGCGATGAGCGGGTGCGGGACGGCAAGCGTCAGCGCCCCGCCCGCGAGCGGCAGGCCATCTACGATCAGATGGGCGCCGAGATCCGCCAACAGCCGGTCGGCGCCCGGCGACTCGCCGGCTGCGTCGATGAGCCAGGCGAGCGTCGAGGTAAGCTGCATGCGGCGATCATGAGGTCGACGCACCGCCCTTGTCACTACCGCAGAATTCGATCGAATTGAATCCGCTTCCCCGCGTCCGCTCGTCCCCGCGAATGCCGGGACCCAGGATCGACGGCAAGTCTGACGCATCCTGCTGGATTCCCGCTTACGCGGGAATGAGCGGAAATACTCTACCCGAAAGTTCATCACCTTCTTGGCCGGCGAACGGCTCTGACCTTGCCGCTGCTTCCGCCGCCGCAGAAGAATTGATCGCCGCCGTCGGACTCGAGCCCCGACACGCTAACGCCAGGCGGCAACTCGAGCCTCTCCAGGACCTCTCCGGTTTGCCGATCTATTCGCCGCAAATCGCTCTCGTCATTTTCCCAGGTGCCGTGCCAAAGCTCGCCGTCGACCCAGGTGACCCCGGTGACGAAGCGGCTGCACGCGATGGTGCGAAGGATCGCTCCGGTTTCGGGATCGATTTGATGGATCTTCCGGTCGCGATATTGCCCCACCCAGAGCGACCCCTCGGCCCACGCAAGGCCTGAGTCGCCGCCGGCGCCGGGCGCCGGGATAGTGGCGAGTACGCGGCCACTTTTCGGATCGACCTTCTGGATGCGATCCTCGGCGAGCTGAAACAGGTGCTGGCCGTCGAAGGCCGTTCCTGCATGCGCGACCATATCGATCGCGCGCACCGTCTTGCCGCTCGCCGGATCCAAGGCGTTGAGCTTGTCTCCGGACGCAAACCAAACATGCCGACCGTCAAAGGTAAGCCCGTGCACGTGGTTGACGCCCGGAAAGGGTCCATATTCACGAACGATTTCGGCGGCTGATCTGATCATCTTTCCATCCTGACGCATGTCGCGGCGAAGCGGGTAGCGGTTCGCCGACAAGTCATGCGCGCATCAATACTCGCTCGGCAGCGGAGCCGGGAGTAACAAGGTCGTCGTGAATCCCGGCACGGGCGGCATCATCCAGCGACGCGCTCGCCCGCGCCCGAATGATTGCACCTTGCCGGTTGCCGCAAGCTCGTCGAGTGCGCGTTGCACGGTGCGCTGGCTGGCTCCCAGCCCAAGTGCGAGCGCCGAGCTCGACCATGATTCGCCGTCGGCGAGGAAGGCGAGCACCGCGGCATTTTCCTGTTCCACGGGCCGCGCCAGCACCACGACCTCGCGCGCGCCGCGCGGCACCAGCCCAAATCCTTGTTTGGTCGCGCTCACTTCGGCAAGCGTCCGCAGCATGCTGCGAAGCCGCCCCATTTCGACGCGCAACCGCGCGCGATGCGATTCATCAGCGTGCTTGCCCCGAAACGCCCGAGCAACAAGCGTCGCTCTCGGCACATCCGCGGGCCACGCTTCGGCGAGCGCGCGCGCCAGCGCAAACAACACCGGACGCCTGGCAAGCGACACCACTGTGCGTGCATCCCGCACGACGTGCCGGCACGCATCCACGACCAGCGCCTTCGACGCCAGCAACGCTTCAACCTCATCGAGCCGAAGGAGGCGCTCTTCGCCCCCCGCAATCAGGCGCGCCGCCGGCGTGTTCAGGACGACAGACGCGCTCTCGACCTCCGCAGTCAGCGCGGGGATTCCTGCGTGGCACGCGGCGCTCTCGGCGCGCGCCAGCGCGGCGCGCGCGGTCTTGGTCCGCAGGCGTCGCATCGCGATCCCGGCGACGACCAGTTCGTGGGCGGCCCGCGACGCCGGCGGGAAAGGCGTGGGGTCAAGATCGGCGAGCACACGCTCAGCCTCGTCGAGGCGACCGATCAGAAGGAGGCGACGGACCTCGAGATAGCGGGCATGCGCGGCATTCACCAGGTCGCCATGCTGTTCAAGCGTCACACGCGCGGCGTCGAGCGCCTTGGCCGGCCAGCCCAGATCGCGCGAAACGAGCGCAATCTCGGCCTCGGCGACGACACACCGCGCCCGGGCGACGGCCTCTTTCGGCCCGAAGGCGCGCGCCGCGCTGCGCAGCAGAACCTTCGCGCGATCGAGATCGCCGAGCTGCGCCATCGCGATGCCGCGAAGCGCGAGCGCCGGTGCGTCGTCGCGGAGCGCCACCCGGTTCAATGCGCCGAGAGGATCACCGGCGGCGAGCGCATGCGCCGCCGCCGTGATCAGCGAGTCCATCGGAATCCCGCCAAACTTGTCACTCCCGCCTTTCGATAGCCCAGCACTAACTTAGCTCATGACCAACAACGAGCGATCGGCAGCGATGAAGTCGCGCTTCAGCCCGAAGGCCCAGGAACTCGTCCAATTCGGAGGTAGCAAAAACAATGATTAAGTCACTTGAGAACGGCCGGAAAGGCGGACAACCCGCCATGCGCACACCACCGATCGTTTCGCCGCAAGCGTGGCTGGCTGCGCGCGAGCAGTTGCTCGTGAAGGAGAAGGCCCACATGCGGGCCCATGACGCGCTGGCCGCCGAACGCCGGCGGATGCCGTGGATGGCCGTGGAGAAGGCGTACGCGTTCGAGGGACCGACGGGCACGGTGAGCCTGCTCGACCTGTTCGAAGACCGGCGTCAACTGATCATCTACCGCGCCTTCTTCGAACCCGGGGTTTTCGGCTGGCCCGAGCACGCCTGCCGCGGCTGCTCCCTTGGGGCCGATCAGGTCGCCCACCTCGCCCATCTGAACGCCCGCGACACCACACTCGCGTACGCCTCGCGCGCGCCGCAGGCCGACATCGGGCGCCTGAAGACGCAGATGGGCTGGAAGATGCCCTGGTACACGATCACCGACAGCTTCGACGCCGACTTCGGCGTGGATGAGTGGCACGGCCATAACGTGTTCTTCCGCGACGGCGAGCGCGTGTTTCGCACCTACTTCATCAACAACCGCGGCGACGAGGCGATGGGGACCACCTGGAGCTACCTCGATATCACGCCGCTCGGACGGCAGGAGACTTGGGAGGACTTGCCAGAGGGTTACCCCCAAAGCCCGCCGTACAAGTGGTGGAACTGGCATGACAACTACGACGCCGAGGCCCCGCCTCACCCGAAGTGGGTTGAGGTGTCCGACGCTGGAGAAGCCGCCTTCCGAAAGCGCGACGCAGAGGATCCAAAGCCTGTGTAGCGAGGGAGAGAACGATGGAACGGCTCAAGGCAAGCGCAGACTGTTGGCTGTCCCTCGCGGCTGCGCCGACATTCGCAATCATGGCGTTCGTAACGGCTGCACTTAGCGGTGGCCCGCAGGACATGTTTTGTGCGGCCGCGCATCAGGCGTCAGCGCTGAATTGGATGGCCTGGATGTACCTGCTGATGAGTGCGTTCCACTCGGCGCCGTGGCTGAAGCTGATGTCCGGCCGGCGGAGCAGCAGCCACCAGCCCTGATTCGGTGTTCGCCACCGAGCGGTGCCGAACCTCCTCGCCGTTATCCATCGGAATCCCGCCACACTTGTCACTCCCAACGTTCGGTACCTGATCCATATCTTCTTCACGACAAGAACTGACGTAGCCACGAAATTGGAGAGAGGAACGATGACCACACATAGGACCGCGACGCGCGAAGAGTGGCTCGCCGCGCGGCTCGACCTGCTCGCGGCAGAGAAGGAGCTGACGCGGCGGAGCGACGAGCTGGCGCAGCGACGGCAGGAGCTGCCGTGGGTCCGGGTCGACAAGGCGTATCGCTTCGAGACCGACGAAGGGAGCGCCTCGCTGGCGGATCTTTTCCGTGGGCGCTCGCAGCTTCTCGTCTATCACTTCATGTTCGGGCCCGACTACAAGGCGGGGTGTCCGTCGTGCTCGGCGATCGCAGACAGCTTCAACGGGATCGCCATAACACCTGGCCAACCACGATGTGATGCTGTGGGCGGTGTCGCGGGCGCAGCTGGCGAAGCTCAACGCCTTCAAGCAGCGCATGGGGTGGACGTTTCCCTGGGCGTCCTCGCACGGCGGCGACTTCAACTTCGACTTCAATGTCTCGTTGACCGAGCGGCAACAGCGCGAGGGCGGCTTCGAATACAACTACCGGCCTGGGGTACCGTTGCGCGGCAATGGGGGGCCGGTTCCCGCATGCGCAGCGATGACCGGAACCGACGGGCCCACGTTCATGCGTGATCGGCCGGGTATCAGCGCATTCGTGCGCGAAGACGGCGCCGTCTACCACACCTATTCCGCCTATGCGCGCGGACTGGACGGCATCTGGGGCATGTACCAGTGGCTCGACCGTGCCCCCAAGGGGCGCAACGAGGCCGGCGTCTGGTGGCGCCACCACGACAAGTACGACAAAAGCTAAAGCCAAGTTGGGGTGGCGCAAGTGCAACCAGTGAACGGGAGACAACGATGCAAGAAGCCCTTGTCGTTCGCCGCGAGACGCACATCCCGGCGCCGCCGTCCGCCGTGTTCGCCTTCTTGACCGATCCGGAGAAAATTCTGCGCTGGATGGGAACCGAGGCACAGCTCGAACCGCAGCCCGGCGGGCTCTATCTCGTCAATGTCACCGGCGCCCGCTTCGCGCGCGGCGCCTTCCGCGAGGTGGTGCCGGTGCATCGCCTCGCCTACAGTTTCGGCTGGGACGGCAGCGAAGTGGTGCCGCCGGGATCGAGCACGGTCGAGATCGATCTGATCGAGCAGTCGAACGGAACGCTGCTGCGCCTGACCCACACCGGCTTGCCCAATGCCGAGCAATGCGCCGGCCATGCGGAAGGCTGGGCCCATTACCTCGACCGCCTGGCTGAGGTTGCGGCCGGCCGCGATCCCGGCCCGGATCCCTGGCGCGGCCGGACCGGCGAGTAACAATGGCTCGGCGCTTTCGATTGCCACTTTCGCGCCGCCATCCGCGCAACTCGGTCTGGAGCGCGATTCCTTCACATTGAATCGATTGGCGCTCTCGTTCGTCGCTGGAGCATGATCTATCCGGGAAGCCGCTTCCATCCCGGCTCATTTTCAGATCATGCTCCAGGAGACACGGATGAACGAACCGCTTCTCGTCCGACGCGAAGTCCAGATCGCAGCGCCGCGGGCGACGGTTTTCGCCTTCCTGACCGACCCGGAAAAGATCCTCAGCTGGATGGGCGCCGATGCGACGACTGAGGCGCATCCGGGCGGGCTCTATCTCGTCAAAGGCGTCGGCACCCGTGCCAACGTGGCGCGCGGAGCGTTCCGCGAGGTCGTGCCGGTTCACCGCCTTGCTTACAGCTTCGGTTGGGAGGGAGACGAAGAGGTGCCGCCGGGATCGAGCCTGGTCGAGATCGATCTGATCGACCGCGACGGCGGCACTTTGCTGCGCATGACCCATAGCGGTTTGCCGAATGCGGTGCAGTGCAGCTACCACGACTTGGGCTGGGCGCATTATCTCGGCCGGCTGGCGGTCGCGACCGCGGGCGGAGATCCCGGCGTCGATCGAGGCCCAGCGGAGCGCGATGCTTAGAACGTAATCGCGTCGTGCGTCGTCATTCCGGGGACCTCGCGCAGCGAGGGGCCCGGAATCCATAATCCAGAATCAGTGCTGCTTTGCTTGACCTGTGGTTATGGATTCCGGACTTGCCGTTGACGCGGCAATCCGGAACGACGAAGGTCTCTAGCTCATGCTCTTCATTCTTCCGGGTTGGGATCGCCTTTGCCCGTCGTGATCAGGCTGCGCAAACTGTCGTTGATGTAATAGCCCCATGCGCCTGCACATTTGCCATAGCACTCGATGGCGGGAACCAGGCCGACGTGCGTAAAGCGCAGTTCGGTCTTGCCGCCCTTCTTGGCGATCTCAAAGACGACGTCGGTGCCCTTCCACTCGGCCTTGTCTTTGACGAAATTGATGCGCGCGTCCAAGACGTGCCACACGACCTTCTTGCCTGGCACCAATTCCGTGATCTTCTGGGTGCTGCGGTGAATGTCTTGGTAGCGGTAGCTAAATTCAGCGCCGAGTTTGTCCGTCTTGCCGTCAATTTCTCCGGACCACCAGCCGCGAACGTTGTTGACGGCGGCAAAGACCTCTGCGGGCAATTGGTCCACCGCGAAAGTCGTCGTGTAGTTTTGATTTTTCATGGAGGCGCTCCTTTTTCTATCTGTCGCTCCATGAGTAAGACCGTCGCGGCGGCCGAAACTCATCGGTGACCGGCGGCTTTTTTGCTACCCGCGGGATTGCTTGCGCGACAAGCGGCAACGGCGTGTTTGACCCTAATCAATGTCCCCGCCTGCGCCTTCGGCACGATAAAAATTGCCCGCAAATCGGGCGGGTAAGTCCAACCTGGAATGCAGGCGAACCTTGATGCACGAGGTCGCTCTCCGAAAGGTGCGCAAGCGGCGCGTCCAATTGTTAGGCGGACGAGCCCCGGGGGGCGCTCCCCCGGCTCGGTGTATCCGGTTTCAGCGTTGAACGCTTTGGGCGAGATCGTTCGTGAAAGTCTTGGTCTATGGGGCTGGCGTCATCGGTACGGTCTATGCCGGCAAGCTGGCGGAGGCCGGACACGAGGTCACTATGGTTGCACGCGATCGGCGCCTGGCTGACATCCGCCAGCACGGCCTCGCGCTCGAAGATATTGTCCATCGCCGCGCATGGACGGCGCATGTGGCGACAACCCCGCACCTCAGCCCTGATGACGAATTTGATCTCGCCTTAATCACGGTACGACGCGATCAGCTGGCAAAAACCCTCCCGGAATTGGCGACCAACAAGCGCATTCCTACCCTGCTCTTCATGCTGAACAATCCCGCCGGCTCTGCCAGCCTTGCCGAAGCTCTCGGCCGCGATCGGGTGATGCTCGGTTTCCCGGGCATCGGCGGAACGCGAGATGGGCAGGTCGTCAGATATGCAATGATCAAGCAACAGAAGACAACTATCGGCGAGATCGATGCCAGGCGAACGGCGCGTCTCCGCTCGATTTTGCGCGCATTTCGCGATGCGGGCATGCCGACGGCGACCTGCGGCGACATGGACGCTTGGCTAAAGGCCCACGCCTTCTTCGTCACTGCAATGTGCGGCGCGATCTACCTTGCAGGTGGCGACTGCAGAAAGCTGTCAGGCGACAGCGCTACGCTAAGTCTGATGACAAACGGCGTCCGCCAAGGGTTTGCAGCGGTGGCGGCCCTTGGGCATCCAATAGTGCCATTTTCGCTCAAGGTGCTCTTCATGTGGCTACCCGACGCTTTTGCTGTCGGCTACTGGCGCCGATTTCTCGCTGCCGAGATGGCTGATTATGTCTTTGGCCGGCATGCGCGCGCCGCAGCACAGGAGATGCGGGATATCGCGAATGACTGTCGAGTGCTCTTGGAAAGAAGTGGAGTGAGAGCGCCGGCGCTCTCGCGGCTCTATGACGCCATCGATGGGTATGTCGGTGAGCCCATCCGAAATTGAAGCGCACCAAACAGGGATTTTGATGTCAGCCATAAGACACGGCAAAAGCGATTTGCGAGGCTGGATGCGGTTTCATTTCGCCGCGAGCATGCTCCGCTTCAGCTCGGCGCGGCGCGCATGCAGGATCGGCTCGGTATAGCCGTTCGGCTGCGCCGCTCCCTTGAAGACCAGATCGCAGGCGGCCGCAAAGGCGATCGATTTGTCGAAATCCGGCGCCATCGGCAGATAAGCCGGATCGCCGGCATTCTGCTTGTCGACCACCGCGGCCATGCGCTTGAGCGTATCCATCACCTGGCGCTCCGAAGTGATGCCGTGCTTGAGCCAGTTTGCAATATGCTGGCTCGAAATGCGCAGGGTCGCGCGGTCTTCCATCAGCGCCACGTTGTTGATGTCCGGCACTTTCGAGCAGCCGACGCCCTGGTCGATCCAGCGCACCACATAACCGAGGATGCCTTGCGCGTTGTTGTCGAGCTCCTGCTGCACTTCGTCCGGCGACCAGTTGACGCCGCGCGCCACCGGCACGGTGAGGATGTCGTCGAGGCTCGCGCGCGCCCGCGATGCAAGCTCACTCTGCCGGCGAAAGACATTGATCTTGTGATAATGCGTCGCGTGCAGCGTCGCCGCCGTCGGCGACGGCACCCAGGCAGTATTGGCGCCGGCCTCCATCTGCGCGCCTTTCTGCTCGAGCATCGCCGCCATCATGTCGGGCATCGCCCACATGCCTTTGCCGATCTGGGCATGACCGGGAAGGCCGCAGGCGAGACCGATATCGACATTGAAGTCTTCGTAGGCCTTGAGCCACGGCTGCGTGCGCATCTGGTTCTTGCGGATCATCGGCCCGGCTTCCATGGCGGTATGGATCTCGTCGCCGGTGCGGTCGAGGAAACCGGTATTGATGAAGAACACGCGCGATTTGATGGTGCGAATACATTCCTTCAGATTGACGGTGGTGCGCCGCTCCTCGTCCATGAGCCCGATCTTGACGGTGTGGCGCGGCAGTCCCAGCACGTCCTCGACGGCAGCGAACAAATCGTTGGCGAAGGCGACCTCTTCCGGCCCGTGCATCTTCGGCTTGACGATATAGATCGAGCCCGCGCGGCTGTTGCGCGCTCTGCTGTTGCCCGTGCGATCGTGCAGCGCGATCAGCGTGGTGAATACGGCATCGAGCACGCCTTCCGGCGCCGGCTCGCCGTCGCGGTCGAGCACGCCTTCGTCCGTCATCAGATGCCCGACGTTGCGGATGAGCATCAGGCTGCGGCCCGGCAGTGTGAGCGCTATGCCGCCCGGCGCGGTGTAGCCGCGGTCGGCCGCGAGGCGGCGCGTGAGCGGCTTGCCGTCTTTCTGAAAGGTCTCCGCCAGCGTTCCGTTGCAGAGGCCGAGCCAGTTGCGATAAGCGGCCACCTTGTCAAACGGATCGACGGCGGCGATCGAGTCTTCCAGATCCATGATGGTGGTGACCGCCGCTTCGAGGACGACGTCGGCAATGCCGGCGGCATCGTCGCGGCCGACCGGATGCGCGCGGTCAACGACGAGCTCGATGTGCAGTTTGTTGTTGACGAGAAGAATGGCGGTCGGCGCGTCGGCGCTGCCGCGATAACCGGCGAATTGCTTGGCGTCTTTCAGGCCGACAGTCTTGCCGTCAGCGGACGCAACGCTGAGCGCGCCATTTTTGATGGTGTAGCCGCGCGAATCGGCATGTGAGCCGGATGCGAGCGGCACTGCTTCATCGAGAAAACGCCGCGCCCAGGCGATGACAAGCTTGCCGCGCGCCGGATCGTAGCCCTTCCCCGGCGCCGCATGCGCGTCGAGCGGAACGGCATCGGAGCCGTAGAGCGCGTCGTACAGCGAGCCCCAGCGCGCATTGGCAGCATTGAGCGCGTAGCGCGCATTGCTCACCGGCACGACAAGCTGCGGACCGGCGATGGCGGCGATCTCGTCGTCGATCGTGGCGGTATCAACTTTGAAGTCCGGCCCTTCCGGCACGAGGTAGCCGATCTCGGCGAGAAAGGCCTTGTGCGCGGCGACATCGGACGGCTGCCCGCGCCGCGCGCGGTACCAGGCGTCGATCTTCGCCTCCAATTCGTCGCGCCGCTTCAGCAGTGCGCGGTTGCGCGGCGCGAAGTCATGAACGATGCGATCAAGCCCTCGCCAGAAGGTGGCGGGGTCGATCCCAGTGCCCGGAATGACCTCGTCCACGATGAAATCGCGGAGGACCTTGGCAACCTTCAGATTTCCAACCGATACGCGATCGAGTCCGGACATAAGAAGCTTCCATGTGGTGGACTGCGCGGGGGGTTATCGCGCGGAGAGAGCGAGCTTGTGCATGAAATGCCGCCAACAGTCCATTGCACGAAGGGATGGAACAAATGCTGTGACCACCCGCGGCAACGCGCGTGGGCGCGCGGAGTTTCCTGCGCCCTGCGGGCAGCCGGCTGATCAAACTTTAAGCTGAAAGGTGGGACGGCTGGATCGAGCCTGAGACCTCTCCGGAACGCTGGCGCGTTCCGGAACGCTCACACTCAAGCCGATCTCGCTGATCTGCTCCGGCGTCGGCTGCTGCGCCCAAGCGTGCTCAGTCGCAATCAACAAGCCAAGCAACAGGCCAAGTGCGGCAAACGCCGCGAAGATGTTTCCCCGTCCACTCCGAAATTGCAGGTGCTCCCCCATTTTTGGAGCACGCGTTTTGCCAGACGAGGAGAAGATGCCAACGCGGCCGGTGGCTGAATCATCACCATGGCGGACGGTGCAAGGCGCCGTTGGGCATCAAGCGATTTTTCCGAGGGGCACGCAGACGCGGGCTTTCAAGCGCCGTACAACTTGCGGTATGACCACCAGACCGCCGCCGCCAACACGAGACAGGCGCCGAACGGTTCCGGCACGCAAAATGCCCCGAGCGTCGCAAGCGCCGCCGGCGACCTGATTTTCCGCAAGCTTTTCATTCCCGCCCACGCCTCGTTAACGAAGCGTTAAGCTTAACAAAGGATGAAAGCTTGCAAGCGGCCGACCGTCGGTATGGTTAACGCGCCAGGTTGGGCTGCCAACTCTTTCAGCAGGGCTTTCGTGCCTCTCAGATCACTGTTTGAGCGGAGCCGAGGACTCCCGACTCCGCTCCGGCAAGCAGCCTGCACCGGCCTTTTGCACCGCTATTTGGAATGCGGCGTGCCCAGATACGGGAACACCTTCAGGACGTCGCTGTGGGGCTTGAGGCCCGTGGGAGGGCACTCATTTTTCGTCAGGAAGGCGAGACGGTAATTGATCACGTCGTCAGTGAAGACTCGGCCGTTCGGATATTCCGCGGACTTCGTCGGATCGAAACTCAGCACGTCCGGAAGCGTGCGCTCCTTGTCGATCGCGGCGATCGCTTCTTCGCGGGTGTAGTTGCCGGTATGCCCCATGAGGTGAATGAACTGCTCGAGCCACCGGCTGCGGTCGTTGACCGGCTCGCTCGCGTTGTATTCCTCCTTGGTATCATCGGTGTTGAAGAAGCTGCTGACGCTCGGATGACCGGCACGATCGACGTGAAGCAGCTTGCCGTCGCGTCGCAGGCTGCACCGCCCCCAGACGTGGATCTCGGGCTTCGGATTAAGTTCGCTCGTCGGCAACTCGACCGCGGTCGAGAACACGTTCGCTTGCGTATTCGAATCCACGCCGGTCCATGGCGACTTGCCGCCGAGATGAGGTTCGGTGAAGTTCCGTTTGCCGCTGGTGTCGAACAGGCTCTTGATTCCGTCGAAATCGAAGAAGAACGCATCGCTGCGGCTGCCGGCGAAAAAAGTATATGGGCCGGACGTAACGATATTCGGTTTGGTCCCGAAGGAGACTTCGGCATCAGAGACGATCTTTGTCCCAACCGCTTCAGCCGAGCGCGACTCCGCGCCCTTCGCGATGAATACGCTAAAGGTCTGCCTGCCGTTCTGCGGTTTGGAGAATACGTAGCTGAACGCGATGTCGGTCAAATAATCGCCGTCGGTATCGATGTTGACGCGATAGATGGCGTCGGGATGCAATGCGTCTGCGTTGGGATTTGCATTGAGGATAATCACGGTTCTGTTCTTGTCGCTGGGCGACTGGAACGCATACAGGTCGCAGAGGTCGAGTCGTTGATCACCCAGCGGTGGGCCAAGACTGAGTCCGGTGAAATGGTTCGACATTACATTCTCCTGTGATCAAATGAGGCCACGCAGGCTAGCCATCATACATGAACGTATCATCAAACCGCTGCGCGTAATTTGCAGACGAAGCGCGCAAACGCGGCTTGTCATTGTGCGCAATGTCGTCGTCGTGTCACTGGAAGGTGGGCCGCGGCCACGCCATGACCCTGTGACGAAATGCGTTTGTTTGCATCCAACGACCGGCACACCCCAGGCTGGAGCGTGATGCTGAGAAGCTTGCCGCCCGGCGTGGACGCGCCCATCTTCGGACGGCAAGGCTGCAGCAACAGCAAAAAAGAAAGCCCCGCGCGAGCGGGGCTTAAGGCGATAACTATGAAGAGCAAATACCCTGACGCGGCGACACGGCCAGATTATGGCGGCCTTGTCTCTTCGCTGCTTCAACGCCCATGTTTGCGCAATGTTTGCCGCCAATGTTTGCCGCCAATGTTTGCAGAGGTTGATTTTTACCGCCGGTCACGTTGACCCAACCAACGATTTGCACAGTCACCGGCTCCCTTGTACGATTGCCAAAGTTCTTCGGGCCGCGAGCAACTGATCAGCGGCAGAAGGGCGTCACACACAGGGGCTATGGGCTATGAAGAAATTCCTCTTCGCAATCGGCGCGCTGGCGCTCGGCCTCACGGCTGCCGCTCCGGCACACGCAGACTTCGCCGTCGTGAAGTTCAAGAGCGGCTATTGCCGCATTTGGGACCACACCGCTGTGGCGCCTCCGGACGGAACGTTCGTCTGGTTCGTGTGGGGTCACCACCGCTACTATCGCTTGCCGACCTTGGCGATCGCCGAGCACAAACTGCACCTCGTCGTCGCTCGGCATCTGTGCTGGCACGGCTGAGGCTCGGCCGCCGGTACTAGGGGACCGGCTCAGTGATCCATGGTCGTGGGCGCCGCAGGTAGCTCCTGCGGCGCGGGGCTTGGTTTGTCTTCTTCTTTGGACTGAATCAGCAAAAGCTTGAGCGTTTGCTCACGTCAACGTTGGTCCCACATTGCCCCGGTTTCCCGAACCGGGGCTTTTGTTTGGTCTTACAGAAGACTCAAGCCTGAATGAGTGCTCGCATTTTGGGCTCGCATGGGCACACTCCCATCTACCTCGGACGGCGAGCATGTTGCCGAAGCCAAGACGAGGAACGTGTGCCGAGCATGGGCACCATGTCGTCCAGATGAGAATCCCGACGGCAGCGGTCATGCAAATGATCGCGACGGGGGCGGCAAGCTCGCCAACCGCCCGCAGAATTGGATTGGCGGAGCCATTTTGGTGCCAAACCGCGATGCATTTCGCGAAACGGTCATCCGCGATGTGGATCAGGTCGTTATAAAATTTCTTTTGGTTGGCACCTTGTTCGTTTCGGCCCTCGTTCAGAAAATGGTCTTGGGCTTGTTGGGTTTCGGCATCGGGCCGGGGACGCAACTCCATGATCCCGGCGGCGCGTCCATGATGACGCTGCCGTTGGCTTCGGCCGGCACGACCGACAGACTGCCGTCCACCCGGCTCAAGGAATAGAAGAGCTTCTGCACCTGACCGGCGTCGACGTCCCTGCGCCACGAAACCTGGGTATTGGTCACCTGGATCGGGCTCGCGGTTTTGCCATATCGATCCGGCAGGGGCTTGAGATCCGAAAGCTTGGCGATTTCGGCCGTGTTGGCCGCGTAATCCAGATTGACCAAAAGGCTTTGGCTGGGGTCTCGGACGACCCGCGACTTGCAGGTCAAATGGATCGGATCGGCGTAAGACTCGCCGCCCGCGGCCACGACGATGAAAAGGCCGGCGACCAGCGCCTTGAATTTATTGAACATCGTTCCTCTGTCGGACTTTCCTGTGCCCGAGCTGACGCCAGGTGAATTTCGCGCGGCACTCCTTCGGCAGATGCTTGTCGACCAGCTCGCGCACGTCGGCAAGCGTAACGAGTTCGAGGCCGTCAATGTCAGGCATGATGATCGGCCGCGGCAGCGGCTGCGACCAATTCGGACGAGGCAAAGAACGCTCCCTCACGCAACGCTAACTGACCTGATGCCGAATGTAGTCAATTCGATCGCGCGTTTGGAGTCCAAACAGCTCGGCATGTGGTCGCGTCGGTCGCTGCGCGCCAGGATGCGTGCGCGGTCGCAGAGCAGCACGACGCGATCGGGATTGTCGGCGGCCCCTGCGCGATAGAGCCGCCGCGCGGTTGCCAGATCGTCGTCGCTCGCGATCGTGCCCTCAACGCCGGCACCGGCGCCGCCTAGCGCGGCGAGCTCGATCGAATATTTGCCCGCTTGCATCGTTTCGGGTGCGGAGACGATTTTGCGGGAAAACAGCTAAGTGTTTGTTTTTATTTGGTCGGAGTGGCAGGATTTGAACCTGCGACCCCCTCGTCCCGAACGAGTGTGCCCTTTGAAAAGTTCAATATTTACTGGCGAGTCTAAGGACGTTTGACCCCCTTCGTTCGCTTTCGGTTCCATTGTATCTGTCGGGAAACTGTCGGGGTGAACCGAATGCATTGACCGCATTTTTCTGGTGATCGGGGTGGTGATGGCCATACACATCGATGAACGTCTTCTCCGTCATGCCGAGATAACCGGCCGCCTCCCAAGTCGGCACGCCACGCTGGGCCAGCCATGTCGCGCAAGTATGCCGGAGGGTGTGGGGCACGACATCGGTGCCAAACCCCGCTTCTCGGCGCACCGACCGAAAGGCCTTATTAATGCGCTTCACGGGCTCGCCGTTCCACTCGATCAGCGAGCGGATCGATATGCCCTTGCGCTTCCAACGCCGTAGATGGGCCAGCAGCCTAGGCGGCAACCGAACCGGACTCTGTTGCTTGTTCTTCTGTTTGCGTTTCCCAACCGCTTGCCGATAAAAGATGCCGTTTTCGAGATCGATCCAGCTACGCCCTATGGTCGGCTGATCGAGAGCAGCCCCGCAAATGGCCCCGGCTCGCGTTCCCGTATACAGCCCGGCCAAAAAGAACTGCGCGACGTGGTACGCGGTTGCGCGGTCGGTCTCCTTTCCAAACTGAAACTGACGCATTCGGCGAGCCGTGCGGAGGAAATGCGCGGCCTCCTGCCGCGTAAGCCATCGCTCTCGGGCTGCGCCACGTTCTGGCAGGACGACCGGCGTGACCGAAACACACAAGCCCGCTTCCCAATGATGCCGAACCGCTGACCGCAAGTCTTCCAGTTCACGGCGTGCCGCTGCCTCCGAGCCGCGTTTTTTGACGTACTCAGCGCAGGTCTTTTTGTTCAAGTACGAAAGGCATTTATCACCGAAATAATTGAGGATGCGCTCCAGCCTCGCGGCAGTTTCCTTCGGGCGCGCATGTTTGCTGACCACATCCTCCGCGTAAATCGCAACTACGTCCGCGATGGAGACGGAAGAAGGGTCACAGTCGCGGGCTCGCTTTGTGGGCTTGGCATTGAGATAGTCCCGGAGTGCTTCCGTAGCTCGCTCAATTTCGCCCGAGCCGCATCCAGTGCTGCGCTTCGTTGAGCCTTCTCGAATGACCCAGACGGCCTGTTCGATGACGTTCCCCTTCCCGTCTTTTCGGGCTGGTTGCAGCCAGAAGTCTTGGACCTTTGCTTCGACGCGGCATTTTTTCCTCATTTCGGATATCGCACGGAGTGTCGTGTAATCCTTATGCGCAATGCGCTCGAGCGCGAGGTGTCCTTTCGATGCCTCACGTCGGAGACCTGACGCTGTCATACTGCCGTCAGGGAAGGCAAGCGCCGCCGCCACTTTAAGCCGTAAGGGTGTGTCGTCACCTACGTCTTGCGGCGACAGCGAAACGCGCGAATCACGTGAGGTCCCCGGCCGGATGGCGGTAAGGCGTCGCTCCTCTGCAGGTGCACGTGCAACGGTGCCGTGATCAGGAATGTGGGGAGGGAGAGACATGACTATCCGTTTTCTGTGCCGCCTTTGGCAATCTCGGCCGCTAGAGATAATCGGACGACGACAAGCGGCTCCTGGCGGTCCGCCTTGACAATCAAAACGTCGCGCTGATCCAGCCAGCTATAAAGTTCGCGAAAACCATCGGCTCGGGCCTTCACCTCGACGCAAAGGTCACGGCCCATCAGCGGCAGCACGATATCGCCCGCGAAGCGACCGCCCGTTGCCCCGGAAAGCGGCACGCGTACGGCCGCAATGCCGTTAGCCCGCAGCGCGTTGGAAATGCTGCGCTCGGCGCGCGCGCCCTTGTCACGGGAGCGGCGGCCGCTCATGCAGCGACCTCGCCAGAACACGGGCCAGCCGACGCCTTCGCTTTGTCCTTGGCGTACGGCGATAGAATTGTAACGCGCGGGCTGCGCTTGTGGCGCGACTCGACTTCTATCAATCCGGCGTTCGTAAGTTTGAGCAAGGCGCGGCGCTTAGCATCGGGAGATATGCCCCAACCGTCCAATGCTAAGTTGGATAGCGCCTTGCGGTCGTAGGTCTTCCACTTTCGGCGCCGGCCGTGGAGGTACCAAAGAGCCAGGCCGCACAGCAGCGCCTTAACGCCCAAACGAACGGCCCGAAGTATCCACGATACGTCTATTGGGCCAAGGATAAATTGGCCGCGAAATGGCTCCGGCACGAGCATATCAACTTCAACATGACGCTCGTGGCGGCCAACTATCTTGATTAGACCGGAGGATTCCAGTCGAGACAAAGCCCGAGACGGGCGCGCTATGGCCCAAGCGTCGAAACCCTCGTCGCTTAGAACAACGGACTCAGTGGCCCTGCCGAGTTTCGGCCAGTTTCTAGCGCACCAAACCATTAGGCCCACCAGCAAGGCGTCCTTACCTTGCTTGGCAGCTGCCACCAGCCAGTCCACCAAGATGGGTCCACCGATGCTCTTGGTGCGGATCGGCAGTGCGCGGGGATTGGGGGGATGTGTCTTTGCCGCAAAGTAGGTTTGTAACTGTTCTTGCGGTATCCGCAGACTGGTCAGATCTGAGAAGGGGTCGGTAGCAGTGCCACTAGTATCTTCCATGGCACCTACCTATTAATATGACTAGACCAATAACGAGAACTAATAACTAAAAGAACTAAAAGACCTGATCCGCATCTGGGGCCAAAACATCCGCACCTAGGGCTGAAACATCCGCACTTAGGGTCGTGGCATCCACGAACAAGGCCCGCCTCAAATTCCATCGTGCGCCTCCCGCTCTGCTATAAGCCGCATAACGCGCTCCCACATGACAACGCCACGGTTGTCGCTGTAGCGGTCAGGATAGCGAACGACGTTTACGTCGGTGCCAAGCTCGAAGCCGCCAAGTACGAGCTTGGACGCTTCGCTCATGGCGGCTTGCATGACCGCAATATCCGCCTCCAACCGATCGAGCGGCGCGCAGATCAGCACGGCGTCATGCACGGGCGCACAGACTTCGATCCCGTGTTCCGTGGCAAGGCAGCAAGCGATCCGCAGCATTTCGGCACCGTTCGCTTGCATTAAAAAATTTCGCAAAGACCTGATGTTCGGATCTGATGGGACACGCACCCGCCATCCGAACGCCGTATGGATGCTCCCGGTTAGCATGGCGTAGGCCACAGACGCATCAGACCAGCGCCAGAACACTCGATATATCTCGTGGTGAAGCCGCAACAGTTCCCGTGCATGGAAAAACGTTTGCCCAATACGCTGGGCCAAGCTGTCCTCACCCATGCCGTACTGAACCGCCAGCACGCATTGCTTGAATAGCTCGCGTGTTGGTCCGTGTGTCTGTTTGGTTGCGAATTCCGGCGCCGCGCCGGCTTGCTTAGCAAAGGCCAGGTAGGGATCACCCGAACTATAGGCCGTCCCCATTACCGGATCGCCCGATAAAGCTGCGGCGATCCCAAATTCTTGCTGTTTCCAATCAATGTAAGCGATGCCGTAGCCCGGCGGAGGCTTTATCAACCCGCGCAGCCACACGCTGGGCCCGAAGATGAACTTGGTATTGCTTGGCTGATTGCGCGAGGTTTTGGACTGGAATGCTGACAGCAGACAGCGATTACGTCCGTCTGAGCCGACGGTTAATTCAGATAGCCGCATTTGCGACAGGGCGAAGCGCAGTTCGCGCAACGCCGCCACTTCGGGGTGGCTGCGGGCCATCTGTCTGAATGTCTCGTCAGACAGATCCAACTTTCCGGAATCCAGTCGAGGCCACGGGATGCCGCTCTTGGCCAGCCAATCAACAAATAGATCGTGCTTGAACGTGTCGTCTTCAAAAACGCCGTAATCTCGATCTACATCCGCAATAAGCGCGTGTTGAATATCGTCCCAGTGGCGGCGCAGAAGCTCCAGGGTTTCGACGTCTATGGGCACGCCATTGCGTTCAATCCTGGCTGCCGCGGCCATGTACCGCCCGCGTAATAGGGCGCGCTGCAGGTCGACGTGAGGCAGTATGCGCGGCAGTAAGCGCGCCACCGCCGCCACGTCGCTTTCGCAGTAGTCGAGAATGGCCTTCTTCTCAGCTTCGGTCCAAGGACCGCCGCGCAGTATCAATGCGCGCATCGCGTCCTTTTCTTCCGCGCCAACACTGTCGAGCCCAAAGTGCGTCAGTGCGCCGAGCAGGCCGTTGCCAGCCACAGTTGGCAGCCCATTTGTGTGGTTTCTGAACTCGGCGAACAGGTCAAGTATGCGAACCGGCACTGGCCAGTTCAGCGCCAAGTGGCAGCCCATTTCGGCGGACGCGTAGTAAGCGATGAATAATACGTCACCATCTGTTGGGTATGGCGGCTTGCTGCCAAACTCATCACACCACAACCGGATTTTTCGTCCGCTCCGTAGCTCCCAGGCCACGAGGCACACTGGGACAGGATTGTTGCCGGTGTAGCCGCCAAAGTTGAACTCGAAGTCGACCGCCCAGATTTCTCGGAATGGCAGAAGAGAAATCGCGGTCTGGCCCACCAGCCCGTTGGCTTGTGTTTCGAGAAACATCGCGTCACGCTCCGCAGAGTAGACGCTGGATCACGGGGTGGTCGACGGTCTCGATAAGCCGGTCTTTGAACGCGATCCGCAGTATGTCATTGAAGGTCTTATCCGTGGGCCACTCTGGATCTGGCAGTTTTACGGTGGCCACAGAAACATCATACGCACCGAGCGGCATGTTGGGGGTAAGTCTTACCCACTGCGTTGTTGCTAGAATGGCCGCATCGCGTGCTGTGGTGTGCCAGGCGTTACCGCGTCCGCGTCCATCTGTTTTTGGCACCGGCACTGGCCATACAAAAAGGACGTTCTGCCGCGACAGCGTCAGGAATAGGTCTTTCAACGCGAAGTCGCCCGGTGACAACGTGGCAGCCACTGCGGGTACGACCAAGAACGACTCTCGATCGTCCTTCAGTTCGATGACTGACGCGCCCGGGAGCCGGAACTCTGGATGTGTGCGCACAAACTCTTGCGAGTGGGGCCGGCGCACCGGCACCGTCGTTAACAGCTTTTTGACGCCAACGGTGTCCGCGTACGACTGGTCAAGCCGAAGCGCTGTTAGATCGGTAAAAGCGTCAGCGGGCGCGGGCGTAGCTCCACTGCCATTGCCGTTTGTTGTTTGATTGTCAGACATAACTAAAGTCCTTCTTAGGTTGTCACGTTCATGGTCGGGACGTCTAGGGTAAACAGATCAAGTTGCAGGCGCAGCTCGGTCTTAGTTTGCTTTTGCAGTACGGCGCTTGCGCCGTCGTCGCACACGCTTGGCAAGACCAGTCCAGACATGTCTTTTCGGATGTTTGGAAGAATATAGATCAACAGTGATTGGCATCATTTTTCCTTTCCTTAATGCCATCTTGAACGACACTAATTCCGTCGTCGTCCTGCTCCGGGTTTGTACTGCGAGTACGAAAGACAATGGGCTCACTCGGTGCGCCAAACTTGTTGATTACCTCGTTGAGGAACGTGCAGTTCGCGCGCAATACCCAGCCGCGGTGAAGCCCGCACGATCGGCAGAGCAACGATGCGGAATGGGGCGGCTTGCCGGGGCCGATAATTGCCACCAAGTCAGCGCATTTGCTGCAGGTGTTCGGCAGCTTCACTGCGAGCCCTAATAAAGGATCAGCCGACGTTGGCGGGCCGAAGAGGTCGAGCTGCGTGTGGAAGATCTCGTCGCAGCGAAACGCCGCCGCACACGGCGGCGTGGTACGGCAATGCTGACGGCGCCGACGCCGATCTTGAGCGCCGGCAGTACGCGCCGTGCGACGTCCGTGTCTGCCATAAGGGGCTGCTCTCATGGCGCAGCCTTCTGGGTCGCCCGATGCGCTGGGGTGGGCACACCCCGCCCGTTACCGGTTTGCGCGACTGGCGAGCCCGCGCCATACCTTTTCGAGCGGTCCCGCCAGCGCCGGAGGTGCGGCGTACCGCGCGAATCATCCTCAACGGTGAGCCGCGCGCCCTCGCCAATCGAGCGAATGCGAAGACAAAGGGTCTGGCCGCGCCATGCTTCAAGCGGACAGGCCGGATTGTAATCGGCCGCAACCAGTACACGACAAAGATCGAGGACCGGCACATATCCGCGCGCGCTAAGGCCCTCGGCTTCGCAACGGTTCGAGCCAATGAGCGTGGCGCGGATGGACGCTTGCGTGGATCGCTGTTGGCGTGTAGTTTCCGGGATGACCTGCCGCTCAAGCTGGTCACTTACGGAAGCCCCGAGCGCTGCCACGGCGCCGGGGCTTTCTGTTGGTTTCATGGCGTAGTTCTTGATTGTCCCTTGGCAACAAGTTTCTGCGTCCGAGCCCCAGCGCCATCGGCTGAATGGCTAGCCTTTCGGCCCGGCGAGCCGGATGTTGGCGGCCGGTGTGGGCATCCGTTTTTTCGTTGAGATTGCTCTTCGATAGGGGATCCGGCGATGATTCTGCCGGTGCGCGCTTGCATTTTTGGTTCGTGGAGGGACGCGCCTACGCGTTTTTGAATCCACTTGCGAAGCTCGCCGACCGGCCTGCCGCGGCGCCGAGGCGAAAGCCTCGCCCGCGGTGGTCCATCGCCGCCCCGATCCAATCTGTGCAAGGTATCCAGAGAAAGGCTCAGCAGTTCGCTCGTCTGCTGATCCGTAAGTACCGCCCAGTCGGGCAACGCCGCGAGATTAAATATCCGCTTCTGAGCATCTGACATATGGTGCGCTCTCCTGCTAAGGCACGCGGTGTCCTGCGTTCCTGAGGGAGGAGATGGCGCAGTCGCGCCCGAGCGCCAGAGAAAGACGGTCAAATTGCTCTGAGAAAGCGGTCACCTCTAATCGCGATTAAACGACACGTTTTGAACGTTCTATTTGCTCATCATTCCAAGTAGCTAATTCTGTTCTGACTCTTTTCATGGCCTCAAAAACAGCCTTTCGGGATAGGTTGAAAACCTCCATTGCTTCGCGAACGGCTGATTCCACTTTCACGCCTTCTCGCCTCCGCCTATCAACAAACAACGTAACTGCAATGTCTCCTGATAAGTCTGGTCTGTTGCCCTTTTTCTGAAACTTAAAGACGAGCCGGCGCTCGGGCGAACCACGTAGCGCGCTGCAGAGGGCGGCTATTACATCAATAGGCCCGTCGTTTGTAGTGAAGTACGTTAGTAGTCTGACTAAAGCTTCGCGAGCTAGGCGTTCCGGAGGCGAATCTTGAACCAAATATTCTTTTTTCACTCTGCCTTTTTTGTCTTGCCCCCTTCGGCCAAAGAATAATTGCATGGCAAGGGCTTCGTCATCTTCTCGGCTGAACCCTTTCCAATACGACCAGGATGCGGGCACGAATGGATTGCTGTGCGTTCGGACATGGGAGTTTCGTTGGCCTTTGTTGGACGCCACTGACCACCGCCTCCACCGCGCGTATGAGTTGGCGCGGGGCGAGCCGGACGGCGGTGGTGAAGTGCCCGGCCACGGGCTGCAGACCCGGCCCCGCGCCAGCTACAGCAGCATTTCCCAGACCTAGTAGCAGCCCTTCCTGCCGCAAGGCCGTCCCTTAGCGCGATCAAAACGGCGACGGCTCTGGCGCCGGCCACAATGTCGCCATACGTCGCGGGAGTTGTATTGTGAACAACGCCCGGCACGGCGCGACTAGGGTAGGTAAGTTCAGGCAAAGAGCACCCTTCGGCCCCACTCTGCACTGAGCGATCGCGGTGATTAATTCCGGATAGTCGAGGTAGGGAACTGGCGAAATTTTTATGTTCGGCTCGCCAACGATTACAAATGGAGCCGACGCGCTCGGCTCTGCCCATTCCGGTTTCAAAGAATTGCTGATCATTTGCAACATCGACATCCGCAAGGCCTCGGCATGCGAAAGATCTGGATGCGCCTTGAGTTTGCCGAAGAGGCGGCCACAATGAAATGCCCCAGCCGTTGGCGGCCGAGGCTAAGTCAGTTCCAATGACATGGGGCGACCCGCACGTCGCAGGCGTTCAGGCGTAATGGCTCAGCGGGAGTCAATAAATAGCCCCAGCCGCACTGGAGAACGGCCGGGGCGAAGTAATGGTTGCTTGCTGCCCGCAGATCCCCAGGGCGTTTACTGGATGGGCGAGGAGGTAACTCCCTGATATTCGCCATTCCAGCTAGGAAAACGGATGCGGGGGGAGGCAACGGGCAAAAGCTAAAGGCATCAAGTTTGGTAGGAAGCCGAAGCTAACCAAACATCAGCGCGAAGAGGCCTTGGCCAGGAAACGCAACGGGGAGACCTTGACTGCGATAGCGAAGAGCTACAACGTCAGCCACATGACTATTTGTAGGCTACAGGCATGAGTAATGCGGAATTGGTAATAGTTCTCGCTGCGGCCGCGGTCCTTATTCTCACTGTCTGCCTCGGTTCGCTTCGGCGAAAGAGACGTTACAGGGTAGACTATTGGCTGCCCGATGGAGCAAGGTTGAAGCGCAAGGCGGATGGGCCCTAGCATAGGTCCAAAGTCCCGACCACCTTCGTCGGGACTTTTTGCTTGAGCATTAGAACGTCTTTAGACGGCGTTTGATTTGTTCACTGACGCCATTCCATCCGAGACGATCTTCGTCAGTTCAACTATCGACTGGCTGAACGCCCCATATTGCGCGATCTGACGATGAAGGCGGTCACCGTCATTGTCCAGCTTCTCGCGCAGCCCTTGAAGGCCCTCAATGAGATGATCGATTTCTTGAACCGATCGGACCGATATCCCCGAGACAAAAGCGGAGTAGTCATTATCGGTCTCTCTGCTTACATCCGATAATCTAGTAGCCTTTCGCTCCCGCAGTACGTCTCGCATATCGGCTTCGATTGCGGTTACATTGTTTGTTGATCCATTTGTACTCATAACTCCACCCCTCACTTTGATAGCCACTTTTAGATGGCCAGCAATAGAGAACCAAATTAGGAAGGGCTAAAGTGTGACAGCTTAAAGGCCGATTTGCCTTTTTTTGTTGGTGACGAACCTTATTAGGTCGTTCTCTTATTTTCAGATGCTATAAACTATTCAATCTCGGAGTTGTTGCTCGGCTTCGCCTCGATCAGCTTCGGCTGCCAAGGCGCTAGCCCTCGCTGGCGATATCGAGGGCTTTGCGCAAGGCGCCGGGAAGCTCTCCCATTCAAACGAGCGAATGCGGTCGGAAACCAATTCTAAATAAAGGCAAAGGTCGCCGCCGCGATTGCCGCGATAGAGGACCGCAGAGACTGAGGGTGGGCGCCCGCCGAAAGAGCGAGCGGGCAAATAAGCGCCTGCACATGGTGGACATCATCAGCATCATCGCCACCACTGTTTTTGCTCAGCTTTCTGCACCGTCAACTTGATGATGAGCACGTGTAGAGCATATCGGACATCATCGCTGGGTTATCTGAAAACCCGGTATGCCTCGCCGTGACTTACAGACGGCTGCAGCCACGCCTAACAATTTCGGTTCATTGTTAAGCCTCACTCTCTACCGTCCTAAAGGATCAGCTCGCCCGCAGATATGTTGCGGCGTTTCGTGTGCTTCCACCGCAGTCCCGAAGATAGGAGCCCCAAGCGCGTGGCAAAACACGCCTGGGGCCCGAGGCAGTATCTGGGGCGACGGGGGCAAAAGGGGACACTGCCTCGACCGCACTAGAGCACCTGCGGCGTTGTGCTGCTATCTGCAACCGGAGTTAAGGTTAGTTCAGCAGTGGTCGTGCCGCCAAACTGAACAGCGGTCGCAATCGACGAACTGCCGCTGTGGCCTAAGGACTAGTGCGCCGTCGCAGAGGCAGCCCCGGAAGAAAAACCCCGGCCCGCCATCGCAACGGGTCGGGGCCAAGGGAGTGGTGACGGCCATAGCCAGGGAGGTTTTTAGCCGACACCGCAGCAAGTTTGATCTAAAACGCAGCTATCGCAAGGCTGCTCATAAATTAGGGCTAATGGATCGTTGCTTCCCGGTGCCGTAGCTTGCGGCCAATGCCAGACCTCAAACCCGACGACGTCACCTTCCACGAGGAGACAGATAGCCCGACGTATGCTGACGATCGCATGTTCTACAAGGTCGAGAAATGGATGCGGGACGGAACGATGGTCGACAGCCTGCTCTATGCCGGCAACAGTCTGGGCAGGGCACGGTCAGTATTTGAGAGCGCTGCTGCGTCCCAAAGGTGCTGAGCAAGTCGTGACGCACTGCCAGCCCCACTGTTACAGCTACCCACGGTAGAGCAAATGCCAAAGCCTCGTTCGCTCAAAAAGGGCGCAGAAATCGCAGTCATTCCCGGCAACCCGCTTGTGCTTCGCGGTGCACGGAATGTCCGGACTTTATCGGCCGCCTTTATCGCGGATCTGCAGGAGGATTGGGAGAAATACGGCACTCAGATTCTGGAGCTCATGCGAGAAAAATTCCCCGATCTATATTTTGCCAGCATCGTCAAGCTCGCCCAAATTGTTCGTATCGAAGCTGACGTGAGCCTGAAAGAGCCCAAGCCCAAGACGATCGAGGAGGTGCTACAGCGCGTCGAGCACGAAACCGGCGTCGAAGGCAGGCGCGCATTCGAGGGGTTCCTGAAGAAAATGCACAAGACCAAAGAAGAGCAAGGTGGATGAATAGCGGGTGCGGCGCTGGTTCGTCTTATTAGCAAAGCGTAATAGCAGGTCGATCTCCAAGCTGACTGGGAGAAACACCTCACCAAGGTTCTGGGGGGAAGTTTCCTGATCTCTAGTTCGCTAGCCGCACGCGAATGCGTAGTACCGAAGCAACATGTTACGGCGGCGCTCAGGTAACGGCGTTACAGGGCTGCGATAGAACAAAAACACTAACGCATCACCGTGGCATGCAAGGCGCCAGAAATTCTCCCGCAATCTCAATGCGTTGAGGTTCATGCGCTCTTGCGGGACGGAACGATGGTCGACAGCCTGCTCTATGCCGGCAACAGTCTGGGCAGGGCACGGTCAGTATTTGAGAGCGCTGCTGCGTCCCAAAGGTGCTGAGCAAGTCGTGACGCACTGCCAGCCCCACTGTTACAGCTACCCACGGTAGAGCAAATGCCAAAGCCTCGTTCGCTCAAAAAGGGCGCAGAAATCGCAGTCATTCCCGGCAACCCGCTTGTGCTTCGCGGTGCACGGAATGTCCGGACTCTATCGGCCGCCTTTATCGCGGATCTGCAGGAGGATTGGGAGAAATACGGCACTCAGATTCTGGAGCTCATGCGAGAAAAATTCCCCGATCTATATTTTGCCAGCATCGTCAAGCTCGCCCAAATTGTTCGTATCGAAGCTGACGTGAGCCTGAAAGAGCCCAAGCCCAAGACGATCGAGGAGGTGCTACAGCGCGTCGAGCACGAAACCGGCGTCGAAGGCAGGCGCGCATTCGAGGGGTTCCTGAAGAAAATGCACAAGACCAAAGAAGAGCAAGGTGGATGAATAGCGGGTGCGGCGCTGGTTCGTCTTATTAGCAAAGCGTAATAGCAGGTCGATCTCCAAGCTGACTGGGAGAAACACCTCACCAAGGTTCTGGGGGGGAAGTTTCCTGATCTCTAGTTCGCTAGCCGCACGCGAATGCGTAGTACCGAAGCAACATGTTACGGCGGCGCTCAGGTAACGGCGTTACAGGGCTGCGATAGAACAAAAACACTAACGCATCACCGTGGCATGCAAGGCGCCAGAAATTCTCCCGCAATCTCAATGCGTTGAGGTTCATGCGCTCTTTGATAAATGCTGTACCCCGGTATCGAAAGCGCTCAACGCGGTGTCGTCGTGCTTTCCAAGCGGAAGTGGGCCGCGCGGCAGAGCCCGCTGCCTCGGTCGAAAATGACCCATCACGTCGGCTTGCCAACGTCAATTGACCGCATTGCGAAAGATTTATTCGATCACCTCGTCGGCGGTGGCGAGCAACGTCGTTGGGATAGTGAGGCCAAGCGATTTGGCCGTCTTTAGATTGATGACCAATTTGAATTTGGTAGGCGCCTGTACTGGCAGGTCCGCCGGCTTCTCGCCCTTGAGGATGCGATCGACGTAGCCTGCCGCGCGGCGAAATTGATCGATTTGATCGCCTCCATATGAGATCAGCGCGCCATTGCCGACGAAGGCGAGAGTAGCGTAAACTGCGGGAAGATGGTGCCGCGCCGCGAGGGAGACAATCAGGTCGCGATAACTCGCCACCGATGACGGTGGGCCTACCACGATCAGCCCGCCATTGGGCCTGCTCGCAAAATCTGTAATGCCGCGCTCGATTTCTTCGGCGTCGTGTACGCCGACTGGGGTCAACTCCACTCCGGACGACGATGCCGCGGTCTGGATCGAGGCAAATCCACTAGACCCCGCGGGGACGGCGGCATCGCGAACAACGGCCACGCGCTTCACGTCGGGCGTGATCTCCTTGAGCAGATCAAGCAATTTCGCGTTTAGACTGAATTCGAACGCGGTAAAACCGGTGCTGTTGCCGCCCGGGTGCGCTAGGCTCGCGACGAGGCCGCTTCCGACCGGATCAATCGTCAATACGAACACGATTGGAATGGTACGGCTCGCCTGCTGTAAATCGCCAACTATTGAGTTGGCCGTGCCCACGAGTACGTCCGGCCCCAAGGCGACCAATTCTGCCGCGTATCGGCGAAAGCGCTCGGTGTCGCCCGCACCCCAACGCGTGTCTATCTGTACATTGCGGCCAGCTTCCCAGCCTAATTGCTGCAATCCCTGGGCAAATGCCGCGAACCAAGCCTGTCCAAGTGAATCGTCCGGCGTGCTCATCAGCAGGCCGATACGGCGATCGCGGCTCTGCTGCTGCGCGCGCGCCGCGATCGGCCAAGCGACTGCCGCGCCGCCGAACGCAGCTACAAACTCCCGCCTTCCGATGTCGATTGCCATTTGCCCCGTCCCTAATGGGGTCATGTCCGCTGCAATGAGGGAAAGATATCACGCCCTAATCGGCAGGTCTGACCGATTTCACGGTAGTCTGACCGCGAAAAAGCCCGCTGTTTTTCCGCAGTGCGAAGTGACGCGATTGGCCCATTTCGACGGTTGCCAGGCCGCGACACCATGTCTGAAGTTGGGGGATGAACGGACGCCACGCAGACACCCCAATTCAGTAGCGATTGACCGGTTCCGGAAGTCGCGCTGCCCTACTCGATCACCTCGTCGGCGAGGGCGAGTAGCTTGTCTGGAACGGGGAGGCCGAGCGTCTTAGCGGTCTTGAGGTTGCCTGATTGAGCTTCGCGCCGCCTACATGCCGGATGCCGCTCGGGCAGTCTCAGGCGTCCCCCAAGCTAATCCCGAAGGATGGGTCACCCCCCGGTTCTGACATCACCTAATCTGCATTAGCTAAAACTTAATCTGACATCGGTGTCCTGGTTCCCCACGGCGAATTGCAAGCCGAGGCGGGGCGCGGAGCGGTCGGGGTGGCGAAGCGCCCCGCCTCGGCGATTGGAGGACACCATCATGACGACCGAACAGAAGATCATCCGTGCGAAGGTTGGGCTGCTTGAACTTGCCAAGCAGCTCGGCAACGTCAGCCAAGCCTGCAAGATCATGGGCTACAGCCGCGACAGCTTTTACCGGTTCAAGGAACTCCACGACAACGGCGGCGAGCTGGCGTTGCAGGAGATCAGCCGTAAAAAGCCGGTGCTGAAGAACCGCGTGCCGCAGGTGATCGAAGACGCCATCGTTGCGCTCGCGGTTGAGCAGCCAGCCTTTGGTCAGGTCCGGATCGCCAACGAGCTGAGAAAGCGTGGGCTCACAGTTTCGCCGGCGGGCGTGCGCTGCGTGTGGCTACGCCACGATCTCGAAACCATGAACAAACGGCTCAGGGCGCTGGAAGCCAAAAGTGCCCAGGAAGGCCTGGTGCTGACCGAGGCGCAGGTCGTCGCGCTGGAAAAAGCCAAGACCGAGAAGGAGGCGCATGGCGAGTTCGAGAGCGAGCATCCGGGCTATTGCGGCGCCCAGGATACGTTCTATGTCGGTAATCTGAAGGGAGTTGGGCGCGTCTACCAGCAGACCTTCATCGATACCTACGCCAAGGTCGCCTGCGCCAAGCTCTACGATCGCAAGACGCCGATCACGGCAGCCGATTTGCTCAACGACCGGGTGATCCCGTTCTTCGACAGCCACGATGTCAAGCTGCTACGGGTATTGACCGACCGCGGCAGCGAGTACTGTGGCAATCCGGAGCGGCATGAGTACGAGCTCTATCTCGCGGTCGAGGACATCGATCACTCGCGCACCAAAACCAAGAGCCCGCAGACCAACGGTATCTGCGAACGCTTCCACAAGACCGTGCTGAACGAGTTCTACCGTATCGCGTTCCGCAAAAAGGTGTATCGTTCAATCGACGAGCTGCAGGTCGATCTCGATCTGTGGGTTCGCGAATACAATGAGGCGAGACCACATCAAGGCCGCTGGTGCTTTGGCAAAACCCCAATGCAGACGTTCCTTGATGCAATCCCGATGACGAAGGAGAAGATGATCGCTGCCTGAGACATCGGACACCAAAACCCGATCGCTCAATCAGGCGCCGACTGTCAGATCGAGTTCCCGCTAATACACCTAATCTCATTTCGACGCTTCCGCAGCGGTTCGCTTGCGCTCGCCTCTCTCGACCATGCCTGCCGGGATCATGTCCCGACGTTTCCGCAACGTTCACCACCGTCGCTTTTGACGACAGCAGCTTGCGGTGGCTTGAGCTCGACACCTGATTGCCGAACTCGAAGGGCCCTCCTCCATCTCTCGTACAGTTGCGCTTCGCCGTGTGGACCGGCGTAACTCGTGACACAAGACCCAATTGAGACATCGGCTTCGCATCGGCAAGCTACGCTTGTTGCTGCTTCCAGCCGCCGAATGATCCGACGCTGCCGCAACGCAGCCGGACTTTCCAAACCGAATTTACGAGCACAGTCCTAGCGACATCAGTAGGGTGGCAGGACAGTTTTGCCGCGGCTTGTTTCCCCGTACCGTGGCATATAGGCTCCGCCGTAACCGGACTATTTTCGATGGCCGGCTCAGGAGAAAATCATGAAGAAATTTGGAGGAAGCGCTCACGACTTGACCACATACAAGGACCGCCCGTGCGATCTCGCGCGGCGAGACTTTCTACAGCAGGCCGCGGCCGTCGGCGCTGGCGCCGCACTGTATTCAGTGCCTCTGATATCGTCGGCGCAGGGTAGCGAGCCCGCACTTCAGAAGGCTCTTGATGACTCAGTGGCCGCCGGCAGGGTTCCTTTCGTCATCGGCATGACCGGCAAGGCCTCGGGCGTGACCTTCGCTGGCGCCTCCGGCGATGCGGCTCCCGGCATGAAGGCCGCGCCCGACACAGTGCTAAAGATCTTCTCCATGACCAAGGGCGTAGGTTCCACGGCAGCGATGATCCTCGTCGAGCAAGGCAAGATGGACTACGACACGCCAGTGCAGGATGTGCTGCCTGAGTTCGCGGAGATTCGCGTCCTCGAGGGCTGGGATGGCGACAAGCCCAAGTTGCGTGCGCCTAAGGTCAAGGCGACCGCGAGGCATCTCGCCACCCATACCTCGGGCCTAGAGTACGAGTTCTGGCGAGGCGAGATGGCCGAATACCTGGCGAAGACCAAGCGCCCGTCGATCCTCTCCGGCACTAAGGCCGCGATGTTCTATCCGATGATGACGGACCCCGGAACCCGCTGGGGTTACGGGCCCTCCGTCGACTGGCTGGGCCTAATGGTGGAGAAGGTCAGCGGCCAGCGCATTGACATTTTTCTCAAGCAGAACGTGTTCGAACCGCTGGGCATGAAGGATACCGACGTCGAAGTCCGACCGCACATGCAGGCGCGGCTGGCCGGCGTGAAGGCACGGGGTGCCGACGGTAATTTCGTCGACTCCGCGCTGGCGCCGCCCTCCAATCCTGAGGTCTACGGCATGGGCCATTCGCTATATTCAACCACGCAGGACTACATGCGCTTCCTGCGCATGTTCCTCAACAAGGGCGCGCTCGACGGCAACCGGGTGCTTAAGGAGGGCAGCGTTGCCCTCATGCTTGAGAACCATATGGGTCCGCTGAAGTTTGAGAAGATGGTCACCGTAGCGCCACCGATCACCGCAGACTTCGATCCCTTCGAAGGCACGACAAAGACGCACAGCTACGGCTTCCTGCGCAACGAGGCCGACATCCCGGGCCGTCGCAGGGCTGGCTCACAAAGCTGGGCCGGTGTGCTGAACACACACTTCTGGTTCGACCCCACCGCGGACCTGGCTGGCCTCATCATGACCCAGACCCTTCCCTTCGTGGAGCCGCCCTTCATGGCTGCCTACGAAGCGTTTGAAAAGGCCGCATACGGCAACGCCTAGGACGTATCAGGTACTGGCGGGCGGCCATGAATTCTCGAGCCGCCCGCCAGCCTAACCTAACATTCCCATTGCGCCACCAAACAGGGAGCGGAGCGTGGTGTACCCCGCCGCGGGTGGCAAAAGCAAAAATCCGAGATTTTCGCCTGGCCTTCCTTCAAGCTGTAGAAGTTCTCTCCGTTGAGGCATTCGCCGATGTCGCTTAATGGCCCATCTGTATGGACCGGCCGCGCGTTGCAAGCCGAAAGTGATGATTTGGAGAAGTTGGTCTTGCGCATCTGTATCCGGCCTATTCACGGAGCCTTTGAGCTCCTGGCCATCATGGATATCCGCGCGTGTTCGATCTCATTCGCGTCTCGGCCCCGAAGGCCATACGGGCCACCTGATCACGAACGCGCTGGCGAGACCTTTCTCCATCTCCTCATTTCGACTCGCAGACCTCGGTGGGAAAGCTAACTCAACAATTGGTTTGGATATCCGCTTCAGGCCGCCGCCTTGGTGACGCGCGCTTCATAACTGCGCTCTTGAGCCAGCACCGTCCAGGCGATCCGTGCCAGCTTGTTGGCGAGAGCGGCGGCCAAAACGTTGGGATGGAGGCGCTGAGCGGCGCGCGCGAGCCAGACCCCGAAGCCGTGTTTCGGCCAGCTTGCCGGCCGTAGCAGAATGACCCGGGCTGCTTGCATGAAGAGCGTGCGCAAGTAACCGTTTCCTCGCTTGGAGATGCGCCCGAGGATGGTTCGGTCTCCAGTCGACATCTGCTTAGGAACGAGCCCGATCCAGGCCGAAAAATCCCGGCCTCTTGCGAATGCTGCGCCACTGCCGATCGCTGCAACCATCGCACTCGAGATGATCGGGCCGATGCCCGGCACGGTCATGACCCTTCGACAACTGCTATCACTCTTTGCCAAAGTCTCGATCTCGTCGGTCACGGGTTCAATTCGTTCATCGAGTTGCCGCCAGTCACTGGCAAGATCAGCAATGATGCGTACCATGCGTGGTGACAGAACGTCCGTGCGCTTGGCCAGGATGTCGGGTAGTGCCTGGCGAAGGAAGCGCAGTCCTTGTCGGACGATGATGCCGCGCTCTAGAAGAAAGCCGCGAATCTGATTGATCACTGCGGTCCGCTCACTGACCAGGCGAGACCGGACGCGGTGCAGCGCTTGCAGATCCAGTTGTTCGTTGGTCTTGGCTGGAACAAAGCGTGTCGTCGGCCGCTGCACGGCCTCGGCCACCGCAAAAGCATCTCGGAAATCATTTTTTTGCCCCTGCCGAAACGGCTTCGAATACGCGGGCGGGACCTGCTTCACATCGTGGCCAAGCACGGCAAGCTCGCGAGCAACGTAGTGCGTCGCCATCCCCGCTTCGATGCCAATGAGACAGGGCGGCAAGTTCGCAAGCCTCGATGTAATGCGTCCGCGTGAGACCTTCTCTCGCAACACAATGGTGCCGCGCGTATCGAGGCCGACCATGTGAAGCGTGTTCTTGCCCATATCTATTCCGATGGCGGTCACTGCGTGAACGGTGGCGGTGCGAGGCATGGTGGTGCTCCTTCTCGTGACAAGCCGCCCGCGCACCATGAGTGCCTTAGGGGGCGGGAGCGCGGCCGGTCCATCCCATTCGCGTCATTTCGTGACGACGCAGAAATTTAGTCGCTTTCGGAGCGAAGCGGACATTTAGACTAGCGAGCAGCGCTTACCGAACCGGATTTATGAGTACGCGCGTGATACGGCCGCCCTGTGCCGAGGCTTCCTTTCGGAGAATACTCTGCGCCCCGTGCTCTCTTTAGGGCGTGCGCCGCATCGGGATCACCGCGCCCGCGGTCTTCGGGGCACTCGTGCAGTACGCGGCCCATTGCTGCATGAGCAGTCGCCGCTTCTCAAATAAATCGCCGCGCCGATACGCCGCTTCCACCTTGTCGCCAACGGCGTGAGCCAGCGCCATTTCGACAACCTCATTCGGGAAGTTGGTGCGCTCCGCTGCCCAATCCCGAAAGGTGGAGCGGAAGCCGTGCACGGTTATGTCATCGTGCCCCATAGCGCCGCAGAACGGCAGTCATCACCATATTGGAGAGCGGGCTGCCTTTCTTGCCGCCAGGGAAAATAAACGCACCGGCTCTGCCGTTTGGGCCACCGTAAAAGCGGTAGCGTCCCGCACGATTGCAGCGCGGGCGGCCACAGGGGCACGCGATGTTCTTTCATAGCCTTCATGCGGCCGGCTGGCGCGGTCGAAACCTTGTCTGAGACCGCGAGAAATTGGACTAATCGAAGCTGAGATAACACAAGCCTCGAATGCCTCTGCAGGACACGCGCGCTACAGCCCTTTTCAGACACGCCGCTTTGGCGGCGTAACCGCCGCTTCGCCGACAACACCCCGATCCGGCTCGACGCTGGCAATGCGCGGCATGCCTATGGGCGCGTAATGCCTTGTGTATCCGCATGGCCTAACTGTTCGGCGATCACGTGAGTGTGCCTGCAATACGTGGAACGGTATTGCGGGCTTGATGCTGGCATGCTTGCACGCGTCAGCCATGGACATTATGCCACCTTCAGCCGATTTTCGGGCTGCACTCAAGCTCCTGCCGAAACCGCACCGACCACATTGTACGCCGCCAAAGGCCGCCTGATCCCCTTCAACTCGAACTCACCCACGGGCTCGACCTTCACGACGTTCTCGACTTTCATCAGCACTCGCGGGCTAATGAGGATTTGCCCCGGTTTGGCTTCGTCGCAAAGCCGAGAGGCGACGTTGGACACCGTGCCGATGGCGGCGTAGTCGAAGCGTCCTTCAAATCCGATGGTGCCGAGCGTAGCGAAGCCGTGCGCTATGCCGATGCCGAAGCCAATGTCGTGCCCCAAGCGACGCCACGTTTCCGTTAAGGCTCCGATTGCGTCACGCATTTCAAGGGCCATGAGCACGGCCTGGAGCGCGGGGTTCTCTACCGGGACAGGATCATTGAAGACAACCATCACCCCGTCACCGGCATAGCGTTCGAGCGTGCCGCTGTACTTGATGATGCTCTCTCCGATTGCCTCGTGGTACTCACGCAAGAGCGTCATCACATCTTCGGGGTCCGCACTCTCTGAGAAGCCCGTGAACCCGCGCAGATCACAAAAGAGCGCGGTAATCTCCCGCCGATGGCTTTCCAGTTGCTTCTCAGTGCCAGAGGCAACGATCAGATCAGCCACCTGCGGAGGCAGGAAGCGTCGCAGACGGCCCATGCGTTCGATTTCGCCAACTTGGTCGGCGACGCGGTGTTCGAGTTGCTGGTTGAGCTTGACGACTTCTTGTGACTGCGCTTCCAACTGGTTGGTTCTCTCGCGCAGTTCCTCTAATAGCCGCACGTTTTCGATCGCAATCGCCGCCTGGTCGGCAAAGGTTTCAACCAGAGCGATTTGCTTATCTGTGAACGGCCTGACTTCCAGGCGGTAGATCATCATAACGCCTAAAAGGTCGTCGCCTTTGAGTATTGGCACCCCGAGAATTGTTCGGATCGGCTCGACGTCTTTCGCACCATAGGTGTACTCTGGATCAGCTAGAACATCGGGAACGTGAATTGTCCGGCGTTCGAGCGCGGCGCGGGCCGAACCGCTGTGCCGACCTGGGCGGATCGGATGGTTTGCTACCCACTCCACAAAATCCGGAGAGGAATTGTAGGCGACCACCATCCTTAGCAACTCGCCATCAAAACGGAAAATGAAAGCCCTGTCCGCTCCGCATAATCTGACGGAACTCTCGGCAACAGTCTCAAAGACCGCTTGAAGGTCGAATGCTGAGCGACTGATGACTTCAAGCACATCTCTTGTCGCAGTTTGCTGTTCCAATGCTTCAGTGAGGTCGGCTGTGCGTTCGGTGAGGTCAGTTGTTCGCTGGCGCAATTCGTTGAGCAACCGCGCGTTCTCTATCGCGATTACCGCTTGAGCGGCGAAGTTCTGGACCAATTCGATCTGCTTATCGATGAAGGGCCGGACTTCCTGGCGGTAAACGATGACCGCGCCGATCAGTTTATTCTCCTTCAACATCGGGACAGCTACAAAAGTCCGAATGCCTCCAAGTTCAACGGCTGCAACGACGTCTGGATCGCGTTGTTCAGTATAGGCTGGTAATGCGGCTGTATCGGCGCAATGAACCACTACTTTTGCCGCCACCATACGACCAAAGGGAAGGTTCGGCTTGAGAGGCAGCGGCCGACGCTTACGATATTCGGCGAAGGCAGCCGGTGTATTGTGTGTCGCGACGAGGTGCATGGCGTCGCCGTCCCAACGGAAGATATTGCCGAACTTGGCGTCACAGATGCGCGCAGCATTCCCAAGCATGGTTGCAAACACCGGCTGGAGGTCGCCGGAGGAACTGCTGATAACCTGAAGAACCTCAGACGTCGCAGTCTGTTGCTCCAACGCTTCCGTGAGGTCGGTGGTGCGTACGGTGAGGTCGTCGGTGCGCTGGCGCAGTTCATTAAGTAAGCGCGCGTTCTCGATTGCGATAACGGCTTGCGCGGCGAAGTTCTGTACCAACTCGATCTGCTTGTCGGTGAAGGGACGAACTTCCTGGCGGAATAATAAAAGCGCGCCGACCAGTTCGTTTCCCTTCAGCATTGGCACTGCTAGAGCTGTCCTCGCGCCCCCAAGTTCGACGGCAGCAACGATTATTTGGATCGCGCCGTTCACTGTAGAGCGGATCAGCCAAATCGGCGACATGAACCATCGCTTTCATTGTAATCATGCGACTGATCGGACTTTCAGGGCCAGGACGAAATGGTTGGCGCGTATGAAACTGGGCAAAGGCGGGCGGTAGATTATGCGTAGCGACGAAATGCAGGGCGTCGCCTTCCCAACGAGAAATACTTCCGAACTTGGCGCGGCAAATCCGCGTGGCATTTTCAAGCATGGACGCAAATACCGGCTGCAGATCGCCAGGGGAGCTTGAGATAACCTGGAGCACCTCCGAAGTCGCGGTCTGCTGCTCTAGCGCTTCAGACAGGTCGTCGGTGCGCTGGCGCAGTTCGTTGACTAGCCGCGTGTTCTCGATAGCGATGACGACCTGACTGGCGAAGTTTTTCACTACCTCGATTTGCTTCTCGCTAAACGGCCGTACTTCTTGGCGATAAATAACAATAGCACCGACCAGATGGCGCTCCTTGAGCATTGGCACAGCAAGGAGTGTCCGTATGCCAGCCAACTCGACGGCTGCGACGACGAACGGATCACGGTTGATGACGTATCGTTCCACCGTGCTCAAGTCTGCGATTTGCACGACTTCGTTTGTTGCAACGAGACGACCGAGGCCGCTATCGGATGGCGGATGAAGTGGCGCGCCCATGCGGGCGTTTGCATACGCTTCTGGCGCGTTGAACATCGCGACTGTACGGAACGCATCGTCCTCATAAAGAAACATGTTGCCGAAGTTGGCGCCGCAAATGCCGACCGCATTCTCAAGCATTGCTTGGAATACCGGCTCTAAATTACCTGGAGAACCACTGATGACCTGGAGCAAATCAGACGTAGCCGTCTGCTGCTCTAGCGCCTCGGTGAGGTCCGTTGTGCGCTGGCGCAGTTCGTTGATCAGCCGTGCATTCTCGATGGCGATAACGGCTTGCGCCGCGAAGTTCTTAACTAACTCGATCTGCTTGTCGGCGAAGGGCCGAACTTCCTGACGGCTCAATGAGAGCGCGCCGATCAGTTCGTTGTCCTTGAGCATCGGGACGGCCAGAAATGTCCGCACGCCGCCAAGTTCGACGGCTGCAATGACTTCTGGAATGCGCTGCTCGATGTAGCTCTGGTCCGCCGCAAGATCGACGACGTGAATTGCCGTTTTGGTTGACAGCATGCGACCGATAGGCATTTTCGGATCGGGACGACGCGGCGAACGTCGTGCCTCCGCGAAGGCGGGCGGCGCATTGTGGGCTGCGACAAGGTTCAAGAACTCACCGTCCCAGCGGTAGATGTTACCGAACGTGGCGTCGCAAATGCGAACCGCTTTCTCAAGCATGGAAGCAAAAACCGGCTCAAGATCACCAGGGGACCTGCTGATGACTTGGAGCACATCAGACGTTGCCGTCTGCTGCTCTAGCGCTTCGGTGAGGTCGACGGTGCGCTCGGTGAGGTCGGTGGTGCGCTGGCGCAGTTCGTTGAGCAACCGCGCGTTCTCGATGGCGATGACGGCCTGTGCGGCGAAGTTCTGAACCAACGCGATTTGTTTGTCGGTAAACGGCCGAACTTCCTGGCGGTAAACGGTGAACACACCAATCAGCTCGCTCTCCTTTAGCAACGGGACAAGTAGAATGGCCCGTATTCCACCAAGCTCGACGGCCGCAACGACACCCGGATCGCGTTGTTCTACGTAAGAATGCTCGCCTGCAAGATCGGCGATGTGGATCAACTCTTTGGTGGCTACGAGGCGGTTAAAAGGAAGGTCAAGATTGGTAGTTATACGCGGCGGTACACGCCTGCGAAGCTCAGCGAAAGCGGCCGGTGTGTTATGCGCCGCGACGAGGTGCAGAGCTTCGCCATCCCAGCGAAATATATGACCAAACTTGGCATCGCTAATCCGAACTGCATTCTCAAGCATGGTTGCAAACACCGGCTGCAGATCGCCGGGGGAGCTGCTGATGACTTGAAGCACTTCCGACGTGGCCGTCTGCTGCTCTCGAGCTTCGCTCAGTTCGCGGGTAAGCCGAGCGACCTCCGTCTCATCTTGAGTAGGAGGCGAATTGGAACGCGCTACGGTCTTCGGCGCATCGCGGCGTTTCGGCTCGTGCGCCTTGCGACGTCGGCCTTTAGTCGGTTCGCGGCCTGCTTTGGAGCGCGGTTTCATCGCTTCTCCTGTAGGCTAAGGGTATCGTGGCCGGTCGATGGCCCATGCTGGAAGCGGTCCACGCGCGTTAGTTCTAACAAACCGTTACGCCGCCAACTCCCCCAGCAACGCCTTCGCCTCTTTCAGATCGCGCGTCTCAAACCCCTCCGTAAACCACCCGTAAACTGGAGCCAACAGTTCGCGCGCTTGCTGCACCTTGCCCTGGTCGCGCCAGAGGCGTGCGAGGCTCATGGAGGCGCGGAGTTCCCAGGATTTTGCCTGCTGCTGACGCGCGACGGAGAGAGCGCGCTCGAAATACGCTTCGGCCTTCGGGGTATCCGGTTCAGGCGACCTCAGCGCGATTTCGCCCGCAATGCGATTAGCTTCGGGCTCAAGCCATCTCTCATTTGTTGTTTCAATTCTGTGTAGCGCCCCCGAGACAGATGCCCAGGCTTCATCGAATTGAGCTAACTCGGCGTAGGCCGCCGCCTGGTCTGACAGCAATCTTGGAAGCCAAACGGTTGCGTCTGCCGATTGCCACGCCTTTATTCCAGCTGCGATAGCGCTCACAGCGTCAGTAGTCGCTCGTGACTGACCGACAATCCAAGCACGCATGAACTTTGTGCCTGCGTTCCACAGTGTCGCGTCCTTCTCACGCGCAAGCACCGCCAGGTGGTCCAGTAAGGCGTTTGCCGTTGAATAGTCTCCACTGAACACGTGGGGGACTGCTGCGTGAAAGAGCCCGTACATCAGTGAACCGGCATGGCCGATTTCTCGAGCATAGCGTACGGCCTCTTTGGCGTCCGCGAGCGCTCTAGTAGGGTAGCCAAGTGTCCAAAGAGACCAGGATCGCTGACATAAAACTGATACCCTCGCGTCCTGTCCAAATCTTGTTCCCAGCGGAGCATGATCCGCAGAGTTGTAGATCGCGAGCGCTTCGTCCTGATGCGCCAAACCCCTTTTTGTTTCACCTATCATAAGAAATGAAAAGCCGGTCACTCGATGTGCCATCAACAAAGGAGCGGTCGATGTCTGCCTGCGGGCGAGTGTTAGAAACTGCTCTGCAAAATCGCGGACCAAGTTTCCGTTGAACTGCACAAAGCTAGCGACCCAGAAGCTATACAGGAGCGAGAATATGAGGAGTGGGTCCTCCGGATGTTCGCCTAGTGCCTCTGCTTGTTCGATTAACCGTTGTGCTTTCTCGGCCGCTGCTCTTGTTTCGGCCGCCGAATAACCTTTCACATGGGTAAGTGGAGTAATGAGCGCGATCTGGAGCTGGATGTGGTCCCGTCGCAAATCAGGATTGGTAGGCAACATTTCCAGTAGACTGAGAGCCCGCCTTAGCTGCTCGACCGCCTCAACAAGCGCCGAACGTTCTATCGACCGCAGCCCCGCCTTGCCCCAGAGGCTCGCTGCTTTTTCGAGTAGCCCAGCTTCCGTGCAGTGGCGCGCCAGCAACTCCGGCTGCGTTTCAGCCAATTCGCCGAATTGGCCTTCAAGCGTGTCGGCGATCCGGGCGTGCAGAGCGCGGCGCGGCTCACGGAGCAAAGTGCCATACGCAGCATCTTGGACCAGTGCGTGCTTGAACAGGTAGCTCGCATGCGGCGGTACACCCTGACGGAACAGCAAGCCTGCGGTCACGAGACGATCGAGTGCCGACCGCAGGTCTATTTCCGGTTTAGCGACCACGGCGGCGAGCACTGTATATGAGAACTCTCGGCCTATGGCCGCCCCGATCTGCGCCACCTCCTTGGTTGGACCGCCGAGCCGGTCGAGCCGCGCCATCAGAGAGGCGTGTAGGCTTGCGGGCACGGCGTCACCCTCGCTCTCCGCCTCCAGCACCGCTTTCGTCATCTCCTCCACGAACAGCGGAATGCCGTCGGTGCGCTCTACGATTTCTGCCATCACATCCGCCGGCAGCTCTTTGTTGCCAACCAGGCGCGTGATGATGGCCGCCGTTTCACGCTCTCCCAGCCGGTTGAGCGCCAGGCTCGTCACATGCGACCGTCCCGCCCACGGCGCGTTGAACTCGGGGCGGAAAGTAACGATGAGCAGCACCGGAAGGGTCTTAATTCGGTCCACGGTTCGACCGAACACTTCCAGACTTGTCGGATCGATCCAATGCGCATCTTCCACAATCATTAGCAACGGTCGCTGTTCGCCCAATGCCGCGAGTTGTGCCGTCAAGGCTTCCAGCGTTCTCTGCCTGCGCTCCTGTGGCGTTAGATCGAGCGCGGGATAGCGTCCATCATTCGGGAGCGACAGCATCTCGGCAAACAGTGCCGCGTCTTGGCGTGGCGTCGAACTTTGCGCCAGCAGAGTATCGAGTTTATCGAGCTTCGCGTGGGTAGTGTCGTCGTGCGCCAGCCCAGCGGCACGTTCCATTTGGCTGATGATGGGATAGAACGCACTGTCCGTGTGCTGTGGAGAACAAAAATAGCGCAAGCGCGTGTGCGGTTCGGAAGCGAGGCGTTCTAACAACGCCGCCGTCAGTCGAGACTTGCCGATCCCCGGTTCACCGGAGAGCAGCACCACTTGGCCTTCGCCAACCTTTGCTTTCGACCACCGGCGCAGCAGGAGTTCGAGTTCCTCCTCCCGCCCGACAAGCTCAGTCACTCCACTCGCGTGAAAAGCGTCGAAGCGGCTCTCAACAGAAGACGGTCGCAACGCCGCCCAGGCTCGCACGGCCCCTGAGAGGCCCTTCAGCTCATGTCGCCCAATGTCCCGAAGCTCGAACAGGTTGCCCACGAGCTTGCGAGTGCTCTCCGCAACTACAACACTGTTCGGCTCCGCAACGCCCTGCAAGCGCGCCGCAAGGTTCGGCGTCTCCCCAACGATGGCCTGCTCCTGAGAAGCGCCCGACCCGATAAGATCGCCGACGACCACCAGCCCCGTTGCGATGCCTACGCGCGTTTGCAGGGCCGCGTGGGTCTTCAGGCCACCCACAGCAGCGACCAGTTGCAGACCTGCGCGCACAGCCCGCTCTGCGTCGTCCTCGTGGGCTTGCGGGGTATCCGAAGTAAACCAGCACTCCGTCGCCCATGTATTTCGCAACGAACCCGCCGAAGCGACCCACGGTCTCTGCTACGCACCTCTGATAGGCCGAGATAACCTCGCGCAGGTCTTCAGGGTCCATGCGCGCCGAGAGTGCCGTTGAGCCCACAAGGTCCGAGAGCATCACCGTGACTTGGCGGCGTTCGGCGCGGTCTTCGGGCGGGGCGCTTGGGGTGCTCGACGTGGTTGCGGTGTCAACGGAAGGGGCGTTGCCGCGCGCATCCGCGCGTAGAGCCGCTATGGCATCGAGCAGGATACGGCGGTGCCCGAGTGCAGTGACGCCAAGCTCTTTGAGGTCCTCGGCGGTGAGGCTCGGGAGGACCCGCTCGTTGATCTTGTTATCGCGGAATGCCGCCTCGTATTCTTCGAGGCCCAGGCTCCGCAGCCAGACCACGACGTCCATGATGAGACCCAGGCTTCTCCTCGCAGCATATCACGGCACGGAGAGGGCCTACAGCGGCGGCGGGGTTGGGAAGAGCAGCGAAAAAGGCAGCAGGCGCTGCGGGCGCGCAAGGCCGTTGGTGGGGCCAAGGTGTCTATGGAGCCCAGCGAATTGCTCATCATCGCTGCGGTGGCTGAAGGCATCACTTCGATTGCCATCGGGCATGATAGCTTTTATGTCTGCCGTCGAGGGCTGAACGGTTCGGCGGGATCATTAGGGAGCAGTTCGTCCAGATATACAAGGAGCATGACGTTGCAGGAGGTTCTTGATTGGGCTCGTAGGGACCTCAAGGAGCCAAAGGGCCTACCTGATAAGCGGCCATAGAGAGGCGCGTTGGACATTGAGCAGGTTCCTCGACGCGGAGTACGCGTATCGCCTGATACAGACACTTAGCGGTTTACAGTAGGGACTGGGAACCACTAGACAGACAGAGCGTGAAGGTCAGTCGTGCTTTATATATTTGTGCGCTTGCTCCTGGTGTCCTTCTTGCTCCTTTTGGGCTTGCTTTTAGTCCAACGGATTATGTGGGCCTCGGTCGGCGAGCGCACCGATAAGAAGAAGCGTGCCGACGACACTCAGCGGTCCAAAGGTCAACAGAGACGTAAGAGGCCACAGGCAACACCACCGCGCGCCCCGTGGTGGAAAGTGCTTGGCGTCTCTCAAGAAGCCACTCTGGAGGAAATCAATCGGCACTACCGGCAAGCAATGCGCATGTACCACCCTGATAAAGTGGCGGGGATGGCTCCTGAAATCATCGCGCTTGCAGAACGGCGAACGAAGGAATTGAACGCCGCCTTTTCTCAGGCGAAACGCGTCCGCAGTGGCGCAGCAACGAAGTAAGCGGGACACCTGCGGAAGAAAGTGGTGAGCGCGGGCGGCAAGGCGCTTCACCGTGCGGCCAAGAACAGCTTCATGGCAAAGTGCATGAGGAGTGCTTAGAGAGCCTGGGCGCCGTTCAGCCTCGTCAGCACCAACTCAGACCGCCGCCGCTCTTCTGTTACCGGACCATTCTGGCGGGCTGCTCTTCCCTGGGAGCTTCGTCGCCCTTGAGGCCCGTTTCCTTGAAGACGAATTGGCCACTCGGGCTGAACGGTATGAAGGGGGACGTACTCGACGGAAGGATGTCTTCCACCAACCGTGCTTCTGGTTCCGACCGCACCATAAAAATCTCTGCCAGCATCGCGACCACCTTTTGGATCAGAACAGCCGAACAGCCATGCCTATACGGTAGACCTGTTCCTGCGAAAAACTGTGATCGGCAGCACAACTTTGCGCGGCAGGGTTACTGCGATTTCAACGTCATACCTCTGAACTGTTCGGAGCCGGAAGGTGCTGGTCTGTGCTGAGCCGGTCACGCTTCACAGCTTTCGCACGCTATTTGGTCGCATCTTTAGCCTTGTTGCACGAGAAGTCGTTGGGCGCCGTCTTGTTAGCATCGCGGTGGAGGCTGTGGCAGCCATCAAGCGGAAATCGCAGGAGCACGCTACGAACTTGCGCTCAATCCCGGGTGACATTCGGGCTCAAGGGATTACCAGCGTTCGCAAAATTGCTGTTGAATTGAATGAAAGGGGTAGTTTGTCGCCGCGTGGCGGCGAATGGCAACAAACAGCTAGTCGAGTTAGCGAAGAAGCACATTGAGGACCAGCATTGCCGAATTGTTCGGCAACGCGAGCTCATGGCTAAGTATGAGCGTGACGATGATGTAGCGCGACGATTAGAGGCGGGCCGTATCCTTGAGAAAATGCACAAGCAACTTGCCCGTATGACAGCGGCGCACGTAGCCGCCGAAGAGCATTTGTCTAAGCTCACGGTAGATGAGGCGAGCGTTGAGAAGGTGGTGCGGGACACCCCAATGTAGCTCGGTGTTGCACCTGTAGCGTCGCTGATGGTGCAGGGCTCCGGCTACACGCTTGCCAATAAGGGACACGACATCCGCCACCGGAATATCCAATATACGGTGCGCTAGGCGAAAGCCGGCTACGCAGTGCCGCTTCAGCGGAACGATCCCTGGCGCGGTGCGTTCGCCCACAAAGCAATCGCTCAAAAAGGGAGGCGTACATGCCAGAAGACAATCCAGCCAGGAAGTCGTTTGAAGCTGCTGCTAAAACAGCACGCGAGGCGGTGGACAGAGGAACCGCCGCAGCGGAGCAGGTGGCGAGACAGACCGAGCAAAGCTACTCATCCACAGCGGAAGGTATTCGCGAGTTTAACACCAAATTGTTGGATATTGCCAACGCCAATACGATGGCCGGCATGAATTTCGTTTCCGAATTGACACGTGTAAAAGGGCCGACGGAGGCAATGGAGCTATGGTCGAGGCACGCTCAAAACCAGCTCCAAAGGTTGACTGAGCAGTCACAGGAATTGGCCACCGTCTGTCAGAGACTTGCCTTTTCAAGCACTGAACCACTGACACGCGGCTTAGATCAAACGTTCAGACGCGCATCGTGAGAACTGAAGCCAGCCGGGCTGGTTACGTCCGCTCAGGTTAATCGCGTTCGACGGTTCACTTTCCCAGCGCCGCGGCGGCTACACCGACCGCGGCGAGTTCGCTGCCCTCTAAGCAAGATCCACTGCGAGCCGCTTAAGATCAGCGAGTTTGCAGTAAGTCAGTGCATTCTCATGTGTGGCGCGTAGGACGACCCGCGGCGCCTTTTTCGCTTCAAGTGCTTCCTGCCAACGTGGGGCACACAGGCACCAACGATCGCCCGGTTTCAGGCCAAGGAAACCGAACTCCGGTACGGGGGTGGACAAATCGTTGCCGTTTGATTTGGAAAACGCCAGAAACTCTGCCGTCATAACAGCGCAGACCGTGTGGCTGCCAACGTCTTCTTGACCGGTATTGCAGCAGCCGTCGCGATAGAAACCTGTCATGGGCTTGAAAGAACAGATTTCCAGCGGCTCGCCAAGCACATTCCGGGCTGGAACCGGTCTTCTGCCTCCGTTGCCGCGTTCGTCTCTGAGCACGCTTTGTCTTCCCCAGAATTGCAGGCTAACCGGCACAGCACAAAATTTTATAACAGCAACGCGTTTGGACAGTCGATCACAACCTGGACCGACGGCTCCCGCTCCACGACGCGCAGCGCCGCCCGCCCTCAGGCCCTCAGAGCTAGATTGATCGCGAGAGCGCGTCGGAACGCAGCCACTCGCCGAGCTTCGACCAACGCCGCCGGCCCGAGACGTTGCGCACCGCGATGGCGATTGCCTTTTTCTGTCCAACCAACACGACCAGCCGCTTGCCGCGGGTGACGCCGGTGTAGAGAAGGTTCCGCTGCAACATGGCGTAGTGTTGCGTCATGACAGGAATCACCACAGCTGGGTATTCCGAGCCTTGGCTCTTGTGGATGCTTGCAGGAGTTAAGCGGGAATCTGGGTGACGACGATTGATTGAAGGCGGCGTATCGAGGCGGGTGTCGAGCCTGCCAGAACCTCCCGAAAGGAGCGATACGCCATGTCGAGAGATAGCACTGTTCTTCCTTTCCGTCAGCCTGAGGCCATCGACGATCCTCTGAGCGAACTTGCACGTGAAGGCGCCCGGCGCATGCTGGCTCAGGTGCTGATCGCCGAAGCTGATTCCTTTGTCGCCATGTGGAAGGATTTGAAATTGCCGGATGGCCGCGACCGTATCGTGCGCCATGGCCATGGGCCGCATCGGGCAATCCAAACCGGGGTGGGGCCTGTCGAGGTCCGTCGCGCCAAGGTGCGCCACCGGGGCGACGTGGTCGCCGAGGAGAAAATCCGCTTCACCTCGTCGATCCTGCCGAAGTGGGCGCGGCGGACGAAGAGCCTCGATGCGCTGTTGCCGGTTCTCTACCTGCGTGGGGTATCGACTGGCGACTTCCAGGAAGCCCTCGCCGCCCTCTTGGGCAAGGACGCGCCGAACATGTCGCCGGCGGTGATCTCGCGGCTAACGGCAGAATGGCAGGCGGATTACGACGCCTGGCAGAAGCGCGACCTCTCGGCGAGGCGATACGTGTACGTGTGGGCGGACGGGGTCTATCTGCAGGCCCGAATGGAAGAAGCCGCCGAATGCATGCTGGTGCTGATCGGTGCAACACCCGAGGGCAAGAAGGAACTCGTGGGCTTCCAGACCGGGGTACGTGAGAACGCACAGAGCTGGCGCGAGCTTCTCATCGACATCAAGCAGCGTGGGCTCGAGATTGCGCCGGACCTCGCGGTCGGCGACGGCGCGCTCGGCTTCTGGAAGGCGATCGACCGCCTTTATCGCGGATCTGCAGGAGGATTGGGAGAAATACGGCACTCAAATTCTGGAGCTCATGCGAGAAAAATTCCCCGATCTATATTTTGCCAGCATCGTCAAGCTCGCCCAAATTGTTCGTATCGAAGCTGACGTGAGCCTGAAAGAGCCCAAGCCCAAGACGATCGAGGAGGTGCTACAGCGCGTCGAGCACGAAACCGGCGTCGAAGGCAGGCGCGCATTCGAGGGGTTCCTGAAGAAAATGGACAAGACCAAAGAAGAGCAAGGTGGATGATTAATGCCCGCTGTTCGTCGCGGCTAGGGGGAGAGCGTTCTGGGGGACAGCGGGTGCGGCGCTGGTTCGTCTTATCAGCAATGCGTAATACCGGGTCGATCTCCAAGCTGACTGGGAGAACAGAAAGTAACGTGTTACGGCGGCGCTCAGGTAACGGCGTTACAGGACTGCGACAGAACAAAAACACCAACGCATCACCGTGGCATGCAAGGCACGAGAAATTCTCCAGCAATTTCAATGCGTTGAGGTTTATGCGGTCTTTGATGAATGCTGTACCCCGGTATCGCAGAGCCATTTGTCAAAAACCCGTTTCGACCGAGGCAGCGAACTCTGATCATGACCGGGCTGCGGTTCTTGTTCCGCGTGACGCTGCGGCGGCTGGAGCGGAGAGGACACCGAGTTCGGATTCCGCCAGATCGAGCCAACTGCCGTGCTTGGGCGTGTAGTGG
>CAVREN010000047.1:0-90083 GCA_963720115.1 uncultured Alphaproteobacteria bacterium
AAAAATCCCGGATGGCTCAAAGTCCTCGTTTTTTCTTGGCAGGTTTGCCTCCGGAAAGATCAAAAGGGCAGTGTTAACCATATCGTCTTGCGTGCACTTCTTTTTAGTTCTGTTATTATTTTTAGGCCAACGATATCCTTTAGAGGTGACTTTTAGTTCGAGCTTTGACGAAAGGGAGGAGGAGATGAATCCACTAGTATGGCGACACGAACATCAGGTCGCACTGATGCTTGGAGTAGTGCTTGGAATTGTTTTGGGGCTTGCTGTCGGGTTTATGTATGATGGCATTCACTACGCGACACTCGAGAGGTGGAATATCGGAAGCGTCATCCGATGGGGCATCCTCGGCGCGTTTGCGAGCGCTTGCGTGATTTATATTCAACGGCTGTTACGCGCTGGTTAGTTCGTCACGGTCGTCAGCGACCTAGCCGACGTTCACGCGCCTGATAGGCACGAATGGCGCGCAGGAAATCAATTCTTCGAAAGGCAGGCCACAAGACATCGGTAAAATAAAACTCGCTATGGACACTTTGCCAAAGCAAGAAGCCTGACAGACGGACCTCGCCGCTCGTGCGAATGATCAGATCCGGATCGGGCAGGTCACCAGCATACAGATGGCGGGCAATTGCTTCTGGTGTGACCTTTTCGATTAGATCGGAAATCGAATAGTTCGCACCCGCCGCTTGCGCCTTAAGTAAGCTACGGACGGCATCAACGATCTCCTCACGACCGCCATACGCAACGGCGATCGTCAATGCCATCGAGTCGTATTGCGCAGTGGCTTTTTGCGCGGCTCGAAACGCAGCGGCAACTGATTTCAGGTAGAACATCCAGTCTTCCGATGGCCTGCACACGAACCCGTTGCTGGTGGAGAAGCGGATTTTGGGCAAGCGTTGCGACTTTGGCTTCAATGGCTGCAAGGATGCCAGAGACCTCGCTCGGCGATCGTTTGAAGTTTTCGGTCGAGAATACCCAGAGCGTTACGGCGGGAATCGATAATTCGGCACACCAATCTAGGATCTCGTCGAGCTTTTCGGCGCCGGGCCGATAGATTTTAAGTGGATCGTTAACGCCTTTGTCGCGAGCGTGACGGCGATTACCGTCGAGAATAATGCCAACGTGACGTGGCACCCGCCTTCGATCGATCTGGTGTAGCAGGCGACGTTCATAGATCCAATATAGAAGGCGCAATGGCAACCGGTCGGCTACGAGTTTTCCGCGCGCCGGACGCTGCGCGTCTTTGGGAGAACTAATCGACAATGCCGGACCTCCTGGGTAATACTCTTTAGTCTCGCGGCCGCCCGGTGATGCCGCAGCGGCGGCGGACGTGGTGGACGTGATTGCTTACTCGTCCAGGCGACTTTAGCCTTCCAGCCCGGCTGGGGGGAGCCGCATACTGCCTCGGCGTCCTTTCGGCGCTGGATTTTTTGTACATTCTACTAACGCCGTCCTGCGCCAGCGTGACATCAGACGGGAAATTGTTTAGGCGGACCAGAATGCGGAGCCGGAGCAAAGGTCCATCTCCGTTCAAAACGAACATCACGTGTCGCGATCGCAATCCGGCGTGCTCGCGCACGCAACGCGTACCTTGTTAGCTTGCCTACGCACGACACCTGAATTACATCACGCATGTTCGGAGCCGCTTTGCTCGATTTAGTGGCCGCGCTCTGCTGGCGAAGTTATCCAGCTGTTTAGCACGTCATCCGATGATGGGATGAATGAAAAGCTATCTGGTGGTCCGAGCCAGCCGGTGATGGCCTCTCCCGCTTCTTCGTCAAAATCGACGCCCCATCTACCGAATTCACCATCAACGAAATGCACGACGCATCGCACACCACCATCGACATCGACAAGAGCAGTAGGATCGTGCGGCATTGAGCGCGATGCGTAGGAAGCTTGGTGCAATGAGCGGCGATCCGCGGTCACCAGGAAGCAACGAAGATGCCCCCACCACGGGCCGAGTTCAGAAAGGCACGCACGGCCCACGGGCGGCACAGGCCGGTGCGCCGGAGAAACGGGAAAATAGGGGCAGATACCGGCAAAGAGCGCTGAAAAGACCCAACACGTCGAGCACATCGCCGAAGCAGATCGAGATGGCGAAGCGGCGTGCCGAGGCCCTCGAACTGCGCCTGCAGGGTTACACATACGAAGCTATTGCTGACCACCTTGGCTCGTCGAAGAGCGTCATTGCGAAGGACATCACCCGTGCAATGGCGGATCTGGTAACTGAACCCGCCGAGCGTGTCTTCCGCATGGAAATGCGCCGCCTAGATGCGCTGGCGGCCGTTCACTATGCCAGCGCCTGCGACGGCGATATTCCGGCCGGGCAGATGATGCTTCGGGTCATCGAGATGCGCGGCCGGATGCTCGGGTTCTTTGATAAAGAGCGCGCGGCGGGCCGGTTCACCATCACGGATGCATCATCGGATGGTGCACCACGTCGCCTTGAGCTCGAATTTGTGCTCCCAGGTAAGCGTATAGCCGATATGGACGGTCTGGATGCTATATCACCGCCATGCTCACGACCATCATCACCATTATCATCGTCGTTTCCATCATCACCATCACCATCATCACGGACTATAGCGGGCCCTACGCTTGATCTATCGGTGAACAGGCCTACCAGTGTTCCGATAGTCGGCCAGCCTCGGAAGCCTGGATCATGGATGGACTGATGTTGCATTAATCGAAAGTGGCGCAACATATTAGAAGTGCTCATTCCATAAGGGTTTCAGTGTTTGCAGCAGTTACTTGCACAGCCCCTCACCAGTATAGCCCCGATGATGGGCTTGCGGGCCTATTCGCCCTGCAGGCGGGTGGTGTTGGCCACACACGCGGCGCAGTTAGCCATGCTGAGGCAGTGGTGTGATGAGCTGCGGCGCAAGGAGCCACCATGCGCACCATCGACACCATAGCCTACATCGCGATGGCGATAGTGCTGGCCTTCATGGTCTTCTGGATAGTCGGGTGACGAAGTAGAGCCCGGACCCGCTCACGAAGGCGGACCAGGGAACGGCCTAAGCCGCTGGAAATACCCCGATGTCGCTTCGATCACCGCAAGCCCGGGCCCGTGGACGTTCCCGGCGGCCTACGGTATTGCCCAGGCGTCCGCAAGCTTGATATCGCGGCGGTGAGCGGGTGTCACGATGGTCTATACGGACGGCCAGACGTCAGCGTGGACCCGGAACAGATAAAGCCCAATCAATACGCTGCCGGCAATTAAAGCACTTAGCAGATAAACCACGTCACTCATACGAGCCCAGGGAGCATCATTAGGGTCTAGCTTCCGCCGTGTGCGCTGCATGTGACGTTGCAGCTGACAGACAACAAAAACACTACCGGCGCCGATAAGCAGAATGCAGAGCACCACCCCAACTACCTCGGCGCCGCTCAACGTTACGCCCTTCAGAAAAGCCAAGATGCCAGCGTTGAGCGCGACCGCCGATGCGGCGACGTACCATTGCTGTTCTTCGCGAACCGCAGTTCCTCATGCAGCACCGATCGGTCCTCCATTCCACGTCTCCTCGTTGGCGTCGCTCACTGCGGCCTCCCGTCAGTGCAACTTCGACAGACCGCCGCGCAGCAAGCTGACTATGCTCAAGCTTGGCGCGTCATCGGGCTTGAAAACGACGGCGCCGCTATCCCCTTCTTCGTCTACCTCTAGATCAGGTGGTTCCCTAAAGGTGTTTGTGTGTTCTGAGCCGCACAGCAGGTGTGCTCCAGTTCGAGCAGCACGCGGTCGGGCGGGCTGTCGGCTTTGGCGGGTTTCTCTGTGCGCTTCGAGCTTGCGTTTGATGAAGGCGAGGATGGGTTTACCTGCGGCGTCGTTGAAGGTGTAGAAGTTGCTGCTGGGGCTTTTGCGCCAGTGGATATAGCCGTAGGCGCGCAACTTGGCGCGTGAGTTGGCTACACGGCTACGGTCTCCGAAGCCTATGAGGGATGCGATGAGTGTATCGGACGGATTACATTGTCCGGTCTTGGCGTTTTGAAACCATTTGAGCGCATTGAACACCAGTTTGGTGTACGGGTCGATGCGCTGATCGAATATGACTGCGTTCATGAGGTCGAGCTTGTTGCTGGTAAACGTCCTAGTCTTGCGGTTTGACTGCCGCTGCTTTAAGTCTGACATAGTCGCTAGGCCCTCCTATGGCCTGGTCGATAGGGCCGCCTCCTACGGCCCGTTGGTTGATAGAGCCACCACTCTTCGTCTCTGGCAGTTTCTACTGAGGCCGCGGTTTCCATCACCACCGCGGCCTCTCTTCGTTTAGTTATTCCGCGTCGAGCAAACAACAAGCCGCCCCATTCCTCCGGCGGCGGGCGACCAAAGGTGTTTTCGTCCCCTGGTGTGAAGGCCCATGAAATGGGCACTTCTGAAGCGTTTCGAGCGACAAAGTCACGTTTCGGCTCTCTTTGCCCTGGCCGCGCATTTTGGACTGCAGAAGCGGGTCGCAACTGACACCCTTCGACCCTTCCGCCACTTCGGGATAACGGCGTTGCAGCCGGGCGCCGCGCAGTGCTTCTTAACTGCGGGCTCGATCCCGGCTTCGGCCATGATGGCTAGATTTTTCTGCCGTTCACCGTAGTGGCGCTCGCATTCGATACTGCAGGCACGCAGTCCCAGGCTTTCGACTTCCTTCTCGCAACCGACGCACCGGATATAGAAACCATCGCGGCTGGGCTTCATTGGTCGACCGGCATGATCGCGATAGATGATTTTGGTTAGTTCGCGTTGGCGCTCATGGCCAGGGTTGCCGGCGTCATACCAATTCTGACAGCGCATTGAGCAGAAGCGGCCATTGAGCTCGCCCTGTCTGCCGCGATAGACAAAATTATAGCCGCAGGAGAAGCACGCGATGATATCGGTGCGCTCTTGAGCCTCACGGTTACGGTCGGCCAGAAGCACGGCGGCGAGTTGTTCGGTCTTCATGCCTCCTCCCCACGCCGCACCCGGACGACGCGTTTAAGCCTGGACATTTCCGGGATGGTCTCGCGGTCAGGTTCCTCTGCGCACTGCTCATTGGCGGATATTCGTTTTCTCCAGGCACGCATGTCATTCCGGGCGAGTGCGGTCAGGTATCGAGAGGCTAAGGCTTCGTATTGCTCATCGGTCAGGGGCATAGTTCAGCTCGTAGTTGGCTTCTTTGGTGGTTTCGGTCGCATTGTTAGGATCCATTCAAGCAGCACACCCGACGGCTTCTTCGGCTCGCCCTGGTCCTGCGGTCGCGGAAGGCAACCAAAGAGGTCTCTGAACATGAACTTGGCCCACCATGTCGCCTTCTCGAGCTTGTCGGGTTTCTTTGGACCGTGTAGCCGAGTAGTTCGCCGTAGACGTCGCGTGGCACCATGGCCGCAATGGCGACCAGGATCTGAGCCCGCCCCGTCATTCGGCGGAAGCGCCTCTCGCGCCGCTCACGCCGATTCATTGCCGCTGAGCCTCAGCATTTCATCGGTGATGTCGGCGAGCAGCCGGCGGCGGAAATCGACGCGCTCGCGCGTTGTTGGGATCCTCCGCAAGATGTTCGACCACTGCAGCTATGATCTTCTTGCCGCGCGCGACCATCGCATCGTCATCGACAAGTTCGACATTCGTAGGCTGTGGTCGGGGCTGCGTTCCCTGCTTGGCGAGCGCGGTCACGGTCGGCGGGTTGGCGGCCTCGATCTGCTCGTCAAAGGTTTCTTGGGGTACGTTGGCAACGCGCACCGCGGTCTTGGCCTGACGCTCGGAGATACCAGCGCCGCTGATTGCTTGTCGGCGGGGCGACTCGGGACAGTGCCGACATGTAGTTCGCTTCTGCGGCCCTGGTGCTGCGGGAACCAGCTTGATCAATTCTCCAATCTGACGCACAGCGCGAGCCTGGATGCGCATAGCGTCCTTGAGCATCGTCGTCGTCCTCTGCGATGCGGGCGCAGGCCGCCATAGCCGCTGCTTTGTCGATCCAACGCGCGCACTCATCCAACTCGGCGCAGTGCGCTATCGCCTTCTTCGCAGCTTCGTAGCTCTCAGGGAGCTTGATTCGCGCGGCGTGCGCGACGGCTAATTCGCTCATCGCCCGCCTCCCACGTCATCTGGAGCCGGCGAGCGCGCGTCAGCGTGGTGTTTGCCGATGCGGTGAGTGCCGCAGAACCAGTGCCAGCCGTCAGCGCGGCGATAGCCGAATAACTCGCAGGCGGATGCGCCGCAGAACTCGCAGCACTCCGCGGCGTCGACGGTCGCGGTGTTGGTCACGACAACACCACCTTCGTGTCGAGCCAGGCCCTGAGATCGCGGATGCGATAGCCGATCCGTCTTTCTGAAAGACGCACAATGGCTGGGCCCTTCCCCGCCGCAACAGCGCGTCGCAGCGTGCTGATGTGGATGCCGCATGCGGCAGCGGCCTCACGCTCGGTTATGACGCGTTCGTCAGGCGGAAAGATCGATGCAACAGGGTTTTCCTGCATGGGTGTCTCCAAACGCAAAAGACCCGCGCGGCGGAATGCCGAGCGGGCGCAAGTGCGCGCTGTTAGATGCAGATTTTCCGGGGTTTAGAGTTTACCGCTGCGGATCGAAGAAGGCGCCAGTATCCACACCCGCACTCGCCTGGTGTTCCACGGCGAGAGGGGTCCTGGGTTTAGGTCGCGCCTTGCTCTTTGATCTCTACGAGTTCGCAAACGGTGTCTTGCATATTGATGCTTTCTGGTGCGCGGTCAAGAGCACAACACGGTCATTGCGGCCTAAGCGGAATGATCTTCCGCTCACCGCCTTCAACGAGCGCCTCGATACGATCCGCCCACAGCGCCAGCGCGGTTCGCATTTCATTGAGGTAGACCGATCTGTTGTAGGTCCGGGCAACACGCGATCCGGTTTGGTGGCCCAAGATCGCCTCGATGGTGTGCGGCGCCACGCCCATGTCGCCGAGATGGGTGGCAACGCTGCGGCGAATGTCGTGCAGCGCCCACGGCGCGACGCTGCAGCGTCTGTCCAGGGCGCGCTTGCTAACGGCCCAGGTCCCAAAGCCCGCTTTGCTGAATAGCCGATCTGGAAACGCGCCGCGGGCTTGCCAGTCATCAATCAGCCGCCAGGCCAGAAACGGAAGCGGCAATGTGTGGTCCCGCTTGTTCTTGGCGCGCGCGGCTGGGATCGTCCACGTGCCAGCCTTGCGATCAAGCTCGTCCCACGCCATGGAGCCAACTTCCTGCCGGCGGGCACCCGTGATCATAAGCAATCGAACAATCGTGCCATACGCAAACTGATCGGCTTCGGACGCCTTCCAGATCGCAACAAGCTCCTCGCTGGTGAGGACACGTTCTCTCGGTCCAATATGCCTATCGGGGCTGCCGGTGCCGACTACGGGGTTGGCATCGATCAGCCCCTGCTCTATCACCCACTTGCAGCAGGCCATGAGACAGCTGCGCGCCCGACCTGCAGCAGTTGGTGGACCGTTTAGGTAAGGCGCAATGTCCCGGCGTGTCAGCTTTCCAATCGGGATAGGATGCAGCGGCTTCCACCAAGCGCGTAGATATCGCTGCAGATATCTGAGGGTCTGTGGCCGCAGTGTAGCTTGACGGGCAGCAAGATATTCCTCAATCACGGCGCCAAGTGTGTGCTTGGCGGCACTACGGGCTTCCGCTCTCTCAACCGCCGGATCCTGACCGAGTGCCTTCTTGGCTAGATGCGTGCGCGCGATGCGCCGTGCTTCCTCGAGACTGAAGACTTCCGGCGGCCCGATAGTGATGCGGCGGGTGTATCCATTGAGCTCGAATTGGACGACGTAGCGCCGCACGCCGCTCCCGCGGCAGCGCAGGCCAAAACCGGGCATGGCGTCGTCGAAGTAGGTCACGTCCTTCTTGCCTGACGGGCAGGTCAGAATCTCAATGGTGCTGCTTGTCAGTTTCACGGACAAACTCCTGGGGCAGAGTTGGGGCTTAAAGCTGGTGCCTTCCCATGCTCTCCAGGGCTTACCCTGCACATCGGAAAAGGGCTGTTTCCCTGGGGATTTGCACTCTAGTGATCAGCCCTGCCCTCTGGAATACTATTTCGGTGCAGAACCGCGTTCGTCCTGAAAAAGTGTACGACGCCTTCTACAAGCTGTCCGATCCGATGCAGCAGATCCAAGCCTATGTCGAGCAGGTCATTCTCGGCCATGTGCCCGGCATGACGCTCGACGAGGTGTTCGCCAGCCAGTCCGGCATTGCCGCTGCGGTCAAGCAGGAGCTCGACGCCGACATGGCGGGCTTCGGCTACGAGATCGTCAACGTGCTCGTCACCGACATCGTGCCGGACGCGAAAGTGAAATCGGCGATGAACGACATCAACGCCGCGCAGCGCGAGCAGGTCGCCGCCAACGCCCGCGGCGAGGCGGAGAAGATCCTGGTGGTGAAGAAGGCCGAAGCGGAAGCGCAGAGCAAGGCGCTGCAGGGCCAGGGCATCGCCAACCAGCGCCGCGCAATCATCGAAGGCCTGCAAGGCTCGATCGAGCAGTTTCAAAAAGCCGTCGCCGGCACGTCCACCTCGGACGTGATGCAGCTTGTCATGATCACCCAGTATTTCGACACGATCAAATCGATCGGCGAAATGGACAAGACCAACACGCTGTTCCTGTCGCACTCGCCGGGGGCGGTGCGCGACATTTCCGAACAGATCATGCAGTCGATGCTGATCGCGGACCGCGCGAAGAGCTAGCCGAAAATCCGACCACGTCGGCCTATCCTCCGCTCATTCCCGCGAAGGCGGGAATCCAGCCGATACGTCAGACTTGCGGTAAAGCCCTTCTGGGTCCCCGCCTTCGCGGGGACGAGCGGTCGACGCGCACACCCCTACCCCGCGAGCGCGGTTTCGGCGAGCCGCACCCAGTAGGAGGTGCCGACCGGGATCGCCTCGTCGTTAAAGTCGTAGGCCGGATGATGCAGCATGGCGCTGTCGCCGTTGCCGACATAGATGAACGCGCCCGGCCGCTCCTCGAGCATATAGGCGAAGTCCTCCGCAGTCCTCGGCGCCCATCAGCGGCGGGGTATCGCGATCGACCTTGTCGTTGCCGGCAATCTCGGCGGCGACCGAAGCCGCAAAGACGGTGCGGGCTTCGTCGTTGACCAGCACCGGATAGCCGGTCGAGTAGCTAAGCTCGGCCTTGGCGCCGTGGATCTTCGCCGTTCCCTCCACCACCTCGCGCACGCGCGTCTTGAGCAGCTCGCGCACCTGCGGTGAGAGGCTGCGCACGGTGCCGCGGAGCGTTGCGGTTTGCGGGATGACGTTGTCGGCCTGGCCGGCCTGGAACACGCAGATCGAGATCACGGCCGATTCCAGCGGGTCGACATTGCGCGCCACGATCGATTGCAGCGCGTTGACGATCTGCGCACCGACCAGCACCGGGTCGACGCCGAGATGCGGCCACGCGGCGTGCGATCCTTTGCCTTCGAGCTTGATCGCAATCGAATTGGTCGACGCCATCAGCGGCCCGGAGCGGATGGCGAATTGGCCGACCGGCATGCCCGGATAATTGTGCATGCCGAACACTTCCTGGATGCCGAAGCGGTCGAACAGGCCGTCGCGCAGCATGGCCTTGGCGCCGGCGCCGCCCTCCTCCGCCGGCTGGAAGATCATCACCGCCGTGCCGGCAAAGTTGCGGGTGTCGGCGAGATACTTGGCGGCGCCGAGCAGCATGGCGGTGTGGCCGTCGTGCCCGCAGGCGTGCATCTTGCCCGGCACGGTCGATTTGTACGGGACCGTGGTCGCTTCCTCGATCGGGAGCGCGTCCATGTCCGCCCGCAGGCCCACGACCTTGGCCCCCGGCTTGCGGCCGCGGATGACGCCGACCACCCCGGTCCTGCCGATGCCGGTGACCACTTCGTCGCACCCGAAGCTCTTGAGCTTGTCGGCGACCGAGGCGGCGGTCCGGTGCACGTCGTATTGAAGTTCCGGATGGGCATGCAAGTCCCGCCGCCAGCCGGTGATTTCGGCGTGCAGGTCGGCAACGCGGTTGACGATCGGCATCGGAAAAGGCCCTTGTTGGCTGTGCCCCCGGCAGAATGGCGGCAATGTAGCAAGCAAAGCCCGGAAACGACAGTCCGGCTGCCGGATTCGTGCCGCGCGATCAAGCGGGAAACCATGCGGCCCGCGGCCTCGTTTCGCCCCAAAAGACGCTCCGAAGACGCAAGGCTGGAAATGCTCCAAGCTTTTCAGTATGCAGTGGCGCGCCGAGCCCGTAGCTCAGTCGGTAGAGCACGTGACTTTTAATCATGGGGTCGCGGGTTCGAGTCCCGCCGGGCTCACCAACATTCTCAGAGTGTTAGCGGAACATCATCTGCTTCTCACCTGGCGCATGTCCGCACTATGTCCGCAGTCGCAATGCAGGCGGGAAACTAACACCGATGTCGAAGGATCGAGCGGACGAAGAACGACCCTGCCTTCACTGCGTGATGGTCGAACTGATCGACGACTTCTTCGCAGAATATCCACCTGCGCCGGGCTCAGACAAAGTCGATACCAGTGAAGCCGACGAAGTGATCGACGCGGTCGCGAAGACGGTCGCAGAACTGACGAGCCAGCAGGATGGCGTCATCCGCCAGCAAGTGATTGATGGTTTGATGCGCCAGATAATGCACTACGACGGGGAGTTTCGCCGGGAAGAGGCGACTTCCGCGGTTGGCTCTCACGTGAAGCACACTGACGGCGGTTCGGTGAGCCCGACATTTTTGACCCCCGGGGATGTTGGCCAGCCGGTAGGAGCTTAGGCGGCGCAAGGGAGGCCCCTAAAAAATATCGGGTTCCTCCAAAATAGGCGCTTAACTTCTCTTAAGGTTTTGACCCCGGCACCAATCCGCCGCCCCGTGCGTTCTGCTGTCGTCCAACCAAAGCGACACCATATGCGAGGTCTAGCCGGACCCCTGCTTGCGTTTGCGTTCGCTTCGGCAACGTCTCACGATATGGCGGCGACCACGTTGTATGCCGCCATAGCCCGCCTAATTCCCTTCAACTCGAACTCACCGACCGCTCGACCCTCACAGAGGGGCAGGATTTCCGCGTCTTCGCCGACCAGACGTGGCGCCTCGGCGATCTCGGCGCCAAGCATGCCCTGCTGCTCGCCGGCATCGGCTGGGGCAACATGCCGGCGGCCATGGTGCGGGCGGACCTGCAGTCGGGACGCCTGGTGCGGCTGGACCTGCCGGACTGGCGCGGCGGAACAGTAACGATGCATCTCCTCCACGCGGCGGGTGCCCCGCCGGGTCCTGCCGGGCGATGGCTGATGCAGCGGTTCATCGACGGCGCAGGGCGTGCTGACGGCTGACCGGGCGGGGCGGCGCGTCTCGAAACGCCGCCGGGAGATCTGAAAAATGCGTTTGCCGGCAAACGGCGGACGCGAAGAAAATTCTCCTGGTTGCCTGCCAAACTTTCCCGCCGCGCTACGGCAACAGCGGCATTAACCACACCGTGCGTCTTTTATTACGTGGCGGGAGGCCGAACCCACTTGTCAGTTTTTGATGAACGTGAAAGGATTCCTTAACCTTCGTACAAGGGTGCGGCTATGTCGTTGTTTCATGAAGACAATCACGATTACTTCGACATAGACCGCCTCGAGGAGGCAGCGAGGGATACGATATCGAGTTCGTCGTTGATCTGCCGCTGCCGCGACGGCGATCGCGCTGCGGCGATCGCCCTGAGCCGGGGCTTCTGGCCGTTCACGCGCGACTTCGAGAAGGCGATCGACCATCGTGCGAACTCCGCCAATCTTCCGCGGGCGCCGCTCTACGCAAAGTTTGGTCGCAACAAGTCGCGCGAGACGCTGGCCGGCTCCGCGCGAACCATTCGCACCCTGCGCGACAGCGAGATCGCCGGCGTCTTCGAGGAGGCGCGCGCCGGCCTCCTCGACATGCAGAAGGACGAGTTCCGGCACTCCAAGCACTGGGAGGCCGACGCCCGCAATCTCGGCCTGAGCTACGAGATGCTCCAGGCCGAGCAGACGCTTCCGCTCGTGCAGCGCCTGATCGACGCGACGACGACGGACGACCTCGTCGTCTTCTTCGCCGGCGCGCTCGCCTCGACCGAGTTCATCGCCGAGGCGCTCGGCGAGATGCTGGCCACGGCGCCGGGCTATACGCGCCTGTTCGACAGGCGCCGGGCGATCTGGATGGAGGTCCACACGGTTCCGCACGACGGCGAGCCGTCGCACGAGGACATCGTGATGGACTTCGCCCGCGCCTACGACGAGTCGGGCTCGCCGCAGCGCATCGAGGATCTCGTGATCCAGGGGCTGGCGCTGTTCGGCGCCGCCGCCGACGAGGTCGAAGCCTATTACGACAAGCAGATGTCCGTCGCCGCGGCATAGGCGGGCAGGGCGGCGCCGGTCGCGGCCGACTAGGCCGTCAGCTTGCGGAGCCGGGTCGGCAGCGCCGGCTGCCACTCGGCGGCGCCCTTGAAGCTCGCGTCGAAGGGCTTGGGCTTGGCGATGCCGTAGCCCTGCCCGTAGTCGACGCCGATCTCCCGCAGTGCCTCGGCGATCGCCTTTGTCTCGACGAACTCGGCGATGATCCGCTTGCCCATGACGTGGCCGACGTGGCTGATCATCTCGACCATGGCGCGGTCGGCGCTGTCGCGCAGCATTCCCTTGACGAAGCTGCCATCGATCTTGACGAAGTCGATCGGCAGCTCCTTCAGGTAGTTGAAGGACGACATCCCGGATCCGAAGTCGTCCAGCGCGAAGGTGCAGCCGAACGCCTGCAGTGCCTGCACGAAGCGGCGCGCGGCGTTGAGATCCAGGATCGCGCTCGTCTCCGTCACCTCGAAGCAGATGCTCTCCGGCGGAATGCGGAACTCGGCGAACGCCGCTTCCAGGAAGCTCAGGAAGGCCTCGTCGCCGACCGTCGGGCCGGACAGGTTGATCGCGCAACAGGCGATCGGCTCGGCGCGGGGCGTCGCCGCGCGCTCCTTCAGGCAGCGGAAGGTATTGCGGACGACCCAGCGGTCGATCTGCTTGATCAGCCCGAAACGCTCGGCCGCGGGCAGGAAGCTCGTCGGCGGCACGATCCGGTCGGACTCGTCGCGCAGGCGCAGCAGGATCTCGACATGGAGGCCCGACGCGTCGTGCTCCTTCAGCTCGACGATCTCCTGCGCGTAGAGAGAGAAGCGATCCTCGTCGAGCGCGTGCTGGATGCGCTGCACCCAGTTCATCTCGCGGACCCGGTTGCTCAGGTCGAGATCCTGCTCGCGGTGGATATGGACCCGGTTGCGGCCCTTCTCCTTGGCCATGAAGCAGGCGACATCGGCCGCCCGCATGATGTCGTCGCGCGAGACGTTGCCCGTCGCGTCGTGCATGAGGCCGATGCTCGCCGTGACGCCGAACCGGCGGCCGTTCCAGATGAAGCTGACGCGCTCGACCGCGGCGCGCACGCGCTCGGCGAAGAAGAGCGCCTCGCCGATGTCCTTGTTGCAGAGGAAGATGCCGAACTCGTCGCCGCCGAGGCGCGCGAGCACGGCGTCCTCGCCGAGCACCGCCTCGAGACCCGGGCAGATGAGACGCAGCAGCGCGTCGCCGGCCTCGTGGCCGCTCGTGTCGTTGACGATCTTGAACTGATCGAGATCGACGAACATGACCGTCCGGGAAGACGGCGCCCCGGTGCGCGGCGGCCGCATCGACCGTCCCAGGCGTTCCTCGAACGCCCGGCGATTGAGCAGCCCCGTCAGTTCGTCGTGCGAGGCCTGCCACGCGAGCTTGCTCTCGATCTGTCGCCGCTGCGCCAGGACGCGTCCGACGCGCCAGACGGTCAGGCAGGCCAGCACGCCGGCCAGCGCGAAATTGGACAGCATCAGCAGCAATTCGACGAGCCGCGCCCCGGCGTTGAGGGCATTGGAGAAGGCGATCGTCTTTGGGGTGATCTCGTTGTCGATCTCGACGAGGCGCTCGCGCAGCGCCGCTGCCTCGGCCGGCGTATGGACCGTGCTTGCGGTCTCGCCCATCCGGTCGATCTCGAGGATCGGAAGATCCGTCTCCTTCCAACGGGCGATCGCCTCCTCGAGATAGGAGAAGCCGCGGAAGTTGCAGAACATCCAGATCAGGCTCGTGAGGTCTTCCGGCGGATTGCCGGCCTTCTCGAAGGCCCTGCGGGCGGCGACCCTGTCCAGTGGCCGTGCCTCGAGGAGCTGACGGCCCTTTCTGTACTCGAGCGGGACAGCGACGGTTCGCCGGAACGCGTCGAGGTGCTTCTGCTCGTCCGTGTCGAGATAGAGGTTGAGGAAGTAGATCGCCTCGTGCTGGCCCTTCGACCAGAGGCTCTCGCCGGTGACGAAGGCGCGTGTGGCGGAGAGGACGTAGACGCTGAAGCCGCCAACGGCCATCTGGATCAGGATGACGACGACGAAGGGCCACGCCGAAATCATCGGATGGTGCCTTATCGCTTTCCGCCATTTGAACCGACGTGACAGCATTCTGCGATGGGGCCTTCCGCAACGACACCATGGTTGTCGGCGCCAGTGTGAAGATTCCGTTGCGTCGGCAGTGCAAGAAAAGTGCTTACTGCGAGTTTCCCCGAAACCGCGTCCCGTTCATACTGCAAAGTTAATGGATGAGAAAAATATAATGCAGATCTGAAGTAATTAACGGTGGCACATCGTTCCGCTTCCATCTGCTGGCGGTGCGGCGCGCTGCGCTTCGCGCGACGAAATGCTGGTCTCCTGCGGCTTCCGCGCCGAGCCGCTGCTGTCGCCGTTGAAAACACTGGCTTTTCCGCAGCCTTTCGGGCGCATCCGCGAGGGCGCGATTTGACAGACGGGATGGCGCTCGGTCGTATCGTCAGGCAACTCGACAGGGTCGAGCGTGGCCGCAGCGAAGAAAGTGACGTCACGAAGCCCAAGTGCACGTGACGACGAATTGGAATAACCGCAACCACCCGCAACTGTGAAAATTATCAGGTGAAAACAGGTGTCAAACATAACTGAAGTCAGTAGAGCGACCCAATGGAAACCCGGCCAATCGGGTAACTTGAACGGTCGCCCCGTTGGTACTCGCCAAGCATTCTCGGCCGGCTTCCTTCGTGACCTTGCTGAGGTTTTCGCCAAGCATGGCCGCGCCGCGATGGAGAAGACGGCGATCGATCAGCCGGGGGTATTCTTTGCAACGTGCGCTCGGCTGATCCCTCAGGATGTCAAGCTGACGGTCGAGCAGCAGCTCCCAGGAAATCTGAGCATGGAGGACTGGGCGACCATGCGGGAGATTGTGGACGCTGTTCGCCAAGGCGTTCCGGGTGCCAGCTCTAAGCCCCCTGGTGCTGTGCTTGAGCATGTGCTGGAGGCGCTACGTGCGGCTCAGGCCAAAACCATTAAGGCCTGACTGTACGGAAAAACCCCTCGAAAATTTGCGCTCCGAGCGCTAGCAAATCGCGGTTTTTTCAACGTCAGCTCATCGTGTGCAAAAAGAATAGATTTTGCATGGCGTGATAGTGATTTGCGTGTTCGGCTGGAGGCAATTCGATGAAACGCGCGGTTCTCTATCTCCGGGTATCAACCACCGACCAAACCACGGCCAACCAAGAGCGTGAGTTGCGGCAGGTTGCCGAACGGGCTTGCTGGCAGGTCGTGCACGTCTACAAAGACCATGGCATTTCCGGCGCTAAGGGCCGGGATAAGCGTCCGGCGTTCGATGCCCTCCACAAGGCCGCCACACAGCGCAAGTTCGACGTGGTCATGGCCTGGAGCGTTGATCGCCTCGGCCGCAGTTTGCAAGATCTGATCGCCTTTCTGTCCGAAATTCACGCCGTTGGCGTCGATCTCTTCGTGCATCAGCAGGGCTTGGATACAACTAGCCCGGCCGGCAAGGCGCTATTTCAGATAATGGGCGTATTTGCCGAGTTCGAGCGCTCGATGATTCAGGAACGAGTCCGCGCCGGGCTTAGGCGGGCCAAGGATGAGGGCAAGCGCCTAGGGCGGCCTCGGATCAATCCTGAACTGGAAACGCGAATCCTTGAGGCTTTAAACGCGCCTGGGCGTACTGAGGGCGTGCGCAAGATTGCGAAGCGATTTGGCGTTGATCCGAGCACTGTGCAGCGGATCGGCCGCCCTTTAGAAGGGGTAAGCGCGGCCGCGTGACGAAGCGGTAAGCCGCTGGCGGTGTCGCTCGGTTCTCATGCTGGGTTCCTCTTCGACGGGACGACCTCTCCCGAAGACGAGGTTAGAAGCGCGTCGAGATAGGCGCGCAGATCAAAAAGCCGAGCAACCGGCAGACGTGGCTCGCTCCGAATCTCGACGGCAGAGACTCGCGACTCAGTCATCCAGGCCGGTAATAGGGCGAGGGTGTCGTCCGGCTGCCGAACAATCAAATGATCGACGCCAGCTTAGCGCCTACGACCCAAAGCGACGACAATCTCGCCGCAACGCGGATGGAAAGGATAACAGACCTGAACTTCAAACGCCGGACACCCGGCATTATGACGCTGGTCCGCCCGGAACCGGCAAAACGCATCTCGCCATTGCCATCGCTCGGAGCTGCATCCGCAGCGGCGCGCGCGGTCGCTTCTACAACGTCGTCGATCTGGTCAACCGGCTCGAAACCGAGAGCCGAAACGGTCGGTAAGGCCGGATTGCCGATTACTTGACCCGCAAGGACTTCGCCGCGTTCGACGAGCTCGGATATCTGCCCTTCGCACAATCGGGCGGGCAGTTGCTCTTCCATCTGATCAGTCGCCTCTATGAGCGCCCCGTGCGACGTGGTTTCGGCCGCAAGCTATGTAGGCTCGCTAGGCTACAGGCGAACGCACGACCTCGCTGACCGCGGCGAACTCTCGAGCCAACTCAAGATCGTATCGCTTTAGAAGGTCATAAAACTTAGCGAAACCGCTCCAAAGAACGTTGCGGCGCTCCTGAAGTGTGCTCGATCCATATTGGCTGACGCTGATCAAAGTCGCGAGCATACCGATTAATTCCAAATAGCGAATTCTATCCTCCGCGGCCAATTCTCGGGCGCTCTCGCGAATGGCAAACGAATCCAGCATCGCCTGAAGATGCTTCAAGGCTTTTTCGACCTGGTCCCAAAGGCCCACCGGGTTGACAGCTGCGCGATCGATGGCAAGCATGGCGACGGCGGCAGCGCGAATGGCCGGTGTGACACAAACGTTTGCTACTTCTCTCGCACTGGCCTGTTGCCGCCGCGTCCGCTCTTGTTCGCTGCTAAGTTGTTGGTCTCGTAACTGTTTCTCGGCTGCAATCTGCTCCATAACCGCTGTAAACGCTAACCAAGCAGCAAACAGGGCGCCGGCGGCGCCAAACAAGCCTCCGGCTAGTCCCTCATGCGCTGCCACGGCGCAGCCAAGATAGATCGGCCATTGTGATTGCCAGATGCTTGGCGCGCAGCGCTTCGCTGTTTCGGTGATCGAGAGGGCGGAGGCATCTACCAAGACGATTACGGCGAGCACGATGATCAAGAGCGATACGACGATCGCGGCCGCCCAAATCAACCTTCGTTTGATCACAGGTCTCATCTTCAACTGAGCTGCGGCGATTGCCGCCTCGATCTTTTCATCGCCTTCGATCGGCCACGAGATTCTCGAACTGTCCGTGAATTCGGCCGGTTGGCCGAACCCGCAGTAAATCACATGCCTTGCTGTGGGCGCTGCGGACGCTGGACGAGGACGAACAGCGTTGTTCTCATGACAGTCGAAACGCTAGGCGACGCTTACAAGCTGGCGGGCCGGTAACACGCCACGCCCTGGGGTATAATCAAACCGTATGAGTGATTCGCGTAAATGCAGCCGCATCGGCTGTAACGAAAGATTCTCTTTGGTCCTCCGAGGGGGTCGCAACTCCGACAAGGCAACGGCCGGCCGCCAACGGACCTACCACAAAGGCCGGCGCTATTGCTCCGACACCTGCCGTAAGCTTGCCTCCAAAGCACGCCTTCAATCGTCACCCAAAAGGGCAGAAAAATCGCGCCCCGCTACTAGGGTACTATCAACCGTCACTTCGGTTGCTAGCACTCTTGATATTTCAATGGGTTACGAGGGGCAAAAATCGGGTCGAGCAAGCCTTCAAATGACCTTTGGCGGCTACGCCGTCGTCCCCGACCCGGACTGGCCGAAGATGTATCGGGTGCGCCGGCCCGACGGCAGCCTAACCGATATGGTGAACCTGACTAGGGCGAGAGATGCAGCAATGAATCGCCCTGGAAGCTACCAACCCGACGTACCCCCACTTTAAAAGGACGAACAGCCACGGCCCGACGATTGGTAACCAGGGCAACTTTCGAACGATTGCTTGATCTGAGGGGATGTGTTCGCCACCCAATAGAACGGCCAGAGCAGGTGATCGATTACTCGAGCGATGGCGAACAGGATGCTCATGGGAAGAATCTACGCGCTAGGAATCGGCCATGCCAGACACCGAATGGACGTCGCCTCGCAAGATGATGGACTACTACATGGACCAGTCCGACGGCATCGAGGCGTGTCAAAAACGCCTCTACCTCGCTGTCATCAAGGGCGAGGTGCGGGCGCGTCTAAAGGGCATCGTGCTCGGACCTGAGTGGCTGAAGCAGATCGCGGCCATGACGTACGACGACAACCCCTTTACATTACCGCCTAACCTTGAGCTGTCGGTCGAGGACGCGAAGCGGATATGGCCCCTTTGAAGCCCCGGCTGCGAATTGTAGTCCAGGCTACTACCGTTCTTATTTTGTTCACAACTTCGTGATCAAAGGAATAATCTGCAGTTCTTGCCTGACATACGGGTAGGAGCGCAGGAAGCGTCCACCGATCATTCCAGCCGCCAAGGAGATTAGATTTGAATATCGCCCGCGCCGCGGAAATCGACCCGTGGCCCCGATACGGACTCGTTGCCAAGTACAAGCTATTTATTCTCAACAGAATTAAGCCGTTTCTGGAGAACAATCGGCATCTAAACCGGAATGAGGTCATAACCGACGCCATCCGGATCACCTGGGAGGCCAGTCAGAAGTTCAAGCAAGAGCTAGGCTACGATTTCTCGACCTACTTACGGCATTGGCTGCCAAACCGGCTATACGACCTCTACGGAATTGAAAAATCGAAGACGGATGAGGAGCCGGACATCCTCAAAACCGAGCCCATGCGATTTCTGGGCGGCGGGAATGGCGCCCGGCTGGTGCTCGACACCGGCGTTCTGAGTGTCGGCGTCAGGGTGACCGGAAATGACCTTGATTACCTGCTCGGTACCCTTGAGCGTCTTCGAAATAATACGGCGGTCATCCCCCGCGACCACGAGAACGCACAACCCTATCTGCGGGCTATCGTCGATCATACCGAGCGCCGGGAGCGGGAGGCTCAGGCCGAAGCCGAACAGGGTGGCGTTGTCCTCTTAGAAGCCCGAGACCTCCAAGCAGATATCCGTCTGTTCAAGGACAATCGGTTGCTTCGCTTTAAGCCGGTTCTACGGATTGAAGATCATCAGGGTGAAAGCCCGTACCAGGATATCGGCTCGTATCAGATCATTCAGGCTCCGCGACCTACTGAGGCGGAGCTAACACGCAGCAGGGGCCGGCGTAAGAAGCAGCAGATTTACACCAAGCCGGACGGAGACGGCTTCGACGAGCTGGCTTGGGAACTAGATCAGTACGCTGCTCATGCCGACCTGAATGACCTTGAGAAAATCACTCTTGGCTTCATGCGGATGAGTGCTCGCACGCCTGATTATAAAATCGCCGAAGTGCTGGGCGTCTCTCAGGGCTACTACTCAAAGCTTCAGGTCAAGGTCACGGAGAAAATGCGCGTCGGTCGCAAGAGGTGGCGCGAGCAGAACGGAATGTCGGAATTTGATGAGCCCTTTATCAGCTACGCGCCGAGCCATCCGCCGGCGAACAGACTTTACTACGGAGGGGACGATGACTGAACAGGCAGTCACCAAGATTGTTGGGGCTGTCTATGCCGCATTTGCCACGATGCTGAGCGATGAAGGCTTAGCGCTGATGAACGACACGCTGCGCTTTGCCGCCGCCACCGGCTCGGAAGAAGAGAAACGAATTTTAGGCTTGATTGCCGATGCCACCAAACGTTCGGGAGCCGTTCAGTGAACGAGTGGCAACCAACGATCTGAGAGGGCAATTCACTTCCTTTTTTTTCCAAATGATGGACGTGGTGTAAGGCGGATATCGCTGCGAGGAGCCGCAACTTCCGTCCTTTGCTCACATGAAACGGAATTTTGGATGGAAAACCATTTAGGCACACAACACTACTCACGCACCTCAGCAAATCAGACATTTGTTTACAGCGATCACGTATCGCATCGTCATCGGCAATGAACTGGCTCGATATGTTGCTGAACGAGGGCGAGCGTGCTGCTCGCCTTCGCTTAGATTTGCCGTACTTTGCCGAGCACTGTCTCAAGCTTCGGCCGAAATCCGGCTCTTTAGCACCCTTCATCTTCAATCCTGCACAGCTTGAGCTTCATCGTCGGATTGAAGAACAGAAAGCCAAGACCGGTCGCGTTCGGGTTATTATCCTGAAGGCTCGACAGCTCGGCATTTCGACTTACGTCTCGGCGCGTTTCTTTCATCGCTGTCTCTTTGAACCTGGATTGAGGACTTTCATTCTCGGCCACGAGAGACGTGCAAGCACCAACTTATTTGAGATGGTGAAGAGGTTCTATGAGCATCTTCCCGAGGATGTGCGGCCAGCAACCGGCACATTCAACGCCGAGACACTCTTGTTCAACAACGACTCCGGCTATATCGTCAGCGTCGCCACACTAGACGGCGCCGGACGATCAGCTACGGCGCAGTTGCTGCATGCCTCTGAGGCAGCGTTCTGGCCGGACCTTGAAGCTCAGGTCGCTTCATTGTTTCAGATCGTACCTGACGTTGATGGATCAGAAGCCATTATCGAAAGCACGGCGAATGGCTACAACGACTTTCACAAACTCTGGCGCCTTGCCGAAAGCGGCGCATCGGAATGGTTGCCGATCTTCTTACCCTGGTCATTAGATCCAGAGTATCGAAAAAAGCCTGATGAAGATTTTACGATCACCGCTGAGGAGGTTGAACTCAAAAAGCTGTACGGACTTGAAGACGCACAAATCGCTTGGCGGCGTGCGAAACAGCAACAGCTCGGCGAGCGTCTGCCCCAGGAGTTTCCCCTCATTGCGAGCGAGGCTTTTATTTCCAGTTCGTTCGATTGCTTCATTCCACCGGGACTCGTCGTAAAAGCGCGAAAACAGCGGATCGAAGATGATTTTGGTTGGGGCCTGATCGTCGGCGTCGATCCCGCCGGCATGGGACCAGATAGAACAAGCATTGCATGGAGGCGTGGGCGCCGCATTCTGAAAGTCGAGTCACGCGTCATCTGGACACCATGGAGGTGGCCGGTTGGGTTCAAAAAATTATTCGCGAAGACAAGCCGGAGAAGGTGAACATAGATGTCGGTGGCCTCGGCGTCGGTGTCTATGACCGACTGCGGGAGCAGGGCGTAAGCCGCAGCGTTCTCAACGCCGTCAACTTTGGTGGAAAACCGAACGAACCACCGCCTCTTGACGAACTCGGAAATCCTGCGGGTGGTCCTGCTAACAGGCGCGCAGAGCTGTGGCAGAACATGAAGAATGCTTTGGAGGAAGGCCGCTTCGAATTGCCAGACTCCGATAGCTTGCAAGCTGATTTGATTAGCCCCGCCTACAAATACGACAGCGCCGGTCGATTGCTGATCGAGAGCAAACAAGACATGCGTAAACGTGGCGCGCCATCACCAGACGAGGCTGACGCCGTCGCTCTCTGTTTTTCAGAACCCGGTGGTGTTGGCTACGTGCGTAATGCAAACTTTTCGCGCGATCTGAAAGAGACTTACGCCGATTCTTACCAATAGGAAGTAGCATGAGCGACGAGATCAAAACCATTCACGTCCACATGAAAGAACCATCGCGCACCAAGCCTGGAGGTGTGAGTGTCACCGGCCACTACCGGGTGGAGGACGGTTTCATCATCATGTGCAAACCGGACGGCGTGCCGATCGAACTCAACGGCAAGAGGTTCCGACGAAAATTTGGAACCAAGTCAGGCGAGCTTAGCGAGCGCGAGGTGGCGCGAATGATGACGCTAGAAATCAGACATGAACTAAGGCGGGGCCCGTACTCCACTGTAGCGGGCTTTAGTGGACCAATTTCGTATCCAAAGGGGTTCTGAAAGGGGCCGGCGTTGCCACCGACCGGTTGAGCGACGAACGGATGGACTCCGCGCTCCCGGTCTCGCTTTGACTTAACAGGTATGGCCTATCGGGTTTTGCGTCCGGAACTTGTCTCAGGGATAGGCGGCACAGCAGCGCAGCGTAACCTCCTTGTTGTTTTAGTGGTTGTGAGTACCCTGTTCTCAGGTGGCTACCTTCCTGGGGCGGCTGTTTATCCCGCACCGCGGCGCTCCGCGATGTCGCCTTTTGGCTTCTCTAATTCCGAGTTTGGGCGTCAAGTTTGGCAAGGCCGCCTTGGGGCCATGCCACCAAGACGTCGCGGGCGGCGAGGGCTACAAAAGTAGAAGGATCGCGAAATGAGCGCCTCTCCTAATCGCAAAAAGCCTAAGCTTGGCTCCGCAGCCAGGCAATGGGTTGAGGGCGCCACAATGAGTGAAGCGCATCCCGGCAATATGGAGAGCGGTCCAAAGGCCGAGCTGAAGTTTAAAAGCGAAGTGGATTACGCCATCTGGCGCGCAGTATGTGGCAAGCCGTCACCGTGGCTCATCGACCCGGAGTTTAAGCCGGCAGGCACTTTCGAGGATAGATTCAGAGCTGGCGACAAGCAGATACTTCTTTGGGAAATTAACTTTTGCGCGCAGAGCGGGCGACCGATCCCTAAATGGGCCACCAATGCGCTGTATGACATCCTCTACGGGATGGCAAAAGGTGGCGTTGTTTCGTGGAATGATTGCTTTGGAAAACCCTATGCAGACGGAAAGCAGCGGCGTGGCATGGGCACGAGAGCGCAGATGTTTGACGCGCATAGAGCGGTAAAAGAGGTCGTCGCCGAAAAGAAGAATAGAAACGAAAAGATGGACTACGAAGGGATTTATGCCGATGCCGGAAGGCGGCTAGAGCCGTGCCAAAGCGGCCCGGTCGTTAAAAAGCTATATGATGATGTGGAGAAGGCGATTAAGAGCGGCAAGTGGAAGCCTTGGGACAAACGCTGCTAAATGGCCCAGCGGTATTTTTTGTTACCAATAAATACCGTGAAAACATGTCTTTAGAAGCTCATTGATCTCAGTGCCTGCAAGGGCAGGCAAATGGAGATCTGATCATGAGCAAGCTTCTTGACTACACAGCGCTTCAAGATCGCGGCATTCGGTATAGCAAGCCGCATCTCTGGCGCTCTGGACAATCGGAAAATTTCCTAAACCAGTGAAGTTGAGCGCCAGCCGCAATGCGTGGCTGGAATCCGACATTGACACTTGGATTGAAAGGCGCGTCGCCGAAAGCAATCGCGCGGCGATTTAACTCTCGATCTCAAAAAAATACTAACTCTCGAGTCAACCGCCAAAGGAGCGATACCTGGAGGCAGAAGCGGCCATTTGTATGAGAAATTGGAAAATAAGCTGGAAAACTCTCTTTCTTATCGGAGGCGCCAATGATGCCTCTCGTTGATTTTGGTGGCATCAGTCGGGCGGCTCTGCGCAACGGACGCTCCTTTCTTAAAGACTTCATTCCAGGCGGGACATTCCGCAGTCTGGACTACGTCGTCAGAAATCCGACACGCGATGATAAGAATCCTGGATCATTCAAGATCAACTACAAAACAGGAATATGGAAAGACTTTGCATCGGGTCACGGCGGCGGAGACCTAATTTCGCTGGTTGCTTACGTGCGCGGAATTGGTCAGGGCGAAGCAGCGCGCGAGCTAGCAAACAAGCTGGGTGTTCCGCTTCACAAGCAAAACGGTGTTCCGCCATCAAAACCGAATGACGGAGATGGGCGCCGTATCATCACGCCGACGGTGGAGCTGCGCGCCTGTGGTACCGGGCGGGCAGACTGTGAAGTAGTCATCCCCATTCCCGCCGATGCACCGGCAACGCCGGCTGAGCACTTCGAGCTTGGAAAGTCAACGGCGACATGGCCCTACCGTGACGCCGCCGGCGGTACAATCGGCTACGTGTATCGATTTGATCCGCCGGGAAGCAAGAAGGAATTTCGGCCTCTAACGCTGCGTCGCGTAAACGACAAGCTGGAATGGCGCTGGGAGGGCTGGCCACCCAAGCGCCCGCTTTACGGGCTGCATAAACTTGCAGAAAGACCCTCCGCCCGAGTGCTTGTCACCGAGGGTGAGAAGTCTGCCGACGCCGCGCAGAGGCTCTTGCCTGACTATGTAACGGTGACAAGCCCGAACGGCAGCAATAACGCCGACAAGGCAGATTGGTCGCCGCTCTGCGACCGTGAAGTTATGATCTGGCCGGACGCCGACGTTGCAGGCGAGAAATACGGGAAAGACGTGACTGACTGCTTGATCGCTGTTGGTGTGAAGTCGGTAGTGACTATTGCGCCTCCTGCCGAGGTCAAAGAGGGTTGGGACGCCGCCGACGCGCTCGACGAGGGCTGGACGACCGAGCGTGTCGCTGAGCTGATGGCGGCAGCATCAGACGCGCTTGATAGCCCCGAAGACGTCATTCCCATCGACAAAGCCGACACGGAAATCCGGCGTCTGGCATCACTATCCGTCATCCAATACGAACGCGAGCGCAAAAAAGCGGCCAAAAACCTGGGTATGCGAACAGGCGCGCTCGATGAAGCAGTAAGATCCGTGCGGCCGACCAGCGAGGACACAAAAGGACAGGGTCGCGCGTTTGAATTGCCGGTAATCGAGCCCTGGCCGTCTGCAGTCGATGGTGCCGAGCTGCTAAACGAGATTACTGAAGCGATCAAGCGTTACATTGTTTTGCCGGCGAACAGTGCAGAGACAATTGCGCTGTGGGCCATGCACACGCATTGCTTCGACTGCTTTGGCCATTCGCCTCGCGCTGCCATCACGTCGCCGGAAAAGGGTTGCGGCAAAACGACTACGTTGGATGTGCTCGAATGTCTGGTTTCTCGTCCACTTCCTACTGCCAACGCCACTCCTTCCGCAATTTTTCGGATTGTCGAGCAGTCAAGACCAACGCTGCTGATCGACGAGGCCGACACGTTCCTGAAAGAGAACGACGAATTGCGTGGCATCCTGAACACTGGGCATCGGCGCGGTGGGCAGGTTCTCCGCACGGTAGGTGAGGATCATGAGCCTCGCCAGTTCTCGACCTGGGCTCCAGCGGCTATTGCGATGATAGGGCGATTGCCGGACACGCTGAATGATCGTTCTGTCATCATCAATTTGCGACGGCGCAAACCAACCGAAAAGGTGAAGTCGTTCCGTCGCGACCGCGCCGGCGACCTGAATGTGCTTGAGTGCAAGATGGCGCGCTGGGCACAGGATCACCTGGCGCAGCTTACCGATAGCGATCCTGACATGGGCGAGCTGATCAACCGGATGGCTGATAATTGGCGACCCCTGTTCGCCATTGCCGACGTAGCTGGCGGACTTTGGCCAAAGAGGGTCCGGGAGATTGCCGCCGCCGCCGACAAGGCGAGCGTCGAGCAGTCCGCCCCCGTCCAACTACTGCAAGACATCCGCTGGATATTCGATGGGCGGCCCGAGACCGACGACGATGGCGGGACCGTTCTACGTGGGTCTCAGTCAGACCGCATATCCTCGGCGGACTTGGTCAGCCAACTCGTCGCGATCGAGGGGCGCCCCTGGGGCGAGTGGAAGAGGGGCAGCCCGATGACCCAAAACGGCCTAGCCTGGATGCTTGACAGGTTCGGGATCAGACCGGGAACCATCCGCCTGCACACCGGACCGACCGCCAAGGGCTACTACCGTTCAGCCTTTGACGATGCGTTCTCGTGCTATCTGCCCTCTCAAACCGTCACAACGTCACAACCCAACAACGACGGGCATTGTGACGGTTTGCAAAGCGTCACACCGGAAGAGCTTGTGACGGTTTCAAAAGCGCAAAAACCCAATAACGACGGGCATTGTGACGGTGTGACGGTTTCAAACCCCCCGTTGCGGGGAGGAGCCACCGAGCAGGCAGGGGCTGGCATCCTTTCCAGCTCAATTGCCCAGACCGGACACGACGATCACCAGGGAACTGGCAACGCGGATAGCGCGCTGCCGGAACTGCCTGTAAGGGCGGAGCCTGCCCGTTGGAGGGCGCGGGTATGAGCGCAGCGGAGGCTGTGAGGATCGCCCGCGCCGCGGGGATTGAGCTGACACTCGATGGCAACGGCCTGCTGATCGACGCCGCTTCAGAACCCTCGTCGTCCATCATGGAGGAATTACGGCGGCACAAGCTTGAGATCGTAGAGCTATTACGATCCGATCGCGATTGTTTCGGCGGGCGGCAACCCACCGCCGAGCCCGAGCCATACGGCGAGGTCATTGCGGAGCTGCGCTCGAAGTGTCCCGACCACATCGAGCACGATCACTGGCAGCAGGCGATCCAGGACGCCGACAACTTCCTAGCCAGATGGAGCGCACAGGCTCAGGCGCTTGGCTGGACCACACGCGAGCTGTTCGGGCTACACGCCGTGCCAGCGCGGCCGGCGCCCGGCTATTCGCGACTGTCGCGCTACGACGAGACTGGGCTGATTTGGCTGCTGAACGGGCGGCCCGTGGTTGCTCTAACAGAGGCCACCGCTGCCATCCGGCATCCTAGCGGTAACATCACCACCTACAGCAAACTTAACAAGCCGTCGCTAGGACCACTCGGCGATTCCCTCGACGACATGGGGCCATGCGCATGAGCCGGCCGGTGATTATTGTAGGCTGTTGGCCCCGGCGAATGTCTGCCGAGCTTGCTGCTGCCTATTGCGGAGAGCACACTGTCGAAGCTTTCATGCGTCGTGTAGGACGTGACTATCCTCAGCCACGGGTGAGCGAGGGCCGCAGACAGCTATGGTTGAAGGACGATCTCGATCAAGCGATGCTGCCGCCCGAGCTGGCAGCACCGCGCGACCTCGCCGAGGATTTGTGACTATGATGTTGCCGCTACCGCGCTACATCATTGCCAAACGGTTGGCCAGTGGCACCACCGGGTTCTACTTCACGGTGCCAACGCGCTACCGGGAAATGGGATGCACGATCCCGAATGAGCCGTTAGGCAACGACTACGCTGTCGCCTGCGGAGTTGATGGCAAGGGAGGTCGTGCCGCCGCACTCAATGGCCTGTTCGATGAATGGTGGAAGGCGAAGAACGGCGAGCCGGTTGAAAGCATCGCCCGCTATGGCACCGTCGATTGGCTGTTCCGCGAGTACAAGGCAAGCGAGCGGTACAAAAAGCGGGTCTCCGCACGCACTCGGTCCGACTACGAGCGGTTGATGCGGATCGTCATCGATCTTCCTACCAAGCGCGGGGACCGTGTTGGCCAGCGTCCGGTCAAGGCAATCACGTCGCGCGCAGCGGATAAGCTCTACGAGCAGGTCTGCGCGGGTCCCAATGGTCCGCGGCCGCGGCAAGGCGAAAAGGTGGTGGCGCTCTGCCGGGCGGCCTGGCGCGTTGTTCACCGCCTATATCCCGACTGCTTCGACCGTGACGTTCCCAATCCTTGGGACGGCGTGACGATGGAGCAGCGAACCAAGGCGACCAAGGCAGCCGCGACTCGCGAGGAGGTTTACAAGTTCGCGTGGGGTGCCATAGAGGCCGGACGGGCCGAGGCAGCCGCAGCCGCGGTGATCTGTTTCGAGTTCCTCCAGCGGCCGGAGAATGTCTTGGCGGGCTATCTGGCGTGGCCGGACTACCGTGGCAAGGAAGCGCCCACCGCAATCAAGATCAACCACCATAAGACCGATGCCGTCGTCTGGCACCCGCTGGAAGAGACCACCGAGGTCGGCACCGTGAAGTTCTATTGCGATGCCGAAGCCGTGCTCGCTCACCTCCCCCGCCGCGGCATCGCGATGATCTTGAAGCAGCGGCGTGACGGCACCACCGAGCCATACACGGCGATGCAGATGTCGAAGATTGTCCGCAAGCTCCGCGACCGACTCGCCCTGCCGTCCAACTTCACGCTGGATGCCTGCCGGCACGGCGGCATGACCGAGCTGGAGGAGGCGGAGCTGACGGACGGTCAGGGTCGGGCGCTGTCGGGGCACCGCACCCAGCGGGCCTATGAGGGCTATGCCAAGCGCACCCTGGAACGCGCCCTCCCCGGCACACGAAAGCGCTACGCCCATGCTCTTGCGAACGCTCGGGGAACATCCATTCAGAATGCACAGGGTTTGGCCGTTCAGAACGCGATCGATAGCGACGACATAGCGATTGCGTAATCAGTTGCTACGCTTTAGGTATTCGGCACGCACGGCCACGTGGCGGAGTGGTTACGCAGCGGTCTGCAAAACCGTTTACCCCGGTTCAATTCCGGGCGTGGCCTCCACCTTTTCGCTGCCGCGAAAGCTTCGGCTTGGCGAACCTTGCCGGGAAGGCCGCTGCGCCATCGCGCGGAGGAAGGCTGGAGAAGCGGCTGGGATCCGGGGGAATGGGCAAGCTTCGCGCTTTCGGTGCTTTTAAAGCCGGTGCGGCTTTGTTATAGGAACGCGCTTGCACGCGAGCGCGGCAGTGTTCCCCGGTAGCTCAGCGGTAGAGCAACCGGCTGTTAACCGGTTGGTCGCTGGTTCGAATCCGGCCCGGGGAGCCAAATTCTTCAGCAACTTCGCCAGTCAACTCCGCAGCGCTCGATACCCGTTAGGTACGGCACAGGTGCGCTGACGTAGCCCAACCGCGCCAGACACGTGGCCGCCATCTTCACGGCCTTCGCCACAGGCAAATCGGCCGTCAGTGTCGGGGCGCCAGAGGAGAGAGGACGGTGGTCATGCCGACAAAGACCGTAGAAAACGAACGACGCAAATTGGCTGCAACCTTCTTCAACAACATCGCCGTCGGCTGCGTGCTTCTTGGGCTGATTGGCCCGATGGCGACGGGAAGATTTGCGCACTTTTTCACGATCGAGTTTGTTTATACCGAGGGCGCAGCGTGGGCGTTAGCCGCCGTGCTGCATATGATCGCCCGCTGGCAGCTTTGGTTCTTAGAAGAGTGAGTGAGCCCCTCGCAAAAAGAAGTCCCGACAAGGCCGCGCGAGCCGTCGGGACCAGCACAGTTCCAGATGAGCTTGTGATCCGCCAATCGACGGATCAAGTGCTGCTTCGCGCGGACGTATCCGCCCGGCCAGCTCGAGATTTCAGTACACCAGCCAATTGCCCCATCAGGTAACCGAGCACGGCTCCCAAAATGGCGGAGATGACGATGAGGAACAGCGGATTTGAGTTGTCCGCGGCCGTCAGCGCATCCAGCTTTCCCGCCGACAATGTGTAACCCACCAGCGCGGCATACCCATAGACATTGGCGGGCACGCACGAGAGCAGATCGGTGGAGGCAACGATAACAAGAAAGAAGACCGTTACTCCAACAACGATGGCGGGCCACACAGTACCCAATCCCGGCACCGGAACTTTGGCGATGATGAGAAGCGCGATCCAGGCGACGATGGCGCCATAGATCATGCCGACGATCGTCTTGCTAAGCGCTTTGGTATCGCCACCCGCGGCAAAAAAGCAGCCTGCTGCGATGAACCCAACCCAAACGAGAGCGAAGCCGGCCAAAGGCGACAGCGCGATGAAGGCCCAAATGCCGCCGAGTACGGCGACACTCACTGATAGCGCGAGTAATTCCGTCATGGCGTCCCCATAGATTTGGTGTTGCGGGATAGCGCACTCAGCTGCGATGGTTTTTTTCTTCGTTTTAAGAAGCGCGTCCCTCAACAAACACTAACATGATTTCGGCACCGATGCATCGGTGAAATCACCGCGGTGCCAGCCTTGTGAATTTGTTGCGGTGCAGTAGCTTCTCAAATTCATTCGCCACGGCGGATCGCAATACCTCTCGCCCGGCGGGCCCTTCACTTGTTGGCGACAATCGGTACCCGACCTGACAAGTAAACTCACTACTCAGATACCGAGTCTTCACGCCGTGACCTTATCAATCAAGTCCTCACAAAATTCGCAAGATGCGAAGTCCCATTGCGCGCCGGAGTACGGCATCCCCGCTTCGCCCAGGTACTCCATTTTCTAGAAACGCTCCGCACCACGCGATCAAACAACAATCACGCATCGCGCCTCACGCTTGCACGATCGCCCGCACTAAGCTGATAGGCCGCGCCAATCAGAAGCAGCGCCAGCACGATTGCGCTTCCCCAAGCATTGGCGTTGAGCCACCCCGCCAAGGCGGCCCAAATTGTTATAATGATGTTGACGATGAGGCCGACCATGCTGCCGATGAGAACGCCTCGCACCGCACGCCACTCTTGAAAATCCCTCGCAAGCCATACGATCAATCCCCACGCCAATACAGCCGCGCCACAAAACCGCAGATATAGCACCGCGCGCGCTTCCGCAAAGCTACTGAAAAACAACGACGCTTGTATTGGGATTATCAGAAAGGCGAGCGCATAGAGGATCGCAACAATCGCAGCAATCGTTAGGTAAAGCCTGACGCTCATGATTTCCTCTCCGAAAGTTACGAGTATTTGTTGATCGTCAGCATAGCTTACAATAACCATCTGCTCTAGCCGCCGACGGGCCTCGAAAAATTCCATGAAAAAAGCCCCGATCGGCGCCCGATCGAGCAACAAATACGAAGTCTGTCGGGCTTTGCACTCTGGCTGAGGGTTAGGCTTTCGGCTTTCGCGCGTTCAGTCGCGGCGTGGCCGAAGGAGCGGCGTTGGCCAGGACGTCCTTCGCATGGTAAATGTCCAGGAGCTTCTCCCCTCGAGGTCAGAAGGCTCCCGCCACATATGAAAACCGGGGCCCCGATGTGCCCCGGTTTTTGTTTAGTCGATATCTTAGAACGCCAAGCCGGCTATTTATCAGTTTGCGCGGCAACGACAGTCGGCTCGACGGTCGTGTCTTGCTGCGCGGTCGATGTTTCGAGCGCGTGGCATCCGCTGCCGTCGCAAACCACAGCGGTCGAGCTTTCAGCAGCCGTGGTGTGCGTGGCGTGATAGTCGCAAGCGAGCACCGGCGTTGCACCAGCGAAAACCAAGGCGGCGATGAGCATGGTCGTCTTCATGGCTAGCCTCTCAAAGTGGCAAAGACGAACGCGCAATATAGCACAGATGGGCAAAATTGAAAGCCGTGCACACCGCACGCGCCGCTCGACAATAGGGTTGACCAGGCTGAGGTTCCTTCCGAGGTGAAGTCCGCCATTTTTGATTCGCGTTCCCTGTAACGGCCGTTGAGGGGAAGGCGAGCCCCACATGCAGCCGAGTTTTGATCCAGCTCAAGGCGGCGTACCGAACCCCGCCTAGTCTTCGTTGGAGGTTGGGCGGTAGACGTACATGGAAGACAGATATTGGATCGCGCTGTTCAAGGAAGGTGGCGAGAGCGCGGGCGTAGAGCGCGAACTCGCCCGCGAGCAGGTGCTCAATATTGCGCAGTCAAAATACAAGCAAAGCGCGGCGATGCATCCAAACCGGATCGTGATGTTGTGTGACCGCGCCAGGGTGCTGGCGCGCAGCGATCGAAACCCGGCATACACCGCGATGCGCCGCGCCGGATGAGCGGATTGGCAACCGGAACACCCGCCTAACGCTATTGCCTCGCGACCCGCAGCTTGCACACGTCATCGTGATGGAGCGCATCGTGATGAAGTGCCAACAATTGCTGACGGCTGAGCCAAGACGGGTCAAGGAGGAAATATTTGAAAAAGGAGTCGCCGTCGCCGGTCTGCAGCGGCTGGCCGCATATGAGGCAATCGATCTCGGCCTCGGTGTACGTATCAGTTTGAACCTGCACCACCTGGTAGGCTGTTCCACAGTGCGGACATTTGAAATCGAGCGGCTTTTGCATCGGCGCCTCCGCGACGAGCTTTAACAGACACGACGCGCTTGCAGTAACGCAAATTCTACCCGGCACCTATGAGCCGGACACGCGGCGCAATTGATCTGCGTCAATGACGCTCGATACATCCGATACCAAAATATGTTGCCCGCGATATCAGGCGGGTAGGTCTAACCTGCGACGCGCGAAATCTTGATGCACGGGGTCGCTCCCCGAAACGTGCTCAAGTGACGTCTGCCCGTTAGGCGGAGGAGCCGGGGGTCGCGACCCCGGCTCGCTCATCCACACGACGCGACAATGCTCCGCTATTTTTGAGTAAGAACGTCTTGTGCGGTACTGATCTCGCCGGTTTCTGTCGGCGGCGCGGCGGCAAGGCGATTTCGCTTGCAGACCACTTTCACGGTCTCGCCTTCATTCAAATCGCGGCCGATAGCGCTATTGGCCAGGTAAGCTTGGCCGTGCATGAGGCATGCAACCGGGCTCGCGAACGTCTCAGGACTGCGCAGCACCTGCACGGCGTTTTGCTCCGTGCAAGCCGCCACGTCGGAGACAGACGAAAGCGAGCAAATCAAAATCAAGGCAGTCAGCATCTTGTTTCCATTGGCTTTTTTGGGAGGGCTGTTCAACGGGCCGCGAGGACGCGGCACGCCACTGTCCGCAAGCAAAAACTACGCCAACTTGCCCGGTTGGGTGAGAAGCTTGACGCTGAATCGAACAGGCAGGAAAAACGCTATGGCCGCAGACATGGCTGCGGGCGGCTGCCACACAACAGCATCAGGGATGTGCACGATCAATGATCCGAATCACACCTTGGCACACATCAGGTCGAGGTATAGACGCCGCTACCCAAAACGCAATAAATGCATGCCTGTGCAACGGGACCTATCTAACCTATAGTTGAGAGCAATCAGCCTTTCTCCGAACGACGAAGCCGATTTGTTGCGGAGGGATGCGATGCGATTTCCATCAATCGTCCTCTGGATCGTCCCATTGTTGCTGGCCGCATCGGCTGCCTTCGGCGCGGACTTTACGCGCGCTGAAGTCGAGTCTTTGCTCGCGGCGGCACCAGGAAGCCCACGGCCCAGCTTCGCCGGCCGCTCATTGGCCGGATTAGACCTTCACGCACTCGACCTTCATGAGGTTGACTTTACCTCGGCCGATCTATCGGGAGCCGATCTGTCCGATGCGGACCTGCGCGGCGCCAAGCTCGTGGCAACAAAACTCCCCGGGGCCAAGTTGCCTCGCGCCAAACTCAATCTCGCCTGGATCATGCGCGCGGATTTTTCCCACGCCGATCTCTCGCAATCGATCCTCGAGACGCTCGTCGCTTCGGCGGGAATGGAAACGCAGCCGGATGAGGCGGCCAAGTTCGTTGGAGCCAATCTCTCCGGCGCCAAGGTCACGGCGCGCTTTAGCCTGGACGACATGCGCGGCGCAAACCTTTCTCACTTGAAAGCATCCGTGGACATGCGCAATCAATCGATGGGTCTGATCCGCACCGATTTCTCACGCGCCAATCTCGCCGACGCCAATTTCGACGGCGCGGAATTGGCCCATGTGAATTTCGAGTTCGCCAAACTTCAGCGCGCTAATTTTTCAGGAGCGGATTTGTCGAACGCGGATCTTGCCGGCGCCGATCTGACGGACGCCGATCTGACCGGCGCGAAAACAACCGGCGCGAAATTTACCAGCGCCTCTCTCGATGGCGTAAAAGGACTTTCGCCGCGATGACGCGGCGAATGAACAGCATCTCCCTGCGAGGCTTACCCGAATGAAACTGACGATGGCGACGCTCTTGTCCCCTGCGCTGCTCGTTGCGTTCACCGTTGCAGCGGCTGCAGCGGAAACCCAGAACCGTCAGACGCGATTCTGGAATCTGACCAAGAACACGATTTCGGAACTCCGATTGGCGCCGGCCGGCACGACGAATTGGGGCCCTGACCAGTGCAAGAACGATAAGGACGGCAGCGTCGAGACAGACGAGCGGCTGCGCATCACCGGCATAGCTTCCGGACACTACGATGCAAAATTCTCCGACGTCACCGGCCGCACGTGCACCGTTCGCGACATTACAATTGAAGCGGGCGCGGTCTTTGCCATTGAGGAGAAGGATCTTACCTCCTGCGGTCACTGAGCAGCGTCTGTCGGATTGGCGACTCAACATCTGCTTTGACGCACAATCGATCCACCCAACTTGCCTGACCGGTTGTCGAGGGTTAGCTTAAGTTGCAAACCCTTCCTGCGAAGGTGTCCAATGGTCTCCCGACGCAAAATTCTCGTTTGTGCCGCCATCGGTGTGATCGGATCGGCGAACCAGGCTTTCGCAAAGAGCAGCAAGCCTTCTGCGGTGGAGCGTTTCGATACCGACCACGACAGCACGGTGGACCTGGCCGAAGCGAAGAAAGCCGCAACCGAAACTTTCAACAAGCTCGACGCCGACAAGGACGGCACCCTCGATCTCAAGGAACTGGGCGGCCGTCTGAGCCGCAAGGAATTCGCTGCCGCCGACGGCGATCATGACAAAACGCTCGATAAAGACGAATATCTTGCCGTTGTCGAACAGCGGTTCAAATCCGCGGACACGGACGGCGATGGCAGCGTCAATGCGGCTGAATTCGGTACTCCGGCCGGCCGCGCCCTGCTGCGGCTTCTGAGCTAGCCGTCAGCCGTCAGCAAAATCGAATTTTTGCGCGATCTCGCCGCGGATGGTGGCGATCTGCTCCGGCGAACGCACACTGCGTGGGCATTCGATCCGCACCTCGGAGAGCACCCGCGCCGGCGACGGCGAGAGGAGAATGATCCGGTCAGCCAATCCGATCGCTTCTTCAATGCTGTGCGTAACAAGAAGCGTCGTCACCGGCTGGCGGGAAACGAGTTCGATGAGTTCGGCGCGCATGCGCGCTGCAAGCTTCGCATCGAGCGAAACGAATGGTTCGTCGAGCACCAGTAGATCCGGCTTGACGGCGAATGCGCGCGCGAGCGCAACCCGGCGGGCAAGACCGAGCGAGAGTTCGCCGGGATAGTGGCGACGATGCTCGGACAGCTCGAGCGTGGCGAACAACTCGCTGAGTTCTTTCTCACCGACGTGCGGCGCCACGAGCCTCACGTTGTCGTCGACCGAGCGCCATGGCAACAACCGAGGTTCCTGAAAGACGACGCCCAGCTTGCCATGCGCGGGCAACCGCACGCTGCCCACGAAATCGCTGTCCAGGCCGATGATAATGCGCAGAAGCGTTGTCTTGCCGCATCCCGAAGGACCAACCAGTGCGGCGACCTCTCCGTTCGTCATGGCAAGCGAAATATCTCCGAGAACGTGGAGCTGCGCACCGGAAGCGGCGCGGTAGCACTTTTGTTTGATGTTCACATCAAGCTGGCTTGAGACGCCAGCGCGAGACATGTCGTTCAATCGGCTGCACCAGAAAGGTTTCGATGGCCAGCATCACCGCGATGAAGACCAGAGCATAAGCAAGAATGCGCGTGACGTCGAATAGTTGAAACGCCACGCCGATCTCGAAGCCGACGCCGTTCGGCCGGCCGAGCAATTCCACGATCAGCGCGATCTTCCAGACCAGCGAAAGGCCGGAGCGCGCGGCCGCCGCGAGATAGGGCGCAAGCTGCGGCAGGACGAGGTGACGCAGCTGCAGCCACCGGCTCATGCGGAACACGGCCGCCATCTCGGTCAGCGTTTGGTCGAGCGCGCGCGCCCCCTCGCGCACGGTGACTGTTGCGATCGGCAGTTTGTTCAGCGCCACCGCCACGATCGCGGCGGCTTCGGTCAGCCCGGCCCAAACATAAGCGAGCACGATGATCACCAGCGCCGGCAAGTTGAGCAGGACCAACAGCCAGGGATCTGCCAACTGATCGAATGCACGAACGCGGCCCATGGCGAGGCCGATCACTGTGCCGAGCGTCATTGCGATTGCGAAAGCGACCGCGACGCGCGCAAGCGTGACACCAAGGTTAAAGGCGAGCGCGCCGGAGCGCGCCTCATGAACGATGGCGAACCAAACTGTTTGCGGTTCCGGCAAAAGCCGCGCGCCGACGAAATGCGAGGCTGCGACCCAAGCCGCCAGCAGGAGCGCAATCGACACCAGCCGGAGCGGCAGGTTCATTCGGTGGATCCCGGAGTGTAAAATGCGGCGGGATCGAGCTCGGACGACGGGCCGACAAGATCCGTCCCGCCAATGGAAGCCAATAGGCGATACAGATACCGCGCGTCAGCAAGTTCGTCAGCTAGAGGCCGCTTCGGTATGCCATCGCGAAACCGTCGGCGATAAACCTCAAGCGCGTCGGGCTCGGTCACCCCGATCCGCGGCGTGAGCCGTCCCCACTCGGCAGGTGTGTCGGCAAGGATCCATTCCGCCTTGCGCATCACCGCCAAAAAGCGGTCGAGCAGAGCACGATTTTGCGCAGCCCAGCCACCGTCAAACACATAGCCGACCATCGCCACCTCACCGGCCGCGCCGAGGCTTTTCACGACGTCCTGCATGGGAATAGCCGGACGCATGCCTTGCGCCTCGAGCGCTGCGGAGAAGTTCCAAAAAGTCAGCGTAGCATCAATCTCGCCCTGCAATGCCTTTTGCGCAAGGAGCGGAGGCGCTCCGTAAACGATCGACGCCTCGGATTTGAGGTCAATTCCGGATCGCAGCGCCAATGCGCGGAGCAGCAGCCAGCTCTTGTCGAGCGGGCCGCCGGCAACGCCAAGCTTTTTACCTTTCAGATCGCCGATACCTTTGATTTGCACATCCGCCGGTACCATGACGGCGCCAAGCGCACTCGAATACGGATAGAACATCAGATTGTCGCCCAATGCACGTTCGCGCGCGACCCATAGCCAGTCGGAGACAACTACATCCGCCGCGCCCCCCTTCAGGGCGATCTTGCCGGCTTCCGTACTGGCGAGTTCGATCGCGTCGATGCTGAGGTTGGCCTGCACGTCAAGGCCATGTGCGCGAACAACTTCGAGCTCCCAAGCGAGCGTGCCGGTTTTCAAGGTGGCGACGCGAATATGATCGGCGGCCCGCGCATGCGGCGAGCCGATAGCGAGGAGGCCGATCATCACGGCATAGACGCAGCTCCAAGCGGGTCTGGCTGCTGCGGCGCTCTGTTGTTTTCCGATCCCTATTCTGCTCATTTTTATGAGACGGCCTTTTTGTTCAGATGCGACCGACGTTCATATGCGACCGACGCGTCATTGACAGTTTTCGCTGCCTCCTTCCGTTTGTGTCGCCGTCCGACGTGTCTTGCGCGACGTTTGCCGAGACTTGCCAAAGATGCGCTTTAAGTCGAGGATGAAAATCGCCATTGGAACATTTTCATCCGCTGTCGGTTATGGTAAAAGTTTTCGGCGCGTTCCGTTTGAGCTTACATCGGCTACGCAACAACCAACACCGTCGCGCAATACGGTCGCAAGAGGAGGACGTCACATGGCCTGGACCACCCCAACGCTTGTCGAGATCTGCATCGGGCTTGAGATCAACGGCTATTTGCCGGCCGAGTTCTGATCGCATTGGCAAGATTGACCCTCCGCCGGCGGATGCTTCGCCACCTGCCGGCGGCGGTTATTTGTGTGGCTGTCCATTATGCCGCAGGTTGCCCGCTGGTCGCGTAATACTGCTGAATTCGCTCCATCAACCAAGTCCAAGCTTGCTGCTCAGCCGCTGAGGCGGTCTTGCTGACCGCGATTTCCAGGTAGGCTATCTCACGCTCGATTTTGTCGCGCGGCAGCATGTGCAGGCGGCTCACCAGAATCGAAGCCTCGATCACCGCTGCCTTGGCGCGGTTGAATCCCTCAAACGGCGCATGGCCGACATTATAGAGGACGCGACAGTGGAAACGCGGCCTCTGCTCGTCCTCCGTCATGTGGGTGACGGCGAGTTCGGCATGAGCGAGCGCGTCCGCAAGCCGCGGGACGCGAATTTCCCTGCTTGGAACCGTGGGCCACTGCGCCGCACGCCCCGTTAAACAGCCGGCAAAAACCCGGACATCATCAGTGAAATTGGCGACCGCAAATGGGACCGCGCGCAAATTGTCGAGCGTCACCGAGGGGCGGAACGGCGCGATGATCCAGCCGTCTGCTTCCGCGATCAGACCGATGGGAGCTAGATGAACCTGCCCTGCGCTGTCCATCGTCGAAACGATCGTTTCGCGTATCATCGGCATCGGGCTACCTCTTCCTCGCCCGCAGGGTATGCCCGGGTTCAGCCAGACGCGTGAGATCTTCGCTCGGCGGATCGGCGGCACATCCCCAATCGAGCGGAGAATCCTGTGCGTAACGTTTGCCGAGACGCCAAGCGATTTCCGCCTTCATCAACTCGGTGCCGAGGTAAAACGCGTGCGGGCCGTCGTGCTCGACGGCCAGTTCGCTGAACAGCGCCATCGCGTTTTGCGCGACGCGATGGGTTTTACGATTGAAGACGTGAATACCGTCTTCGGCGACTTCGATACGGAAATTGGCATCCCTGACCTGGCCTGCAAGCTCGGCAATGTCGCCCGGTGAATTTGGAAATGGCTTCTTGTCATGCAGGGCGAGCAACGCTGACCCGTAACCTTTGGGCAGGCTTGTGTCATCTCGCGCGGCGAACATCAGGCGCCTCGCCGCATCGTGCTCTTGTAAAGTGCGGCGGGTATGCGGACTGACCTGCACAACGAGAACGTTCCGAATGAATAGCTCCGAGCAAATTCCGAGCAATGCGGCCGTGACGCCGACGGAATCGACGTCAGTCAATTCCGTCAGATTGCCGGTACCCATCAGTATCTCGGCGGCAGGCAGTCGTCGTCGCAGCTCTCCGTAACGGCCAAGCGAACTTGTAAAGCCAAAATGGATGGGATCGAGAACCGGATCGAGAATTGCCGCAATCCCGCGTTTGTCGGCAAGCTCCGCCGCTCGCAACAGCGAATCCAGTTCGCCGTGGCGTGCCGGCACCAGGACCGGGACCGCCCCCGCTTCCTCGGCGAGGTCTAAATTCGCCTCGGTCAAGCTGAGCAGAAAACGCGCCCCTGCTTTGGCGCCGCGGCGCAATTCCTCAAGGTCGGCCGAGTCGACGCTGACGTTACAGCCGATTGCCCGCGTCGCGCGGACTGCTTCCTCGAGATGCGGAAATGGCGTATCCGGCAGACAACCGATATCGATGACGTCGGCGCCGGCCGCTCGCATTGCCGTCGCGCGCGCGACAATTGAATCGACATCAAGCGCCGGTGCGTCGACGATTTCGGCGAAGATCCTGACGTCGTAGCGGGACAGATCGACGCCGCGGCCGTGTCGTCCGAAGAAACCCGGCAAGTCCTGCACTTCATCGGGGCCGCGAACGAACGGGACGCCGAGTTCCGTCGTGAGCCGCTCGAGATCAGCACGACAGCGCCCCGGCACCATCACCCGATCTGCGTCGACCGGGCGCGGCAGCCGGCGCAGGATGATCGCTTCCGTCATCAGCGCCGCCACTTTCACGCCGACGTCGATGACCGACCACACGAAATCGAAACCGCCCGTCTCGGCGAGGATTCTTTCCAGCCGCGGGCGGGCAAGATGCCCTGTCAGGAACAGGATGCGTTCAGCCATGCAGCTCGCGTTTGCGCCGGGCCAAGGCGAGTTCGAGGCCTTCCAGGGATTCGACGACTTCTGTGTTCTCGAATGCGTTCAAACGAACGGTGTTCTCAAGATCGATATGACGCGGATAGACTTTGACCATCCCCTTGGGCGCTTCCGTCTCGAGTTCCGGCGCCGTATCGCAGGCAAAAACGATCGCCGGCACACGACATTTTCCCGCTTGCGCAAAAACGTTGGTAACAAGCGTATCCGAAATGCCGAACACGCATTTTGCCACCGTGTTCGAGGTGGCCGGCGCCAGGATCAGCGTGTGATACACGCCGTAATAAAACAATCCGACCGGAGCGGCGCTCGCCGTGGTATCGCGAAAAATCCGGGCATTCGCGGGCAGTTTAAACTCCTGGCGATACATGCGCACGACTTCGCCGGCTGCCTTGCTCACGAACAAATCGACGTCGTCCAAGTCGCCCGCCATCCGCAGGCACTCCTTGAAGAAATGCCCGGACCCGGTCAGTGCCCAGCCCCAGCGCGGCGTTTTGAGCTTGGCCATTGGCTCGTTTCTTTCGATCCGCCGCTGCTCACTGGACCGCAACGCCCACGCTCGTGCCATCGCGGATCGCGACCATCGTCGTGTTGTGGTCGGATGGCCCCAAAATGGAGACGGGAACCGGCATCATCTGGAGAAATCGTGCAAACTCGTCGTCCACGATCCTCGCCGCGATCAAATCCTTGAGTCTTGCGGAGCCGGGCGACAATTTCGCGTGCTTGACGATCCACAGCCGGCCGGCCCCGATCTTGGCCGCCAACCAGGCAGCAAGACTGTCGGACGTAACGCTCCACGATTGCGCAATATCCGTCGCGGCAAGCACCATCGCTGACGGCATCCATACCGGCACGCGCTTTTCGCTCAGATCGCGCCGGATGGCGTCCGTGGAGTCCGCGAGCGAAAGCGCGCTGTTGAAGCTTGCCAGCGCAAGGCCGTATTGCTCCATGGCGAGCACGGCCATGTGATGCGCGGCTTTGTCGTCAAATCGCATCTGTATTTGCGCCCGTCGTACCGCGTCAGCGAATGGACCGCCTCCGGGCACGATCACAACCCGGCCGGCGCACGCCGCCAAGGTCTCGATCCAAATTTGCAAATGATCCGAATAGGCGAAACTGCCGCCGAGCTTGACCACGATCGGACGATCAGGCGCCATCTATGTTGCCGCTTTCGGATCGGTTTCGATGATTGCGGGATAGAGATGGCGAACCTTCGCCACGTCGGCGGTTTTACGGCGCACGATCTCGACACCGGTTCCGCCCGGCCCCACTTCGAGCTTTTCCACGCGGACAACGACGCTGGTCACGCGTGAATGACTCAACAGGACGCCGGAAATGCGCTCAGCCAGCATCTCGACCAGCGGAATATGCTCGTCGGCGACGATCATTCGGATCGAGTCGGTGATCAGGTCATAAGAAAACACGTCGCGGATGTCCGCAGCCGCGCGATCGGAACGCAGCACGCGAACTTCAACGTTGAAACGAACGTCTTGGGTCTTGTTCCGCTCGTGGGCATAGGCGCCGATGCGTACGGGCAAGACGAAATCCCGCACGAACACCCGATCGGTCTCGACCTCATCCTTGCCAGGCGAATAACCGCGCGCCGCGAGCAATCGATAGTCTATTTTCGCGGGCGCACTCTTGTCTATTCCGCTCACGCGCGGATCTACCGGAATAAGCGCCCGCACGATGTCGACAGCATCACCGTTGATGCAAGCCGATCTGTCCTTGTTGCTGCAAAGCGCGCGTCGGAAACCGAGCACATCGGGCGAAAGCAGCATGAGCCGCGGTATGTCGGGTGGCTCGAGCGAACCGGCTAACCCGGCCATCAGGCCGCTCGTCCGCGCCGCATGGACGAACCGTCCGGCCGCGGCGATGTTCATGTGGTCGAGCAGCCTGCCGCTGGTCTTATTGGCCGTATCGATCATCGCGCCGGCGAAGCCGCTTTCCGCCATCAGCGCCACAAGGGCTTCATCGGCGCCATGATCGGCGAACATGACGCCGATCAGGCTGGTGCGGCGCGCCAACGGCGCGAGCGCGCGAACGCAATCCTCGCGCCGGCGGTCGGGAAACAATCCGACCTTTATATAGTCCGCTCCCGCGCCGGCGATCGCCGTCACGGCGCCCACGACAGCGTCGGGATCCATCTCGAGCTCGCCGGCGACCGCGCTCACCGGCCGCCGGCGCGCCATCCAGTCGACAGTTGCTCTGATCGCCGACGGCGCTACCGCGCCGAAAGCGCTGTCCGCGTTTTTCAAATCAACGATGTCCGCGCCATGCCGGACGGCGACTTCCGCCTCTTCGACGCCGGTCACGCTCGCGAGCATGAGAGTCATTCAGAAGACTCCGCCGGGCGCCAAGAGGTATCGATCCACGAGCCAATCGAGAGCGCGCGACCACGATTCATCGGTGTTGCCCCGCATATCCACGCTCTTGCTCCAGATGACTGCCCCGGTTCCAGCGTCGCGCACAACGACGTTCATGTTGAGAATGAGGTTGGAGACCTTCTGGACCCATCCGGTAACTGAATACTTGGCTCCCAGTTCGCTCGCGAACGCGGCATCACAACCGCCGCACGTTCGCAGATCTCTGGCGCGGGTTCGGTCGGCGACACGCGCAACATCCACGACATCGGCGCGTCCGGACTGCGCCAAGCGCTGCCGCATTTCGCGGTCAAGCCACGCGAGCCTTGCGCCTTCATCGCCGCGCGGACCGTTTGTCGCACCTTCAATGCTTGTGTCGACAAATTCGAAATCAAACACTGCCACTTTAGGCTCGGCAGCGTGGACGGCCGTCACCGTGCAGGCGAGCGCTAGCGCAATCAGCGTCTTGAGCGGTTCCACATCGTGCCCTTTCGATCTGACGTTTTTGTCTTTTTGATCGGGGACAGCTTATGGTTTAATAGTACCCGAAACGCGCTAGAGTTCCAATCACTTAACGATCAAAACGGGGGCGACGACGGGAGTGGATGCTTGATCCGCGCTGCTTGTCTCGCGTTGTTCCTTTGTACAGCGCTCCGGCCGGCAGCGGCCGCCGAGCCCCTCAAAGTTCCAATCGGATATTTGGTTCGTCCGGAGACCATCGACACGATTTCGCTGCTCGATCAACCGGCCGCGAACAACGGAATTGCCGGCGCGCAACTCGCCGTTCAAGACAACAACACGACCGGCAGCTTTCTCAACCAGTCATTCGCGCTCGAAACGATAAAGCTTGCGGATGGGGCCGATCCCGCGACGGCAGTAGCCCAGTTTTCCGACCGCGGGGTCTTGTTTGTTCTGACCGATCTACCGGCTGACGCGCTGCTGAGAGCCGCCGACGTGGGACGCGAGCGTGGGCTGATCTTTTTCAACGTTGCGGCCACCGACGATCGGCTTCGCCAGGAAGATTGCCGAGCCAACATCATCCACGTTGCGCCATCGCGCGCGATGCTCGCCGATGGGCTCGGGCAATATCTCGCCTGGAAACACTGGCGGCGCTGGCTGCTGGTCCTCGGTTCGCACGAGCCCGACAAGCTCTATGCGGCCGCACTTCGCCGCGCAGCCGTTCGTTTCGGCGCCAAGATCGTGCAGGAACGCGTGTTCGAGGATACCGGCGGCGCGCGGCGCTCCGACTCCGGCCTTGTGCAGATCCAAAGCCAAATACCCCTCTTCACCCAGTCGGCGCCGGCCTACGACGTGCTGGTCGCGGCTGATGAAAGCCAGATCTTTGCCCCTTACCTGCCCTACCGCACCAGCGAGCCAAAAATTGTTGCCGGTTCAGCGGGGCTCGTGCCCACAAGTTGGGACGCCGCGCACGACCAATGGGGCGCAATTCAACTGCAAAACCGCTTCGGGCGCATGTTTTCACGACGCATGACCGCCCTCGACATGCAAGCGTGGACGGCGGTCCGCATGATCGGCGAGGCGGCGGGACGGACACAGTCGGCAGACGCGGCTAAGACCTTCGCCTACATCAAGAGCCCGGATTTCGTGCTCGCGGCCTTCAAGGGCCGAAAGCTCACGGTGCGCGACTGGGACCTTCAGTTGCGCCAGCCGATCCTTCTGGCCGATGGGCGCGTCGTCGTCTCGGTTTCCCCGCAGGAAGGCTTCCTGCACCAGTATTCGGAACTCGACACGTTGGGCTTCGATCGCCCGGAGACCAAATGTCAGCTGAAATGAGTGTCACCCGAAGTGAGCGTCATCTGAAGTGGGCGTCATCTGAAATAAATCTCGGAGATCAGACTCATGTGGCCGTGGCTCATGCTCGTCCTGATGCTGTCGACGCTGCTAAGCGCTGAGGCCGGCGCCTATACGGCATACGTTTCCAACGAGCGAAGCAACACGGTGTCCGTGATCGACACCAACAAGTGGGAAGTCGTCAAGACAATCAAGGTGGGCCAGCGGCCGCGCGGCATCGCCCACACCAAGGATCAGAAATATGTGCTGGTCGCCGTCGGCGACGACGATACCATCCAGATGATCGATACCGGCACAAATCAAGTGGTCGGAACATTGCCATCGGGCCCAGATCCCGAGCTGTTTGTCGAAGCTCCCGACGGCAAGACGCTTTACGTCGCCAACGAGGACGACAATACCGTGACAATCATCGATATCCCAAGCCGCGCGCTGGTCGGCGACATTCAGGTCGGCGTCGAGCCCGAGGGCATGGGGATAAGCCCGGACGGAAAGGTGCTGATCAATACATCAGAAACCACCAACATGGCCCACTTTATCGATACCTCGACGCGCAAGATTGTGGACAGCGTTCTTGTCGATGCGCGGCCGCGGTTCGCGACTTTCAAGCAGGACGGTTCGGAGCTGTGGGTGTCCTCGGAGGTCGGCGGAACCGTCAGCGTGATCGATCCCGTCAAGCACGCGGTCCGGCAAAAGATCGAATTCAAGATCACCGGCATGCGGCCCGAACCCATCCAACCGGTCGGCATCAACATTACCCGCGACGGCAAAACCGGTTTCGTGGCGCTCGGACCTGCCAACCATGTAGCGGTGATCGATGGCGTCACACATCAAGTCACCAAATACCTGCTGGTCGGGCAACGCGTCTGGCACATGGCGTTCACACCCGACGAAAAATATCTTCTCACGACAAACGGTGTTTCGAACGACGTCTCCATCATTGACGTGGCGTCGCTCAAGGTCATCAACACCATCCAGGTTGGGCAATTGCCGTGGGGAATTACGATGTCTCAGCAATGAGTTGCGGCGCACGGGCTATGAAGTTCTTCGTTCTTTTCGCGGCTTTTCTCACCGGGGCATGCCTGCCGCCGTCGGCCGCGCACGCCGCCGGCCGAAGCGACCAAAACTGGCCGTGCGCGCAGCCCAAAGTGCCGCAGATGTCGATTGCGGCGATCTGGGACGGCCCTTCGGTTGCCGACGTGGGCAATGCGTGGGAAGACAATCCCGCGCTCAAGGAGCTTGTCGTGCGGCTGGCGGCGCGGCGCACTTCGCTGGACGAGGCACAAAAGGCCATTGCGGGGTTCATCACTGGGAATTCCGTGGAGAAGCAAGACAAAGCGAAAAAGCTGTTCGCCGGCTTGTTCGACACCTTGAATCAGCAGCGCGCCGAAGTGATTAGAGGCATTGAGCGGGTCGATCAAAGACAAAAGGATCTTGCCGAGAAAATCCGTTCCGATGTGGCAACCCTACGCGAACTGCAGGACAAGCCGGAGCAGGATCAATCCAAGATCAACGCGCTCGCGGGCGAAGTCGAATGGAGCACGCGGATCTTCGAGGAGCGGCGCAAGACGATCCGTTACGTTTGCGAGGTCCCAACGGTCATCGAGCAACGCACCTTTGCCCTCGCGCGGAGCATCCGGCAGGCGCTCGATTGAAATGGTCTGCGGGGTGTTCGCCTCGCTCTAGCCTGCGATGGGGCCCGGATCACTGCTTGGGCGTTGCCGCGTCGCCCGTCATCGGTTGGTCGTTCGCGTCGAGCAGAGGAACGTTGAAGTCCAGCAGAACTTTGTCGATAGCCTCATGATTTTGCGCTATCAAAGTGTTCAATTGCCGCTTCCAGTTTTGATCGGATGGACGCACGCCCATTGTGATGCGATAGACCATTCGCGGGCCGCCCGTGTCCTTCAACAGCAATTGCACATGCATCGGGACATTGGCCCGCGAGGCCCGATAGCCGGCGATCGGCCCCCACAAGACGGCCGCATCGATGTCGCCTGACGCAAGATCGTTGATCATCGCATCGCCCGACGAAGTGAAGCGCGTATCGACGACAAGCGGATATGGCTTGGCGTTGGCCATCAGTCCGCCTGCGACCAGATAGGTTGCCGGCGGGGTGCCCGCGACCACGCCTAAACGTTTACCTTGCAGCCGCGGATCGGCAAGCGTCTTGACGTCGTTGAGCGGATCGCCGCGTCTGGTCACCAGCGCATAGGCGGTCTGATAATATGGATTGGTGTTTTGCACCATGTCGTCACCTTGGGGGTAGCCCATGATGACGTCGCAGCGATGCGATCCAAGCGTCATCCGCACAAAGCCCGTGGCTTGCGGATAGAGGGTGTAGGCGAGCTTCTTGCCGAGCTTCGTTGCAAACAACTCCGCAAGTTTGTTCTCGAATCCTTCGCCCTTGTCGTTGGAAAAGGGCAAATTGTTCGGATCGGAGCACACCCGCAGCACGCTCGGATCGACGAGTTCAAGCCCTTCTTCGGCGGCGCCGCGTCCCTGCCCTCGCGATGCCATCGTTGCCGCAACAATCACGGCGGCGCAGCACGCGGCCGTCAAGAAGCGGTAAGCAGCCGCTTTGACCATTGCATCTCACCTTTCAATGCTTCGTGCCGAAACAGGTATCCTCCGCCGCAGAGGCGGCGGCGGGCTTCTCTGCATGTTTCTCAGGCCGCCCGCGACCGACCGCGTCATTAGCGCGCGCGCGCAGGTACATGAAGATATCGTCGAGATAACACATCACATTCGCGTTGGTGCCGAACGCCGGCATGACGTTTTCTTGCGCGGTATTCACGTTCTTGCGGCCGCCCGCAACGACGCCAAGAAAATCGCCGTAGCTCAGCTTTCGAAGGGAGTCTTTGAGCGCTGGCGCATAGGACGAGCCCATGCCATCCGGCCCATGGCAAACGTGACAGTCCGAATGGTAGCGGCGAAAGCCGGAATACGTGTACCAGTCGAGCGTGCCATCGGCCTGAACCTTGTAGGTCGGATTGCCCTCCTTGTCGAAATACTTGCCGTCTTCATCCTTGGCGGCAGCCGGATCTCCCGAGCCGTCCGCAGCGGCGAGCGACGACCAGCACAAAGCAATGACGAGCGCGGACATCGCTGCGCCAAAGAATGTTTTCACGGAAAGGTTCCCCGCGCGGCCAAGATGAGCAAAACCACCGCTCCGGCGCGTCGTTGAAACGCGCCGGAGCGATTTGTCATCAGCGTCGCTTCAGCCTTACTCCGGCAACGCGAAGACCGTTAGCTGCCCGCCAAGGGAGGTGTAATTGGAGAGCGCTGCGTAGCCTCCGACCGCACCCAAACCTGCGTGCGGATCGGTTAAGCCGGCCGCGAGGCCGATTCCAGCCCATCCGCCGACGCCTGACAACACCGCGACATATTGTTTGCCGCCATGCTCGTAAGTCATGACGTTACCAATGATGCCCGATGGGGTCTTGAACTTGTAAAGCTCCTTGCCCGTCTTGGCATCGACCGCTTTCAGGTAGCCTTCAAGCGTGCCGTAGAACACGAGGCCGCCGGCTGTCGCGAGCGCGCCTGACCAAACCGAGAATTGCTCGGGAACGGACCAGACGATCTTTCCGACCTTGCCGTCCCAGGCAATGAAGTTGCCCATGTTTGATTCGCCTTTAGGCGGATACATCGCAAGCGTCGCCCCGACATAGGGCTGCCCGGCGGTGTAGCTCACCTTGAACGGCTCGTAGTCCATGCAGACGTGATTTGTCGGCACATAGAACAGCTGCGTATCAGGCGAGTACGCCGCCGGTTGCTCGTCCTTCGATCCGAGAGCCGCCGGGCAGATGCCGGTGTGGTTCACGTCCGGCTTCGAGGTCGAATACTCGGCCACGACCGTCGGGCGCCCGTAATTGGCCGAGTTTTTGTTCATGTCAACGCCGCTGGTCCAGTTGACCGCCGGATCGAACTTCTGCGCAACCAGCAATTCGCCGGACTCGCGATCGAGCGTGTAGCCCAAGCCATTGCGATCGAAATGGGTCACGAGCTTGCGCGCGCGGCCGTCGATCGTCTGATCGGTGAGGATCATCTCGTTGACGCCGTCATAGTCCCATTCGTCATGGGGCGTCATCTGATAGACCCACTTTGCCATACCCGTGTCGGGGTTGCGGGCGAAGATCGTCATCGACCATCTGTTGTCGCCCGGCCGTTGGCTCGGGTTCCAGGTTGAGGGATTGCCGGACCCGTAATAGATCAGGTTGAGCTGCGGATCGTAGGCTACCCAGCCCCAGGTGCAGCCGCCGCCGATCTTCCACTGATCGCCTTCCCAGGTCCTCAAGCTGGAATCCTTGCCGACCGGCTTGCCGAGGTCGGTGGTCTTCTCAGGATCGACCATGATTTCGTTGTCCGGTCCTTCCGAGAAGGCACGCCAAACCCGCTTTCCGTCCTTCATGTCGTAGGCGGTGACGTGACACTGCACGCCGAATTCGCCGCCGGAAATGCCGACCAACACTTTGTCTTTGATGACGAAAGGCGCCGAAGTTCCGGTCTGGCCCTTTGATGCATCGCCGTTTTTCACCGACCAGACGACTTGTCCAGTTTTGGCGTCAAGCGCGACCAGCGTGGTGTCGGCCTGATGCAGGAAAATCTTACCGTCGCCGTACGACAGGCCGCGATTGACCGTGTCGCAGCACATCACCGGGATGACATTCGGATCCTGCTTTGGCTCATATTTCCAAAGAATCTTTCCGTCGTGATCGAGATCGAGTGCGAAGACGTTGTTCGGGAACGGTGTGTGCACATACATCACATTGCCGATCACCAGCGGCGCGCCTTCGTGACCGCGCAACACGCCGGTCGAAAAGGACCAGGCGGCCTGCAGCTTACCGACGTTCGCCGTATTGATCTGCTTGAGCGGCGAGTAGCGCTGCGCGTCATATGTCCGGGCCGGCATGACCCAATCTTTAGGATTGTCCGACATTTTGATGAGAGCATCATTGGCATAGGCGGTTCCTGCGGCGAACGCCGCAACCGCGCCAAAGGTGCTGAATTTGAGCAGCAAATAACGCATCGTGTGTCCTCCCTGCGACGGTTGGGGGATGCACCGATGCGAACAAGCCCAACGCAAGCCTGGCCTCTCGGCGCAAACCCGTGCTTGGGAACAGATTTCCGACAGCGTGTCACGGCATCGGCAAGTCGCGAGGAATATTTTTCTCTCGTGAGAGCCTAACCTACGAAGGATTTCGCCAGCCGTCCCTAACGAACTGGCGTCCTTGAAGTCGGAAACCAAAATTATGTTACGCCCGCCTTCGCAAATCCGCAACCTCAAGATTTTGTTCCAAAGGATTTGGATCTGAAACTCGTTCCGTCTGAAACTTTGTGATCGCCAATGTCAGCTTCTCGACACAAGGATTTGAGTTCGTCATCCCCTTTTGCGCACGGCGAGCAACAAATTGGCCGGTTTGCGTCAAATCGGCGAGTTCGCATCGCGCCCGCCGTCAACAGCCGGCAGCCCGCCGTTCAAAAACAGCGGATTTCCGCTTCTGCTTGCGCGCGCCGCAGATCGTCGACCGCCGCCCTCGCCTGTTCGGTTGAGCGAAACTCTCCGCCGAGGTTGCCGCGCACTTGAGCCATTCGCAACACGGTTTCGGCCGTGATGTAGCGGTCATAAGGAACGATCGAGGCAATAATATCGATCGAACACGAACACTGATCGAGCGAACGCTGCGTCTCACCATTGGCTTTCATGCAGCCGAACACATAGTCGGCGCGGGCGCTGGTCGGAAAATCGTTGAGGTCGTCGGCGCGGAGTGGGGCGCTGACGGTGCCGATTGCGAGGATAAGCGAAGCAATCGCCGGCATATGTGCCGAATTCCGCATGCAGACCTCCGAAAAACGACGCTTCGACCCGTTTTGCGAGTTGACATCGCTCCGGGCAAACGTGTGCTCAGGCGGTTCTCTTTGCAAGCGACTCTGTGAGCGCCGTACGATCAATCACTCTATCGGCGAGCGATAACCAGGCGGGGCGACCCCTTTGCTCCAGATCGTGTGAAAGACCTTGAGCCCGGCCACATGTTCAGCCACGTCGTGAACGCGAAACAGCGAAGCTCCGCCGGCCAGAGCCGCAAGGCTCGCGGCTATTGTCCCGACGAGCGTGCCCTCAATACCGCCCTCGACCAGTGAGCCCAAAAACGTCTTTCGCGAGACGCCGACGAGAATGGGACAACCAAAATCCAAAAGCTCGTCGAGCCGGTTAATGACCTCGACGTTCTGCAGCGCGGTCTTTCCGAACGCGATTCCGGGATCGAGGATAACGCGGTTCCGAGGGATACCCGCCTTGTCCGCCAACATCAGCGAATGAGCGAAAAATCCGCGAACATCGGCGACGATATCGATCGCCGCATCCTTCTGGACCCGATTGTGCATGATAACGATGGCTGCTTCTGCCGCGGCGACAGTCCCGGCCATGGCGGGATCCTTCTGCAGACCCCAAACATCGTTGACGAGAACGGCGCCGAGCTCGATCGCGCGGGCAGCGACTCTTGCTTTGTAAGTATCGATCGAGAACGGCACCTCGCTGCGGCCGAGCGCCGCGAGCACATGCTCAAGCCGAGCAAGCTCCTCGGCGTCTGAGATCGCAAGCGCACCGGGCCGGGTCGACTCGCCCCCGACATCGACGATGTCGCAACCTTCGGCGGCCATGCGGCTTGCTTGCGACAGCGCCGCATCGGTCGTCATGAACCGATTGCCGTCCGAGAAAGAATCCGGCGTCAGATTGAGGATGCCCATGACGACCGGACGCACGCCGATCTTGGCGAGAAACGCATCACGTTTGGCGCCCTGCTCCGCGCGCATCGGCCTTTTCTTTCGAATGAGGATACTCGCAATGATAGCTCTTGATGGTCCACTTCGGATGCTCGCCAATCCATTGCGCCAGATAGGGCTGAGCGCTCATCACGCACTGTTTCAGCGAGAATTGGGAGCTGAATTCAAGACGTTGCTCTTCGCACTGGTCCGGATGCGCCAGAGCACAGACTGTCACGACGATCGCTATCAGCTCCATTTCCGGCTCCATCGAGATCCAAATGATCTAGTCACGAACTTGCACCGTACAATCGGATGAGCAAACAGCTAGTTCGGGCTTCCGATAAATATCTCGCCTTTTCCGAGAACGGCCATGTCGCCGGCAAGCCGCCGCAACGGCCGCCGCAACAGCGCCGCGGCCTTTTTGCTATGGGGATGAACAAATCCGGCCCAGAGGCGCATGGCCAGAAGCTCGTGGTACCCGCACTCCACGAAGGTCGGCGAGATAGTTTCGCACCCAGCCCCAAGAACGATGCTGCCGCGCTTCATGAGGTAGCCGGGAAGCGGACCCGCCTTCTTGGCGACCAGGAGGGAGCCGGCGATCATGCGGCTACCGGCGTAAGCGCCCGCTTCGCCTTCGATAACGATGGTCCCGCGGCGCATGCGATCGCCCGCGCGCTCGCCGGCGCGGCCGCGAACAACAACAATGCCGCCGCGCATGCCGGCCATTTCTCCGGCCAAGGGTGCCGCGAGAAAAGCGCCGGTCGCGCCGCGAATTTCCAACAGACCGCTTTTCATGCCCGACGCAGCCCACGGACCCGTATTGCCGGTAACGGTCAGATTGCCTCCGGCCATCAAACGTCCCGCCTGGGTACCGACGTCACCATCGACAAAAACTTCGCCGCCAGTCATCGCGTAACCGACACGGTCGAGCCGATCACAGGAGCCTTCAATGCGCATCCGCTCCGAGTCGCCCATGCGCAGACGAAACACATCGCCCACGCTGACGCGCCAGCGGGTTGTCTGCAGCTCGATCCGCTCGATCTCCGCGGCGCTCAGTCCGGAAATCAAGTGCGGCACGAGCGGCGACAGGTCGAGCCGCTGATCGGGACGCTGCCGCAAGGTGAGCGTGAGCGGCTTCATGGCAGCAGATCCCGCAAATGATAGTGGTGCGGTCCGAGCTTGCCGCCGTAATTTCCGGCGCTGATCCGCGACGCACCGCGCTTGGGACCGAGTTTGACGATGGCGGCGATGCCGGCGCGCATCGCGGCTGCGACTGCCTCCGATGTCAGCCCATCGATGACGATTTCAAGCACCGCGCCCGCATCGGCGTCGAGAGACGTCTTTACGGCGCCACGCAGCGTCGGGCAATACGCATCGTTGGTCGACGCGAGCACGCCCTTGTATTTCGAACCGACCTTGGAGCCGGAACGCGCGATCCCGCCGGGAAAGGGCGCGATGACATCCGGGACACGGGCGATCGCCGCCGCCGCCGCTTCCGCCGCGGCCCGCGTCGCCTCGGACGTGCGGCCGATAATGATCAGGTTGCCGCCGCCAACGGCTTTTTTCGTAACAGCCGTCGTGGCTTCGCAGACAAATTCGCCGTCCATGACGGGAATGCGCCAATAGTGTTTGCCGCCGAAGCGCTTGGACACCTGCCAGCCATCGCCAAAATAGCGCAAGGCATTGCCGAGCTTGAGGGTCTCTTCGCCCTCGATGGCGGCGTAACAGGCTGAACCGGGACATGTGAGCACACACTGACCTACCCGCGCCTGCAGCTGCCTTTGCAGCTCCGTAGTCGACGTCGCGAACAACAAAACCCGTACACCCGGACGCCCGTCGGGCGTCTGTTTCGCTGTGAGTTCGCAATCGATCCCGGCCTCGCATCCGCAACCGATCACGGAGGTCGCAAAACCTGTCATTGTCACGGCTGCTTGTCGCGCCCAGCGGGCCGTATCGGCGGTGATGGTGAGCGCGGTCGCGCGCATGCCGAAGGCTTCCGCGAACGTCTCGTCGATCCGCACGCCTTTCACTGTCAGGACACGCATGGCACAAATTCGAACGGTTCCGGCCGCCCGAGCGCCTGTTCCGGGACGTGTAGAAGATCGAGGGCGAGGCCGTAGCGTTCCTCATAGTAGGTTTGCATCCGGCGCTCGATAGCGCGGTCGCTCTCAGGCCTGACAGTCAGTGCACGGCCGAAGCGGCAGTGTGTGATATTGCCGTCGCGAACGACAAGCCCGCCGTCCTTGAACACGTAGGCTGCGGCGCGAAACATTCTGGCGCGATCTTTCGTATCTTCGTAGACCGCGACATCCGCTACCGCACCCGGATCAAGACGGCCGCGATCGGTCAAGCCAAGCAACTTGGCCGGTGCCGAACGGGTCATAGTCGCGATCTCAAGCAATGTATATTCCCGCGTGATCGACGGCAGCGTCGTCACCGCCATCGCCGCCGGCGGCAGTTCCGCTATCCATTGCGCGCGCAAGTCTTTGCTCATGAGCAGCGCGAAAATCTCCGGATAGGTCGTGAAATGGGCGCCATTGGGATGATCGGTCGTGAAAAAAACGCGCCACGAATCCTCAATCAACAAGAACAACTCGAGTCCAACCGCCCATTGCACCGCATTGTAGAAATCGTTGCGTCGATAATTGTAAGGGACAATCCCGGCGCCGTTCGCATCGCCGTCGAGGATCAGCCATTTTCGCGGGCTGGCCCCTCCGCGCGCGTTGAACTGGCGAAGCACATCGGACGAAATCGTCACCGTCTGCCCGAACATGACTTGGCCGACATCGACCGTCACGCTTCCGCTCGCGTTCACTGCCTCGGCCAGTGCTGCGGCCGCGGAGGAAAAGCCGCGATCGCCCTCCTTGCCGTAACAGTAGAACTGCAAATGGGCGAGATGAAGCGGAAGCCCTTCCGCGGCGGCAATAGTCGTCAACGCTGTCTCGGCGTTGCCGGCAAGTCCGAGATTGTTGCAATGAACGTGGAGCGGATGCGGAACGCCCAGCGCATGCACGGCGCGCTGGAGAGCTTTGACGATGGTGCGCGACGAGACGCCGTACGACGGCACGATGTCGTCGAATGAAAACGAACGCACATTTTCTTTGAACGCCGCGGCGCCGCCGGCATTGACGACCTTGATGCCGAGCCCGCGCGACATTTCGAGTGTCCACGCAACATAATCTTCGATTGCCGCATCCCCTTCTTCGGCGTGCAGCAGGCCAAGCAGATAATCGTCGTTGCCGAGAATGGTGAGGATCGCCTTGTCGATAATCGGCGTGTCGGCAAGCTCAAGATGCGCGTGCAACGCATAGTGCGGCGACACCGCCGGCTCGACCACGGTGGTAAATCCCATGGCGGCGTACAGGCACCCCGTTTCAAACGTCGAGCTTCGCGCGCGGGCGAGCGGCACCGCGGCGGTGAGCGACGATCTCGGCTCACGCTTTTCCGACAATAACAGCCGGGCCGTATTCACATTCCAGCCGGCGATGTGGGAGTGAATGTCGATGGCACCGGCCATGACGATCTTCCCGGTCGCATCATAGGTCGCATCGGCGCGCGCGCCCATCGGCGGCGCGACTATTCTGCCGTCGCGCATCCAGATGTCGCCGACCTCGTCGCGGCTGTTCGCCGGATCAATGATCCGTCCTGCGGCAATGCGTGTCAGCATGCCACCTCCCGAGTGGCGGGCAAGGCGGCGATGATACGTGCGATCACCTCGGCCACCGAAATTACGCCGCTTGGCTTTTTTGCTTCGACCGGTGCCAGCGTACCGGCCGAGGACAGGTATTCGACGCCCCCATGATCGACGCCGGGGCAGCCAACCGCGATGTGAACGCGCGGCGGCCTGTCAAAGTTCGCGTCGCGAGCGGTCAGCGCGATCGTCGGCGGCGCATTGCGCCACGGTAGCGCGCCCGCACGGTATGCGGATATCCAAAGCAAACAATCCGCTTCTCCCTCAGAGACGACGCGGTGACTGTTGAAAAGCCAAGGATCGTGCTCCGGGAATGCGCGCGCAAATCCTGTGCGCACCGGCAATCCCGTCATCCAAGCGCAAGTCTCGGTGACCCCGATGGCATTGTCAGCGGCCGGCAGCGGCAAGCCGGAAAAGCGCGTCGCAGCATTCAGATCATTGAGCAAACCGCACAGCATCTCGATGGTCGGCGCATCGATTGCAACGGCGGACCAAATGGCAACGCCAAATCGTGCTGGCTTCAGGGCGCTCGCTACTTGGTCAAGATTGCTCGATGCACCGCGCGTTTTGCCGTTAGGTCTATCGGCAAGCCGCGCGCGTAACGCGGCAAGGTACGTCGGGATTTCCCCCTGCCGCCCTTTGACGACCCTGGCGGTAGCCGGAACTGGCCAATTGCTCGCAGGGCATATGCAAAAAATCCGACGCTCGACCGGAGCACTACCGCCCTCGCCTCGCTGCGGGGCGGCAAACAATTGCGGTGGCAGTTCCCGCCACCCTCCGCCAAGCCCAGGCCCGATCAAAAGGAGCGTATCGCCGCGCACATGGGCTTCGGTGGGCGTCGTCATCAACATGCCGGACGAACGCATGACGTCCAGATCGCGCAGCACGGCGTCCGAATGCATGTGGTCGACGATCGCGCCGATCCGACGCGCCAGCGTTATTGCAGCGCGCGCCCCGGCAATATCCGTTCCCAATCCAGCGATGAGCGCGCATCGACTCGATGCGAGGAGCTTCGCTGCTCCTTCAATAGCAGCGTCGAGTGTCGCCGGCTGGCCTGCGATCCACGCGTGCTCCATCTCTCCGCTTCTCCATTGAAGACGGGCACAAGTGCCGGCCGGTCAGTCGTCGTATTTGATATAGGCGAAGCGTTGATCCTTATGTGGCGTACCTTCCAGCGCCCCGCCTTCGCTGGCCGGTTGCCACTGGATGACATCCTCTATCTTCTTCGCCAGTTCGAAATCCTTGTCGGTAATTCCCTTGGCGGCGTGATTCTGCAGCCGCACCTCGACCCAGGCGTAGGACGCGGTGATATCCGGATGGTGCCAAGCGGCTTCGGCAAGATGACCAACCGTGTTGATCACCATGAGTGTGCCTTTCCAGCTGTTGGTGCGATATTTGCGGCGGATCCAACCGTTCTCGAGATACCAATGCGGCAGGTCGCGTTTTAGTCGCTGCTGGATCTCTTCATCGGAATAGGTTCGCTCATTGCTGGCTTCGACCATTAGCATTCCCTTTGCTGGGCGTTCCCTTGGCTGCGCGGTCCCTTTGTTGGTCCCGATTGTTCCGTCCCAATTGCCAATTGGGATGGGATGACGCAGTCTAGACTTGTCTTTGCGTTCGAAAAACCCGGCGCGTACACAAATTTCGGGAGCCGGCTCTTGGACGACGAGGTTTCACAGCCGTCCGCGGTTACCGTGGCAGTTCCTGCACGGTTGCATCTCGGCTTTCTTGATCTCAACGGGGACCTTGGCCGTCGCTTTGGCGGCATCGGACTTGCGATCGGCGGTTTGGGAACCCGCCTGACGATCGAAAGAGCAAGCACGAACCAGGTCTCTGGCCCCGACGCCGATCGAGTCTGGCAGCACTTGCAAAAAATCGAGCGATCGCTGTCGCTTCGCGGCGGACATTGCATAAGAGTTTCAGAAGTCGTTCCGGCCCACGCTGGTCTCGGTTCCGGCACGCAACTCGCGCTCGCCGTCGCGAGCGGCTTGCGCAGTCTGCACGACCTACCACTCGACGTTGCCGGTGATGCGTTGCGGCTCGGCCGCGGCGCGCGCTCAGGCATTGGCATCGGGCTTTTTTCCGGCGGCGGGCTCGTCGTCGACGGCGGGCGTGGCAACGAAGGAAAGCTCGCTCCGATCATCTGCCGCCTGTCGGTGCCGGAGAATTGGCGCATCCTCGTGATCCTCGATCCGCAACGTCAAGGCATCCATGGACCGGAGGAAGGAGCGACCATGGCGGCCTATCCGGCCATGCGCGCTGCGGACGCCGCCCGCTTGTGCCGCTTGGTCTTGATGCAGGCTCTGCCTGCGCTTGCCGATGACGATCTTGCGAACTTCGGCGCAGCGATCAAGGAACTGCAAGTCGGGCTTGGCGATTACTTCGCTTCGGCCCAGGGCGGCGCACGCTTCATGAGTCCCGACGTTGCCGCCATCCTCGATATTCTTGACAGCGCCGGCGCATTCGGTGTCGGCCAAAGCTCTTGGGGACCGACGGGCTTTGCTTTTGCACACACGCCGGATGAAGCCGCCCGCCTTGCGATGATCGCGGCGCCGCAAGCCCGCGGCAGAGGTCTGGACATTCGAGTTTGCCAGGCGCTCAATCGCGGCGCGCAGATCGTCGCCCACGCGTACTCGAGCGAGTCCGATAAGTAACACTGGCGCTTTGTGAGGCCGGCATGGCGGACAAGAACATTCTTCACATGCTGACACCGACCAAACACTCGAGCCCGTTCGATGTGAACATGGCGCTCGACGCCGGCTATGATGCGGTCCTCACCTATAACAACGTGACGCTGGATGAAGTACCGGACCTGGTGCAGGACGCGATCTTTTCGCGGCCGCCGAAGGTCGGCGCGCGAACAGCAATGTTCTTTGGCGGCAAGAATGCCAGCCTTGCACTCGACATGCTGGCGAAAGCCAAGAAAGCGCTGGTGCCCCCGTTTGGCATTTCGTTCTTTGCCGATCCGGCTGGCTCCTTCACGACCGCTGCGGCAATGCTCGCTTGCGTCGAAAAACTCCTGAAGGAGAAGAAGAACTGCACACTCCGGGAGCGAAATGTAGCCGTGTTCGGCGCCACCGGCGTGGTGGGCTATGCGGCGGGAGTCATTGCCGCGCTCGAAGGCGCGAATGTCACGCTGGTCGGCTACGACGGCATCGAACGCGTCGGCAGCAGCGCCAAGGAGATCAAGACAAGATTCAATGTCGATGTGCGCGCCGCCGACGGCAGCGACGACAGCAAAAAGTCGGCGATCCTCGCCGGCGCGGAGGTGGCGTTGTGCGCCGGCCGCGCCGGGGTTCGGATCCTAAGCTCCGCTCAGCTTGCGGCGGCAAGGCAATTGTTGATCGCGGCCGACGTGAATGCGGTTCCGCCGCCCGGGATCGAGGGCCTGGACATGCAGGCGAACGGCAACGAGATCACACCACACGGCACACTGGGCTTAGGACCGCTCGCCATCGGCAATATCAAATACAAGACCGAGTTCGGTCTGTTCCAGAAAATGATCTTGGCCACAAAGCCGACAGACATCGATTTTCGCGAAGCGTTTGCGCTTGCGCGCGAACTCAATGGGTAACGAAGCCGCTGTCCTCATTGTCGCTCTGTCCGGCCGCGCGCTTGCAGCGTCGGCCCGCCGTGGCGGCTATGTGCCGCTGGTGGCGGATATGTTCGGCGATGTGGACACGCTCAACGCGGCGCACAGGCACATCCGGCTCGCCGGCCGCCTTGCATCGGGAATCGAAGAGCGCGATCTCATTGATGTGCTGCAAATATTGAGCGACGGCGAGGAGCCTATCGGGGTCGTCTACGGAACCGGCTTCGAGGATAGGCCGCAACTTCTGCAACGCATGGCCGAGCACTGGCGGCTGCTTGGCAACGGCGCCGATGTGGTTGCGAAACTCAGAGAATCCTAAAATCTTTTCTTCGGTCTGTTCGAATTTGGGCGTTCCATCTCCGGAGATATCGCTGCCCGAATCGACGAGCAGAAACGGCTGGCTCGCTAAGCGCCAGGGAGGCGCCGGCGGCGCGCATGTCAAACCGGCAGGTGATTCCGCGGACGTCCGCGGCGCCATCTATTATCAGCGAAGAGTGTCCGGTACGCCAATCTCGGCATGCTTCCTTGCTGATGGAGAACGCGCTCTCGTTCTTGGATTTAGCGCACAGTGGTCATCCCCTGCACCGCGTCAGCCCTATCGGTATGGCGGCGCAGTTCGACCCGCTCCGCTTACGCCAGATACGGCCGACGAGCTCACCGCGGCGGTGCAGCGGATCGTCGCAGCAACCTCGCTCGTGGGCTTGAACAGCGCCGATTTCCTCGTCGAAGGCGAACGCTTTTGGTTGCTGGAGATCAATCCCCGGCCCGGCGCGACCCTCGACATCTTTGAAGCCGGGGAAACGAGTCTCTTCGCACACCACGTGGCGGCCTGCTCCGGCCAGCTAGCCGCCGCATCCAGTTGCGCGGCGCATGCACAAGCCGCCAGCATCGTCTACGCCGACGAGGACATCGCCTCCGTTTCAATATTCAACTGGCCGGACTGGGCTGCTGATCTGCCTGTGGTGGGAAGCACGATCAAGGCCGGTGAGCCTGTGTGTACGGTCTATGGCTGCGAATTTGCGGCCGAAGCTGCAAGAGAGCTCGTTGAGAAAAGACGGCAGGCGGTGCTCTCGTGGACGCGCGCGAGGGATTCATGACCGCAGCGCACGCTGTTAGTGTGAACGAGCGGGCGGCAAAGCTCGTCGCGCGCATGATCGCGGACGCAGAGGAACTCCGGATTGGAATTGGCCGCGGCGATCTCGGCGAAACGCTGATCGATTCCGGAAGCAAGAGTGTTGGCAGCGTCGCCGCCGGATTGCGAATAGCCGAAATCTGCACCGGCGGGCTGGCGCATGTCAGCCTTACGCCATCACCGCTGGCACCGCGCTGGCCCTGGACAATCGCGGTGCGGTCATCGCAGCCGGTGATCGCCTGCCTCGCCAGTCAATATGCCGGCTGGCGTCTCTCGCTCAAGGACGGTGACGACTCGTTTTTCGCACTCGGATCGGGACCGGCTCGGGCGCTGGCAAGACGAGAACCGTTGTTTCAGCAGCTCACATACGCCGACTCGGCCGCCAATGCGATCCTTGTGATCGAGAGTGGCCGCCCTCCCCCAGCAAAGATCGCGGCGACGGTCGCGCAAGATTGCCGCGTCAAACCAAAAGACCTCACAATCATCTTCGCGCCGACGCAAAGTCTCGCCGGCAGCACTCAAATCGTCGCACGCTCCCTGGAGGTCGCTCTTCACAAAACGCACGAGCTGCATTTTCCGCTCGATCGCATCGTCGAGGGCATCGGCGCCGCCCCGCTCTGCCCGCCGCATCCTGATTTCGTCACCGCGATGGGGCGCACGAACGACGCCATCATCTTCGCCGGACAGGTGCAGTTGTTCGTGACCGGCCCGGCGAGCGAAGCCCGCGCGCTGGCCGATAAGCTCCCAAGCAAAGCATCACGCGACTACGGGCGTCCGTTCGCGGAGATTTTCAAGGCGGTCAACGGCGACTTCTACGCCATCGATCCGATGCTCTTCAGCCCGGCAAAGGTTATTGTTACGGCGCTCGAAACCGGCGACAGCTTCCAATCTGGAGACATTGACCTGGACCTGCTCGATGCCTCTTTCGCCTGAGCGTCTCGGCAGTACCGGACAAGCAACGACACCCACCGTTGGCCTCGTGGTCGATCGCATGGACTGGCATGCGCGCGAAGTCGCCGCCGCGCTCGTCGCCCGCGGCTTCGGCACGGCGCCCATTCGCCTGCACCTGTGCGGAATCGCCACGCAAAATGCCGGCGGCTTGCACATAGACGGTTTCGCAGATCGCCTCCCAGATGCTGTTGTGGTGCGCTCCATGTCGGGCGGAACATTCGAAGCGGTCACGCTGCGACTCGGCGTTCTTCATGCGCTGCGAGAATGCGGCGTCATGGTTTGGAACGATGCGCGCGCCATCGAGCGTTGCGTCGACAAATCGATGACGAGTTTTCTGCTCGCTCGCGCCGGTATAGCAACCCCGCCGACCTGGGCGGTCGAGTCATACGATCTGGCCCGCACGATCGCACAAGCCGAGACGAGAGAGGCGGCACTGGTCCTCAAGCCATTGTTTGGTTCGCAGGGCCGCGGGCTGCGCCTCATCCGCAAGCCGGATGATTTGCCACGGCCCGAAGACGTGGCCGGAGGAGTTTATTATCTGCAACGCTTCGTGGGGATCGAGCGAAGCGGATACCATGATTTCCGCCTCCTCGTCGTGCGGGGCCGCGTGGTCGCGGCGATGCAAAGGCACTCCACGCACTGGATTACCAACGTCAAGCGCGGCGGCCGACCGGTCCCGGCGCTCATCAATGACGATTTGAACGCGCTAGCGGGCCGCGCCGCGGCGGCTGTTGGGGCGGATTTCGCCGGCGTTGATATTTTGTATGGGCCGGATCAGCAGCCGACGGTGCTTGAGGTCAACAGTATGCCGGCCTGGTCGGGGCTGCAAAAGGTGTCATCCGTCAATATCGCCTGCAGCCTTGTCGCGGCCCTGGTCGATGCTTTGGCGGAGCGGCGGCGGCGCGGGGCGCTGGCGTGACCACGCGCCCGGATTTGATCGCGGAAGCGTTCAGATGGGCCTGCTTTGCCGAGCTTGACGCACCGAAGCCCGGCAATGTGCATGTTTTTGCCGATGGCCATCGCATGACGGCGGCTGACTTCGTCGCCAGCGCTGATGCCGCGGCGCCGCATTTGTCCGCTTCGGGCGCCCGGGTCGGCGCGCGCATTCTGGGCGCCGTCGAGGCGACGTTCGAGGCTGTCGGCTCAAATACCAATCTCGGAATCATCCTACTGTGCGCGCCACTCGCGGCGGCCGCCGAGAATGATATTTCCGATCTCCGCGCTTCGCTTATCGAAGTCCTTCAAAGACTTGATACAAGAGACGCAGAGCTCACGCATCGCGCCATCGTGCTTGCCGCGCCCGCCGGGCTCGGGCGTAGTGAACGCCATGACGTGTTTGAACCGCCAACAGTTAGCCTCCTGGACGCGATGAGCGAGGCTTCCGACCGCGACCGTGTCGCGAGGCAATATGCCACGAGTTTTTCAGACATTTTCGAGGTCGGTCTGCCGCGCCTCGAAGCGGCCGTTCGCCGATCTGCCGATCTGCGGTGGGCAATACTCGCAACTTACCTCGAATTTCTCTCGGCGTTTCCGGATACGCATATCGTGAGAAAATACGGACCGCGTGCTGCAGATAAGGTCTGTGGCGTTGCCGCTGCGTTCCAACGCGCCCTTCACACAACGAAACATCCTGAAACGCTCTTGCCGGGCCTTTTGACTTGGGACGCTGCCCTCAAAGCCGACGGCATCAATCCTGGAACAAGCGCCGATCTGACCGTGGCCACTTTGTTCGCGAACCGACTCAACGTTGTCTTGCCGTCAAAGCACAAGAGTGATTGACTTGTGTCAGCGGGACGAGTTCCCGCGGCTATCTGGCAAACCGGTCCGGCAGGTCCACGCCGGATGCTGACAACAAGGATAGACATTGAGTCGGCGCACGCAACGTCACAAGGCGTTGCGGGGGCGTTGTGATTTCCTTGGGAGGAGATGGCGATGGCGAAGATCAACCAACTCTGCGTCGGTGAATCACTTGTCGGTGACGGGAACGAGGTGGCCCATATCGATCTCATCATGGGTCCGCGCGGCAGCGCTGCTGAAACGGCATTTGCAAACTGTCTGACCAACAACAAGGACGGCTTTACCTCTTTGCTCGCGGTGATCGCACCGAATTTGCTTTGTAAACCCGCGACCGTCCTTTTCAACAAAGTAACGATCAAGGGTGCCAAGCAAGCCGTTCAGATGTTCGGCCCCGCGCAGCACGCCGTTGCCAAAGCGGTTGCCGATAGCGTCGCCGAGGGCATCATCCCGCAGGACGAGGCCGACAACCTTTTCATCTGTTGCGGCGTGTTCATTCACTGGGAAGCGACCGACGATAAGAAGATTCAGGACTACAACTATCGCGCCGTGAAGGAAGCCATCGCGCGCGCAGTCGCCGGCGATCCGAAGCCTGCGGAAGTCGTTGCCAAGCGCGATCAGGTCAAACACCCCTTCGCCGCCTAGGCATCTCGTTTGGGAGCGCCGGCTGTCTAGCCGAGGTGGAATTTCAAGGCTTTGGCAGGCGTCGCTCGACGGCGAAAAAGGTGGTTGGTTCAGGCCATTTGCAGGCCCGCGATTTGCGCGCCCGCGAGCGCGCCATTGTGCAAGCAGGATGCGACGAGCGCACCGGCGATTCCCCTTTCTGCCAGTGCGCTTAGGTCATCGACATCGCGTACGCCGCCGGCCGCGTAGACACGCCTTCCGCGGCCGGCATTTTTGGTCGCCTCAAGCCGCGCCCAATCGGGGCCCAGTCCGCTGCCGACGCGAGCAAGCGTCATCGCTATGACTCGGCTTGGCCATACATCGACATCGCTCAGCAAAGCTGCCGGTCCAACAAAATCATCGCCACGATAGTCGAGCGACAAGACGACGCGGTCGTCCTTGCTGAGGCGGCGGAGAACGGCTTCGTCCCTCTGCGTCTCGCTCCCCAGCACGAGGTGCCCGAGGTCAGCATCGAGCCATCGTTCTGCGCTCGCCCTGTCGGCGATGCCATTGTCGACCCAGAATGTTGAATGGCGAAATTTCGCCTTAAGCTCCGCGAGCGCTGCGTCATTATTTCCAGCGCCGGCGATGGCATCGAGGTCGGCTATGTAGAAGCTGCTAAAAGGATAGACCGACAATAGACCGCGAGCGACGTCGATCGGGTCGCTGGTGGGTGAAAGCGGCGTTCTGATCGGACGATATTGCTCGCGTGCTCCCATGCGCGCATGCACGACGACGCCGCCCTTGAGATCAAGAACTGGAATAACCTGCATTCAAAGTCCTTACCCGGCTATTCATTTCGAACCATCGACTATATCAGCTAACAATTGCGCGGGAGGCTCCATGACCGTTGTCATCGGCTGGGACATTGGCGGGGTTCATCTCAAGGCGGCGCGCGCCGAAGACGGGCGCGTGACCAAAGTTGCGCAATTCGCCTCCCCGCTGCGATCCGGGACCGAGCGTCTTTTGCAGGCCTTCGCTGAGGCGAAGAAAGATCTCGGCCGTGCCGACCGTCACGTTATCACGATGACCGGCGAACTCGCTGATAGCTTTTCCTCACGCAGCGAGGGCGTGGAGCAACTTGCAAGCTTGGCAGCACGCGAACTCGGCAACGTCCGGATCTATGCCGGCCCTGCCGGCTATGTCGGTCCGCAGGACGCGCACAAATACCATGCCGACATCGCATCGGCCAACTGGCACGCCTGTGCAACGTTGATCGCGCGCACATGCGAGCATGCACTGTTGATCGATCTGGGCTCGACAACAACCGACATCGTCCCGATCGCTCAGGGCAAGCCCGTTGCCCGCGGATACACCGACGCGCAGCGTTTGGCGGCGGGTGAGCTTGTGTATACGGGCATGGTCCGCGGCTTCGTCATGGCGACCGCAGATCGCGCCCCCTTTCGCGGCGCCTGGACACCGCTGGTCAACGAGAATTTCGCCACGATGGCGGATGTTCACCGCATCCTTGGCACGTTGCCGCCCGACGTTGATTTGATGCCGACGGCCGATGGGCGCCCGAAAACGATCGACGCGTCGCGAGCGCGGCTTGCCCGCATGCTCGGAAGTGATGCATCCGACGGTGACGACGCGACCTGGACGTTGGTCGCGCGATGGTTTGCGGAAGCGCAGACGCGGGCCATATGCGATGCCACAAGTCTAGTGCTATCGGCGGCAACATTGCCCTCGACCACGACAATTGTTGCGGCCGGCATAGGCCGCGTCCTCGTGGACGAAATAGCGCATCGGCTTCAGTGCGCCTGCGTCGGCTTTGATGCGCTGTGCGACGTAACGCCTGAAGCGCGCACCGCCGCGTGCCGTTGCGCACCCGCAGTCGCACTAGCGGTGCTCCCGTCATCGTGACGTGCTGAGCGCGATGGCTTTAGGTTGAATCGTTGTCGCGCGCTCGATCTTTGATGGAGTCATCTTTTCGGAAGACCGGTGTGCACTTTTCCGGATCATGCCCTAAGGCTTCCGATTGGGCGCGACGAATGGGTTACTGTCGGATCCTGTGCGACTGTTTTTCTCGAAGCATGTTTCCAGGCGCCCAAGCGCTGCCATGCTCCCGTCAAGCGGCACCCGCAATGTCGCCCCTTCCCCTCTCACCTCCAGAACGTCGGCGATACGCATTCTCTCGTTGAGCGACCGGTCTGCGAGAGGAATCGTTACGCTCTTGTTTTCCGCCAACGCCTTCACTTGGATTGCGCGCGTACCCGCAACCAGGGTGACATCGTAGGCCTTGCCGCGATCGAGCTTCCATTTTGCGGAATCGAGCAGCAGCAGCAGACCATCGCGAGTCCGCAGAAACGTTATGTCGAAATCGCTCACGGACCGATTCATCGTACAATTGTCGAATTTATCGGCCTTGAATGAAGTAGCAATCGTCCATGGCCCGACGGCCACCGTCTGGTCCTGCGCAGGTGCAATAGTCGAGGTTGCCAAGAGTCCCACGAAAGAAATTGCGACTGACGATCGCATCGTTTCCTCCCAGTGCGTTCGCGGCAGTGAAGAATGCCATCCAAGACACGCGCTGCCTGTTCGGCCGGCGCGACATACAAGATCGCCCAAGCTGCGAAAAATCAAAAGATTTGTGGTGCGCTTGTAGATCAGAGCGGCGGCTTGATGCTGACCCCGCTCGAATTGCCAGCAAACAAACAGCGGCATTCAGTGCGGCCTGCTGCATTTGTTGATCGTTTGCTCGTACGAGCATAGCAGCAGTCAGAGCAAACAACACGATTGGCAGCAAAGATCTGAGTTTCATGGACCATCCCCTGTCCACGGCAAATGAAGGAGTGCGTTGACAAGGAAATGAGAATGAGACCGCAAAGTTCCTGTTAGTTCACTTCGCAATTTTTGGATGACGCGCGCGAGCGTTTCTCACGGACAGACGAACGTCTAAACCCGACGCAAGTCAAAAACGCGCGCCGATCATTTTTTACAATGAGATAGATTTTTACAATGAGATAGATAAAGGCGCCGAAATAGAAAAAGGCCCCGATTGTGAGGCCGTTCTCTTCAACGATCGATCGCAGTGCGTGCGGCTAGGCGCCCAGCCTTGCCACCGGCCTATCAGAATCCACTGTTAAAGTAACGCGCGCGGCGCTTTCTGGTTCCGGCACCGGGCGCAACGCACGGCGGTCGCGCCGATCGCGGCCCTGCGATGCCAGGCGATCAGTCTTGAATCGCGTCCACCCAAGCCGGCTTGGGGGCTCGTTCGACGCTTGGCGCGCGGTGCAGGTTGGGCTCGACGGTGGCGACGCTTGCGCCGAGGCGCACGCCGTACATCTGAAGATTCTCCATGACGCGCTGCACGTAGTTGCGCGTCTCGGAGATCGGAATGCGCTCGACCCAATCGACTTCGTCAACGTTGGGATCGCGCGGATCACCGTGCTGCGCCACCCATTGCCGGACCCGGCCGCGGCCGGCATTGTAGCCCGCAAAGGTCATAACGTACGAACCGGCGTACTCCTTGAACAAAGCGCTGATCTCGGCCGCGCCCATCTGCGTGTTGTAGACCGGATCGGAGACGAGACGTTTCCAATCGTAGGAGACGCCAAACCGTTTGGCGGTGTCCTTCCCGGCTTCCGGCGTGACTTGCATCAAACCCACCGCTTTGGCGGGCGACGTGTCGGCTTGATTGAAGGCGCTTTCGGTGCGGACCACCGAGTAGACCACGCAATGATCAATTGGCGGCGCGATCGGCTTATAGGAAGGCACGCCGATCTCAGGAAAGGCGTATCGTTCCGTCGGCAGACCTCGCGCAAGCGCCGTCTTGCCCAGAGCCAGCATCGCCTGCGCATCGTGGTGCCGCCCGGTGACTTCGCCGAGCGCCGTCAGCGTCGCGACATCGGTGCTGGATTCGGCAAAGTCGCTCACGAACGACAATACCAGGTCGAATTCGCCGATCGCATACAGAATGTCCGCGGCATGCACGACATCGCTCCGCGCGCCGCCCGCCGGCTGCGGCGGCGAAAGAACCGCAATCTGACTGTGACCAAGTCGAGCGCGGGCGAGTTGACCGTAATAAGCCGTGGGATAGGCCGCGGCGGCCTGATACTGCGCGCGCATTTCGTTGGACTGGTTGGCGGCCTCAGCCGTCCGGCCACGCCAATAGGCGGCGCGCGCCAACACGACTGGATCGCTCGAACCATCGTCAACATGGTTAAAGTGCGTCGACGCTGTCGCCGGGTCGTTGAGAAACCGCAACGCAATCCAGCCGGCCATGAAGTGGAATTCGGAGCGGTAGTAGGGATTGGAAGGAACCGCCGCATCGCGCACCACGCGATACGCGGTCTGCGAATCGCCAAAATCGAGGAGCTTGCGGGCCAGATGGCGGCGCTCGCGCCACCATTCATCAGTGTCTTGGCGTTCCAGCCCCACACGCGAGGTCTCGGTCAGAAGCTTGGCCGCTGCTGCGACGTCATCGTGAACTTGCAGCCAGTGAAGGCGGCACAGCACATAACCCAGATCTCCGCGTAACTCTTCGGCAACGTCGCCAAGCAGTGCCTTGGCTTTCTTGGAATTCCCCGCGGCGGCCTCGCAAGCCTTGACGATTGCGACGCGGCCCGGACCAAGCCGTTTGGCGGCGCGCATCGCCGCGCCGAAATCTTTGGCGCCGACACGCTTGTCCATTCGCGCGACGTCGTCGGCCGAAGTTAGAACACCGGCGAACTCGTTCGACACCGCGGTTTCCAATTCAGCGGACATTTCCGCTGACTGCCAAACCCCGCGAACTTCGCGCTCGGCGCCGGCGCGATCGCCCTCGCCCTGCAACACGCGCGCGAGCGCAAGCCGGCCGATAGCGCTGACAGGTTGCCTGCCAAGGAAACGGCGGATGGTCGAGGCCTCCCGCCGCTCCTGCCAAAGCCTTGCCTCTGCGCGCCGGCGCAGCGAGGTTACGCTCGGCCACTCGGCATTCGCCTGGATGAAAGCGGCGTAGCGATCGAATCCGGCCGGGCTGTCGGAATCGCGCAGCATGATCCACTCGACGAGCTTTCGGGCGACCGGGTCGTCGATCGTCGCCGCCAGTGCTGAGGCTTCGCTAAACTTCCGATGCCGCAGCAACGCGATGGCTTGCTTCGTCGCCGTTAGATCCGTCGACGGCTCCAGGGCCGCGGCCGATTCCTGAGCCGATTCGCGGTCCGGCAAGATCCTCGATTTGGCCGCACGTTCGGACCGCTCGCCTTTATGCGCCGATCCGTGCCCATGATGCTTCCCCTCGGAGGAAGCGCTCCCGTGCTGCGGATGCTTATGACCCGGCGGCGTGGAAGACCCTTTACCGAAGGCCGGCGTCATCATCGCCGAAGCGAGCAACAGCACCAAAACACGTCGCCGATGCCGGCCAATGGAGTACGCAATCGCACCAGGAGAGTAAGCCGCACCGCGGCTCCGTAAGCCGATGGACGACATGCTGAAATCCCCCGCTAGCGCCGAACCTGCCGAACAATAGCGGCTGAACCGTGACGGAATCCGAAATAGCCACAGACGGCCAACTCACGTTGGCATGCGGCGGTCACTTTTGCCGCCAAACCTTAAGGCTGACCTCGCAAATCCTGAACGACCATCGTGCTCAATTCCATTTGGCGCGCCTCGGACTTCTGTCGCGCCGCCGCGCTGGTGGCCGCACCCGGCGCCTTGGCCGGCTCGGGGAATCTCGCTGCGCACATGCCCTTGATCGTGGCGGCGACCGATGCGACGTCCGATCGGCCGTCATCGATGCGGCGCGCGGCTACGTCCAAGCAGGCTACATAGCCGCTGATCCCCTCATTTTCCCCCGGCGCCACCGATGGCATGGAGGTCGTCGCACAGGCTGGAAGCAAACAAGCTGACGCGAGGCCCGCGAACAGGATAAGCGCGCGTTCGAGCGCATCGATCCGCCCTGCCACTTTGGACTGGTCGATCCCGCGCGCGCGCGCCGCGCCAGCGGTCGAGCCGGTCCGAAAAACCGCACGTAGAAAGCGCAAGTCGTTCCAGTCGAACATATCGCTGCCTACTGCCTGACCGAGGGTCGCACACCGAACGGCCGGGCGCCCGACCGCCTGATGCTAGGAAATGGCCGCCCCCGAGGGTAAGACTGTCGACAACAAAAACGGTATCGGGGGGAAGCAGGCCGTGGCTTTGCAATTCGGCATCTTCGATCATGTCGACGACAACGGCACGCCGTTGGCCGACCTGTTCGAGACGAGACTCAAGCTCGTCGAACAATACGATCGCTCCGGCTTTCGTTCCTACCATATCGCCGAGCATCATTCGACGCCGCTCGGCATGGCGCCCTCGCCAAGCGTGTTTCTTGCCGCAGTGGCGCAGCGGAGCCGGCGGCTGCGCTTCGGCCCCTTGCTCTATGTGACCCCGATGTACCACCCGCTGCGCGTCGCCGAGGAAGTCGTGATGCTCGACCATATGAGCCGCGGCCGACTCGAATTGGGCTTGGGACGCGGCGCTTCGCCGATCGAGATCGCGGGCTTCGACGTCGATCCGGCCAGTGCGCCGGCGATGAACCGTGAGGCGACCGAGCTCATTCTCAAGGCGCTGACCTCCGAGGTCGTAAGCCACGAGGGCAAGTTCTATCGCTGCAAGAATGTGCGCATCGAGGCGCGGCCATTGCAGCTGCCGTATCCGCCGCTCTGGTTCGCACCGACCGAGCCTGGGCGGGCGGCCGACGCGGCGGCTCAAGGGCAACATGGTGACCCTCATCCCCAATGCCGGCGTCAAGGCGCTGACCGAGGTTTACCGCGCCGCTTGGCAGGCGCAGGGCGGCAAGGCCGCCGATCTCCCCCTGCTCGGCGTCTTCCGCCACGTCGTCGTCGCTGACAGCGACGACAAGGCCCGCGATTTGGCGCGCCCCGCTTATCGGCAGAGGCGGCGCCACATGGCGTTCCTGTGGGAATGGGGTGGGCTCCCCTTCCCGATCGCCGCGGTCTATCCGGAAGAATTCGATGCGCTCGAAGCAATGAGCATGGGTGTCGCCGGCGCGCCGGAGACCGTGCGCCGCTATGTCGCCGACAGCGTCGCGCAGACCGGCATCACCTATTTCGTCAGCGATTTCGCTTTCGGCTCATTGCCTTACGAGGCGGCAGCGCAGTCGGTCGAGCTGTTCGCGAACGAAGTCATGCCGGCATTTCGCTGAACAAGCAGCAAATTGCCGGCGATTGCGACGCCGAGAGTGCGTGAGCAGACTACAAGCTCTTGAGCTACAACGACTTCGGCGTGCCGAAGCGCTGCTTCTCGTTCGGGCGCGGGTCGAACGTGGCGAGCGTCCCTGAGCCAATGCACTTCATTCTGGCGCTGTAGTGGGCTCCGTAGCGATAGCCTTCATACAGTGCGCGCGAATAGGCGCGCGCGTGCGCGAACAAGTGCCGGCGGCCCGCCTGGTTGTAATGCAGGCGCACCATTTGCTGGCAGATGGGACATTCCGCGTTCAGCGGATAGAGCGGCCGTCGTCCGATAAGCTTGAGGAACTCGAATACCCACACGGAGAAAATGCGCATGGTCGCCTCGTGCGATTCCCGGCCTGCAATGTCCGGCCGCCGCCAGAGCGGGGCGCCGGGATTGGCAGCCGTGCCGAGCCAATAATTAGGTGGCGGAATCGACCGGTAAAGTAACAAAACGGCGCAGTCGCGGCGAGGTTGCGGCGGCGTAAAAAAAAACTTTCCGGCGAGGCGCAATTCGGCGGCACGTGAACCGGAATCGAGCCGCTCCGCGCGGGAGCGGCCCTCCTCCGCGACATCATGGCACAAGCGCGGGACAGCCGCCTTCCGCCAGCGGCCGGAAGGCCTTGTCGCCCGGTATGGTCGCGACAAGCTTGAGAAGATCCCACTCGCCTTGGGATTCGGCGGGCGCCTTGATCTGCACGAGATAGACGTCGTGCACCATGCGGCCGTCGGGCCGCAGCGTGCCGTTCGCCGTGAAGGCGTCGTCTACTTTGGTCTCGCGCATCTTGGCGAATACGGTTTTGGGATCGTCCGAATTCGTCGCCGCAACGGCCTTGAGATAGCTGCGCACAGCGGAAAACGTGCCAACTTGGAAGCTGGATGGCGCCGTATGACGCCGCTCGACGAATTTGGTGAAGAAGGCCTTGGCCGCATCGTCGAAGCCCGGCAGCCAGGGCGAGACATACATCATGCCTTGCGCGAGCTGCCGGCTGGTGGCGTGGATCGCCGGCAGCGAGTCCAAGCCGAATGGCACGACCTTCTGCTTTTCGGTGATGCCGAATTCGCGTGCGGTCTTCACCGCGTTGATGGCGTCGTCGCCGCCATTGGCGATCGCGACCACATCGGCCTTCGAGGCCTGCGCCTGCAGCATGAACGAGGAGAAATCGCTGGTGCCGAGCGGATGGCGCACCGAGCCGATGACCTTGCCGCCGTTCTTCTCGATAAAGGCCGTGGCGCCCTCCTGCAGCGCGCGGCCGAACACATAATCGGCGGTGACGAAGAACCAGGTCTTGCCGAGCTGCGGCAGCGCCTGGCCGATGGCCGAGCCGATCTCGTAGCTGTCATAAACCCAATGGACCGAGGTATTGGGCGCGCACGCTTTGCCGGTGAAGTCCGCCGAGCCGGCGCTGGTCAACAGCACCGCCTTGTTGTTGGTCTTGGCGATCTCCAGCACCGCAAAGCCGACGGCAGAATTGACCAGATCGGTCACCGCATCGACACCGTCGAGATCGAACCAGCGGCGCGCGATCGCCGCCCCGATGTCGGGCTTGTTCTGGTGATCGGCGGAAACGATCTCGACCGGCACGCCGTTGATCGTGTTGCCGAACTCCTCGGCGGCCATCTTCGCCGCCTCGACCGAGCCGACGCCGGAATTCTGCTCGTAAGGTCCAGACAGATCGGTCAGCGCGCCGATCTTAATCTTGCCGCCGGACATCTCGGCTTGCGCGGGCAAAGCAAGCAAGACCAACGCGGCGAAGCCGCAGACGGCAAGGCGCATATGTTTTCCTCCCCAAGCATTTTGCCCGTAATGTCCGCCGATTGAGCGGTGGGTTGTCAAGCTGGCATAAGGGCCCGGTAGGCGCGCTGCCCCCCTTCGCCTCCTAGCGAACGGTGGGCTTTTCAAGGGAGCGCGACCGCGTCGTCACGAGCCTCTCGCCCGCACCGACGACGGCCAGCACGATCACGTTCAGCCCAAGCGCAATCAGCCCAACATTGAGCTCCTGCATCGCCGCCGGCAAAGCCGGAAACAGCGTAGCGATTGTGGTGTGCGTCAGGCTGACGGCGGCAACGGTCGCGACGCCGGCGACGATGCCGGCGGCGGCGCCCGCGGGCGTCGTCCATCGGGTTTTTGTCAGGCTCAGCGCCAGCGCCGGGAAAAGCTGGGTGACGAAGCTATAGCCCATCAGCAACAGCGCAACGATCGTCTGCCCGCCCGCGAGCGTGAAATAGACCGCGACCAAGGCCACGACCGGCACCAGCAGTTTCGCGACCCGCACGATGTGATGATCGGCAGCCGATCGATGCACGAGGCGATAGAGATTGTTGGCAAGAAGCGTCGCCGCCGTCATCAGGATCATCGAGCCGGGCACAAGCGCCGTGAGCACGCCGGCAGCGCCGATGATGCCGACAATCCAAGGATCGAAGGTCTTGACCGAGAGCTTGAACAGGGCGAGGTCGACGTCGGCACCTTTGAGGCCGGGCACTTGCAGGATGGCCGCAAAGCCGACCAGAAACACAAACAACAAGATCAACTGGTAGAGCGGCAACACCACCGCGTTCTGACGGATCACGCGGGTGCTGCGCGCAGTATAGATCGAGCCGAAAGTGTGCGGCCACATGTAGAAGCCGAGCGCGGTCAGAAGCACGGTCGACGAAAACCACCACGCGCTCTCGCCATGCTCCGGCAGCACGATGAAGCCGGGCTTGGCCGCTTCGATCGCGGCGAACATCGCGCCGAGCCCGCCGTAATAGTGCAGCGGAAAATAAATGCCGAGAAAAACGACGACCAACAGGATCATCACGTCCTTGGCGACCGCCGTCCAGGCCGAGCCGCGCACGCCCGACACCATCACGTAGGCAGTGGCGACCGCGGCGCCGATCCACACCGCCGGCGTCGCGCCGATCGCGCCGTAGCCCGCGGCCTCCACGATGATGCCGAGCCCCTTGAACTGCAGCACCAGATAAGGAACGAGGGCGACGATGCCGACCAGCGAAACGAGAGCGCCGAGCCAGCGGCTTTCGTATTTGCCGGCGAAAAAATCGGCCTGCGAATAGAGGCCGTGATCGCGCGCATAGCGCCAGATCGGCGGCAGCATGAAATACGACATCACGTAAGCGAGCGTCGCGTAGCACAGGATGTAATAGACCGGCCCGCCCCGGCCGTAGGCAAAGCCGCTGCCGCCGAGAAACGCGAAGGTCGTATAGATCTCGCCCGCCATGAGCAGAAAGACGAGCGGCGCGCCGAACGAGCGGCCGGCGACGGTCCATTGCCCAAGACCCATCTGCCGTCCGCGCCGCGCGAGGAAACCAAGCCCGAGCGCGAGCAGCGCGGCAGCAACGATGCCGACGAGCGCGCCGTTCATCAAAGATCGTCGCGGTTCGCAGGATCGAAACGGAAAATGATCGCCATGATCGCGGCGCTCAGCACGATCCACGCCACGCACCAGGCGAGCAGGAACGGCATGCCGAGAACGGTCGGCTCGACCCGGTTGACGAAGAACGGGCCGATCAGCATCGCGGCGAACGGCAGAAGCGCAAGCAGACGGACCATGCGCATCAGATAACCCGTTCGCCGCCGATTGTCTTCTTTGGTGCGCTATTTCTTTACCGCGCCGTTCTTGAGCTTGAGCAGCCGGTCGGCATTGCCGTGCGCAAATTTTTCTAGGTCGCCGGGCGGCAGCTTGAGCGTGTCGAGGAAGTCCCGGCCGGTCCGGTTGGTGCTGTAGGGATAGTCGATCGAGAACATCACCCTGTCCGGGCCGAAGACGGCAAGGAGCGTCTCGAGCGGCGGCAAGGTGAACAAACCTGAGGTCGTTACCCAGACCTGGTCGAGAATGGTCTGCTCGACCGAGCGTTTGAGATGCGGCGCCTCGGGCGTGAGGATCTTGTCGGAGCGCACCATCATCGCCGCGAGCCCCTCGCCCATATGGCCGATGATAAGCTTGAGCTTGGGATGACGGTCGAGCGCGCCGGACAGCACCAGCCGCATGACATGAATGGCCGTCTCCGAATGCCAGCCCCAGGCCGACGTGGAGAGCCGAAAGCCGGTCGTGCCCGGCAGGCCATCGTAATAGGCCTCATAGACCGCGCGCGGCGGCAAGCCCGGGTGCAGATAGATTGGCACGTCGAGCGCCTCGGCGCGCGCCAGGATCGGCTCGAAGCGCGGATCGTCGAGAAAGCGGCCTTCGGTGACGCCGTTGATCAATGCCCCGCAGAAGCCGAGATCGCGCACCGAGCGTTCAAGCTCGTCCGCCGCGGCTTGCGGGCTATTCATCGGCAGATGCGCAAAGCCCGCGAATCGATCCGGATGAGTGGAAACCGCTTTCGCCAGCACATCATTGATGTCGCGCGCAAACGCGACGCCTTCGGCGCCGGCGAGCAGATAAGCGCCGGGCCCGGATGCGGACAGTACATGCACCGTGATCGCGGCCTCGTCCATTTCGGAAAGGCGAAGCGCGCCGAGATCGGAGAGTTTGTCGGCAAGCGGCCCGCCAAAGCCCGGCGCAAAGCCAAAGCGGGCGATGGCGTCGGGCTCGATCCTTCGCACCAGCGAAGGCACGTTGAAATGTTCCTCAAGGGCGACGATGCGCATGGCGGCTTTCCTTTGACATGACATGGCCGGCCGACGACGCGGCCGGCGCGCGGCAACCTAGACCACATTCCGACTGGATTGAATCGGGCGAGCGCTGCGAATTTCGCCGTCCCATGTGCATTTTGGGAAAAGCCGGCTTTCATCGTGGATCAAGTCTGGGGCCGGCCTTCTCCGGGACGCGGGGGCGCGCGGAATTGAGGGTCTGTTAACCGTAATCAGGCACCTTCATCAGGCGTCACTACCTGGGGTTGCCCATGGCTTACCTCCTGCCGCGCACAATCCTCTTGGTCATAGCCTGGGGCGTTACCTGCGCCCTGATCAGGCACGCCTGGCCCTCGGCCGAAATGCCGATTTTCGCTGTTGCGGGCGCTACTTGGTTCGCCGCTGGCGTGGCTTATTTCGGCTATCTGCACAAGCTACGGCGCGACATCGTGCGGCTCGAGCGTGCCCGCAGCTACACGTACGTCCGTCGCTTCCGCTGAACTGATCGGGCGGTGAAGATCAGCGCCCTGCTCTGTTCCAGCCGCGCGCCCGGTTGGCGTAGATCTCGTGGCCGTTCGCCGTCACGGCCACCGTATCCTCAAGCTTGATGAAGCCGCGCTGCGGGTGCAGCAGCGTGGTCTCGACTGAAATCACCATGCCGGCTTCGAGTGGCCGCTGCGCATCGAAGGCGTCGTACGGCACCGGCCCGGAATTGGTAAGCCGCGGCGCTTCATGGCTTACGAGCCCCATGCCGTGGGCGAGAAACTCATAGTGATTGTGCAGCTTCGATTGCTTCAGGACCGGTTCGGCCGCCGCATAGATTTCGGCGCCATTCACGCCGGCGCGGATCGGCTTGAAGGCGGCCTGCTGAGTGGCCTCGATCTCGGCGAGCAGGTCTTCAAGCTCGGCGTCGGGTTCGCCGGCGATGCCCATACGGGCGAGATCGCCGATATAGCCGTGATAGTTGCCGCCTGAATCGAGCGACAGCGGATCACCTTTTTGCCAAACCTGATCGGAAGGGGCCCGGTTGAGGCTGGAGCCCGCCGCGATCAGGCAATAATCGAACACGAGGCCACGCAAGGTCTCTTCGCGCCGCAGAGCCTCGGCCAGATCCGCCTTGGTGGCGCCGGCGCCGTGGCTCGCAAGCACCGCCAGCATGGAGTCGATCACCAGCTCGGACGCAAGCTTGAGCTTTTCCAGTTCCTCCGGCGATTTGCGCATACGCAACCGCTCGAGCACGAACAGCGCGTCCTTGATCTCCGCATCGGGATTGGTCTTGCGCAGCGTGGCGACCGCGTCGGCCGGTGCAAACGCGAGCTCAAGACCGATGCGGCCGGGCTTTTGGGCGAGGCCGCGGACATAGTCGGCGGCCTTCTGCATGACGTCGACCGAGCCGCCGCTCTTAGTGTTCACCTCCGAGACCCAGAACGGCTTGAGCTGGGTCTGATAGGTCTCCATGCCGTGGCCGAAATAGGCGGCTTTGTCCGGCGCACCCTTCGGATAGACAAAAGCGGGCAGATAACGGCTGATGCCGATGGCATCCATGTTGTCGAAGAAGAACGAGCGATGGCCGCCGAGCAGATATTGGATGTTGTGTTTCGACGTCGCAATCAGCACGTCGAGGCCGGCCTCGTCCATCAACCGGTCGAGGTGCGCAGTATCGAAAGGCGCTGTGCCGTGTCGCGTGACGTCGAGCATGTCCGATCTCCCTTAAGGCGTGGTTTTGCCGGCAGCCTAGCAAATCCGCCTTGGAAGATGAACTGGTGTCTCGCCGTCAGGCCGCGGACTTTGCCCCCGCCCGAACCGGCGCAGCGCGGTGGACCTCGGCCGCGCCGCGGCGGGCACGATCGAGGATGAGCTCAATCGAAGCGATCTCGATCCGGTTGCGCCCTGCATCCTTGGCGCGATAGAGCGCGTGATCGGCCTGCGCCAGAAGCGCCGAGAGATCGAGCACCGCGTCGTAGGCGATGACGACGCCAATGCTCACGGTACCATCCACCGGGCGTCCATCGACGATGCGGGTGGCGGCGGCAAACGAACTGCGGATCTGCTCGGCGACCGCCAACGCGCGCTCGCGCGTGGTGTCGTGCAGGAGCGCTGAGAACTCTTCGCCGCCGAGGCGGCCGAACAGGTCGATGCGGCGCAGACAGCTACTCGCCACTTCGGCGAAGATTTCCAGCACGCGGTCGCCGATGGCGTGGCCGTAGCGGTCGTTGATCGATTTGAAATTGTCGAGGTCGAGCAGCATCACCGCGGTCGGGCGCGGATCGTTGACCTGCCGCCTGAGATGCTCCTCGCCTTCCTCCAGGAACGCGCGGCGATTGGAGATGCCGGTCAGGGGATCGATCATCGCCGCGGTCTTGTGGCGATGCTCGGCGCGCTCCTTCGCCATCGCCAGAAGAATGAAGGCGATTGCGATGGTGAACAATAGCGCCTCGAAGCTGAGCGCCGAGAGCCACACGCTTTCCAGCAGCGGGTTGTTCCGCGTCAGCCACGGCAGCAAGTCCCCGAGCGGCGTGCGCAGCAAATAAAGCGAGCCGTGCGCGAACAGCATGAAGATCGCCGGCCAGCGCGAGACCAGAGGCTCGCTGCGGCCGCGCCAGAATTCGTACGCCGCGGCCCAGGTGTAAGCGGTGATAATGCCGGACGACAACAACACCCGCAGGTCAAGGGAATCGGTGAAGCCCGGAATCCGGCAGGCGACGAGCCACAGGGCGGCGCCGGCGAACAACAGCACGTATTGCGGCTTGCGATGATCGAACAGGCGGGCGCCAGTCCATGTCACCGCGAACGAGGTGAAGAGAATGGCATTGGCGAAATCGATAGAGATCAGATCAGAGACCGAACCGTAGAGCCCGAACAACGTTACCGAGGCGGCGCGCAGCAGATGCGCGAAGCCCCACCAAGCCACAGCGGTGATGGCGGTGTTCTGCGCCCAGGCAAACAGCAGCAGCAATCCAAGGATTGCTTCTACGTAGATGGTGACAAGAAACAGGGTATTGACGTCGAGATTCATCGCGGCTCGCCAATAATCGTGAGGCAATCGATTGCTGAAATCCCCTCGGTGCTATCGCGATACGCTAATCCCCGGAAAAAATCGGTGAATAGTGGTAGCACTATGCAGCGTCAGGGTCGGCATGGTTTCGGCAACCTTTCGCGCCCGAGCGACAATTGAAACAATGGCGGACGAGCCTTGTTTCCAAAGGGTTAGTCATTTAGGGTCCATTCCCTTTTGAGGATGACGCGACGATGCAGTTCTGCGACGGAATCGTCGAGGCGATCGGCAATACACCACTCATCAAGCTTAAGCGGGTTTCGGCGGCGACCGGCTGCACGATTCTCGGCAAGGCCGAGTTCATGAATCCCGGCCAGTCGGTGAAGGACCGCGCCGCATTGTTCATCATTCAGGATGCGGTGAAGCGGGGCGCGCTCAAGCCGGGCGGCGTGATCGTCGAGGGCACCGCGGGCAATACCGGCATCGGGCTTGCGCTGGTCGGCAACGCGCTCGGCTTTCGCTCGGTGATCGTCATTCCGGAAACGCAGAGTTTGGAGAAGAAAGACACGCTGCGGCTTTGTGGCGCCGAATTGGTGGAGGTGCCGGCGGTCCCTTATTCCAATCCGAACAACTACGTGAAGCTCTCCGGCCGGCTCGCCGAGCAACTGGCCAAGAGCGAGAAGAACGGCGCGATCTGGGCCAACCAGTTCGACAATGTCGCCAACCGGCAAGGCCATGTCGAGACGACCGGGCCGGAAATCTGGCGGCAGACCGAGGGCAAGATCGACGGCTTCACCTGCGCCGTCGGCACCGGCGGAACGCTCGCCGGCATCGCCATCGCACTCAAATCGTTCAGCAACTCCGTGCGCATCGCGCTCGCCGATCCGATGGGCGCCGCGCTCTACAGCTACTACACGACCGGCACGCTCAAGTCGGAAGGTTCTTCGATCACCGAAGGCATCGGCCAAGGCCGCATCACCAAAAATCTGGAAGGCGCTCCGATCGACATCGCCTATCAGATCCCCGATGAAGAAGCGGTGCCGATCATCTTCGACCTGCTCGAATACGAAGGGCTTTGCCTCGGCGGCTCCTCCGGCATCAACGTCGCGGGCGCCGTGCGCCTTGCGAAGGAGCTTGGCCCCGGCCATACCATCGTGACCATTCTCGCGGACTACGGCACGCGCTATCAATCGAAACTGTTCAATCCGGCTTTCCTGCGCGAGAAAAAATTGCCGGTGCCGCACTGGCTCGAGCGGCACTCGGACATCAAAGCGCCCTTTCTCTGAACCCTCACACTTGCTCGCGGGTTAGTGTCATTGCCATGCTCAGACCCGAAGATACCTTTGCCCCCTCCCCTGCGAGCCGCTGGCTCGTTTCGACCGAATGGCTTTCCGAACATTTACGCGACCGCAACGTCGTCGTGGTCGACGCAAGCTTCTTCCTGCCGACGCAGCAGCGCGACGCGCATGCCGAATATCGCGACGGCCACATCCCCGGCGCGGTGTTCTTCGACATCGAGGCGATCGCCGATCATTCGACCGAACTGCCGCACATGCTGCCCGGCCCGACGCAATTTGGCGAAGCCGCCGGCGCGCTCGGCATCGGTGATGGCGATACCATTGTGGTGTATGACAGCGTCGGCCTCTACTCGGCGCCGCGTGTGTGGTGGACCTTCCGGATCTTCGGCGCCAAGAAAGTCTGCATCCTCGACGGCGGAATGCCGCGATGGAAATCGGAAGGACGTCCGCTGGAAAAAGGCGAGGCGAAGCCGGCTGCGAAAAAATTCACTGCCGAAATGAATGTCAGCGCCGTGGCGATGCTTGCGGACGTGCGCATGGCGCTGGTCAACGACAGCGTGCAGTTGGTCGACGCGCGGCCGGCCGACCGCTTCGCCGGCAAGGCGCCCGAGCCACGCCCCGGTCTTCGATCGGGCCACATGCCGCGCTCGTTCAACGTGCCCTATGCGCGCCTTGTCGAAAACGGCCAGTTGGTCTCGCGCGCCCGCATCGAGGCGGCCTTTACCGATGCCGGTGTCGATCTCGACAAGCCCGTGATCACTTCGTGCGGCTCCGGCGTCACCGCGGCGATCCTGACTTTCGCGCTCGAGTCCATCGGCAGAGAGCCGAGAGGCCTTTACGACGGCTCGTGGGCTGAATGGGGCTCGCGCCCAGACCTGCCGGTCGAGCGCGAAAAATCGTAGCCCGCGTGAGCGGCGCGATATGCAGGATCATATTGGCGCGGATTTCGCTGACGCTCATCCGGGCCCGGCTTTCAGCTCACGCTGCAGCCCACAAATGCTGGGCGGCGTAGGCGCGCCACGGTCGCCACGCGTTGGCGCGGTCAAGAAGCTCAGACGAGGAATGCTTGCGGCCTTCGCGGCCGGCAATCGCGCGCAGAAGCCCAAGATCGGCGGCGGGAAACGCGTCGGGCTCGCGCAATTGCCGAAGCGCGATGTATTGCGCCGTCCATTCGCCGACGCCACGGATGGCGCGCAGCTTTTTCACCGCGTCGTCAAGCCCGCAATTGGCGTCGAACACATGCGGGTCGGCGACGGCCGCGGCTGCGACCGCCGAGAGTGCCGCGGCCCGACTTCTCGGCATACCGAGCGAACCGAGATCGGCGGCGGCAATGATCTCCGGCCGCGGAAAGACGTGAGTCAGATACTCGCTCGGCGATGACAGCGGCTCACCATAAGCCGCTACCATGCGGCCGGCGAGCCGCGCAGCCGCGACGACCGTAATTTGCTGACCAAGCACCGCACGGATCGCCAATTCAAAGCCGTCCCAGGCGCCGGGCACGCGCAAGCCCGGGCGTGCTTTGACGAGCGGCGCAAGCGCCGGATCCGTGGCCAAATGCGCGGCAATGGCGAGCGGATCAGCGCCGAGATCGAACACGCGCCGCAGCCGCGCGATGATGGCAGGCAAAGCCGAAAGCCTTGGGAAGCGCACGGCGGCGCGCAATGCGTTGCCGTCGGCCGGTTCGACCGTCACCGTTCCGGTCAGGCCGTCCAGTTGCAGCGTGCGCGCGTAGCGTTGCACGCTTACGCGCTCAACGCCGGCAATGGCGCGCTGCCGCAGGAACGCGATCGTCGCGTCCCAATCGTAGGGCGGCTGATAGCGCAGCAGCAGAACAAGTTCGCCGGCAGCCGTCACCGAAAATTCCGGCCCAGTGGTCCGGCGCAATTCGCGCGGCGAGCGGCCGAACAATTGCCGGAATGTTTCGTTGAAGCGGCGAATGCTGCCGAAGCCTGCGGCGAACGCCACTTCGGTCATCGGCAGATGCGTCTCGTGAATAAGCTGTTTGGCCAGCAGCACGCGCCTCGTCTGGGCGACCGCGACCGGCGAGGCGCCGAGATGCTGCTGGAACAGCCGCCGCAACTGGCGCTCGCCGACGCCGAGGCGTCCGGCCAGCGCATCGACGGCGGCATCGTCCAGCGCGCCGTGTTCGATCAGGCTCAAAGCGCGCGAGACCGTATTCGATGTGCCGCGCCAGGCGCCGAGATCGGGCGCGGTTTCCGGCCGGCAGCGCAGACAGGGACGAAAGCCCGCTTCCTGCGCGGCAGCCGCAGTCGGAAAAAAGATGACGTTCTTCGACAGCGGCGTGCGCGCCGGACAGATCGGGCGGCAATAGATGCCGGTTGTCTTGACGCCGGTGAAGAAGCGTCCATCGAAGCGGCCATCGCGCTGGCGGACGGCGCGGTAGCAGGCCTCGTGATCGAGCTCCAAAGAAACCGGCTGCGCGCTCCGCTTCATGCGATGGTGCTTCATTGATCGTGATTGATCTCAATTTGCGCTCAGTCCGCAGGGTGATCCGCTTGCGGCCCCGCGTCTAGCGGTTTTCGGACATGAACGTCGCCGGCAAGGTTCGGGATGGAGATGTCCGAAAAGCGCCAGATGTACCGCAACGATTGAGCGAAACTGGCCGCGGGATCGGAACAGATGAGCGCCGCGCAGACATTTTTCGTCGAGCATCTCGAAACACCGACAGGCCGAATGCGTCTCGTCAGCGATGACGCGCAGCGTCTGCGCGCGGTCGATTGGGACGACTGCGAAGTGCGCATGCAGGACCTTCTGCTTCGCTATTACGGTCCGAACGCGCTGACGCTGCGCGAGGCCTCGCGGCCTTCGCGTGCTGCCCATGCCCTCGCCGCTTATTTTGACGGCGAGCTCGATGCCATCGCCGATCTGGCGACCGAGACAAACGGCACGCCCTTCCAGCACACCGTCTGGGTCGCGCTCCGCCGCATTCCGGCCGGCCGCACGATGAGCTACGGCGCGCTTGCAGCCGCGATTGGACAGCCGAAGGCGATGCGCGCGGTCGGATCGGCGAATGGCGCCAATCCCATCGCCATCGTTGTGCCGTGCCATCGGGTGATCGGCGCAGCCGCATCGCTGACCGGCTACGGCGGCGGACTCCATCGCAAGCGCTGGCTGCTGGCGCATGAGCGAGGTGAGCGGCCGCTCTTCGAGGTAGTTCCGCAGGTGGCGGCGCGATAGGTTCGGCGTCGCGCGGCGGCCGAACGGCCTGACCTCGTCGGCATCTTCGACCTGGCGCAAACGCGGCGCCATTAACAACTGTAAGCGATAAGAAATGCTAAGCTTGACCCAGATCAAGGGCAGGCGTCGCCCGCGCTGCCCTAGTTCGCGGCCTTCGCACTGCTGGCGAACGCCGGCGTGCCCGGCCCGCGCGAAGACCGGCTGGTCCGGAAATGAACGGAGCGGAAGAGACCGATGGTCGAGAACAGCAACTCCCGCTTCGCCGCCGCGCACGGGACGGCTAGGATCCTCGCGCTCTGTCTTGTTGCCTGCACGATCGCCGCATCGGCTGTGGCGTCTCGCGCGCGAGCGGCTGAGGTTGATGCCATCGGCGCGCCGGCGCCGATCGGCTTTGCTGACGTCATCGAACGCGTGAAACCCGCCGTCGTCGGCGTCCGCGTCAAAGTCGCCGACACGGCTCCGGCGGACGACGCCCAGAGGAGACCCTCCGACGCCCCCGCGCGCAAATTCGGCGCGCCGCCTTCCCCTCCCGACAAATCCGTCCCCGATTCCAACATCTCGCTCGGGTCGGGATTTTTCCTCTCCGGCGACGGTTATGTCGTCACCAACAATCACGTCGTCGCCAACGGCATCAGCTTTGAGGTGACGACCGACAGCGGCAAGACCTATCAGGCCAAGGTCGTCGGCACCGATCCGCAGACCGATTTGGCGCTGCTCAAAGTCAGTGCCAGCACCGAGTTTGCCTATGTGCGTTTTGCCACCAGCCTGCCGCGCGTCGGCGACTGGGTGCTCGCGGTCGGAAATCCGTTCGGATTAGGCGGCACGGTGACGGCGGGAATCGTTTCTGCGCGTGGGCGCGACATCGGCGAAGGTCCCTATGACGACTTCATTCAGATCGATGCGCCGGTCAATGTCGGAAATTCGGGTGGGCCGACCTTCAATGTCAAAGGCGAAGTGATCGGCGTCAACACCGCGATCTTCTCGCCTTCGGGCGGATCGGTCGGCGTCGCCTTCGATATCCCCGCGGACACGGTCAAATTCGTCGTCCAGCAGATCAAGGAAAAGGGACAGGTCACGCGCGGTTGGATCGGCGTGCAAATTCAGACGCTCTCTCCCGCGGTCGCCGACGCCTTGGCGCTGAAAAGCACCGAGGGTGCGCTGGTCGCGCAGGTCGAGCCCAACAGCCCGGCCGCCAAGGCCGGCGTCGAGATCGGCGATGTCATCAATGTCGTAAACGGCGAACCAATAAAGGATTCGCGCGAGCTCGCGCGGCGGATTGCCGCGATGGCGCCCGGCACAACGACGAAGTTCGGCGTCTTGCGCGCCGGGCAAGGGAAGACAGTCACGGTGACACTCGGCAAGCTTCCGCGAACCTCCGCGGAGGCAAGGGGCGAGGAGGCGAAGCCGCGCGAGGCACCGGTGCTTGGTCTGACACTCGCGCCGGCGAGCGCGCTCGTTGGCGCCGGCTCTCCGGGCGTGGTGATCATCGAAATCGACCCCAATGGCCATGCCGCGGAAAGCGGCCTGCAAACCGGCGACATCATTTTGGACGTCGGCCGCCGCGGCGTGAATACGCCGGCCGAAGTGCGCAAGTTCGTGGACGAGGCCCGCGCGCAGTCGAAAAAGAGCGTGCTGCTGCGCGTCATGCGCGGCGACATGGTGGTCTTCGCTGCCGTGCCGATCGGCTAGTCGCGACGGACGTGCGCCGGCGCCCGTTGCACGATAAACTCTCAAGACGTAACGATCGCCGACGATCGGGAGCGACACATGCCGCTGCTGAAGCCGGGATGCGAATGCTGCGATATCGACCTGCCGCCGGACTCCCATGACGCAATGATTTGCTCGTTCGAATGCACCTTCTGCCGTTCCTGCGCGGAAGGCGTCCTCAAGGGCCGCTGCCCGAATTGCGGCGGCGAACTGCTGCGGCGGCCGATCCGGCCGGCGGCGAAGCTCGCCAAATTCCCGGCGTCGCGCGAGCGCGTGCTCAAGCCGCAGGGCTGCCTGCCCCGATGAAGACGGCCACACAATTCGCTCCGATTCCCGCGAATCCGCAATCGGTATATAGTGTGCGGGCCAAAAAGCGGGAGGCGATGATGATCTTTCGCCAGCTCTTCGACAGCACGTCCGGCACCTACACCTATCTGCTCGCCAGTCGGCATGGCGGCGAGGCGCTGATCATCGATCCCGTCATCGAGCGCATCGACCGTTATCTGCAGCTTGTTCGCGAGCTCGACCTCAAACTCGTCAAGGCCGTCGATACGCATTTGCATGCCGACCATGTTACCGGGCTCGGCGCGCTCCGCGACCGCACCCATTGCGTCACGGTGATGGGCGAGCACACTAAGGCCGACGTGGTCTCCATGCGGGTCACCGAGGGCGACCGCGTTCAGATCGAAGGCTTGAGCCTCGACGTGCTCTACACGCCGGGTCACACCGACGATTCCTATTCCTTCCTGCTCGACGATCGCGTGTTCACCGGCGACACGTTGCTTATTCGGGGTACCGGCCGCACCGACTTCCAGAACGGCGATCCGCGTGCGCAGTACGATTCCATCTTCAACAAGCTGTTGAAGCTGCCTGACGAGATGCTGGTCTTTCCGGCGCACGACTATAAGGGCGAGACGGTCTCGACCATCGGCGAAGAAAAATTCTTCAATCCGCGGCTCAGGGTGAAGTCGGTCGACGAATATGTCGACCTGATGAACAACCTGAAACTGCCCAATCCGAAGATGATGGACGTCGCCGTTCCGGCCAATATGCGCGTCGGCTTGCGCCAGGAGGAGATTGCCAGCAAGGGCTGGTCCGTGTCGGCAGCCGATGCGATTGCGCTCTGCGGTCGACCGGGCGTGATCATGGTCGACCTGCGCGAAAAAACCGAACGCGAGAAGCACGGCGTCATCCCCGGCTCGCTCCATTCGCCCTATCCAACCCTGGAAGCTAATGTTGGCCCCGGCGGCATGCTGCATGAACTCGCGGCGGCGACCGGAAAGCGCATCGTGTTTTATTGCGCGTACGGCGAGCGCTCCGCAATGGCGGTGCAGGCCGCGCAGGACGCCGGCGTCACTTCGGCTTGTCACATCGAGGGCGGTATTGCCGCCTGGAAGAAAGCCGATGGGCCGCTGGCGCGGGCTTAGAGCATGATCCCGAAAAGTGGATACCGGTTTCCGGTCAAGATCATGCTCAACGCGAACAATCCAGACCGTGATCCGATTCAATTGAATTGGATCACAGTCTGAGCTCCGGCCCATCGTGGCCGTTATGAGCCCAGTCGCTATTTCACATCGACCGCGACCACCGGCGACACAATCGGCGGATTGAACGGAACGTGCGACCAATCGCCGAGCACGAGTTGCAGCGTGTGACGGCCCGGCGGAAGCGTCAGCGTCGTTTCGGTCTGTCCGCCGCCAAAATGCAGATGATGATCGTCAGCCGGGATCGGCTCTTTCGCCTGTTCGGGCGTGAGCGTGGTGTCGATCAGAAGATGATGGTGGCCGGTATTCTGCTTTTCCACGCCGGCCGGCGCGACACCCATTCCGCTCAAGCCGAACTGAATTTTGAAGGGGCTCTTCACCGCATCCCCGTCCTTCAAATTGATGAAATAAACGACCGCGTTGGGCGGTGCTACCGTCTGTGCCTCCGCCGTCGCGGCAGCGGCTACTATCAGCAACAAGGGCAGGACGTGACGAAAGGCCGATTTCAAAACGGGGGTCATGGTGTGCTCAATCCTTTTCGCGTTGGATACTAGCCCAAGCCGGAATTGGGTCACTACGCTTCGGAACTCCCCATTATAGCCTCTAAATTTTGCGATCCGGCGACTCCTGCTCGAGCCGGCGATATGCGTGAGCTCTGGCGCAGATGCGAAAGCCGCAAGGGTGACCCTGCGGCTTCCGGCTTGGCGCTCGCGACCACGTACCGAACAGCGAGCGTTATGTCGCGGGTGTTAGAGTTCCGAGTCCTGCCCGTCATCCATCATGCGGTGCATGCCGCCCTGCCCGCCGTCATCTTCGCCGAAATGGCGCCAATGGTGTCGCCACATCGGGCCGCCGTCGTCCTGCTCGTCGCGCCAGCCGCGGCCCTCGGCGCCTTCCAGGTAGCGCACCCGCCAATGATGATGCGGGCGCAGCAGCCACGCGAGCTTTTGAAACCGCGCCTTCTGCGCATCGTCCAGGCTCGTATAGAGCGGCTTGCCGGTCTCGGCGATGCGCTTGAGGGCTGCGCTCGCCTTGGCCATGTTGTCGGCGCGCTGTGCCAGGCGGTCGAACGGCGCGCTCGGCGCTTTGTCGGGATTCTGTTCCGCCGCTTCGCGCGCGGCGATTCGCTCGGCGCGAAACTGCGCCATGTCGCGCAAAGCCTTCTCGAAGTCCGGCCAGTTCTTGGCCTGATCGGGCGTGAGTTCGAGACCTGCCCTGAGTGCGGCAACGCGGGCGTCGACGAACGCCGCCCGGTCTTCCGGGCTCAGCCGATGCCGATGCTCAAAACGCGGGCCGTCTCGATCCGGCCCGCCGAAATGCTGTTGGGCATAGACGATTGACGAGCCCGCAACGGCCAAGGCTGCCGCCGCGACGACTACTGGCTTCCACATGCTCTCCTCCGGGATCTGCTGCGACGAGGCTTACGATGTGAAGCCAGATAGAAATCCGGCGCGGCCGTTCCTTCAAGTTAAAGTTCGGTGAGAAGCACTGCGCGCGCATTAAAGCTGCGTAATGTTGTGTCGAGCAAAGGCATTTGCGACAACTTCGTCATATTCGCCGCCGCAATTCCGCCGCGTTGTCGAAGCGACCGCTGGCGAGCGTGGGCGCGAGCAGTCGACTGTTGAATCGCCGAAGGGCTCGGACGATGGCTCTATCGGCGAAGCCCTCCGGACCGCAAATCTTCTCAAAATGAGCGGTCCGGGAGCCCGCCAATCGAAGCTGGTATCGCTTTACGCATCATTAAGGGTAACAAAGTACAAATGCAGGCAAGAGTGAGCCTGGTCTAAGATAGGTATTGTGCCATGTCTGCTATCACCTTGAGTCAGGGAATTCGGCAAAATCTGCTTTCGTTGCAAGATACCGCCGCCAATCTCACAACGACGCAAGAGCATCTTGCGACCGGCAAGAAGATCAACACCGCCTTCGACAATCCGACCAGCTATTTCCAGTCGCAGTCGCTGAACAACCGCGCCAACGACCTGAGCGCATTGCTCGATCAGATTGGACAGGGCGCGCAAACGCTTGAAGCCGCCAACAACGGCCTCACCAGCTTGACCAGCTTGCTCGAGCAAGCCCTGTCAGCCGTGCAGCAGGCCCAGCAGGCCTCCAACAACACCGCCGGCTCGACCACCGGCACCGTCAATCTGACAGGCAATACGCTCGCTGCCGGCAACCTTTTGATCGCGGCGAGCGGCGTGACCTACACCGTGTCGATCGCGGCAAGCGCCTCACTGAGCTCGATCGAGGCGGCCATCAACGGCACCTCCGGCCTCGGCAGCTCGGGCGCCGTATCTGCAACCGACGACGGCAGCGGTCACCTGGTGCTCACCGCCAGCAATCCCAACACTAGCTTCACGCTGTCCGGCGCCGATCAATCGGCGTTCGGCCTCTCCGGCACCGCCGTCACCGGAACGAGCACCACGCGCGCCACGCTGCAAGGCAACTACAACGCCCTGCTCACCCAGATCGATCAACTGGCTGGAGACGCTTCCTACAACGGCGTCAACCTGCTCGCCGGAAATAATCTCCAAGTGCTCTTCAACGAGAACGGGACGAGCTCGCTGAACATCGCCGGCGTAAACTTCAACAGCGCAGGCCTTGGCCTTTCGACAATCGCCGCCGGCGGATTCCAGAGCGGCACAACCATCACGGCGACAGAGACCGCGATTAATACCGCGATCGGCAACGTACGCGCGCAGACGGAAACGTTCGGCACCAACTCCTCGACGATCCAAACCCGCCAGGATTTCGAGAAGAACATGATCAACACGCTGCAGACCGGCGCCAGCAACCTCGTTCTGGCCGACCAGAACCAGGAAAGCGCCAACCTCTTGACCCTGCAGACTCGCCAGCAGTTGGAAGTCTCGGCGCTGTCGATCGCCAACCAGGCGAATCAATCCGTGCTCAAATTGTTCCCATAAGTTCTGGAGCAGGCCTGCAAAGTACCCTTCTGGCGGGTCTACACCTGCCCCACCGGCATAACTTACGACATATCAACGAGTTATCAGCATAGGGCTTCCCGTCTCCTCGACCGGGGAACTCTCTGGGAAGATAGATACTTCGGGCTGTTCATATGATTAGATCCGGAACTTCGAAGGATGCAATTGTAGATACCTGCGAATGTTTGCGATTCCTCTGTGCTAAATCTAAACTCTATTCCTTTGCCAGGGACTAGTTCGTTGCAGGTCCCGCCAATCACACGAGGCCTCATCACGTAGACAAAATCAAGCGGCCTTCGAGACGCGAGATCCCTTTATTGCTCTCAGATAAACCTCGATCAGAGGACTCGTGCTCCTCTCTCTCCTTCGCGATCAGTAAGCATTTATTAAAATTGTGAGCATTGGATAGCCACATCAGTGGAGTGGCGTTCTATGCATCGGCCTTTTGTGACGACTGTAAAATTTGAAAACGAAAACGGAGGCGTAATGCGATTAGAGTACGCCGTTGCTGCTGTCGACACGACCGACGCAAAAACCGAACTTGAACGCCGCTTTCTCGATCTCGAAGTGGACCGCTACACGATCGAAAAGATCGTCGAGGCCACCACGCTGCAGGCGCGGATGCTCAAGCTACCTCCTCGCTGCGTAATGCTGCTGGCTTGAGCCGCGTGCATCCAATCTCAAGGGAAAAAACGATGGTTTACCTTCCGCAAGAAGAAATCTGCCCAATCAGTGAACAACTGTTCGTTTAGTCTCATCGGTACCGCAAAGCGAGGCTTGCCGGTGCCAGTTGGTGAAGTGCCGCCAGAAAGGCGATCCTCGGTTGCCCTGTTCTGTTATCGTCGGAGCCACCTAGAGGAGGCGGCTTTAGCGGTTGCGGCCACCTGTGATGAAGAAGTCTCGTCGGCACAGGTGGTGCTCTCGGCCGCACGCTTTTCCTCAAGTCGGCGGAAGGCACCCTCACCCGCCAAAAACAAGTCGCTGAACAGCTTAAGCGCCCTGGCGTTGTCGATTGCGTCGATGAAAAGCAGTCAGGACGATAATGAAGAGGAAGATGCGGGTCTTGACGCCGCCGGCGCTTCCCAGCTGAAATCGCCCAATGATTCGCGCCATCATTGATGATCGCCTTCGAAGGGTGTGGACCATCCTGATTGGGATGACAGCCCTGGCTATGAGCGTTGAGGCGGTCACCATCATGATCCATAACCGCATTGGATGATTTAGGGAAGCGTCTTGATTCGTTTTACAGTAGCGGAGAAGTAACAAAACGCACCCGTGGCCCGCCTGAGTCATTGCGCGCTCGGCTTTACAACCGCTTTTTGCACCCGTTAAATCACCGCTCAGGCTGGTTAGGGCTTACGCTCGCGTCTCCAGCTGACTTGCGGCATCTGTCACAGTACGGACAGCTCGAAGCACCCCGTCCCCGACCCCACCCCCCGCTCGGGTTTGTCCAAAAGGACGGGGTCGCATGTGCTTCACCACCTGCGGCCGCGTTCGTTCTCCCAAGGCCCACAAGTGTTCTGTGGCAGCGCGGTCGCTGCGCATTTATCACTTCAGCCGGCAGTGCTTTTCAAAAGGCCAGCAACATTGTCCGATTGCGATACGCGAAGGCGGCCGCCTAGCGCCCCACCTCCTGGTGCGCCCGAAAATAGCCACTTCAATTCTCTGGAATACAGCGAGCGGGCGCGGGAAAAGGGGGGCGGGATAGTGAGCCGGCTGGCAGCGTTTGGATTTCGTGTTTTGATCGCCAGCGCGATTGTGGCGATCTTAAACAGCGCGGCGGATGCGCGTCAGCGACATCCAGTAAGGGATCCCGGCAACAGGACGAGTGCTCACGGAGAAGATTACACGCCACCGGCCGCGTCGATCGTGATCGACGGCACTAGCGGTGCAGTACTCGGGCGTCCAATCCCAACGCGCGCTGCCATCCCGCGTCACTAACGAAGGTTATGACGCTTGCTTACTTTTCGAGCGCCTAGAAGCCGGTGAGCTTCACCTCGGCGACTTATTGAAGGTCTCCGAGCACGCTTCCGAACAGGCGCCAAGCAAGCTCGACCTGAAGCCAGGCCAGACGATCACCGTTGACGATGCAATCAAGGGTATAGTCACCAAGTCGGCTAACGATGCCGCGGTGGTTGTGGCCGAAAATCTTGGCGACACCGAGAAAAGCTTCGCTAAGCTAATGACGCAACGGGCCCGCACGCTTGGGATGACGAATACGACATATGTGAATGTGTCAGGTCTGCCAGACGATGGTCAGGTCACTACTGCCGCGGATCAGGCATTGCTCGGCCGCGCAATTCAAGAACGCTTCCCTCGATACTATAAGTATTTCTCGACCGCAGCCCTTCGTTTATCGGGGCGAAACAATGCGCAATCACAATCATCTGCTTGGTGCGGTGGAGGGCGTCGACGGCATTAAGACGGGTTATACCCGCACGTCAGGATTTAACCTGATAACGTCTGTGCATCGGGACGGCCGCCACGTCATTGCCGTCATACTTGGCGGCAAATCGTCGTCTGAACGCGACCTTCACATGCGTAAGCTGATTGCTGCCTACACGGCTCGCTACTGTCCAA
>CAVREN010000048.1:0-67467 GCA_963720115.1 uncultured Alphaproteobacteria bacterium
CCTGTCGCGCTCGCTCCCAGCGCCGCATCAGCATGGCGATTTCCTCGTCGCGACCGACGAGTGGCGTGAGATGACGTTGCCCTGCGCGGCGTCCACCGCCGCTCGCCCGGACCAGCCGGAATAATGTCACCGGCTCGGGCACGCCTTTGAGTTCTTGGCCGCCGCGATCCTCGGCGACGAAAAGGCCGGCAATCTGGCGCTGCACGTGCGCAGTTATTAGGACAGTGCCCGGCTCCGCCAGCGCCTGCACTCGCGCCGCAGTATTGGGTGCATCGCCGTAAATCTCACCCGCCGCATCGACTACTACCGGGCCGTTTTCGATGCCGATGCGCGCCGCCAGTTCCGGTTTTCCAGTTGCGACGTTCTTCCGATTAAGGTCCGCGAGTGCGCGCTGGATCGCAAGCGCCGCTCGCGCCGCGCGCTCAGCGTCGTTTTCCTGCGCCACAGGATAGCCGAACAGCGCCATCAGCCCATCGCCCAGCTTTTTGGCGACGTGGCCGCCCATCTCCGTCACCGCTGCCGAGGAAGCATCCAGATAGGCGCCGACCAGATCGCGCCAGTCCTCCGCGTCGAGCTGCGCGGAAATGCTGGTCGAGCCGACCAGGTCGCAGAACATCACCGTGAGATAACGGCGCTCACCTGCACTTTCGGCTGCGGCAGAGACCGTTGATGACGCCACCGTGGTCGGGATCGGCGCCGACCCGGAGGGTAGGACGAGCGGCGCCGCAGTTGCCGCAGCGGGTACGGCTGGTGGGCTCTTCTCGATACGGTTGAGGTCGGCGATAGCGCGCAGCAGCAGGCGCCGATTTCCGAGCGACGCTACGCCGATTTTTTCAAGGTCTTGATCGGTCAGATCTGGCAAGATGACAAAGCTGATATCATTCTCGGCAAAGCGCTGAGCGTATTGCCCGAGACCGAGCTTCTCCAGCCACTCCGCAATCTGCTGCATTGGCGGCCCCCTTCGGATTTTGCCATATCCGTTCTGGACCGGTAGGACAGGCACTCTATCATGCCCCTCAACTTATTGTAGCACCCAGGAGACCGGGTCTGAATTCGTCAAATGTGTTCATGCTCTTGTAAAGGAGCATATTGAGCAGCACAGCAAGTTGGATCCTAAAAAGACTTACCTATCCGACTGACGACAGTCCGGACGACGAGTACGGCGCGCCTTCTCGCTCACGTCTCAATGACCTTTGCCGCGTGGCTGCGCGCGTCCCCGACCTGGATAATGCTGCGTCACTTCGCAATGTCTTGGAAGGACGGTTCGATCTTGATGCTAGGAAGCTGTTTGTCGGATTGGATGACGCGCATGCATCAGTCCTCCGGTCCTATAACAGTCGTTGTCGATGACGGGATCGGAGGTTCACTGTGACGCGAGGTGCCGCCGTGCGTAGGCTGAGGCGGAATGCTATCGAACTTGGGACCTTCAGCACGTGAAGGGGTTGCTCTTTGCGCCGGGCGACATGGGTTGATTAGAGCCGACCTTGGACCCGGGGCGTGATACCGGGCTCTGTACTTCAGCCATGATCATCTCCTAATAAGCTGACCTACAAAGTATAGCAGCAATTGAGTGTTGGAAGCTATTCGTTGTTGTTTGGAACGAGTGTTCGTCTACGGCCGTTGGAAGAAGAAACAAACAAATAATTCGAGCCATTTTAAAGCCCGTGCAATAGCCTTTACACCCCCAAGCTACATGGGTAGCGGCCGCCCTCTGGAAACGTACCAGCGTAGAGCCATGGGGCACACGGCGTTCGCGAAAAACCCGTTGCAGCAGCGGCAAGCTATTTGCTCACTGGAAGGTGCCCCCGGCCGTTCGATTGCTCAATGGACCGGGGGCTCGCGCTGACGTCAGTCTCCATACCTTCCAGCGCATTCGTGAAGACCCGGCCCAGGACCTTGGTCAAATCCTGAGCCGGGGGGTGGAGTGCAGAGGTTGCCTGATGCACTCCAGAAGTGCGCGCGGTCGAAGAGCTGCTAAGACCGCGCGCGGAGCCATCGGCAATTCGATGGCTATCGTAATGGGCGACCGGACGCATCGAACCTTCCGCGATCTGTGGTGAAGCTGACCACGCGGCGGCCGGGTCGCATCATTTGTTTGACGAAGCTTTCTTGGCCGACGAAGCGAATCATTTTGAGTTTGCCGTATTCGTCCAGTTCTTCAACCTTGCGAAGCTGGCCGGGAGGGACATGCGCGGGATTGTTGGCCTCATCAACGCAAGCACGGAGGATTTGCGGTTCAAATACGCCCAGCGCGTCGCTCGGCAAACCACGGCAGTTGACCTGATAAAGATCATGTGCGGGAGGTAAGAACGTGCGTTTCAAGTTCCGCAGCGTTTCGCGGCGATAGTCGTTGACCTTTTGGCCGAGTGTGGGCTGCGGAGCACGCGCGCCGACACGTCGTAACGCTTCGTCGTAGAAGGCTTGAAACTGTCTTGAGGCGTCGAAGTGCTCTTGTTCATTCGCCATGATTATTCCTCGTCAAGTCCGGGGGATGTGGGCTGCGCGGTCACGGGAGGCGCGGGGAGCTCGCCTGTCGGGAATTCCACCTCATCAGGGGCCTCGGATGGCTCACCGGGTGATGTGCCAGCGACGTTGTCACCTTCTAATTCCAACTCTGGCTCAGGCTGTTTGCTTGGATCACTCGCTTCACCGGGCGCTGCCTCCGCTACAGGAGGTGCTGCCAGAGGTTCTTCCTCTGCATCAGCACGCGCCCTTTCAAGTTTGTCGAAGAGCACGGATGCTTTGCCAACAAAGTCTACGAAGTTGGTGACAGAGACAGCGTGCTGGAGTTCACGTGCGGTGATGGCGTCAGCGCGGGCGTTAAGATCGCGCTCACGCGCGTCCAGACGTGCATGGATGCCTGCCGCGTCATTGCGGACTTGTTCAGAGAGTGCGGTCAGCGCGCTGAGTTCGCCGGTAGCGAGAGCATCCGCGCGCCACCGCTCCATCTCTCCCCATGGTGATGGAATGAGTTCGTAGGGGTCGTCGCCAGAATAGCCGTGAACCGGGGGATGGGATGGAGCTACTGTCATGATGTTGGCTCTTCATCGCGGCTGTTAATGATGGCAGTTCGGCGGCGCTGATAATCGGTCTCAATCACGCGAAGAGCGTGCGCGATGGCTGACTGTGCCTGATGGAGCGCCTTCGTTGTCGTGGAGGTCGCGGCGTTAAGCGCTTTGAGAGCGAGCTGCTTCGGGGACAGCGGCGTGGGTGATTGGGTGAGGATAGCGTCACGAATAGAGGTCATCAGGTGGCCTCCCTGGGATAGCAAATAGATTTAGGGGAGGTTGATCGTTTGCCGCACATGGTGCAGACGAATTTCCGGGGAGGGTCACTGCCGCCTTTGGCGTCATCAGCGACCGTGGGCTTAGGAGATGGTTTGAAATTGAAGGTCATCAGTCATCTCTCAATATTCTGGTGCCCTGGCCCTCGCCGTGATGCGAGGCAGGCATACTGGATGAGCGAAGAGGAACACTGTCTTTATCCGTTCCCGCATCGATGGCCCCGGTGATAAGGCCGGTGATAAGGACAAACTTATGCACAGATGCGGAGTACAATTGATTGTTACCTCATGTGTGCCATTGTAATACGATGTATTGCATCGCTTATCCATGGCCCTTGACCTCGGATGTGGGCTTGAGTTCGCCCGCGCCCAACTCGTTGCAGCGAAGCAAACGCTTGACCGCGAGCAACAACTCGGCCTGCTCTTGTGGGCTGAATGCATCCCACGTTTCGACGAGCTGCGGGCAGATAAAGCCATTGATCACGATGCGCAGCGTGGGCGGAGGCGGACCATCAGGCCCCTCTATCGCCATCAGCTTGCCAGCGGCCTTGATACGCTGACGCAAGGGCAGTGATTTGTCGCGCATGACGCTGTAGAGGAAGTCTGTGGCTTCGCGGTTCATGGCCTTGGCCTTGGGTTGTTTTCGCGGTTGTATGCAACCCTAGCTCTTGTGCGATGCAAAACTTGCAATTATTGCAACATGCGATGGACACATGGCTGCTAATCCTTTGTAATCATTGGTGAATCTTTGGCCTCGGACTTCAAGCGCGGCTGTAGGTTCGTGGTCGATGACGTGGCCGTTGGTGTGGCCGTTCATTCTACCTACGGCTGTTTCGTCAAAAATTACACTTGTTCCGGGTAATTCGGGCAAACCGCCACTGATGTGGATTGTTTGGTCGCCGCCACCACCCTGAGCTTCGATTTTTAGTTGAAGCTCTTGGTCCGCGCGCCTCGAGTTTATCCATGTTTTGACAAGCGTGTTGATTTCGAGTGCGGACTGCGAGTCAACTTCGCCAAGGCCAAGACGCGTGGCGATGGAGTTGAGGAAATTTTCCGCTTCGTCGATAGATTGGAAGCTGGGGACTTCTATTAGTTCGGGGACGAACCGGGGCGCGGCGGTCGTGGACTTTTTGCTGTGAAGATAAGGCGCGAGGATGTTGCTGGCGGTCGCAATAATATTTGGATCTTTGCTCGTGGTAATGATCTCAGAGAGAGCGTCGAGAGGGTCCTTGTCACCCCGGCCTTGGATGAGATCTAGGATCTGTTGCGTTCGTCGGTTCCGGCTTCCAGGTATCCGGCCTTTGGGGTTTGACACTTGTCCAGGCTGAAATGTCATCCGGACTTACTGACACTTACAGTTTGTAAGTTGATTGATTCTACGCGCTAAAATTTACAGCAAAAAATTCTAGTGAGCAAGGGTGAGGGACTCTCACAATCAAACAACAAGACCTCCGCAGTAAATTTCCTTCAACTTACGCCGACAACAATCGCCGACATACTCTACAGATCCGCTTTTCGTTACTCCCCCATACGTGATACTGCGAGCAGGAAACTCTGTCTGACACATCGTGCAGTGATCACCATCATCCTGCATGAGCTTGGTCGCCGGTGAATTCTTTGCACTCTAGAACTCATTCATCTTAGGGTCCTGTCGTGTAACCACGCGGGTCATGAATAGGTTCATCAGGGAACGGGACTTCTAGCGGTTCTCTATTTCTAGCCCTCTTAACACACAATTCCAGATGCTCGATTTGATCCAACAAATCGTCCAAGTTTTCTTTTGGTCCCATTAGATTTTCTTCAACACACATCACCGCCGTTTCTATCAGGCGCTTTGCCAGATGCTCAGCGATCTTTGCACCTTCGACACAACCCGTCACAACATTCACATACGCATCATCAGACGCTTTATCAGGTAGCTTGCTATTATTATCGCACCGAATTGCCTCATTTATCAGAACCATTTCTTCCACTGGACTGACCATGATCTACCTCCTTCTAACAAACCATTTTACCGCACCAACAACCCGGACAGCTACGCTGAAAACCCACCAAAATACCCAGACTTGGCACCGTTGGCACCGTTGGCACCGTACCTCTACCCGTTGCCTTTTGCCGCGTGCGCTACTGCTGCTCTCCCTCCCCTTCCTTATCTACTTCTCTACTCTCGCGCGCCTTTCCCGAGCCACAGACTCAATTTTATTATGAAAGCTAAAAACCAAGGCCCCAAACGTAACAGATAGCAACACGGTGCCAACGGTGCCAACGGTGCCGCGCGGCCCCTTTTCAGTGTATAAACTCCGGTGGTGTTTCTTTTTTCACTAGTTCTTCTGCTGCCGATATCTGGTCCCGATAACTCAAATCCTTCTTTGCATAGATCATTTGCTTCTTTCCACCAACGCGCCACAGACCTTGCTCACTACTTGGATTCTTAATTCGTTCATAACCAGCTTTGTCAAACCAACTCGGGATCAACCCAATATATTTTCGGTCTTTAAGACGCTGCGCAAATTCATTATCCGCTCTACCAACGATCTGGAGCAAGCACACAGCGGCCGGATACCGGAGCTGGTCAAGAACATCATCTAGCTCAGTATCTTCTGGTGCGCTGTTTGCTTCAACAATATCCCAAAACGCCTGCGTCTTAGGAGGCGGCGCTTTGGGATCAAAGCCAGTGAGATCATACTCTCGAAGAAAAGCAGCCACATCCTTAACCCCTCCGGCATTGTACCAGTCCCAAAGTTTATTCCAGTAGTCTTTTGAAAAGTCTTCCGGCGTGGCGTTGCTCCACGCGACATAATGCCGGCGATCTTCTGCCGGCAGATAAATTCCCTTGGCTTTGTAGTTTGATGTGATGATTAATCCGACGCAGTTCAGGATGCTGTACGCGTTGATATACTTTTCATCAACGCGTAACACATCAGGCGGCGAAGCCGTGAATGCTTTCGTATGGTCGTAGAACGCATAGCGGCTGACATCGCCTAAATCTCTAGCCTCGTTGATCCGAAGAATGACGCTTTGCAGAAAGCTATTGAACCGGCCCAATATCTGCTGCGGCGATGCTTCTTGGAAATTCCAATGGCCAATGGCCTTCTTCACCGGCTCCAGCATCGTGTCCTTGCCGGTGCCCTGCTTGTCGCTGCCGAGAACAAGTGCGTGATTGATCTTTATCTCAGGGTGCTGGACCCGATGGGCAAACCATTTGATAAGATGCTCTGCATCGTCGCCAAACAGCTTGCGAACGTGTTCGATCCACGGACCAGCCTTTGCCGCATCCCCCGGCTCAATGGTCGGGGGCAGGTAGCGATTGAAGCAGGTGGCTCCGTCTTTCTTGATCCATCCACCTTCCGCCATCAATGAATTGTGGATCAACATCTGTTCACCGGGAGCCCAAACCATCTGCTCCACCGGCCGGTGTTGATCGAGCCACGCGTTCGCCTTGATCCCCTTATCATCGACGCAAGGAATACGAGCATTAACACTAGTGATTGGCCAAAGCTCTCTAGTCGGAATGTAGATGTACTGATGCTGCGGCATGAACGCGCAGAAATCTCCCAGCAACACTCCCTGGTCTTCTATGAAAGGACCTTCAGGCTGAGCCACGCCGTTTAGAAAAGATCGTCTGACTTTCTCGATGTAGTCTGGCGGCGCGGTGGTGTTCTGCTTTGCTGCCTCCAACACAGCATCCAGGGCCTTATCAACATCGTAAGCACCGCCGCCGACCCATCTGGCGAACTTCCACATCTTACGGGTCGCTTCGTCAAAATGGCCATCTACAGCAGTGCGGAGTAATTCACAAATTTCATCGAGCTTCTTCTGGCCAAATTTTTCGGACCACGACCACGTGAACGCTCCTGCACTCCCACCGGCCCCCGAACCGTTGCTCTTTGTTTTGTTTTCATTCCCCCGCAACACCACCTCAGCCCACTGCGGCGTCGGCGGCAACGAACCATCTGGGTTTGTGAGCCAGCAATAGCCAGAATCAGGGCCTGAAGGGATAATGACATACCCTCCGGCTGTCCTTGTATCGACACCCTTTGCTATGATGTCTGCGCTGTTTTTGAAATCACGTCCCGTAGCATCTGTATATAAGTGATTTCCTCCCGTGCCTGTTCGCACACGCGGAGCATCAAACTGATCGGGACTGCAACCGTGTAACCTTTCAAATTCTCGTATTCCGTTTTTCCCATGCTTCGTGTCCAGATCGACAACAACTATGTCCTCTGGAACCGCACGAGCCCATAGTAATCCGGGCCACTTTTTCACCCACCCTCGTACTGTTGCTTCATCAGTCGTGGCGTCTTTGAAGCCGTTTGGTGTCAGCGGCTTCTTCTTGCCATCACAGGGGAAGATTTTCCAGCCGCGCGCAATCGCATTAAGTCCAGCATCTAATAAATCAGCGCCGCCGAATTCGTCGAACAAACAATCAGCTTTACTCTGCTGTTGCTTCGCTCCACCGTTTGCTGTATTATGGCTTTGACGATTTAGATCGTCGGCATCATCGAAAACTCTCTTGGCCTCCGGTGTGCCATCACCGGGGGCCTCATCATTTTGGCCCATCGAACGCTCCAATAATTAGAACTCATTGTTTGATCCTTGTTGTGCGTGCGTGGGTTCCAGCACCCGTTCAGCCGGGGCTATGTTTTCTGTAAACTTAAAGAACTTCACAATGATTCCATCTTGCATTTCCTCCCAGCGAACATGGTCGCCAGGGTTCAGGTCAAAGGCCCTCACGAGATCTGGTGGGATAGCGACAGTATGACTGCCGCCCACCCTTCGGATCGTTCTAATTCTTTCATCCATACAAATTAATATACCATAAGAATACTATCCTAGCAAGCAAAAACCATCGCAACTACTTGATTCACCAAGTAAAAAGACCGCTCCTCAAGTATTCGCGAAGACGACGGACATCAGTCAGCGCGGTGCTTGTCGCGCATCGCCCGTGCGTAAATTTCGCGCTCGTGGCGGTTGGAGTAGTACGGATCGCGCGGGTGCTCCTTCGGGTCGCCGACCATCGGCAACCGTCGCTCCGGCGATTTGCGCAGGCGACTGATGCTTGTGAGCTGGACGTTGTCGATCTTGGCGTGCGGATACTGATGATTGTGCGGATTGACGGTTTTCATTGTCAGCTCTTGCGCGTGTCAAATGGGAAAGGCCGCCACCCCTAAGAGCGACGGCCCTGCTGATTAGTACTCACTCCCCGTCTCGGCTTTCTTGACTGCTCTCGCATACAGGTCGACCATCGACGGGTCGTTGCCGAAAAACTCGATCAGTGTTTCGATGGTGTGTCTCAACCCATCACGGGGCTCGCCCCTCCACTGCGGATACTGCCTGCACATCTCCTTGAAGAGTGCACGCCCAAGTGGCTGGAGTTGGTCGAGGGGATAAAGGTCTTGCATCGGTACCTCCATTAATGAGTAAGGCCGCACGCTCATGAGAGCGGCGGCCCTGTTTCCAGTTCAGTTATCGAAGTTCAAGTCGGGGAAGTTCAAGTCGCGGATCTGCTCCAACTTCGCGGTGGTCTCTGGAGTCAGGCCCCTCCAGTCCGCCATGAGCCAAGTCAGATAGCCCATGCTCATGAGAATTTGCTGAGCCGTGTTCTCGTCCTCTGCGTCGCATATGACGAGCTTGGCGATGTTGACCGCGTCCTCGACTAGGTCATAGCCGTGAAAGAAGTCCGCACAGATTTCGATCATCTTTTCCAACACGAACTCGACGTCAGCGCGTGCATACCCGCATGGTTTCGGAGCCTCTGGCCCAGTGGTTTTATTTTCAGACATAACTAAATCTCCCTTGAGGAAAGGGAGCGTCTGACCGTGGGGGATTTAGAAATGAAAATGCCCCCCACGACCGACGCTCCAATGAACGTCGTTCGTGGTGGGGCAACCTGCCGAGGCGTTGAGTTCGCCCGTGTCCTGCTGCTTGGTAGATCCACCGCCCAGGTACGGGTGCCTGAGCCATTACAGCACGAACTATAGAACAGCCGCCGTATGGGTCAATGCCTATCGTGCATCGTAGATAACTTCCGGGCTATAAGTCTGGCTGTAAGTCGGCTCACCGTTCCGAAGCTGAGGCCAGGCTGCGGATCGTTTAAGCCGAGTGTGATAGGGAGGAAGACATGAAACTGACACGGCGTAGCTTCGTCGCCAGCACGGCGGCGACGGCCCTGATCGGGCTGCGGCCCGCGCTTGCCGCGGACGAAAAGGTCGTCCGTTTTGGCATGCCGCAGGATTTCACCAAGATCTATACCTTCGTGACCGCGGAATACAGCCAAGGCCAGCGGGACTATTTCTCCCTGATCAACGGCCGCGGCGGTGTGAGCGGCTACAAGATCGTCGCCGACGTCAGCGACCACGCCAACGATTTGCCGCGCGCCATCGAGGCCTATGAGCGACTCAAGCGCGAAGGCATGGTGTTGTGCGATCCGCTGTCGACGCCGGTCGCCCGCGCGCTCGTCACCCGCGCGCTCGAGGACAAGATCAACCTCGTCACCGCCTTTTCCGGCCGCAGCGACGCCGCCGACGGCACGGTCTTTCCCTACGTGATGCCGCTGTCGCCGAACTATTGGACGCAAGCCGGCATCATCGTCGATTTCTTCCGCCAGCAGGACAAGGACCTGAAAGGCAAGAAGATCGTGCTGGTGCATATCGACACGCCGTTCGGCAAGGAGCCGATTCCGATCTTCAAGGCGCTGAGCGAGAAGCTCGGCTACACGTTCGAGACTTTCCCCTATACGCCGCCTGGCAACGATCAGGCCGCCATCTGGCCGCAGGTGCGCCGCGCCAAGCCGGACTGGGTGGTGTTCTGGGGCGCGGGCGTCGGTCAGACTACCGCACTCAGCGAAGCGATCCGTAACGGCATTCCCATGGACCGCATGTCGTCGAGCGTGTGGATTTCAGAATCGGACATGGAGGTCGTCGGCAAAGACGCCACCAAGGGCGTGCTCAAGTTCGAGCCGTGCGCCAGTGGCCGCAGCCCGAAGATCATCGCCGACATCCTCAAGGACGTCGCCGGCAAAGGACAGGGCGCCGGCCCGGAGGCCAAGATCGGCACCGCCTACTACAACTACGGAGTAATGATGGCCGCCATCATGGCGGAAGGCGTCCGCGTCGCCGCGTCGAAGGCGCCGGACGGTCCGGTCACCGGGCCGTGGCTCAATGAGGGTCTCACCTCGATCACCGACTTCACCGCCGAAGGGCTGTTGCCGCCGATGACGGTGACCAAGGAGGACCATCAGGGCGGCGGCAAAGGCCGTATCTCGCGCTGGGACGGAACGAAATTTGTTCCGCAGACCGATTGGTTCTCGGCGAACCAAGACGTGGTGTGGGCGGAGATCAAGAAATCCGCCGAGACCTTCAAGACGACCGGCAAGTAATCCGGAGACGGCGTGCTCAGCCTCAACAATATCGAAGTTGCTTATGACCGCGTGTTCCTCGCGGTCAAAAGCATTTCGATCGATGTGCCCGAGGGAGGGCTCGTGGCCCTCCTCGGCGCCAACGGCGCGGGCAAGAGCACGACGCTGAAAGCGATCAGCGGCCTGCTTCGACCTGAGCGCGGCGAGGTGACCAAGGGCGAGATCACTTTCGCCGGCAAGAATCTGCTGGCGCTTGATCCGCCCGACCGCGTGCGGCTTGGGCTCGCCCATGTGCTCGAGGGCCGCCGCGTCTTCGTGCATCTGACGCCGCGCGAGAATCTGTTGGCGGCGACCTCGATGCATCACGATCGCGCCCAAATCAACAGGCTGATCGAACGCACCTTCACGTGGTTTCCGCGTCTCGCCCAGCGCGCCAATGCGCAAGCCGGCTATCTCTCCGGCGGCGAGCAGCAGATGCTGGCGATCGGGCGTGCGCTGATGACCGAGCCGAAACTCCTCCTATTGGACGAGCCGAGCCTGGGGCTTGCCCCGCTCCTGGTCGATGAAATCGTCGACATCATCAAGCGCATCAATCACGAGGGCAAAGTCGCGGTGCTTCTGGTCGAGCAGAATGCCGCGATGGCGCTCGATATCGTCGAACACGCGTATCTGATGGACAGCGGCCGTGTCGTCATGAGCGGGCCGGCCGAGGTGGTGAAGTCAAACCCGGACGTGGAAGCGGCTTATCTCGGCGGCAATCACGGCGTCGATTATCTCGCCGTCAAGCATTATCGCCGGCGCCGCCGCTGGCTGGCGTGACGGTCATTTTGTTGGCCGCCTGCTAAAACGCATCGGAATCGCTTCGCTCGCCATGACGCGAAAAATATTCGCGTCAGACGTGGCCGTGGGTTTCTTTGACCTTCGCGCGATCTATGGCGCCAGTCGCCGTCGTGGGCATCGCATCGACGAACGCGACATATTTCGGACGCTTGTAGCGCGCAATGCGTCCGCCGACGAAATCGATGATGTCCTGCGCGGTCACGGTCTGTCCCGACTTGCAGCGGCACACCGCCTTGACGGCTTCCCCCCACTGCGCGTCGGGCACGCCGATGACGACGACTTCCGCGATCGCGGGGTGCGCCGCGATCTCGCGCTCGACTTCCGCCGGATAGACGTTCTCGCCGCCCGGCTTGATCAGCTCCTTGGCCGGCGAGCGGCCCTTGTACCAGAGATAGCCGTCGGCATCGAACAGGCCTTGATCACCGGTGTGATGCCAGTCGTTGCGGAAGGTGATGGCATTGTCGCCGTCGCAGCGCCAATAGCCTTTGAACACGGTCGGCCCGCGCACGGCGATTTCGCCGACCTCACCGGGCGCAACCGGATTGTCAGCATCGTCGAGCACTGCCACTGTCGCTAGGAAAGTCGGTTGCCCGGCCGCGCCCGGCCGGTCGCGAAAGCGGCCCATGGTCACGAAACCCGAGGTTTCCGACTGCCCGAACACCGACCAGAAGCGCGCCTGCGGGCACAGGCGCTCGAAGCGCGTGATTGTCTCCGGGCTGTCGAGACCAGTGGCGATGCGCAAGCTCGAAAGCTCGTCCGGCCGGATCTCGGCAGCGTCGAGAAGCGTCGTCAGGATCGGCGGGAATTCCGCGAACATCGTGACCCGCTGGCGGTGAATTGCGTCCAACGCGGTCCCGGCATCGAATTTTGGCACGATGATGCTCGCGCCGCCCGCATATTGCGCGGCGAGCAACATGCCGAGGCCGGCGACATGAAACAGCGGCAGTACGCCCAAATTGATGTCGTCAGGCGTGAGCGACCAATAGTGCAAAAGCTGCGCGCTCGCCGCGATCAAGTTGGCATGCGAGAGCAGCGCGCCACGCGGCCGCCCCCCGACGGCAGCCGTGTGTATCATGACAAGACTGACGTCGGCATCAGAATGCGGCGCCGCCAAGGGGCTTTGGTCTACGCTGTCGAGCAGGTCGGCGTAGGGCGCGAACGGGCCGGAAGTGCCGCCAATTCCGTACCAGCGTTCGACCATTGGCAGGTTTGCATGCGCTGCTTGGAACAATGGCTGATTGGCCGCGTCGGCAATCACGATTTTCGGGGCCGCATCCGCGACCACATAGGCGACCTCGTCCGCGCTCAAGCGCCAGTTGACTGGAACCAGGATGGCGCCGAGCCGCGCGGCCGCCCCGTAGAGATCGACAAATTCCAGGTTGTTCTGCGAGACCATGCCGACCCGGTCGCCCGGCCGGACGCCGGCGCGCGCAAGCCCAGCCGCCAGCCGTTCAGCACGCCCCCGATAGGCGGCGTGGGTAATGCGTTCCTCGCCCAGCGCGAACGCCAATCGGCTCGGATGAAGACGTGCATTGCGCTCGACGATGTCGAACAGCGTAAAGTCTCGCAGCCCCATGTTGGCATTCCTCCCGTTGCGCGATTTATAAAGGGCTCATCCGCGCTGGAGCAAGGCAAGACCCCGGCATACTTGCTGCCTCCGATTTCTTTGTTACGATGGCCGCACAGTCCAGGAGAGAGGCCGGATGCCGGTTTACGACTATCTTTGCGACCGCTGCGGTCCCTTTACCGAAATGAAGCCGATGGCCGAAGCCGACCTGCGGCAAAAGTGTCCGAGCTGCCGCAGGAAAGCGCCGCGCGCGTTTTTAACCGCGCCTTACTTTACGACGTCCGGACGCGGGCCCACCCGGGTCACGGGCGAGCGGGGCGCGCCGGGACGACCGCTATCCGGTTCGCACCGCGGCGGTTGTAACTGCTGCTCCGGCCGGTCGCTGCGCTACAACAAGCAACGCGCGCGCTAGCGCCTCATCGGCTTACGCGATAGTTTCTCATGCCCGGACTTGGGCCGGCCATCCACGCCTTGTTTAGGCGAGGCCAACAGAGGTCGCTGCCAGCCGCTGTTTACTATCGCGCAACGGCTTGTGCCGGCGGCTTGCCCGGCTAACATGCAAATGAGCTTGTCGCCCTAGCTCGCCGGGTCGCACACGCCGATGTGCGAATGAGTTTCCATGCCGATCATCGAGAGCCGGATCGATCCACAATCGGAAAATTTTCGCGTCAACCGCGAGCAGATGCTGGCGCTGATCGGCGAATTCCGCGCGCTCGAACAGAAAGTGCGCGACGCCTCGAATGCCAGGCGCGAGCGTTTCCGCGCGCGCAAGCAATTGTTGCCGCGCGAGCGCGTGGCGCTCTTGCTCGATCCCGCCGCGCCTTGGCTTGAGCTCTCGACCCTTGCCGGCTTCCGCATGCACGACGATGACGGCGATGCCGGCATCCAGGGCGGCGGCGGTGTCGCCGGCATCGGTTATGTGTCCGGCATTCGCTGCATCGTGTCCGCCAACGACAGCGCGATCAAAGGCGGCACGGTCACGCCGATGGGCGTGAAGAAGCATCTGCGCGTGCAAGAGATCGCGATGCGAAACAAGCTGCCGACGGTGCAGCTTGTGGAGTCCGGCGGCGCCAATCTGCTCTACCAGGCGGAAATGTTCGTCGAGGGTGGCCGCGGTTTCGCCAATCAGGCGCGCTTGTCGGCGGCCGGCATTCCTCAGATCACCGTCGTGCATGGATCTTCAACGGCTGGCGGCGCGTACCTGCCGGGCCTGTCCGATTATGTGATCCTGGTGCGCGGCCGGGCGAAAGTGTTTTTGGCGGGACCGCCGCTCCTGCGTGCCGCAACCGGCGAGATCGCAACCGACGAAGAGCTCGGCGGTGCCGACATGCACGCGACCATTTCGGGGCTCGGCGAATATCTCGCCGAAGACGATGCCGACGGCATTCGCATCGCGCGCGAGATCATGGCCAAGCTGCCGTGGAACGAACAGTTGCCAGCCCTGGCGCACAAATCCTTCAAGGAGCCGCGTTGTGCTGCCGAGGAGCTCGCCGGTGTGGTGCCGTCGGACTATCGTAAACCCTACGATGTGCGCGAAGTCATCGCGCGCGTCGTTGATGATTCCGACTATCTCGATTTCAAGACGCTGTACGGCCCCCAGACGGTCTGCGGCCAAGCCGAGATCGAAGGTCACGCCATCGGCTTGATCGGAAACAACGGACCGATCGACGCCGACGGCGCCAGCAAGGCGGCGCAGTTCATCCAGCTTTGCTGTCAGGCCAACATGCCCATCGTGTATTTGCAGAACACCACCGGCTACATGGTCGGGCGCGAAGCCGAGCAGGCCGGCATCATCAAGCACGGCTCCAAGATGATCCAGGCGGTCGCCAATGCCACTGTGCCGCAATTGACGATTCATATCGGCGCATCGTTCGGCGCCGGCAATTACGGCATGTGCGGACGCGCATACGATCCGCGGTTCATCTTCGCCTGGCCGAGCAACCGCATTGCGGTGATGGGCGGCGAGCAGGCGGCGAAAGTCATGGCGATCGTCACCGAAGAAAAACTCAAGCGCGAAGGCAAACCGGTCGACAAGGCAAAGCTTGGCGGAATGGAGCAGGCGATCATCAAGCGCGTGGACGCCGAATCCACGGCGCTTTATGCAACCGCGCGGTTGTGGGACGATGGGCTGATCGATCCGCGCGACACCCGCAAAGTGCTAGGCTTCTGTTTGTCGATCTGCCGCGAGGCGGCGTTACGTCCGCTCAGACCCAATACCTTTGGCGTCGGACGCATGTGATAAGTTGCCCGCAACGATAAAAGAGAGCGTCGGATAAAGGAAACGCCAATGCTGTTCACGCCCGAGCATGAGGAGCTGCGCCGCAGCCTGCAAAAATTCATTGCCGCCGAGGTCAATCCTCATGTCGATGAATGGGAGGAAGCCGGCATCTTTCCCGCGCATCCTTTGTTCAAGAAAATGGGCGACCTGGGCTTTCTCGGCCTCACTAAGCCGGTCGAGTATGGCGGACAGGGCCTCGACTATTCCTATGCCGTCGTCATGGCCGAGGAGCTCGGCAATATCGCCTGCGGCAGCGTGCCGATGGCGATCGGCGTGCAGACCGACATGGCGACGCCGGCGCTCGCCCGCTTCGGCTCCGACGAGGTCAAGCGCGAATTTCTGGCGCCGTCGATCTCAGGCGACCATGTCGCCTGCCTCGGCGTCTCCGAGGTCGGCGCCGGCTCCGATGTCGCCTCGATCAAGACCACGGCGCGCAAGGATGGCGGCGACTACATTATCAATGGCGGCAAGATGTGGACCACGAACGGCACGCAAGCCGATTGGATGTGCCTTCTCGCCAACACCTCAGAGGGCGCGCCGCATAAGAACAAATCGTTGATCTGCCTGCCGATGAAGAGCAAGGGCGTCGAGATCGCCCGCAAGCTCGACAAGCTCGGCATGCGCTCGTCGGACACCGCGCAGATCTTCTTCGATAGTGTCCGGGTGCCGCAGCGTTTCCTGATCGGCGAGGAAGGCAAGGGCTTCACCTATCAGATGATGCAGTTTCAGGAAGAGCGGCTATGGGCCGCCGCCGCCAACCTGAAATCGATGGAACGCGCGATCGCGCAGACGATCGAGTACACGCGCAGCCGCAAAGCCTTCGGCAAATCGATCCTCGATAATCAGGTCGTACATTTCCGGCTCGCCGAGCTCGCGACCGAGATCGAGCTATTGCGCGCGCTGGTCTATCGCGCCTGCGAGCTTTATCTCGCCGGCACCGACGTGACGCGGCTGGCGTCGATGGCAAAGCTCAAGGCCGGACGCTTGCAGCGTGAAGCGGCCGACGCGTGCCTGCAATATTGGGGCGGCATGGGCTACATGAATGAGAGCCCGATCAGCCGCGTCTATCGCGACGGTCGCCTTGGCTCGATCGGCGGCGGCGCCGACGAAGTCATGCTGACCATCATCTGTAAGCTGATGGGCACGCTTTCCGGCACCTCCAATGTTGCCGAGTCGAAGGCGGCGAATGCGTGACCCTGCGCAGGCTTTGCGGCGGACCATCCAAGGTCAGAGCTGGTGAGCCGCATCAGCAAAATCCTGATCGCCAATCGCGGCGAGATCGCGTGCCGCATCATGCGCTCGGCGAAGGCGCTCGGCTATCGCACGGTCGCGGTTTTTAGCGATGCGGATGCTGATGCGCTGCATGTGCGCCAAGCCGACATGGCGATGCATATTGGGCCTGCGCCGGCGCGCGAGAGCTACTTGAACGTCGACGCCTTGCTCGGCGCTGCCAAGCGCGGCGCGGCTGACGCGGTGCATCCCGGTTACGGTTTCCTCTCCGAAAATGCCGCGTTCGCCGAGGCCTGCGCCGCAGCAGGGCTTGTGTTCATCGGCCCGCCTGCGGCGGCGATTGCGGCCATGGGCAACAAGGCACGCGCCAAGGAGTTGATGCGCGCAGCTGGCGTCCCCTGCCTGCCGGGTTATCAGGGCGAGGACCAATCGGACGAGGGGATGGCAGCGGAGGCAGCCCGCATCGGCTTTCCGCTGATGGTGAAAGCTGCCGCAGGCGGCGGCGGGCGTGGCATGCGGCTTGTCACGGCCGCGCACGATCTCGCCAATACGTTGGCGAGGGCGCGTTCGGAAGCGGCGAGGGCATTCGGCTCGGACGAATTGATCCTCGAATGCGCCGTCGGCGACGCGCGCCACATCGAATTTCAGATCTTCGCCGATCAGCATGGCAACGTCATTCACCTCGGCGAACGCGATTGCTCGATCCAGCGCCGGCATCAGAAAGTCATCGAGGAGGCGCCGGCGCCTTCTATGTCGACGGAATTGCGCACACAAATGGGCGAGGCAGCCGTCGCCGCGGCGCGCGCGATCGGCTACGTCGGCGCCGGCACCGTCGAATTTCTCCTCGATCGGGCGGGACAGTTCTATTTCCTCGAGATGAATACCCGCCTTCAGGTCGAGCACGCAGTCACCGAAGCGATCACCGGCCTTGATCTCGTCGCCTGGCAATTGCGCGTGGCCGCCGGCGAAAGGCTGCCGCTCGAGCAGCACCAGGTCGTCTTGAGCGGCCACGCCATCGAAGGGCGTCTCTATGCCGAGGATCCGGAGAATGACTTCCTGCCGCAAAGCGGCACGCTGGTCGATTGGCGGGCGGCGAGCGTGGAGGGTGTGCGCATCGATCATGGCTTGACGCCGGGCGGCACGGTCAGCCCGTTCTACGATCCGATGCTGGCCAAGCTGATTGCGCGCGGAGCGACACGCGAAGAAGCGCGGCGCCGCTTGATCGTGGCGCTCGAAGATACGATCGTGCTCGGGGTGAAGACCAACCGCAGCCTTCTCGTGGCCATGCTGCGGCATCACGCCGTTGCGGCCGGCGAGGCGACCACAACCTTCATCGATCGGTATTTTCCAACGGGGGATGACCCCGGCCGAGCTCCGCAGCCGAGCCCGCACACGCTCGCGCTTGCCGCGGTTTTGCTGTTCGAGGCACGCGCGCGATCGGCGCCAGGCGATGCAGGTGCTGCTCGACATTGGTCGTCCACCGGCGTCGCCATCTGGCCGTTGCAGTTCAGGCTAGGCGACACCCATCATGCCGTCAGCGTCATGGCTGTCGGTGCCAGCGATTATAGGGTGGCGCTCGGAAGCGACACGGTCGAAGTCGCGATCATTCATCGTGACGATGGCGTCGTCCGCTTCGATATTTCCGGCGTGCAGCAGAGCGCAGCCTTCGCAGTGCGGGGCGATACGCTTTACCTCGACCTCGACGGCGATGTCTTCGAGGTCCGTGACACCACCCTCGCGCCTGCCGGTTCGAACCGCAGCACCGGCTCGTCGCGGCTGCTCGCGCCGATGAACGGCGTCATCGTCAATGTCCTCGCCAAGTCTGACGATCCGGTCGCCAAGGGACAATGCGTCGTGGTGCTCGAGGCCATGAAGATGCAGCATGAGATTGTTGCGGAGCGCGACGGCACCATCGGCAAGATTCTGGTCAAGCCGGGCGATCAGGTTGCGACGCGTCAACTCCTCGCCGAGCTCAAGCCGGACGCGGCCCCGACGCCGGTTCGCGAAGAAGCCGCGTCATGAGCGACAAGGCCGTCATCACCTGCGCGCTCACCGGCGTGCTGACCGACCCGACGCAGCATCCCGTCCCGGTGACACCCGCCGAAATGGCGCACGAGGCAAGAGCGGCATTCGACGCCGGCGCTGCCATCATGCACGTGCATTTTCGCCAGCAGGCGCCTGGCAAGGGCCATCTGCCCTCATGGGATCCGGAGGTCGCCGCTGCCGTCATGCGGGCGATCCGCGATGCGTGTCCGGGCGTGATCCTCAACGAGACCACCGGCACACTCGGACCGGACATTTCCGGGCCGCTCGCCTGCCTGCGCGCCGTCAAGCCGGAGATTGCCGCCTGCAATGCCGGCTCGCTGAATTATCTGAAAGTGCGCGCCGACGGTTCCTGGGCCTGGCCGCCGCATCTGTTCGACAATCCGGTCGAGAAAGTGAAGGACTATCTCGACGTGATGCGCGAGACCGGGACGCAGCCGGAGTTCGAATGCTTCGATGTTGGCATCGTGCGTTGCGTCGGCATGTACGCCAAGAACGGCATGTTCGCCGGCCTGCCGCGATACAACTTTGTCATGGGCGTTGAGTCTGGCATGCCGGCGGACTCCGACCTCCTTCCCATCCTGCGGAAGCTCATCATTGCCAGCGCTCCCTGGCAGGTCACCGCGATCGGTCGCGGGGAGATCTGGTCACTGCATCGCAGCGCCGCTGAGCTCGGCGGCCATTTGCGCACCGGCCTTGAAGACACCTTCTATCTGCCGGATGGCAGCAAAGCGGGCTCGAATGCGGCGCTGGTGGAGACCTTGGTACGCTATGCGCGCGAGGCCGGCCGTTCAATCGCCAGCCCCGCGGAAGCGCGTGTGCTCATGGGTCTTGCCGCCGCGCCTTGAGCCGCTCCGAGGGGTCTATCGGCACCAACGGACGGCCCGGTACATGCAGCGATTCAGTTGGCGCTCGCAGCCGTAGGAGCATCGTTGCAAAAAGGGCGGCCGCGCCGGCCAGGCCACGACGTCGGTGAGCGCGCCGCAATTGCGATAGCAGTGATAGTGCTGGGCGTCGCAAAATGCCACAAACGGACAATACCCTTGCGCCATAGCCGCTTGCGAGCCCCAAGTCAGGCCCCATGTGAGTAACACGAAGAAGACCGCCGCGAACAATCGCATGCCCCAAGCTCCCCAGATTCCGACGCCGCAGCATAGCAGCATTTCCGAATGATTGTATTTCTCGAACCGCCGGCGCAGTACGACCATCCCTATCCCGGCCAGGTTGTCGAGCAGCGCTTGTCGAGGCTGCAGATCATCGCGACCTGCCACGGCCCCGCGGAAAGCTGCTCGTGGGTCAGCAAAGGCGTCTGCTACATCGCCTTGCCGCAGGATGAGAAGGACACCCGCCTGATCGCCTACATCCGGCAGCACGAGATCGGGCATTGCAACGGCTGGCCCTCGCATCATCCCAATGCGCGCCGCATGGAGTATGACCCTGACGTTAAGGGCGTGGCCCCAAAAACCGGCGGCGGTCTAAAACTGGAGTTGAACTGAGGCGGAAGTGCCGCTGCCGTAAGCTCGATTTTTTTGGGGAACATGATCTTTTCGGAAAACCGGCTTCCACCCTCGGATCAAGTCGAGGGCAGGCTTTTCCGGACCAGGCTCTAGTGCACCTGCCGCTCCTGTCCCGCCCAGAACGGCTTGCGCAGCTCGCGCTTGAGGATCTTGCCGGTCGGCGTGCGCGGCAGCGTCTCGACGAAATCGATCGAGCGCGGCGCCTTGTAATGGGCGATCCGCTCGCGGGCGAAGCCGATCAATTCGTCGGCGGTGACGTTCGTCCCCGGCTTTCTGACGACCATCGCCTTGACCGCCTCGCCCCATCGCTCGTCGGGGATGCCGATCACGGCCACGTCCGCAACCGCCGGATGGCTGAACAAGGCGCTTTCGATTTCCGCCGGATAGATATTCTCGCCCCCGGAAATGATCATGTCCTTCACGCGGTCGTAAATGTAGATATAGCCGTCCGCGTCCAGATAGCCGGCGTCGCCGGTATGGAACCATTCGCCGCGGATGGCGCGGCGCGTCGCTTCCGGCTGGTTCCAGTAGCCGAGCATATTTTGCGGCGAGCGCGTGATGATCTCGCCCACTTCACTGACGCCGACATCGTTGCCGTCGGCATCCACCACGCGAATTTCTATGCCGGTCATCGCCTTGCCGCATGACTTCAAGCGTTCGGCGTTGTCTTCGTCGTGATCTTCGGGCGGCAAATAGGTGATGGCGCCCGTGGTTTCCGTCAGCCCATAGACTTGCGCCAGGCCGCAGCCGAAGGTCTTAAGCGCATTGCGCACCAGATCGATCGGGGCCGGGGAGGCGCCGTAAACGATCAGCTCGAGCGAGGAAAAGTCCGTGGTCTTGCAGAGCGGCACTTGCATCAAGAACAACAGCAGCGCCGGGACCATGAAGGCCTTGGTAATGTGGTATTCGGGGATCAGGCGCAGAATGGCGGTGGGGTCCGGATCGCGCATCAGCACCGTCTCGACGCCGCGATAGAAGCCGACCAGCGCCCAGCCGCTGCCGCCGATGTGAAAGAGCGGCATGCAAACCAGATTGACGTCCTTGTCGTGCCACGCGCCGAATTGGCTGAGCGCGCCCGGCAACAACGTCAGGAGACCGGCGTGGCTGAGCTGCGCGCCTTTCGGATGTCCGGTCGTGCCGCTGGTATACATCTGGATGGCGCAGTGGTCGCGCGGGACCGTGATGGCCGGATCGAGATCCGGCTGGCCCGCGAGCCATTCGGCATAGCCGGTCCAGCTTTTGTGCCCGCCATCGAGCGCGATGATGCGCCGAACCGATTTCAGATCGTGCGCCACTTTCTCGACCAGCGGATAGAAATCGGCGCTGACGAACAGAATATCCGCGCCCGCATCGTCGACCACGTACGCGGCCTCCGGCGGCGCGAGTCGAAAATTGACTGGCACCAGTACGATGTCGGCCTTGGCGGCGCCGAACCAGAGATCGAAAAAGGCCGGCGAATTCTTCGCCAGATAGGCGATGCGCGCTTGCGGACATACGCCTTCTGCGATCAGGCCATTGGCCACCCGGTTGGCGCGACGGTCGAGCTCGCCGTAGGTGGTGTGCTGCCCTTCGAAGTGGATCGCCACGCGATCGGGGCAAATCTTGGTGTGGTGGCGTGTGACGTCTCCGACCGTCAGGATGTCGGCAAGGCTTTCGCCCTCGAGCATGCTTTCCTCCCAATCGTTTCTTGTCTGCGTGGCGATTTTTGCGCGCCCTGGTTGTCTAGCACGTTTCTCTTCCCGTGATGCGTCGCTTTGGCGTCGCTGTTAGCGGGCTGGCCTAGGAAACTTTACCGAACAGTGTAGCGTATTTTTACTTCTTCTCGATCCGCGCGGCGCTGAACTGATACTCGGTCAGCCCGTCCTTCACGATCCGCACATTGAGATCGGGCCGCAATTTGGCGAATTCCGCAACGGCCGCGTGCGGCATCAACAGCCAAGCCGGCGGATCGAGCGCGGCCATGCCCTGCAGGTCGAGACACCGCAACGGCACATGTACATAAAAGAAAACGTTGGTGTCGAGCCGCAGGCAGTAAGCCGGCGCCGGATCGGCAAGGATCGCCTGTTCAATCGCTTTGCCGGCGATGCGGTTCTCGCCGAACCGGTCGTGGAGAAGCGGTACGACGATCATGGAAATCACGAACTGATAGATCACCAGCAGACAAAGAATGGTGGTCGCCGCGCGGCGCACGATCGCATAGCGCGATAGCTCCAGCCGGTCCCAGGCAACGCCTGCGAGCACCGCGAGCGCCGGCGCGATCGGCATGGCGTAACGGGTGTTGAAACCTGGCCACCACACCAGGATGGCGGTGCAGACGCCGGAATAGAGGATCATCGGCGCAACGATCGATGGGATATCACCTGGCTTGTTGGTTCGGCGCCACGGCCAGGGAATGAACGGGATCAAAAGGCTCGCCGGCAACAATTCCAGATAGAGGCTGCCGACGTCGTGGATGCTGCGCGTAATGTAATTGTAGAAGGGCGGCCATCCGTTCAGCCTCGCATAGGAGATCCAGGCCGTTTCGTCGCCAGGGCGATAGACCGCCGCGCCCCATGCCGCCACCGCCGCCGCCGGCATGATCATGCACAGGACCCAACCCGGCAGGTCGCGCCAGCGGCGTTCGATCAGCAGATAGGCCAACACGCCAAGACCGAAAAAAGCCGCGGGCTGCGGGCCTTTCGCCATCGCCAGCGCCGCCAGCAGAAGACCCGAGCCGACCCAATGCAGGACGGTCAGGCGGCCGGCCGCAACGCCGCTCCACCACACCACAAGCGCGGCGAACGACAACACCGTCACCAGCGTGTCGGGCTCGGCGATGGTCAGCTTCTGCAGCAGCAACGGACAAAAGATGAATGCCAGCGCCGCAAACAGCGAGGCATTCAGGCCGGCGTAGCGGCGCGTCACCGCTTGCACCATCAGCGCGGTGATGAGCACCGAAAGAATGGTCGGCAGGCGTGCCGACCATTCATTCACACCGCCGGTGACGGTCGCGAAGCCTGCGATCAGCCAGGACAGGAGGGAGGGCTTCTCGTGCCAGCGAATTCCATAGACGTAGGGCTGCAGCAAGTCCCCGCGCGTCAGGATGTCCCGCGCGATTTCAGCGTTGGTACCCTCTTCGTAGATGAAGGCCCGCAGCGGAAGGTTAGGCAGAACCGCGCAAGCCCACAGAACAATGATCAGGACGGGCACCGCACCCGGCCGGCGCAGATAGGCTTCGAAGCCCGCAGTCGCGTCCGTCACTGACCGATTGAAGCCCGTCAAGATCGAGCCCGCAGTCATTCTTCTTAACCCCCGACGCCGAACCACGCGGCCCAATCATTCGGGCGCACAATATCATTGATGGAATTAGAGAAAAGCGCCTTGCGCGGGCCGAACCGGCCGCCGCGGAGCAGCCGTTTCGCACCCGTGCGCCGCACGAACGCCAAAAGTCGGGGCCGAACGCGCCCCGCACAATCAAAGCACGAAGCGAGGATTCGCTGGCGCCATAGATGGGCCGCCGCTGCCGCCGCGACCTCCAGCGTATTGTTGAGTGCTGATTTTCTTCGGCGCGAAATCACGCAGCCTTTCGTCTCGGGACTTTCTTGCCTTTCTTGCGCGCTTTCGACAAGCCGATTGCGAGGGCTTGCTTGCGGCTCTTGACCTTCCCGCCTTTGCCGCCGCGGCCACTGCGCGCCGTGCCGCGCTTATAGCGATGCATTTCGCTTTTCACGTCGCTGCTTGCGCTGCGCGAGTATCTGCGTTTTCGCTTTGCCATAAGATTCTCCAAGAATTTTTTAGATCGTTGCGGAGCAATTGCCAGCGCATGCCGGTGGTCCGCGCGGTCGCGCAAATGAGCAATCACGCCGACAAGCTGTCACGCCATTGACACGGAAGCAGCGCTGACAGCTCCGCATCGCTGAAAACAACAAAATTGTGAATTTTGTTCCGTCAATCGAGAATTGTTGGCATGCGCCTGACGGGCGACGCTGAGGTCGCATCAAATACGAAAGTTAATGAAACCGCGCCGGAACCCGGTGCGCGGGTTGTGCGTTCAAACCGCGGCGCTGGGGCGCCCTTGGATCTCAGGCCGTGCATCAGCTCAATCGCCGGCAGCTTCTCGCATCGAGTGCCATCGCACTGTTGTTGAGTTCGCGTGTGGCGCAGGCCGCGCTGCTGAAGGGCGCCTTGCCATGGAAGCCCGGCGCGGCCGATCCGCCGCCTGGCGTGACGCCGGACGGCTGGCACTATTTCACGCCTTCCGAAGCGGCAACGGTCGAGGCTTTCGTCGATCGTCTGATCCCGCCCGATCCGCAAACGCCGGGCGGCAAGGATTGCGGTTGTGCGGTGTTCATCGACCGGCAGCTTGCCGGTCCCTACGGGCACAACGAAGCCTTCTACATGATGGGCCCCTTCCAGGAAGGCACCAAGCAGCAAGGTCCGCAATCGGCGCTCACCATCGCGCAGCAATATCGCAAGGCGCTGGCCGCTTTCGATGCCGCCTGCCGCGAAAAGTTCAACAGCAAGGTCTTTGCTGCGTTGTCCGACGAGCAGAAGGACGAGGTGATCAAGGGGCTCGAGGACGGATCGTTCAAGCTCGATGGCTACGACGGCAAAACCTTCTTCACCCAGATCCTCAAGGACACGCAAAACGGCTTTCTCGCCGATCCGATCTATGGCGGCAACAAGGACTTGGCGGCTTGGAAGATGATCGGATTTCCGGGGGCGCATTACGACTATCGTGACTGGATCGATCGTCACAACCAGCGCGTCACATTGCCGGTTGTCGGCATCAACAACCATCCGAACTGGATGCAATGAGCTTTTGTTGAGGGCGGCTCCCGGCCGCTCATTCTTTGAAGAGAGTTCATATGGCGCGCAGGCTCCCACGCAAGGATGCAGTCATCGTCGGCTTGGGATGGACCGGCTCTATTCTCGCGCACGAACTCACCGATGCCGGATTGGATGTCGTCGCCATCGAACGCGGCCCGTGGCGTGACACTGCGACCGACTTTCTCATTTCCTACGCGCAGGACGAATGGCGTTATCGCTTGCAGCACGAGCTTTTTCTGCGGCCGGCGCAGACGACGGTGACCTTCCGCAACAATGCCGGACAGACGGCGCTGCCGGTGCGCAACTGGGGCGCCTTCATGCTTGGCAACGGCGTCGGCGGCGGCGGCGTGCATTGGAACGCCGAGACGTTCCGCTTTCTGCCCAGCGATTTCCTGACGCGCTCGCATCTGACCGAGCGTTACGGCGCGAGTTTCTTGCCGGAAGACATGACGGTTCAGGACTGGGGCGTCACCTACGACGAGCTTGAGCCGCACTACGATCAGTTTGAATATCTGTGCGGCACTTCGGGCACGGCCGGAAACATCAAGGGCAAGATTGCAGACGGCGGCAACCCGTTCGAAGGCGCTCGCTCGCGGCCTTATCCGACGCCGGCGATGAAGCAGGGTTATGGGCATGCCTTGTTCGCGCAGGCTGCCAAGGAGCTTGGCTACAAGCCGTACCCGCAGCCATCGGGCAATCTCTCGCAGGCCTATACCAATCCCCTCGGCGTCAAGCTCGGGCAGTGCACCTTTTGCGGCTTTTGCGAATGGTTCGGCTGCGCCAATTATTCCAAGGCGAGCCCGCAGACGACCATTCTGCCGGTGCTGCTGCGCAAATCGAATTTCGAGGCGCGCACCGAGTGCGAAGTGATGCGCGTCAATCTCGATCGCGCCGGAAAATGGGCGACTGGCGTCACCTACGTCGACTCCTCGGGCGAAGAGTGGGAACAGCCGGCCGATATCGTACTGTTGTGTGCGTTTCAGCTTTTCAATGTGCAGCTTCTGCTGCTGTCGGGCATCGGCACGCCCTACGATCCACACACCGGCAAGGGTCAGATCGGCCGCAACTTCACGCATCAGACGACCTCGACCGCGGTCGGGTTTTTCGACAAGAACAAATACAACTTCAATCCGTTTGTCGCTGCCGGCTCGATCGGCATGTGCATCGACGAGTTCAACGGCGACAATTTCGATCACCGCAACCTTGGCTTTGTCGGCGGCGGCTATATCGGCCAGGTCCGCACCAACGGTCGTCCGCTCGAAAGCATGGCGGTGCCGCCGGGTACGCCGGCTTGGGGCGCCAAATGGAAACAAGCGCTGCGCGACAACTATCTGAGCTCGGTGATTTGCGGCGCGGCCTGTCACGGATCCTTCTACAGCTATCGCGACGTCTATCTCGATCTCGATCCCACTTACAAAGACCGCTTCGGCCGCCCGCTGATGCGCATGACCATCGACTTCCACGACAACGAGCTCAAGATGAGCGCGTATCTCACTGACAAATACGCGGAGATCCTGCAAAAGATGGGCGCCTCGCAGATCGTCAAGCAGCCGCGCAAAGGGCCCTACGACGTGACCGACTATCAGACATCGCATCTCTGCGGTGGCGCGATCATGGGCGACAATCCGGGCAATAGCGCCTTGAACAGATATTTGCAGAGCTGGGACGTTCCGAACCTGTTCGTCCAGGGCGCCACCGCCTTCCCGCAGAACGCCGGCTACAACCCGACCGGCACGGTGGGGGCGCTCGCTTTCTGGTCGGCCGCCGCCATTCGCTCGCAATATCTCAAGAATCCGGGGCCGCTCATTCATGCGTAACAAAGCGGCATTGCTGGCCGGACTATGCGGCGCGGCGATCGCCGCCGGTGCCGCCGTCGGCGAAGGCATTGACAAACAGGATTTCAGACAGATCGAACTCGGCCACTATCTTACCGTCGCCGGCGACTGCGCCGCATGTCACACGCTGCCGGGCAGCGGTCACGAGTTTGCCGGTGGCCGCAACATCGAAACACCGTTCGGTCTGCTCATTGGGCCGAACATCACGCCCGACCCGCAGACCGGCATCGGCGCCTGGACCGACGACGAGTTCGTCAACGCGCTCAAGAACGGCACCGGCCGCGACGGCGAGCGGCTCTACCCGGCCATGCCTTACACCTATTACACCAAGATCACGCGCGAGGATGCGCTTGCCATCCGCGCTTATCTGAACACGCTCCCGCCGGTCTACAATCCTGTCCAGCCGAATCAACTGCCGTTCCCCTTCGACATCCGCACGTCGATGCTCGTGTGGGACCAGCTCTTCTTCACGCCCGGGACGTTCCGGCCGAACCCGAACAAGAGCGCGGAATGGAATCGGGGCGCGTATTTGGCCGAGGGTCTTACCCATTGCGGCATGTGCCACACGCCGAAGAATGCGCTTGGCGGCGACGATAGCGCCAATGCCCTGCACGGCTATGCGCTGCAAGGCTGGTTCGCACCCGACATTACCAACGACCCGCGGCGCGGTATCGGAGGCTGGCCGGTCGAGGAGATCGTGGCCTATTTGAAAACCGGGCATAACAGCACGAGCGCCGCCACGGGTTTGATGGCGGAAATGGTGAACTTGTCGACGTCGCACCTCAGCGATGCCGATCTCACGGCCATCGCGGCTTATCTGAAAGATCAGCCGGGCAGCGCCGAAGGCGACACGCAGTCCGTGGTCAAGCCGGACGAAAAAACGATGAAGATCGGCGCCGCCGTCTATGCGGACGAGTGCTCGGGCTGCCATGCCGCGGACGGGAAGGGGGCAGCCGGACTCTTTCCGTCGCTCAACGGAACGCCGGTCGTCCAACAGAGCGATCCGACGTCGCTGTTGCACGTCGTACTGCGGGGAGCGCGCAGCGCTGCCACCGACGGCGCGCCGACCGCAGCGGCGATGCCGCAATTCGCCTGGGTGTTGACGGACGATCAGGTTGCCGCCGTTGTTACTTATATTCGCAATGCCTGGGGCAATTCTGCGCCGCCGGTCTCCACCGCCGACGTCGGCAAAGCCAGGCACGCACTTGTCGAGCGGAGCGACTAAACGGCGGCCGACCAGTCGTCAGACGTAAACCAGATAAACGATCAGAAATGCCGCCACCACGCCGATGAGGCTGAAGGCGAGCACATAGCGCACATTGTGACCGGTGATGCCGGCACGCGCTCGCAAAGCAGGAACCGGTTGGCGCGTGTGCTCATCGGCGCTCTGCTCGGTGCTTTCTTTGTATTCCGGGGCTTGCGGGTCGGTGCTCATTGAATTTTCTCAAGCCTTGTTGCTGCTCGTTACCAGCCGATTTGGCCCGATTCGCGTTCCCACCGTTCCGTGTTCCGAAGCGACAGAACCGGAACAGAAAAAAGACGGCGCGACGGAACTCCGTCGCGCCGTCATCCAACTTGGCTGATGTCGAGAGCTAATCGAAGGACAAGCCTTTCGCTTAGTTCATCGTGCTCAGCCAATCTTCCACGTCCTTGCGTGCCCGATCCTTGGCGAGACCGTAACGTTCTTGAATCTTGCCTTCGAGCTGGTCGCGTTTGCCGTCGATCTGGGTGAGATCGTCGTCGGTGAGTTGGCCCCACTTCTCTTTGATCTTCCCTTTTGTTTGTTTCCAGTTTCCTTCCACGCGGTTCCAGTCCATCGTCTTCCTCCAAATGTCGTTCGTTGTGATAACGTTTGGCGGGCGGCGATGTTCCAAAAATGCGAGCTCGGCCTTCCAGATCGGACAAGAAGATGGGCGCGCGGCTCCGCTGGCGAATGATCACGCCACGCGGAGCCGCACGATTCTTGGACGTTGCCTTTCTTAGACGTGGCCTTTGTCCTTTTTGTCAGGCCGCCCTGCGGTTGACGTGGCTCTCGGGCACCGCGGTCAGCTTCTTGTCGGCGGCCTTTTCCTCCTCGAGCGTCTGCTGCAGCAAGTTCGCGCAATCGCGTCGGCCGAGCTGATTGGCCCATGCGATCAGCGTGCCGTAGCGTGTCATCTCATAATGCTCGACTGCCTGCGCGGCGGCTATTAGCGCCGCGTCAAGAACGGACTCGTGTTCGACTTCGCCAGCGACCTCTTGGGCCTCTTCGATGATACCGTCGATCGCCGGGCAGTCGACCCCTTGCGCTTTCTGTCCGAGGCTCTGGAAAACCTGGTCGAGGCGCTTCACGTGGTTCTCGGTTTCGCGCAAGTGGCTCTGAAATCCCTGTTTGAGCTGGGGATCGTGGGCCTTCTCGATCATCTCGGGTAGCACCTTCACGATCTGTTTCTCGGCGTAGTAGATGTCGCGCAGGGTGTGCACGAAGAGGTCGTCCATGCTCTGAATGTCTTTCGAGAAGAGTCCCATGTTTTCCGTTCCCTGGTTGTGCGGTTCGTGGAGTTGGCAGGGTGCCGCGCTCCGGGCGACCTGCCCTTTGACAACGTATGGCAGCACTGCGTGTTCCTGGCTTCGAGTCCCTGTTGCCTGTCAAATCGTTCGAAAATACTGGCGCTTCTGCGCGTCCCGAACAATTTTGCGCCAGATCAAGGCGTGCCGCCGAGGCGGCGCACGATGTATGGCAGTCGGGGTGGATGGGTGATAGATATTTGAAGCCTAAACCATTTGCGGCTGGTAGAATTCGGCGGACTCGGACGGAGAAAGATATGCGCATCGTTTGCATCGGAGGCGGCGCGGCTGGGCTCTATTTCGGCCTGCTGATGAAGAAGGAAAACCCGGCCCATCACGTTACGGTTATTGAACGCAACCAGCCTTACGACACCTTCGGCTGGGGCGTCGTTTTCTCCGATGCGACCATGGAGAATATGCGCGCTTGGGACAGCAAGACCGCGAAGGCCATCGAGAGCGCGTTCAACCACTGGGACGACATCGAGGTCTTGATCAAAGACCGGCGCATGCGCACCACCGGCCACGGCTTCGTCGGTATCGGCCGCAAGAAACTACTCAACATTCTGCAGGAACGCTGCGAAGAGCTCGGGGTGGAGCTGGTGTTCGAGCGCGAGGTCGACTCCGACCTTGAATTCCCCGATGCCGATCTGATCGTTGCTTCCGACGGCATCAACTCGAAGATCCGCAATCGATACCAGAAGGAGTTCAAGCCGGACATTCTGGTGCGGCCGAACCGCTTCATCTGGCTCGGGACCAAGAAGCCCTACGACGCTTTCACCTTCGATTTCCGCCGCACCGAACACGGCTGGTTCCAAGCCCATATCTACAAATTCGACGAAGATACCTCGACCTTCATCGTCGAGACGACCGAGGATGTGTTCAAGGCGCACGGCCTCGATACCGCCGACGAAACGCGCTCGATCGCCTTCTGCGAGGAGCTATTCAGCGAGGTGCTCGACGGCGCGAGCCTGATGAGCAACTCCCGCCACCTGCGCGGCTCGGCCTGGCTCAACTTCAATCGGCTGATCTGCGGCAAATGGAGCCATTTCAACGGCCGCAGCAACGTCGTGCTGATGGGCGATGCGGTCCACACGGCGCATTTCGCCATCGGCTCCGGCACCAAGCTCGCATTCGAAGATGCCATCGAGCTGACGCGGCAATTCCGCAAGTTCGGCGCGAGCCGCGACAAAATCCCCGAGGTGCTGGACGCCTACGAAGAGGTCCGGGCGGTTGACGTCGCCCGCATCCAGAATGCGGCGCGCAACGCGATGGAATGGTTCGAGGTCGTCGGCAGCCGCTACGCCGACACGCTCGAGCCCGAGCAGTTCATGTATTCGCTGCTGACGCGCTCGCAGCGCATCAGCCATGAGAATCTGCGCGTCCGCGATAAGAAGTGGCTCGAGAATTACGAACGCTGGTTCGCGGCGCGGGCCGGCATCAATATCGATCCCGACGGCCCGCCCGTGCCGCCCATGTTCACGCCCTACCGCGTGCGCGGGCTGTCATTGCAGAACCGCATCGTCATGTCGCCGATGGCGATGTATTCGGCCGACAATGGGGTGCCGAACGACTTTCATCTCGTCCATTTCGGCAGCCGTGCGTTTGGCGGCGCCGGCATGATTTTCGGCGAGATGACTTGCGTATCGCCGGATGCGCGCATCACTCCCGGCTGCCTCGGCCTCTGGAACGACGAACAGGCGGCGGCCTGGAAGCGCATCGTCGAATTCGTCCACGCCACGACCTCGGCGAAGTTCGGTCTGCAACTTGGCCATGCCGGTCGCAAAGGCTCGACCCGCGTGGCATGGGAGGGCATCGATCAGCCGCTCGATGACGGCAACTGGCCGCTGATGTCGGCATCGGCGCTTCCGTACTTGCCGAACAGCCAGATGCCGCGCGCCATGACGCGCGCCGATATGGATCGGGTGAAGGCCGACTTCGTCGCCGCCAGCAAGCGCGCCATCGACATCGGTTTCGACATGCTGGAGCTGCACTGCGCGCATGGCTACCTGCTGTCGAGCTTCCTGTCGCCGCTGACCAACCAGCGCACCGATGAGTACGGCGGCTCACATGAGAACAATGCGCGCTATCCGCTCGAAGTGTTCCACGCCATCCGCGAGGTTTGGCCGGCCGATAAGCCGATTTCGGTTCGTCTGTCCTGTCATGATTGGACGGAAGGCGGCAATACGCCCGCAGATGCGGCGATCTATGCCAAAATGTTCAAAGCCGCCGGCGCCGATCTGATCGATTGCTCGTCCGGCCAGGTATCGAAGGCGGAGAAGCCGGTCTATGGCCGTTTGTTCCAGACGCCGTTCTCCGACAAGCTGCGCAACGAAATCGGCATCGCGACCGTTGCGGTGGGCGCAATCTCGGAGGCGGATCATGCCAATTCGATCATCGCCGCCGGCCGCGCCGATCTATGCGCGATCGCCCGTCCGCATCTCGCCGACGCCTCCTGGACGTTGCACGAGGCCGCCAAGATCGGGATGAAATCGATCGCCTGGCCCAAGCAATATCTCTCCGCCAAATTGCAGTACGAAACGAACCTGGCGCGTGCCGCAGCCGGGCCGCCGCCTGCGTGAGAATCGCATCGTCGTGACAGACCAGACGCTAAAAGATCGGCACGTCCTCGTTACTGGCGCGGGGACGGGCATCGGCGCTGCAATCGCGGTCGCCTGCGCCAAAGCCGGCGCGCTGGTCAGCCTCGCGGGCCGGCGCCGCGAGCCGCTCGCAACGGTGCAGGCCTCGCTGCGCCACGCGCCGACGCAGATCGTGGCGGATTTCGACGTCACCGATGAAGCCAAGGTCCGCGCCGGTATCGCCTCGGCGCGCGGCGCATTCGGTTCCGTCGATGTTCTGGTCAACAATGCCGGCGAGGCGCCGAGTGCGCCTTTCGTCAAGACCGATCTGGCGACCTGGAACAAGGCTTTGGCGGTGAATGTCACTGGAACTTTCCTGGTAACCAGGGAGATCGTGCCGGACATGGTCACGCGCCGCGCCGGCAGGGTGATCAATATCGCTTCGACCGCGGGTCTGGTCGGCTACGCCTACGTTTCGGCCTACGTCGCCGCCAAGCATGCGGTGATCGGCCTTACCCGCAGCCTGGCGCTCGAATTCGCCCGCGCCGGGATCACCGTCAACGCGGTCTGTCCGGGCTACACCGAAACCCCGCTGTTGGACCGTGCCGTCGATAACATTACCGCCAAGACCAAGCGCAGCCGCGACGATGCCCGAGCGGCGCTCGCCGCCACCAATCCGCAAGGCCGCCTGGTGACGCCGGAAGAGGTGGCGGATACTGTTTTGTGGCTCGCTTCACCGGCCGCGCATTCGATTACCGGACAAGCCATCGTGGTCGCCGGCGGCGAGGTGATGGTGGGCTAAGCTTTTGGGCTACTTGAAGCTTATAAATTTGAACCTTAAAATGATTCCGGCAGAATGGTTGCGGGCCTGCCGCGGTGGGGGCGCGCTCGCACAAGGGGCATTGCGTGCAAGAGACAACCGGCATTCCGCTGGACGCAGAGACCAAGGTTGCCGAGCGGCCCGCCGACCATGAGAGCGAGCTGCGGCTCTGGCTGCGGCTTTTGACCTGCACCACGCTGATCGAGGGCGAGGTCCGCCGCCGGCTGCGCCAGGAATTCGACGTGACCTTGCCGCGTTTCGACCTCATGGCCCAGCTCGACAAGGCGCCCGGCGGCATGACGCTCGGCGAGCTGTCGCAGCGCATGATGGTGTCGAACGGCAACGTGACCGGGCTGTCGGAGCGGCTGGTCGCGCTCGGGCTTCTCGATCGCCGGCAGTCGCGCAGCGACCGCCGCGCGCAGATCGTAAGCCTGACGCCCGAAGGTCGCCGCGCCTTCCGGGCGATGGCGCGCGCTCACGAGGGCTGGATCGCGGAGATCTTTTCGCAGCTTTCGCCCGGCGACATCGATGTGCTGATGCGGCTCCTTGCCAAAACGAAAGTCTCCGCGCGCGCTTCGATCGCGGGAGAAGAATAACGATGACGATTGCCAACCCGGTAACACTGCCGCTGTCCGGCTACACGGCGCAATATGTAAGCCTCTCGGTCGAGGGCGCGGTCGCGACCATCATGCTCAATCGTCCGGAGCGCAAAAATCCGCTCACCTTCGAAAGCTACGCCGAGCTCGGCAACATGTTCCGCGCCGCCGCCCGCGACAAAAGCGTCAAGGCGATCGTAATCACCGGCGCCGGCGGCAATTTCTGTTCGGGCGGCGACGTGTTCGAGATCATCAAGCCGCTCACCGAAATGGATACGGCGGGGCTCCTTGATTTCACCCGCATGACCGGCGAGCTCGTGAAAGCGATGCGCGCGGCGCCGCAGCCGATCATCGCCGCCATTGACGGCGTGTGCGCCGGCGCCGGCGCCATCGTCGCCATGGCCTCCGATATCCGCATCGGCACGGCGAACGCCAAGATCGCTTTTCTGTTCAACCGCGTCGGTCTCGGTGGTTGCGACATGGGCGCTTGCGCCATCCTGCCCCGCATCATCGGCCAGGGCCGTGCCGCCGAGCTGTTGTTTACCGGCCGTTCGCTTGCCGGCGAGGACGCCGAGCGCTGGGGCTTCTTCAATCGGCTGGCGTCACCGGCCAACGTGCTCGCTGAGGCGCAAGCGCTCGCAGCGGAGCTCGCCGCCGGTCCGACCTTCGGCAATGCCATGACCAAGCGCATGCTGGAAATGGAATGGGCCATGTCGGTCGAGACCGCGATCGAGGCCGAGGCGGTAGCGCAGGCGCTCTGCATGGAGACTGAGGATTTTGCCCGCGCGTTCCGGGCGTTCGCGGACAAACGCAAGCCCGTGTTCGAAGGCAACTGAAGCTGAAGAGCGCGATGGCTTCACTTGTATCGTCATCGCGCTCTAGATATTTGGTGAAGCATGATCTTTTCGGAAAACCGGTATCCACTTTTCCGGATCATGCTCTAACCCCCGATCGGCAGCGGAAGGATGATGCAGCATGATCCGCTCGGCGCATGTCGATACGTTCGCGCGCGACAATCTGCCGGCGCGCGAGCAGTGGCCCGAATTTTTGTTCAAGCTGCCGGAGTTGAATTACCCGGACCGGCTCAATTGCGTTAGCGCCTTCGTCGACGATTGGGTGACCGCGGGCGAGGGTGCTCGCGATTGCCTGATCTCGCCCACCGCGCGCTGGTCCTATGCCGATCTCGCCGAGCGGGTGAACCGCATCGCCAATGTGCTGACCCGCGATCTCGGCGTGGTGCCGGGCAATCGCGTGCTGCTGCGCGGGCCGAACAGCCCGATGATGGTCGCCGCCTATTTTGCCGTGATCAAAGCCGGCGCCGTCGTGGTCGCGACCATGCCGCTGCTGCGCGCCAAGGAGATCGCATTCCCGCTGACCAAGGCTGAAATCCGGCTGGCGCTGTGCGACATCCGGCTGGCCGACGAAATGGAGAAGGCGCGTCCGCTCGCGCCTGTGCTCGAGCGCATCGTCTATTGGGGCTCCGGTGCCGCCGACAGCCTCGAAGCGATGATGAAGAAGGAGGACTACGAGCGCTTTGCGGCTTGCGATACCGCAAGCGACGACGTCTGCCTGATCGCCTTCACCTCGGGCACGACCGGCGTGCCCAAGGGCACGATGCATTTTCACCGCGACATGCTCGCGATTTGCGACACGTTCGGAAAATACGTTCTGCGCGCCGGCCGCGACGATCGCTTCATCGGCTCGCCGCCGATCGCGTTCACGTTCGGCCTTGGCGGTCTCGTACTGTTTCCGCTGCGGGTCGGCGCCGCCACCATCCTGTTGGAGAGAGCCTCGCCGGACGATCTTCTGCCGGCGATCGCCAATCTGCGCGCGACCATTTGTTTCACGGCGCCGACTGCCTTTCGCGCCATGCTCGGCAAGCTCGCGGGCTTCGATCTGTCCTCGCTGCGCAGATCCGTGTCCGCCGGCGAGACTTTGCCGGCCGCGACCTTCGAGGCGTGGGCGGCGGCGACCGGCATCCGTATCATCGACGGGCTCGGTTCCACGGAGATGCTGCACATCTTCATCGGCAGCCGCGAGGAAGACATGCGCCCCGGCGCGACCGGCAAGCCGGTCCCGGGCTACGAGGCGCGCGTGATCGACGAAGCGGGGCAGGAGGCGCCAACCGGCGCGCCGGGCCGGCTGGCGGTCCGCGGCCCGACCGGCTGCCGCTATCTGGGCGACAAGCGGCAGGGCGAATATGTGCAGAACGGCTGGAACGTCACCGGCGACACCTATATCAAAGACGCCGATGGCTACTTCCGTTATCAGGCCCGTTCCGACGACATGATCATTTCCGCCGGCTACAACATCGCGGGGCCGGAGGTGGAAACGGTCCTGTTGACGCATCCGGCGGTCGCCGAATGCGGCGTGGTCGGGCAGCCGGACGACGAGCGCGGCCAGATCGTCAAGGCCTATGTCGTGCTCAATCACGGCTTCGCGCCCGATGCGGCGTTGACCCGCACGCTGCAGGACTACGTCAAGGCAACGGTTGCGCCCTACAAATATCCGCGCGCGGTCGAATACGTGCCGAACCTGCCGCGCACAGGGACCGGCAAGTTGCAGCGTTTTGAATTGCGGAGACGCGCGGCGGAAACGGCCGCCAGCAAACTCGCCTCCTAAAAGGAGAAACCGAAATTGTCCGAGAGCGATACCTTGGCGCGTCGCGCATCGCATGTTGTGTTGCAGCCCGCCGGCTGGCCGCAGCCGAAAGGCTATGCCAATGGCATCAAGGCCCGCGGCGAGATGGTGTTTGTCGGCGGCCTGATCGGCTGGGATGAGCACGAGCGCTTTCCGCCGGATTTCGTCGGCCAGACGCGCCAGCTTCTGAAAAACATCTTGGCCGTGCTGGCCGAGGGCGGCGCCGCGCCGCAGCACATCGTGCGCATGACCTGGTATGTGCGCGATATGGACGAGTATCTGAAAGCGCGCCCGGCGCTCGGCGAGGTCTATCGCGAGGTGGTCGGCGATCATTATCCGGCGATGGCGCTGGTCGCGGTCACGCGCCTGGTCGAGCCGGAGGCGCGGCTCGAGATCGAGACCACGGCGGTGGTGCCGGATTGATCCAAGGCCGCTCATTCCCGCGAAAGCGGGAATCCAGCGACGAACTCGCCGTTGTGTTTGAGACTTTGGGGTCCCCGCCTTCGCGGGGACGAGCGGTTCAATCGGCGGCAACATCACACCTGCAAATAACGCTGGCGCACACTCGGATCGCTCGTCAACGCCGCCGACGAGCCCGACCAGACGACGTAGCCCTTTTCAATCACTACATGGCGGTCGGCGAGCTTTAAGAGCGCGTCGATATGTTTGTCGACCAGCAGAATGGCCTGGCCCTCGGCTTTCAGCCGCTTGAGGCTCGTCCAGATCTCATTGCGGATGAGCGGCGCCAAGCCCTCGGTCGCCTCGTCGAGAATGAGCAGCTTCGGATTGGTCATCAGGCTTCGCCCGATCGCCAGCATTTGCTGCTCGCCGCCGGAAAGCTGATTGCCCATGTTGCGGCGCCGCTCGGCGAGGCTCGGAAACATTTCGTACACATCGCGCAAGCGCCAACGCGCTGCGCCGAAACGCGCGGCTGAAGTCGCAACCAGATTCTCCTCGACGGTGAGCGTCGGAAAAATCTGACGGCCTTCGGGCACCAGGCCAAGGCCGGCCTGGGCAATCCGGTAGGGCGGCCAGCCGCCGAGGTCCGCGCCGCCGAAACTGATCTTCCCGCCGGCCGACGGCATCAGCCCCATGATCGTCGAGATGGTCGTGGTCTTGCCCATGCCGTTGCGGCCAAGGAGCGTGACCATTTCGCCTTCGCCGACGGCGAAGCTGACGTCGAACAGCACTTGCGCGGCGCCATACGCGGCCTTGAGGGTCTCGACCGTCAGCATTCGATGTCCTTTTGCATCCTCATCCTTAGCCAACAAAAACGCCTTCGGCGACTCCTGAGTGGCCGTCGACTCGTCATCGCGAGCGAAGCGAAGCAATCCAGTCTTCGGGGAGGTTCTGGATTGCTTCGTCGCTTCGCTCCTCGCAATGACGACAATAAAAATCATTCTCGCGATGCCTCTTCGCATCCGAGCTTTGCGAAACCACAACACACGGAATGCCTCCCCTGAAGGGAGGCGGAGCGCCGATAGGCGCATCCAGCCATGTTCCACGCCACGCTTCGCGAATGTCGCCATTCGCTCAGCTTCGGCGCGGCAGCGGCTCTTGACGCGAGCCGCTCGCCTTTCGGCGCTCCGCCGCGGCACTCGCCAGGGCGAACGCATTTGCCGTTGGCTCAGCCCCAGTTCCTGCGTTTCCTGAGACCCGACCTGGCGGGCGTTACCCGCTTCAATCTGTCTCAAGTCTACCGCGCTCCGCGGGGACCGGTCATCGTGCCGGCCGAGCAGTGGCCCAGAGCCGCCCGGGAGCAGTTTGCGAAACCGCGCGCGGGCACCGCACTCGCTCCGCATCTAGATCGCATCCGGAATGCGCCCTTCGGTGAGCGAGATTCGATCAGGTTTGTAGCTGAAATAAGGACGTTTGTCAAGTGTTCGTCTCTGAGTCGGAGACAATGTTGCTTTGCGGCCCAGAGGCCAGCAGCGCGCAACCGTCCCGTCATCCTGAGGTGCGCGCCGAGGGCGCGCTTCGAAGGATACGGCCCGAGCGCTCGGGCCGTCGACCTTCGAGGCTTGGCGCTGCGCGCCAAGCACCTCAGGGTGACGGTTCAGGACTTGCGCTTGCATAAAGATTAGGACTTTGGTTTTCCGCCTCGCCGCTTTGCAAGCAACTTGATTGCGATCCAATCACCTTTGATCAATGCTTCTTTCTTTAAGCGACTCCATCCCTTGATTTTTCGCTCGATTGCTATTGCATCTGTGACCCGATCGAAATGTTCAGACCACACTAGGCGTACTGGCCGTCTCGTATACGTGTACCCGCGATAGGTTCCTGCTTCGTGTTCGGCTACGCGTTTCCAGAGATCGTCGCCTGTGGCACTTCCGACATAATATGAACCGTCTGCACACCGCAGCATGTAAACGAATGCGCCTATGCATTGACTCCAATGCGCAGTGACGCTTCAGGCCACTGCGTACCCCGTCATCCTGAGGTGCGCGCCGAGGGCGCGCCTCGAAGGATGCGGCCCGAGCGCCCTGGCCGTCGCCCTTCGAGGCTTGGCGCTACGCGCCAAGCACCTCAGGGTGACGGATTACAGCTCACTCCAACTGTTCGCCGAGATAGGCAGCGATCACCTGCGGGTCGGCGCGCACGTCGGCCGGATTGCCGGTCATCAGGAGCCGGCCGCGGATCAGCACTGAAATGCGGTCGGCGAGCGCGAACACAGCTGCCATGTCGTGCTCAACTAGCACCATGGTCAACTGCCCCTTCAGGCGAAGCAACAGGTCGACCTGACGCTCGGTCTCTTCGGGCCCGATACCGGCCATCGGTTCGTCGAGCAGAAGAAGCACCGGCTTCATCGCCAGTGCGATCGCAAGCTCGAGCGCGCGCTTCTCGCCATGCGACAATTCTCCGGCGCGGGCATGCGCGCGCTCGGCGATGCCGGCCTGTGCGAGCGCGGCCATGGCGGCTTCGTTGAGCGCCGTCTCGTCGGCGGCACGGCCGAAGAAGCGGAAGCTCGAACCGTCGCGCGCCTGCACGGCCAGCGCGACATTTTCCAGAACCGAAAATCCTGGAAGGATAGAGGTGATCTGAAAGCTGCGCGCCAGCCCGCCGAGCGCGCGCGCGTCGGGGGGCAATGCGGTCACATCGTTGCCGCCGAACACGATGCGGCCGCCGTCTGGCGGAATGATTCCGGAAATCTGGTTGATCAGCGTGGTCTTGCCGGCGCCGTTTGGCCCGATGATGGCGTGCATCTCGCCCGGCATGACATCGAGCGTCACGTCGTCGGTCACGGTCAAGCTGCCGAAGTTCTTGCGCAGACCTTCGAGCCGCAACACCGGATCGGATGAGGCGCGCTCAAGCATTAGGCAAACCGCCGCCGCAGCCAGGAGCCGAGCCCGATCAGTCCGCCGCGCGCGAACAAAACGACCAGCACCAGAATGGGACCGAAAATGACCTTCCAGTTCTCGGTGATGCCCGACAGCCATTCTTCCGCGATCAGATAGGCGGCACTGCCGAGCAGCGCGCCGTCGAGCGTGCCGACGCCGCCGAGGATCACCATGACGATCAGTTCGCCAGATTGCTGCCACGACATGTAAGCGGGCGCCACGAACTCGGTCAGGTTCGCGAGCAAGAAGCCGGAAAATCCGCCGAGCCCGCCGGCGATCACATAGGCGACGAGCTGGAAACGCCGCACATTGAAGCCGATCGTGGCCATGCGGATGGCGTTCTCCTTGCCGCCACGCAGTACGCGGCCGAAGCGCGAGCCGACCAGCGCGCGGCAGAACAAATAGGTCGCCAGCAGGCAGAGCAAGGTGAAGTAGTAGAAAGCGCGGTCGCTTTTGATGAGCGGCCAGCCCGCAATGGTGCTGCGCGCCGCAATGGTCAGCCCGTTGTCGCCGCCGTAGGGCGCAAGCGACGTGGCGATGAAATAGACCATTTGCCCGAACGCAAGCGTGATCATGATGAAGTAGGCGCCGCGGGTGCGCAGACAGACAATGCCGGTCGCCCAGGCAAACAGCATCGAGACCGCAATGGCGGCCGGCAAGGCAATGAGCCCTTCGCCGATGCCGTGCGCCGCCAGGATGCCGACCGCGTAGGCGCCGAGCCCGATGAATGCCGCGTGACCGAATGAAATCAGGCCCACATAGCCGACCAGAAGATCGAGTGCGACGGCGGCGACCGCGAATACCATCATGCGCGCGCCGACATCGACCAGATATTGCCTGGCGGTGAGCGCAGCGAACGCGGGCAACAGCGCGAAAATCGCAAAGATCAGCGCGGGCAGTATGATGTCGCGCCTCACGGCGACGGCGTGCTTTGGCTTTGGTGCAGCGAGTGTGACGCCGCTCATGTCAGCGGCCTCGCGCTGGAAACAGGCCGGTGGGCCGCACATACAACACGACCGCCATCAGGACGTAGATCAGCATCGAGGCGATGGCCGGGCCGGCCATGCGCGCGGGTGAGGGGCCCATCATCAGGCGGAGGATATCGACCGAGAACGAGCGGCCGAGCGTGTCGACAAGCCCGATCAGGAGCGCCGCAATGAACGCGCCGCGGATCGAGCCGATACCGCCGATCACGATGACCACAAAGGCCAGGATCAGGATATTGTCGCCCATGCCCGGCTCGACCGAGATGATCGGCGCAATCATGATGCCGGCGAAGCCGGCGAGCATGGTGCCGAAGCCGAACACGATCATGAACAGCCGCTCGATATTGACGCCGAGCGCCGACACTATCCGCGCATTGGTGGCGCCGGCGCGCACCAGCATGCCGATGCGGGTATAGGTCACGAGCACATAGAGGCCGGCGGCGATCGTAAGGCCAGAGGCGATGATGACCAGGCGCCAGACCGGATAGAGCAGGCCGCTCATCAGCACGATGGAGCCGGTGAAGACTTCCGGCACCGGCAGCGTCAACGGCGCCGCCCCCCACACCACCCGCACCGCGTGATTGAGAAACAGGATGATGCCGAAGGTGGCGATCACCTGATCGAGATGATCGCGGTCGTAGAGGTGGCGGAAGACCAGAAATTCCAGCAGCAAGCCGAAGGCAAGCGAGGCGGCGAGCGCCAGCACCAGCGCAAAGAGGAAATTGCCGACCAATCCGTAGAAGGCCACGGCGAGATAAGCGCCGAGCATGTACTGCACGCCATGCGCCAGGTTGATGAAATCCATGACGCCGAAGACCAGCGTCAAGCCGGCCGCGATCAGGAACAAAAGAACGCCAAGCTGCAAGCCGTTGAGGATCTGGACCAGAAAGAGCGTGGTGGACATGGTACCCAATGCCACATGGCGCTGCATGTGATCCGTCATCCTGAGGTGCGAGCGAAGCGAGCCTCGAAGGATGCACGGCCCGGGCCGTCGCCCTTCGAGGGCCGCTTCGCGGCCGCCTCAGGGTGACGGATCACATTTTGCGTATCGTCAATTTCAGACTGCCCAAATTCGGGGTATCGGCGCACCTATCACTTCATCGTGCAGTCTTTGGCGTAGGAGTTGCCATAGTCCGAGAACACCTTCTTGACGATCTCGGTCTGGTATTTGCCGTCCGGCCGCTTGGCGACCTTGGTCAGATAGAAGTCCTGAATCGGATAGTGATTGTTGTTGAACTTGAAGGCGCCGCGCAGCGATTTGAAATCGGCTTTCTTGAGCGCCGCGCGCAGTGCATCCTTGTCGGCGAGGTTGCCTTTGACCGCGCGCACCGCGCTGTCGATCAGCATCGCCGCGTCATAGGCCTGAAACGCGTAGGTCGCCGGCACGGCGTTGTATTCCTTCACATACTCGTCGACAAACGCCTTGTTCTGCGGGTTGTCGAGATTGGGCGCCCAGTCGGAGCCGGCGAGCATGCCGAGCGCGGCATCCTGCTGCGCCGGCAGCGTCGACTCGTCGACCGTGAATGCCGACAGGAAGGGGATCTTGTCGGCAAGGCCGGATTGCCGGAATTGCTTGACGAAATTCACGCCCATGCCGCCCGGCAGGAAGGCAAAGATCGCATCGGGGCTCGCCGCGGCGATGCGCGAGAGTTCGGCCGAATAGTCGGGCTGGCCGAGCGGCACATAGATTTCGTCGGCGATCTCGCCGCTGAATTTGTGCTTGAAGCCCGCGGCGGCGTCTTTGCCGGCCTGATAGTTCGGGACGATGATGATGACTTTCTTATATCCGGAATCCTGCGCGTATTGGCCCAGGACTTCGTGCACCTGATCGTTCTGATAAGAGGTGACAAACAGGTTCGGGTTGCACTCCTTGCCGGCGAAGGTCGAGGTGCCGGCGTTGGGACTGATCAGGATCACGCCTGCCTCGGTTACGGGCTTGGCGATGGCGCCGAGAATGTTGGAGAAGATCGGCCCGACCACGAAGTCGACCTTGTCGCGATCGATGAGCGACTTCACTTTGGTCACGGCGACATCGGGCTTGAGCTCGTCGTCGGCGACGAAGATCTCCGCCTCGCGACCGCCAAGCTTGCCGCCCAGATCCTTCACCGCGAGCTGGAAGCCGTTGCGCAATTGCTGGCCGAGCACCGCCGGCGGACCGGACAGAGTGGCGATGATGCCGACTTTAAGATTGTCCTCGGCCTGAGCGGCCGATGCCCATGCTGCGAACACGGCCGCAATGGCCACCAGCGACGTGCGTTTGATCATGTCCAATCTCCTGACGGGGCGGGCGATCGTTTGCGATGCCCCAAGGACCGGGTCCCAAGCGCCTGGCTCCAGGCACTTGGCTCCAAGCACTTGGCTCCAAGCACTTGCTTTCAAGCACTTGGCAGATACTTTAAGGTTAAAATACTGGCTTTGTGAAGCGGGGCGCGCGACAATAATAACGGCAATGGTGGGCGCAAATTTACGCTATTGGCTGATCGCGGAAGCGGACATTGGCGCTCTGGGCCGTGTCCGATTGAATCGGATTACCGCCTGGATTATTCGTTTTGAGCATGATCTTGTCCGAAAGCCGGTTTCCACTTTTCGGGATCATGCTGTCGCGGACGCATGCTTGAATGCCATCACCTGAAGGGGAGTAACGCTGCGATGACTTACGCAATGACGCCAGGGATCACGAAAGCGGGGACGGGCATTGACGGCATTTCCTGGAATATTCTCGGCCAGACCTATGTGCCGAAGCAGCTTAGCGAAAACTCCTTTTCCTGGCACGCCACGTTTCCGCCCGGCACCTTCGTGCCTCCCCACATCCATCCGACCCAGGACGAATTCATCTACATGCTTGACGGCCGGTTCGACCTGGTGCTCGAGGGGCGTGAATTTGTCGCGACCACCGGCGATCTGATCCGGCTGCCGATGAACATGGCGCACGGCATCTTCAACAAGACCGACCAGACCGTGAAATGCTTCTTCTGGGTGACGCCGACCCGCAAACTCTATGATCTGTTCTGGGCCATCCACGGCATGAAGGAGCAGCATCCGCCGGACGTGGTGGCGCTCTCGGCCAAGCACGAAGTCATCTTCCTTCCGCCGCCGGAGTAATCACTTTCTCCTCCACCGCGAAGCGAAGCGGGGAATGATGAAATAAACTACGCCGCCTTGTTGACCTGTTCGCGGGTGAATCCGGCCTTGGAAGCGTAACCGCGCACGATCGCCTTGCGCTGCTCGAACGACAGCACATCTTCGATGTTGGAGAAGCCGTCGGGCGCGCGCTCTTCGACCGCATCGATGACGCCCTCGGGGCCGCCGCGGCGATTGCTCTGCACGATCTCGGCGGTAACCGGCAGCCGCGTTTGTTCGTAGAGCCATAGCGCATGCACCGGGTGCTCGGCGTCCTTGAGCCGGTCGGCGAGGAAGCGGGCGTCGAGAATGGCCTGCGAGGCGCCGTTCGAGCCGACCGGATACATCGGATGCGCGGCGTCGCCGAGCAACGTGACCCGGCCGTGGCTCCAGCGCGGCAACGGATCGCGATCGCACATCGGATATTCCCAGAACTCGTTGGTTGCCTCTATGAGCGCGCGCCCGTCGACAAACGGGATGCGGAAGCGCTGCACATGCGGCATCAAATCTTCGAAGCGGCCGGGGCGCGACCAATCCTGCTTTTGCGGCACCGGCATCGACGCGTCGCCGACGCGGCCGATCACCGCCCAGTTGGTCAGCCTCTTGTCGGGCCGCGAGCCTTCCGCGATCGGATAAATCACGAGCTTGGCGGCAAGCCCGCCGGCGACCACCATCGAGCGCCCGGTCAAGAACGCCGGCCAGTCGGTGGCGCCGCGCCACAGCATGAGTCCGTTCCAGCGCGGCGGCCCTTCATTGGGAAACAGCTTCTCGCGCACCACCGAATGGATGCCGTCGGCGCCGATCAGAATATCGCCGCGCGCGGTGTGGCGGTGGCTGCCGCCGCGGTCGAAGAAATAACCGGTAACGCCGCTATCGTCCTGAGTGAAGGAGCCGAGTCGGCAGTTCAGATGAATGCGCGATTCACCCAAGCGGGCGCGCGCCGCCTGGTAGATGACGTTCTGTAGCCGGCCGCGATGGATCGAGAATTGCGGAATCTCGTAGCCGGCATCGAGACCGCGCGGCTCGCGCCAGATCTCCTGGCCGAAGCGATTGGAATAGATGAGCTCGTAGGTGCGGATCGCAACGGCATCGAGCCGGTCGAACAGGCCGAGGTCGGCAAGCTCTTTGATCGCATGCGGGAGCGTGTTGATGCCAACGCCAAGCTCGCGGATCGCGTCCGATTGCTCGAAAATCTCGCAATCGATCCCGCGCGCATGCAGCATCAGCCCGGTCACGAGCCCACCGACGCCGCCGCCGGCGATGAGTACTTTCATGACGCTACCCCTTACAACGCGCGCTCGCCAATAGTGTCATTCCGGGGCCTAGCGAAGCGAGGGGCCCGGGATCCATAGCCACAATTGCTGCAGACGACGCTCCGAATTCGGACTGCCGCACCTGGGGTTATGGATTCCGGGCTCGCGGCTTGCAGCCGCGCCCCGGGAATGACGATCCAGTCTGCCGCAAGTCGCGGAAAATGCAACGATTTGCCGCCGGCATGGTTATGAGGGCGTACCGCGGCGGCGGCCATTTCGTTTTGCGCATGATCTTTTCCGAAAACCGGGTCCCACCCCGGATCAAGTCCGGGGCAGGGCTTTTCGCGATCATGCTCTGAGCGCGCGTTTATCGATCTTGCCGACGCCCGTGCGCGGCAGCGCATCAAGGAATGCGATGTGCTTCGGCCATTTATACTTGACGAGATTTTGCTTGCAGTAGTCGAGCAACTCATCGGCGGAGAGGCTGGCGCCTCCCTTGCGCACGACAAATACCTTCACGGCTTCGCCGCTGAACGAGTCCGGCACGCCGACCGTGGCGGCTTCCTGGATGGCCGGATGCTTGAACAGAAGCTCGTCGATCTCGCGCGGATAGACGTTATAGCCGCCGACGATGATCATCTCCTTCTTGCGATCGACGAGGAACATATAGCCGTCCTCGTCGTAATATCCGATGTCGCCGGTATAGAGCCAGCCGTCGCGAATTTGCCTGGCGTTTTCGTCCGGCCGATTGCGATAGCCCGATGTGAATTGCGGCCCGCGAACGCGAATTTCGCCGCGTTCGCCGGTCGGCATGACCCGCGTCCCGGTTTCCAGATCGACCACCTCGGCTTCGTAGCCGGCAGCCGCGACGCCGACCGAGCCGATCTTGCGCGCGCCGTGCAGCGGATTCTGATGGATCGGTGCGCCTTCCGACATGCCCCAGCCTTCCAGCAGGACCGAGCCGGTCGCACTCTCCCAGGACTGAATGAGTTCCACCGGGCAGGCGGCGCCGCCGGAAAGGCAAACCCGCAAACTGGAAAAATCGGTCTTGGAAAAATTTTCGTTGGCGCGAAGGCCCATATAGAGCGCCGACGGTCCGCCGGCGAACGTCGTGATGCTGCGCTTCTGAAATTCCTCAAGCACGACAGCCGGCTTGTAGGCCGGGAGGAGAACCATGAACGCGCGCAGATAGACCGGAAAAATCAGCGTGTAGCAAAAGCCCCAGATGTGGAACAGCGGCGCCACATTGAGAATGTGTTCGCCGTCGAGCGGCAGCGGCCACAATGCCGCGACGCCGTAACAGAAAGCCATCAGATTCCTGTGGCGGTGCTCGGCGCCTTTCGGCAATCCGGTCGTGCCGCCGGTGAAGAACAGCGCGCAAAGATCGTCCGGCTCCGGCAAGGGGAGCGGCGCGGCGGGTTCTGACAGAAGCCGATCGAGCGTAATTTCACCCGCTCCGATGACGATCACTTTGGCGCCGCCGGCGAGTTGCGCGAGCTGCCGCGCGCGCTCGGCGAATTCGAGATCGCAAACAATCAAACGCGGATCGACATCGCGCACCAACGGCTCGATCTCGCGATCGGTATAGGTCGGATTGAGCGGCGCCACTTGCGAGCGCGCGGCCATGCCGGCATGGAGCGCAATCGCCATCTCGAGACTGTTGCGCATCAGATAAGCGATCCGCTCGCCGGCAACGCCGAACTCGCCAAATCGGCGCGCCAGGGCGGCGACGGCTTGCGCGTACTGAGCGTAGGTAACCTCCCGATCGAGGCAGGCCAGCGCCGGCGCGTGGCCGCGATGCTCGGCCGCATAGGCGAGCGCGTGAACGATGGTCGGAAAATCCGGGTAGCGCGGATCGCGCTTCGGCGGCATCACACGCGGCATCTGGCTGCTCTCAGTTCCGTTTTCGCCGTTTGCATTGGCTGGCAATTCCGTGCTGAAGGTTTACATCGTTCGACCGGGAGAAAGAACATCATGAGCCGGACCGCGCATCTGCGCATTCCTTTTTTTGACGCGCAGCACCGCGCTTTTGCCGATGAATTGGACGAATGGGCAGGCGCGAAAGTGGCCGAAGTCGAGCATGGGGATTCCGCCCACGGCGACGTCGATGCGACCTGCCGCCGGTGGGTCCATGCGCTGGGCGAGGCCGGATGGCTGCGGCAATGCGTGCCGGCCGGTTTCGGCGGCGCCCATGACCCGTTGCAGTCCCGTTATCTCGTGATCGCGCGCGAAACGTTGGCGCGCCATTCCGGGTTGGCCGACTTCGCCTTCATCATGCAAGGGCTGGGCAGCGGTCCGATCTCGCTCGCCGGCACCGAGGAACTGAAGAAACGCTATCTGCCGCGAGTGGGCTCCGGCCGCGCCATCGCCGCTTTCGCGCTCACCGAGCCGGAAGCCGGGTCCGACGTCGGCGCCATGGCCATGGCGGCGCACCGCGAGCGCGACGACTATGTGCTCGACGGCGAGAAGACCTGGATATCCAACGGCGGCATCGCCGATTTCTACACTGTGTTCGCTCGCACCGGCGAAGCGCCGGGCGCGCGCGGCATCTCGGCTTTTGTGATCGATGCCGGCGTGCCGGGTTTTGAGATCGCCGAACGCTTGGAAGTGACCGCGCCGCATCCGCTGGCGCGTTTGCGCTTCCGTGGTTGCCGCGTTCCGGTTTCGCAGTTGATCGGAGCGCCGGGCGAGGGCTTCAAGATCGCGATGCGCAATCTCGACATCTTCCGTGCGTCGGTGGCGGCCGCAGCGCTCGGCTTCGCGCGCCGCGCACTCGACGAGGCTTTGGAACGGGCAAAAACCCGCAAGATGTTCGGCCAGACGCTGGCGGACTTTCAGTTGACGCAGGCCGCGCTTGCCGACATGGTGACCGAGATCGATGCCGCCGCGCTTCTGACCTACCGCGCCGCCTGGATGCGCGACGTTGAAGGCGTGTCAACCACGCGCGAAGCCGCCATGGCCAAGATGACGGCAACCGAAGGCGCGCAGCGCGTGATCGATCGCGCCGTGCAGATCTTCGGCGGACTCGGCGTCAGCACCGGCTCGGTAGTCGAGCATCTTTACCGCGAGATCCGGCCGCTCCGCATCTACGAAGGCGCGACCGAAGTGCAGAAGCTCATCATCGGCCGCGACCTGCTCAAATCGCGCAATTAGCATGCGAACTCATGAAGACTTTCGGGCGGACGACTTACCAGAGTTTGCTTTGCCCCTAAAGCCGACAAGTTGTTGCACCCATCGAAACGACGCGATGGGCCGTTAGCCGACCTCACCTGCGGCAAGTCTCGCATCGGACGCACCTTATTACCCACGTCCGGGATGCGGGCCGCGCCGTGGGTTGGCGGACCGGCATTCGTGCTTATTCGCGGCGGCTTTCACGCGACATTTTTTCACCTTGATGTTCCAGAATTTCTTGCCCAAGCCACTGCGTCCGATAATTTCGGTCAAGGTGTTCCGCTTGTTCCGGCCAGATTTGCGTCCGCCAGGTCATTCATAATCGGCGTCCGCCAGTAATTCTGCGAGGTACTTGCGGCGCCCAAAACAACCAGGGAGAGGACCAATGATTCGCGGGCTCATGATGGGCGTGGTAGCGGCTTCAGCACTCACGCTCTCGGCCGCTGCAGTCGCGCAGGAAAGCCACGGCACGGCCCAAGAGGCTAGGGCTTTGCTCGACAAGGTGGTCGCCGCCGTGAAAGCGGATAAGACCGAAGCGCTCGCTATGTTCAACAAAGGAGAAGGTGGATTCCGAGACCGCGACCTCTATCCATTTTGCTTCAATATCAGCGACGGGGAGATCGTTGCCGTTGGCAACCCTAACACAAAGGGATTGCTTGGGCTGGACCGCGGGACCCTTAAGGGCGCCACCAAGGGACTTGGCCTGGACGTCTACACCGCGGCGCAGAAGCCGGAAGGTGAAATTACTGAGGTCAGATACTTGTCTTTAAAGCCGGGCGACGACGCCACGTTCGCTCCGAAAGTGAGTTTCGTTACTAGGGTGGGCGATCTTGGATGCGGCGTTGGCTACTACAAGTAGACCGTCCAGAGGCTGACGATCTTATCTATTCACGCCACTGTCCTTGTCGAAGCCGTCACATTAGGCACTCGCAAGAATTATTCTGGCTTTGGACGGTGCTGATGACGGGAACTGCTCTGGGCCCCTACATCGTCGATCGCACCATGGTGCCCACGCTTAGGGGGATGGCGAAGCCCAAGCCGAGCCTAAACCGCAAGCGGCGGGCGCACCGCAGGACGGGCTGGCGCCCCTTCTACAGCGACATTGGTCAGTCGCGACGTTGCCAAATGCGCCACAGAGGCGCGGGACGGGCGCGCCGCTCGCCATCTGCCATCAGAAATCGTCTGAACGCATAGACACACATCCGTTGGCGAGAGCATTTCGAACGACTGCATCGGATCACCGCGCGTTTAGAGAGCCCGGTGCGATAGCCTGTCGCGCCAGGTGCCATCGAAAATTACCGTTCCGGCTTAGCCCTCCACTCGCGCGCCAGTTTCTGTGCTTCGGCAAGTTGAGAGGAGGTCATCACATGCGCGAGTTTATGGTGGTGGGTAGCAATATCGGCCAGCTCGTCCGCGGACTTGGCCCAAGATGCCGCGATGTTGAACCATTTATCAGCCTCAATATAGTCTTGAACAACGCCAATCCCCTGGGCATAGGCCAATCCAAGAGCAACCTGAGCACCGATATCTCCCTGCTCGGCCGCGCGGCGATACCAAACAAGAGCCTGGGCAGGATTTCCCTTTGCTGCGTCGAAAGACGGATCGCCAATCGGGTAATTCATCACCCCTAGGGAAAACTGAGCAACGGCAAAGCCCGATTTGGCTACCTTTTCAACCAGTTCGTAGATAGTCGGCGGTGCACTGGCACCTTCCCGATGCCGCCAATACCGACCTAGAAAACTAAGAACAAAAACGGCATTTTCGTCTCCCGCGTCTGCAGCCTTGCTGAACCACTTTGCAGATTCCACCCAGTCTCGCTTTAGGCCAGCACCACTCTCATAGAAAAAACCAAGTCGCATCTGCGCGCTGACATCCCCTTTTTCCGCAAGGGAGCGATAAATCGAAATTGCCGTTGCGTAATCGCCTTTCCTAACGGCTTTCTCTGCGTCTTCCAGCGACCCGGCGTAGGCTGCACCCGGAATGGAAACCAACATGAGCAAGGCGGCCAGCATTGCGCAAGGCAGATCACATCTGTTCATTCATCGGTACTCGATGGTCGGTAAGGTCGTAATCGACCGGAAGCGCATGATCCTGCGCTCCTTCGGTGAGACTTCTTTGACAGGGGTCCGCTCTATAAGCTCCCAGATCAAAGCTATGTAAGTTACGTTCACCAGGAAGAAGACTGCAGCATAAAAGGCAACATGCTGCGGCGCCAATTCGCTCACGGCCATCCAAGCAGTGGAAAGCGGAAGCAGCGACACGGAAAATAAGTGCGCGAAATTGAACCACATTAAACGAGGGGTGGCCTCAGTGGCATCCGATGAGATCCTTCTCTGTCGGAAGACATTCTCGCACTTAGCGGGCGGTTGCCGCGTCTTCGATGACTTTAGCCACCGCCTCGGAATGCGAGATCATCACGACATGTGAAGCTCCCTCAACGACTGAGGTCGCGCGCGGGCGCGCGCGCTCGGCCATGAAGGCATGCAACTTCGGTGGAATCGCGGTGTCGCGATCGCCGTACACGAACCATGACGGTATGGTCTTCCAGGCCGGCTCGGTTGCAGGTTCACTGAATGCGATGTCCGTGACGGGCCTCTGCGCCGCCGCCGCTAGTCTCGCGGCGTCCGCGGGCACGTCCGGTGCGAACGCATCGTGGAATTTTTCCTGCTGAACATAGAGGTCGTGGCCGCCACCGGGTAGCGGCACCGGCGGGGCGAGTGCGGGGCCAACCAAGCTGCCCGGAAACTTGCTATTGAGGCCGCCAGCGTTTTCTCCGGCCTCGGGCGCAAAGGCTGCGACATAGACAAGCGCTTTCACATTCGCCTGACCGTTCGCCGCGTTGCTAATCACCATGCCGCCATAGGAATGCCCGACCAGCACGACCGGCGTGTTGATGCTGGCGAGAAGGGCGCGCTTGGTGTCGGCGTCGCCCTTTACGCTACGCAGCGGATTGGCTGCCGCGACAACCGAATAACCGTCTCTCTCAAGGATTGCGATGACGCCATACCAACTCGAGGAGTCGGCGAACGCACCATGCACAAGAACGATGGTCGGTTTGGCGGGCTGGGCCGTTGCTACAGTCCCCGTCAGAAAGAGGCCAACGAATGCCCAGACTGCGACGAAGATCTTCATTTGAGACTCCCTCTTCTTGCATTTCGGCCCAGGGATCGAGCGATGCGGGCCGCCTTGCGATCAAGGTGCCCGGCAGCCGCTGGGGTGCAGAGCTTATCAATATTCGCCCCGAAGCTATAAGCCGCCCCTTCGACAACGGATTGTCCGCTAATGGAATGGTCCGGCCGTGCTCCTGCCCCGCCAGCGAAGCCGGCCAGGGGCGCCCAGACAAGGAGCACGCGATGTCTCAGATGGGTCAATCGCGTCGTTTGAGCGACGTCGGCATGTCGGCTTCACCCCCGACTCCGGACGTATGACTGCGACGCAGCGAACCGACGCTTTGGGCCCAGGCTGTGTGAAAATGGCTCCGTATCAGCGCCAATCTTTAGCGCGACAGTGGGTTTTGTAATCCCGGAACGCCAATCCGCGTAGAATCAGCTCCCTGACCGCCCGAGATGCACCCTGAGGCATACTGCAGGGGTTTATTTCGTCACGCAGGTCTTGGCTCAACTGCCAAGACCTCGATCAATCTGACCACGCCGATGATCGCCATCACGCGCTTCATGTTGTAGGCGAGCACATTGAGCGCCATCTCGGTTGCTACTCTCGGAAGCCGTTTCATGAGAAAGTGCGTTGCTCCCATCCAGCACTTGATAGTGCCGAACGGATGTTCTGCCGTCTGACGACGCATTGTCATTTTTTCTGGATGATGATCGAGACGTGCCTGCACAGTCTCAAGCACGGCTTCGTGCTCCCATCGGGAGATCAGTCGTTCCTTGCCGGTGGTGCAGCTACCCTTGATAGCGCAACTCTGACAGGCGTTGGTCCGGTAGCGACGCAAGACCAAATCTTTGTCCTTGGTCGTGAAGGAGTATGCAAGCCTTTGGCCGGAAGGACAAACGTAAGCGTCCTCCGCTGCCACGTAGCGGAAGTCCTGCTTGCCGAAGCGCCCTGCCGCCTTTGAGTTCGAGGTCATAGGCTTTGGCAGCGTGACGGTGATGCCCGCCTCCTCGCAGGCGCGAATCTCCTCGCCCGCGTAGTAGCCGCGATCAGCCACAGCATCGAGCGTCTCAACGCCCATCTCGGTTCGTGCCTGCTCCGCCATATTCGACAGTTGATGGCGGTCCGTGCCGACGTTCGTCACCTCGTGAGCCACAATGAGATGGTTCCTGGTATCGACTGCGGCTTGCACATTGTAGCCAACGATTCCAGTGTCTTTGCCGCTCGTCGCCATCGAACGCGCATCCTGATCAGTCAGCGAGATTTGCTTGTCTTCGCTCTTCATCATCTCGGCATTGATCGTACTGAGCCGCGCGACCTCTTCCTTCAGTTTCACGATTTTGTCCTTGAGCCGCACAACCTTTGCCTCCGGCACCGCATCACCTCGGCGGTCGGCGGTCTCCAATTGCGCCATGTAGCGCTCAATGCTCTCCTCGATCCGCTCAAGGCGCCGTTTCATCTTGGCCTTGGTGAAGTTCTTATCGCGCGCATTGACCGCCTTGAATTTGGAACCATCAATGGCGACGCTCGCCACGCTCAGCAAATCAAGCTCGCGGCACAGCGCCACGAAGGTACGGCAGACCTCACGAATGGCCTTGCCGTTGTCCTTGCGGAAATCCGCAATGGTCTTGAAGTCCGGCGCCAATTGGCCGGTCAGCCAGACCAGCTCGATATTACGCTGGCATTCACGCTCAAGCCGTCGGCTCGACGGAACGCGATTGAGATAGCCATAAATATATATCTTGAGCAGTGTCGCCGCATGGTAGCTGGGCCGCCCTTTTTCCAGCGGCTCAACCCGACCAAAGCCAAGCTTATCAAGATCAAGACCTTCAACGAACGCGTCAACCGCACGAACCGGATTGTCCTCGGCCACGTAATCGTCAAGCATGGCAGGGAAAAGTGTGCGTTGGCTTCGGTCAATCCCTTCCACAAAGCCTGACATCCGTCGCTCCCGCCTGCCGATTTAAAAAAAAATCATAGCATCCGTGCGACTTTTCACACAGCCTGGGCCAATAAGCGACGTCGATAAGAGGTTATCACCAAGCTCCCAGGCGACGCGGCTGTAATTCACCACGCGTTAGTGCAAGTCACGCCGGTATACCTGCCTTTTGCAAGCCTTCGACAACTCGCTCAAAATCCGCGGGATCCCGGTACGGAAGCACCCGCCTGCGTTGCTCCAGCGAGAAATTGGGGTTTACTGCGAGCGCGTCGGCCCATTGTGTCTTGGCCTCCTCAACACGTCCGAGATAACCATAAGTCGCAGCGAGGAGAACACGCGAGATATCGGTGTCGGGCTTGCGGATGATCCGTCTTTTGAGCAGGCCGGCGGCCTCTTCAAATCGATCCAGGTGGAAATAAGCCTGCGCCAGAATATGCAAATAGGCGTCAGGGTATTGTGGATCGAGCCGCATACCGCGTGTGATCGGTTCTAGAGCTTCGGCGGACCTTCCCGCATAGTGTAGTACCCAGCCGATCTCGACATACGCACGCGTGTTGTTTGGGTCGAGCGCGATCGTGCGTTTATATTCCACGATAGCTTTGTCGTGCTGCCGCAGCCATAAATGAGCACATGCTAAGGCGTTATGAGCATCCGGATCGGTCTGGTTCAACGCGACCGCCTTTTCGGCCAAGTCGCGGGACTGATGGAGAAGCTCTTCGGACTCGCTGCGCCACTCGTTGATGTACTCTTGCACGCGGACGTAGGACAGCCAGGCATAGGGCGTTGAAAAATCGGGATCGAGCGTGATCGCGCACTCGAGCATGGTCTCGGCGTTTTTCGTTCCTTCTCGTGTAAGCCGCCACCATTGCTCGCGGGCCCGTAATAGGCAATCGTAAGCCTCAAGATTACTCGTGCCCTTTCTGACAAGGCGCCACTCCTCGTCCGTGGTTAACGTCAGCGCCATTACACCGACGATGTCGGCGGTCACTTCATCCTGAATGGCGAAGATGTCAGTCAGTTCCCTGTCGTAATGATCTGCCCAGAGGTGGCCGCCGCTGGCGCACTCGATCAATTGCGCGGTAATCCGAACTCGGTTGGAGGCCTTGCGCACACTACCTTCAATTACGTACCTGACCCCCAACTCCTGGGCAACCTGCTGAACTCTTACCGCCCGGCCCTTGTACGTGAAGCTGGAGTTGCGAGCGATGACTGTCAGCTGCGAGAGCTTGGAAAGCGATGTGATGATGTCCTCGGTTATTCCATCCGCAAAGTATTCCTGCTCGACATCCCCAGACATGTTGACAAACGGCAGGACTGCGAGCGCTCGTTTTTGAGAAGCCACTGCGCCAAGATCAGCAGACCTCGCAACTTGCATCCTCGAGTCAAGACTAACCCGATAAGCCCGCACCGGCTCAACGATGTTCTTGACCTGCTGAGCACCCAGATCATCAAAGTTGGCGTCGATCTTTCCGCGAACTTGCCGATAGACGTCAGCCGAGATGCAGATGCTGCCAGGCTGCGACAGTCCTTCGAGCCGAGCCGCAATGTTGACGCCGTCACCGTAAATGTCATCACCCTCAACAATGACGTCGCCCAAATGCACGCCGACACGGAACATCATCCGATTTGTAGCGGGCACATCATCATTCCGTTTGGCCATAGCCGTCTGGAGGTCGAGGGCCGATTGGACCGCGTCGACCGCACTTGAGAACTCAACCAACAGGCCATCACCCATAACTTTGACGATCCGACCATCATAGCGGGCGAGGTTAGGGTCGATGACCTCGGTTCGGCATTCCTTGAGTTGGGCAAGCGTTCCGGCCTCGTTGTGACCCATGAGGCGGCTATAGCCGGCCACGTCGGCTGCCATGATCGCAGCGAGTCGTCGCTTGATGCGCTGTTCGGCCATGGACCCATGCGACCTCCACATCGGGGTATAAGGAGGCACTTCGTCGTGTGAATGTCGGTGAACGACGGGCATGAGCGATCCAATTTAGGCCAAAGGCCGAATGTTCTGATTCATGCGGAAGAAATTTTCTGGATCGTACTTCGCCTTTACTTTCTCCAGTCGGCGATAGTTTGGGCCATATGCGGCAGCGATAGGCTCACCCGACTCGTCATCGCCGAGATAGTTCACGTAGCGAGCAGGGGCGAAAAACGGTTGCATCTGCGTGAATGTTTTGCGCGTCCAAGCAATGCACCGATCGTTATCCGCTTCATTAATCCATTCGCACAGGATGAGGAAGTTGTAGCCCTCTGAACGATGCGGAAATGCCGTGTCACTGATGCTCACTCGGGCAGCAGCGCCGTGAACGTGCTCGAGTAGAAGCTGGCCCATGGGGGTGGGGCACTCTGCAAAGCAGTCGATCATCGTTTCGATGGCATCATCACTCAACTGGGTAAGGAAGTTGGACTTCCAATAGTTGAGTGCCCCCTTCGGGTAGGCGGCGTCGAGCATGCTGTTGAGCTGACAGTATGGTATCGAACCTACGGTATCGACAACTGAAGTCCCAAATCGCTTGAGGGGCGTTACCGCTTTTTCGCCAGCCTCAAGCGAGCCACAGTGACACGTCACCATGGCGCTGAGCTTTGTGCCCGACCCATCTGGCGCATGCACAAGCCCGCCGACGATCGATTGCTCATCGGGCAGAGAAGCTGTGCATTTGCGAAAGAACTTTAGCAGGTCACGTGCCCGGTCAAACGGGTGCGCGATCAGGCCGCCGGTCACCGTGGGTCCGACGGGATGAAGCTGATATTCAAAGGAAGTCACTACACCGAAGTTTCCGCCGCCACCACGAACGGCCCAGAAGAGGTCTGGCTCTTCGTTTTTGCTCGCCCGCAGCACCTTGCCCTCGCTGGTGACAAGTTCGATTGAGCGCAGGTTGTCCAGCGCGAGCCCATATTTTCCCATCAACCAGCCGAGGCCTCCGCCGAGGGTGAGACCTGCGATTCCCGTTGTTGAAACGACCCCGCCGGTCACAGCGAGACCGTGCAATTGCGTCTCGCGATTGAGTTCTCCCCAGGTGACGCCTCCCTCTGCACGTGCGGTTTGGCTTTTGGGATTAACGTGAATGCCCTTCATCGACGCCAAATCGATCATTAACCCGCCATCGATGGTCGCCCGGCCTGCTACGTTGTGACCGCCGCCCCGAACCGCCACTTCAAGTCCCAGCTTGCGTGCCAGTCTGACGGCATCCGCCACGTCCGCGACCCCCCGACATCTGGCGATCAGCGCTGGTCGCTTGTTCACCAGCCCATTGTGAACTCTCCGGGCCTCTTCATACCCGGCGTCGCGAGGCGTCAGGAGTTCGCCCGAGAAGCTCGTGGCAAGATCGACGATGGCATCGGCAATGGAAGAAACGGATGTCATGGCTTGCTCCTCGTTTGCGAAGCTGCCGATTTCTCCGGCTTCTCTTTAACGGAAGCAAACTCGAAGAATTCAGGTTTACGATGAGATAATCTCATCTATATTGAAGGAATGCACAAACTGCCGCCCCTCAGCGAGTTGCGCGCGTTCGAGGCTGCTGCCCGTCACCTAAGCTTCAAGAAAGCTGCAGCCGAGCTCGGCGTGACGCCGACAGCAATCAGTCACCAGATCAAATTGCTGGAACAGTATTGTGGGCGTCCTCTGTTCCGTCGACGGCCGCGGCCGATGGCCCTGACCGAGGCAGGAAGCCGCCTCTTCCCGGTCATCCGCGATGGGCTCGAAGTGTTCGCCGCGACGATCGCAGCCATCAAGCGCGATCGCAGCAGGCAACCGCTCCGCGTGACCACGACCAATGCTTTTGCGAGCCGCTGGCTTGTCCCACGGCTGCCACACTGGAGAAAGATCCGTCCCGACGCGCCTCTCGAGGTGATCGGCACTGATAGCGTTCTCGACCTCAATGCCGGCGATGCTGACATCGCAATTCGTTACGCGCGCACTTCGCCCACCGATGGCACCGTTAGCAAACTGCTCAAAGATACTTTCTGGCCGATATGCAGCCCGAAATTGCTTTCCTCCGATCTCGGGAAGCCAGCCGATCTTCGTAAGCACGTTCTGGTTCATTGCTACTGGTCGCCATCAGATTTTGAAGCGCCCACTTGGCAAAGGTGGCTTACCCTTGCGCGGAAGCGATGGCCCGACGTGCCCGAACTAAAGGAGATGGATCACCTGAGTTTTCGGGAAGAATTGCACGCAATCGAGGCGGTCATCGCGGGACAAGGTATCGGCCTATTCAGCGACGCGCTCGTGGCACCTGAACTCAAAGCCCAGACACTTGTAAAAGCATGCGACGTGAGCTTGCCGGGTTATCATTACTATCTCGTCCACCAACCCAATCATCCACGCGAGAGGATAATCAGAACCTTCTCGATGTGGTTACATTCTGCCGTGTAGCAGAGCTCCCTGCGCGAGCTCCCACAAGTCCGACTTGGGTCCAATCGCTACGAAACGCGACGTCCGCACTACGTCTGTTTATCACTCAATCTCCGACATTATTCTGCGGCGCCCGAACGGCGCGAAGGGCCAATAGGCGACATTACTCAAAATTGCTATCAACCCATCGCGAGCGTTGGTGGTGACTTCGAATAGCCTGAGGACGGAGCGGGGCAGGACGCTATGCTGGCAGCCCAACCGAGCACACTGCTTCAGTCAATTCCGCTGTAAGTAGAGGAACGACGCCGACCGCGGCGCACTGACGGCTAATGCTGAACGAAGGTTGCAATTCTAGCAGTCGCGCCGCAATCGATTTTGCCTCCTCTGTTTGCCCAAGCTTAGAAAGCGCTGCTACCAGACACATGAAGTTGATGCTGAACAAGGGATTGACCTGTATCGCCCGGCGCGCGGCGTCGGCAAATTCGGCATACCGTCCACGCATGAAATGGCCGAGCGAAATCCCGTCAAATGCAAGGAAACCGAGCGGATCGAACGGGCTCAGGCGCACGGCACGTTCGCCCCAACTGATGGCTCTATCCGCGTCGCCGGCCCAACCGAACAGGGTGCTGCCGAACATATAGGTGAACGCCGACGATGGGCTGAGCGCTAGAGCCGCGTCAAAAGCCTTAAAAGCAGTCGCGCGATCATGCTCGATTAGACCTATGCAGAAGCCTGCGACGGTTAGCGCAGTCGCGTCATCACGCCCGTGAAGCAGGGCGGCGCGAGCGTAACGGCTCATCGAAAGTCGGTTCTCTTCGCGTAAGCCAGCGCGCACGAATAGGATTTCGTGGCACCAGGCGGCATAGGCAAGTGCGGTCGCGTAGTCCGGTTCGAGCGCGAGCGCACGCTCCAGCAGTGGCAAGGCTCTCGACGCTCCGTCAGGCATCAAGGTGAATACCTGAGGCAGCGAACGCAGTACGAGATCGTAAGCATCGAGACTGTCAGGCCGTTTCCGCTTGACGCGCTCGATTTCGGCTTGCCGCAAACTCGGCTCGATGGCCGCGACGGTGCTCATTGTTATGTCATCCTGCACCGCAAAAATATCGTCGATTGCGCGGTCGTAGCGCTCGGCCCAAATATGCCTATTGGTCTCCGCCTCGATGAGTTGGGTGGTGATCCGCACGCGAGCTGCTGCCTTTCTCACACTTCCTTCGAGCACATAGCGGACGCCAAGCTCGCGACCCACTTTGCGAATGTCGGGCGGTTGGCCTTTGTAAGTGAAGCTCGAATTGCGCGCGATGACGAACAGCCAACGGATTCGAGAGAGCCCAGTGATGATGTCCTCGACCACGCCATCGGCGAAATACTCCTGGCTCAGCGTCCCCGCTCATGTTTTGAAATGGCAGCACTGCTATCGAGGGCGTATCCGGCAACGACACTGTACCTGCCTTCGACGGTGTCTGACTTTCGGTTCCGGTTCCGACTTCGACCCGATAGACGCGAACCGGCCGGGGGATGTTCTTTAAGTTCTGTTCGCCGGCATCGACGAAGCTTGCCACCACCTTGCCTTGCACCTGCTGCCAGACGTTCTCGGAAATCGAGATGCCACCCGGTTCGGCGACGCCTTCAATCCGCGCCGCCACATTGACGCCGTCGCCAAGAATATCCTCGCCATCGATGATGACGTCGCCAACGTTGATGCCAATCCGGAATTGTATCGGATTGGCCTCGGTCCTACCGGCACCGTGTCCCCTCAGTTGTCTCTGAATTTCAATGGCACAGGTGACGGCGTCCACGGCGCTCGCGAATTCCACCAGCGCGCCGTCTCCCATCAGCTTGACTATGCGACCCGAATGCGCGGCAATCGCCGGGTCGATCAGCTCACGCCTCAAGGCGTTCAGCCGGGAAAGGGTGCCGGCCTCGTCCAAGCTCATTAGGCGTGAATACCCGACCACATCGGCTGACAGGACTGCCGCAAGCCTCCTTTGAAGCCGCTCCTCCGCCATGTAGCTCTTCCCGCGCAGCACAAGCCTACAAGCACGACTCTATGGCTCGCCGGGCGGGGTGTCTATCGAGGGGTCATAAGCGTCGATTTTGACCCGTCTGAGCTTCGTCTTACCCCCGTTAGCAACCAAACAGCGGGCATCAAGCGAGGTCGCAGAAGGGCCATGAGCAGACATCCGTCGACGCCGCGGCCCGCTGCCGCGGACCGTCGAGAAAAGCGGATGCCTGCTTCATCATCCGCGACTGTGACGGTCAGGCGCTTTCCTATATCTTATTTCGAGGGCGAGCCCGGCCGGCGACAGCCGCCAAATTGCTGACACGCCCTGAGGCGCGGTGCATCGCAGCCAATATGGCCAAGCTGTCGGACCTGCTAGAATGGCTCAGTGCTGAACCCGTCGCGACGCAAGCGACGTGATACAGTGTTCTTATCCGAAAAGACCAGGGAAGGAGCTACGCCATGAAGTTGCTTTTTGGCACTCAGTCTTGGCTCAATGTCCTTTGGATTCTTGTCGCCCTACTATCTGGACCTACCGTCGTGGCGTCCGTTTGGCTTCTCGCCGCGATTGCCGCAGAAACGGGGTTCGTCGTTTTGCCAGACGGTGCCCCGCGGTTCTCTGGCCCGAAGGGCAGACAAGCGGATGCTTGGTCGGCGGTGAGGGCTTTGCGGTTGATGCGAGCCTGATTGTCGCTGATGCCAACAAGCAGCGCTCGATCCCGGGCACCGAATGGAAGAAGACATGCCTCGCTGAGACCGCGAGCCGCGCCACGAGGGAGTATCTGGCGACTCTTGATGATGCCGCATTCGGTGCGGCGAGCGATGTGACGCCGAAGTTCGTGTCGCCGTCCGATCCGGCCGCGCAATGGACCGGCGCGATGCGCGGGCCAGCATTCTTTGCCTATGCCGATAATTATCTCATTGATGTCAAGCTCGGCATCATCGTTGATGTCGAGGCTTCCCGAGCCATTCGTCAAGCTGAGGTTGGTGCGGCGAAGACGATGATCGAACGGACTGAAGAGTGCTTCGATCTCAAGCCGGACTACCTTGCCGCCGATACGGCCTACGGCTCAGCCGAGACGCTCAATTGGGTTGTCAATGAGAAGAGAATCGCGCCGCACATTCCGGTCGTCGACAAGTCTGGGCGCGAAGATGGCTCGTTGAGCCGGGGTGACTTCACCTTCGACAAGGCGCGCAATGTCTATATCTGTCCCCAGGGCAAGCTGTTGCACACGACGGGCTACGTTCACGATGGGACGACACTGCTTTATCGCGCAAGGGTCTCGGACTGTGGCCCTTGCCCGCTGAAGCCCAGATGCTGTCCTAAAACCCCTGAGCGCAAAATCCCACGTAGCATCCATGAAGATGCCCGCGATCTCGCCCGGGCCCTCGTCGGCACTCCCGCGTTCGAGCAGTCGCGCCGCAATCGCAAGCGGGTCGAGATGCTATTTGCCCATCTCAAGCGCATCTTACGACTTGGCCGGCTCAGATTGCGCGGCCCGCGCGGCGCACAAGATGAGTTCACGCTCGGCGCCATCGCGCAGAACCTCCGCCGCCTTGCAAAGCTCGTTGCTCGACCGCCGCCAGCAGCAGAGCCGTGCCCTGCGTAATCGATCAAACGCCCACCAGCGTCCAGTGGGAGAACGAATAATCAGAGTCCGCCTCAAGAGGCCGCAGCGGGAGCCCCACGACTAAAATCGCCGACTTTTGCAACAAAATCTGCCAAAGACGGACATCGCCTAGTTGGCCGTCAGTTTCTCAACGTCCGGCAATTTCCACGTCTTGTCGAATAGCGGCTTGGTTGGTCCATAAAAACGGGGGGTACGGTGGGGGCTTATACTGGCGTATAGGATAGCCACCAATCTGCCTGCCTGCGTCAACCATCGTGCAATGGAGTGGCATGCGCTGACCATCCTAATTTCCCTGTCAAGGGGAGTCGGAGATGGATACGAACAGCACTGCTGCCATTGGGCTGCACGCGAGTCGTCGGGCCGCCAAGACCATTACCTTAATCAGTGTCGTCACTTGCCTTGCCGTCACCGGCTTCGCCGCCGCCGTGCACGGCTTCACCGAAGCGCCAGCGACCCAACCGGTCACCGCCACCGGGGGTGACGAGGTGCCCGGCCCCAGCGCAACTGCGCCTGCCGATAATGGGGCGGTTCCCGCCGACAACACGGCCGCCCCCGCGCCAATGCCCGCACCGGTCGTGGCTGACGGCAACACGCCGATCGCCGCACTATTGCGCGAACTCGCCAATGGCAAGTTCGACCGCATCGTCGGCGGCACGAATAATCGGCCGGCTTTCGATGCCTATTACGCCGCCCACGGCTACGCGCCGATCTGGATCACCGACGGCAAATTCAACGAGCGCGCTGCGGCGGCGATTGCCTACCTGGGGCAGGTCGACGCCGATGGTCTCGATCCGGCCGACTATCCGGTGCCGAACATGTCCACGTCTGTCAGCGATCCTGCCGCATTGGCGGAAGCCGAAATGCGGCTCTCCGCCTCGGTTGTGACCTACGCCCATCATGCTTCGGTCGGGCGCGTGCAGTGGTCCCACGTCAGCAGCTCCATTCTCTATGAGGTGAAGCCGCCGGCGCCCGCCGCTGTTCTCGTCGCAGTAGCCGACGCCAAGGATGTGGCCGCGACGCTCGCAGGCTACGAGCCGCAGGCGCCGAACTATATCGCGCTCAAGGCCAAGCTCGCCGATTTGCGCGCCGGCAAAACGTTAGCCGGCAAGGCGCTGATCCCGAACGGGCCGGCGCCCAAGATTGGCGCACAGGACGACCGCGTGCCGGCGCTGCGCGAGCGGCTCGGACTGGGCGGCGATGGCACGACCTACGACAAGGCGCTCGCCGACGCGGTGAAGAAGTATCAACAGGAGCGCGAACTCAAAGTGAGCGGTCTACTCACGCAGCAGACCCTCGACGCGCTCAACGGCCGTTCGCCCGACCGGCCGATCGACACGGTCCTTGCCAACCTCGAGCGCTGGCGCTGGATGCCGCACGACCTCGGCAAGGATTATGTGATCGTCAATCTGCCTGACTTCACGCTACGCGTCTTCCACGACGGGCAGCAGATCTGGATGACCAGGATCGTCACCGGCAAGCCTTCGATGGCGACACCGATCATGTCGGCCGAGATGAAGTACATCACGGTCAATCCGACCTGGAACGTGCCGCCCTCGATCGTCATGCACGAATACCTGCCGGCGCTGGCGGCAGATCCGACCGTGCTAGCGCGGATGGGGCTGCGCATGTCGTACAATCCGGACGGCAGCGTTCACATCTCGCAGCCGCCCGGCGACCACAATGCGCTCGGCCGCATCCGCTTCAACTTCCCGAACAAATTCCTAGTCTACCAGCATGACACGCCGGACAAGAACCTGTTCGCGCTCGATCGGCGGGCGTTCAGCCACGGCTGCATGCGCGTGCAGGATCCGGTGAAGTACGCCGAGGTGCTGCTCAGCATCGTGCGCCCGGGCGAGGGTTATACACAGGATCGCATCCGCAAGATGATCGCGAGCATGGGCGAGCGGGACATCCAGTTTCCGCACTATCTGCCGGTGCATCTGACCTATCAAACGGCATTCGTCGACGATGAAGGCCGTCTGGAATTCCGCGGAGACATGTATGGTCGCGACCAGGTGCTGATCGCAATTCTGCACGGCGAGGACCGCAAGATCGTTGAAAGTCCGGTCGACCGTCGCGAAGGCTCTGGTGGTCGCGCCGCCGCGGTGACGCCAGGCTACTACCAGGGTGGCTACTATCAGGGCGGTTATCAGAACAATGGCGGCAACTTCTTCTCGCGGCCGTTCGGCGGCGGCTTCGGCGATGCGCAGCCCGGGCCGGCGTCGCACCGGCGCGCAGCGCAAGGCCGTCAGTCGTGGGATTTTCAATAGAGCATGAAAGCCCGCCCTCGGACTTGATCCGAGGGTGGTGGCCGGTTTTCCGGAGAGATTTTGCCTCGAGCCCTGCGACCCTCGGCCAATGCCATAAGGCGACATTCTGCGTCGTCTGCTATTTGATCTTGACCACCTGAGGCAGCGCCCAAGTTCCGTTCCGAACCGCTTCTGACAGTTGGTACAGGCGCAAAAACAGACTGAATAAGCCGTCAGGAGCGGGCAGCCAATTGCTCGCATTCTCGCCAGTCGGTCTATCGCGCGAGATAACAATGGTGATCGAACCGTCGGGCGCAGTTTCCAAACCTTTGGTGTCCGTTCCGATCTTGTAACGATCAATGGGGTTATCGACGAGAAGCTTGTCCGTGGCTGCCGCTTTGCGTCCCTGAAGCCGAGCGCGATTGTGCATCACAACAAATGCGATCCGCCAATGTCTCACATGGGTCATCAACGTCGTTTCAAGCGCAAGCCGCGCACTTCCGCTTATCCCCCGATTACAGACATATTATTGCAACGCATTAAGTGACGCGAATGGGATGGACCGGCCGCGCTCCCGCCCCCTAAGGCACTCATGGTGCGCGGGCGGCTTGTCACGAGAAGGAGCACCACCATGCCTCGCACCGCCACCGTTCACGCAGTGACCGCCATCGGAATAGATATGGGCAAGAACACGCTTCACATGGTCGGCCTCGATACGCGCGGCACCATTGTGTTGCGAGAGAAGGTCTCACGCGGACGCATTACATCGAGGCTTGCGAACTTGCCGCCCTGTCTCATTGGCATCGAAGCGGGGATGGCGACGCACTACGTTGCTCGCGAGCTTGCCGTGCTTGGCCACGATGTGAAGCAGGTCCCGCCCGCGTATTCGAAGCCGTTTCGGCAGGGGCAAAAAAATGATTTCCGAGATGCTTTTGCGGTGGCCGAGGCCGTGCAGCGGCCGACGACACGCTTTGTTCCAGCCAAGACCAACGAACAACTGGATCTGCAAGCGCTGCACCGCGTCCGGTCTCGCCTGGTCAGTGAGCGGACCGCAGTGATCAATCAGATTCGCGGCTTTCTTCTAGAGCGCGGCATCATCGTCCGACAAGGACTGCGCTTCCTTCGCCAGGCACTACCCGACATCCTGGCCAAGCGCACGGACGTTCTGTCACCACGCATGGTACGCATCATTGCTGATCTTGCCAGTGACTGGCGGCAACTCGATGAACGAATTGAACCCGTGACCGACGAGATCGAGACTTTGGCAAAGAGTGATAGCAGTTGTCGAAGGGTCATGACCGTGCCGGGCATCGGCCCGATCATCTCGAGTGCGATGGTTGCAGCGATCGGCAGTGGCGCAGCATTCGCAAGAGGCCGGGATTTTTCGGCCTGGATCGGGCTCGTTCCTAAGCAGATGTCGACTGGAGACCGAACCATCCTCGGGCGCATCTCCAAGCGAGGAAACGGTTACTTGCGCACGCTCTTCATGCAAGCAGCCCGGGTCATTCTGCTACGGCCGGCAAGCTGGCCGAAACACGGCTTCGGGGTCTGGCTCGCGCGCGCCGCTCAGCGCCTCCATCCCAACGTTTTGGCCGCCGCTCTCGCCAACAAGCTGGCACGGATCGCCTGGACGGTGCTGGCTCAAGAGCGCAGTTATGAAGCGCGCGTCACCAAGGCGGCGGCCTGAAGCGGATATCCAAACCAATTGTTGAGTTAGCTTTCCCACCGAGGTCTGCGAGTCGAAATGAGGAGATGGAGAAAGGTCTCGCCAGCGCGTTCGTGATCAGGTGGCCCGTATGGCCTTCGGGGCCGAGACGCGAATGAGATCGAACACGCGCGGATATCCATGATGGCCAGGAGCTCAAAGGCTCCGTGAATAGGCCGGATACAGATGCGCAAGACCAACTTCTCCAAATCATCACTTTCGGCTTGCAACGCGCGGCCGGTCCATACAGACGGGCCACTAGCGGACATTGAGGGACTAGGAATGCGCCGGTCCACGCTGCTCGAACTCAGCGGCATGGAGCTTTACGAAGTCGCGCATGTTCATCGGTGCTTCGCCGGTGAGCTTGCGCACGGTGTCCGTCATGCGGTCGTAACGCCCCTGCTTGGTCAACTCGGCCATGGCCGAGAGATGCCTGACGGCGTGTTGAGGGAACTTCGCCTGACGAAGGCCTTCGCTCCACGCCGGGAGCGGGATGTCGCGATACCGGATGGGCCTGCCGAGCGCCTCGGAGAAAACGCGAGCATAGTGGTCCAGATTGGCCGATTCCGGCCCCGTCAAATTATAGATTTGTCCGATATGCGGTGCGGGGGCGTCGAGGATCACCGTTACCGCACGCGCCACGTCGACCGCCGAGATCGGCGAGGTCTTGCCGCCGCCCATGGGCAGCGCCAACTCGTCGGAAGCCCGCACGCCGGGGGCGGCGAGTTGAAGAAAGAAGCCCTCGAGGAAAACTGTCGGCCGCACCGTGACGACCGGCAGTTTCGACCAGGACAGAGCCTGCTCCGACAGCCAGTGTAGCTTGTGCTGCGGGCTGTCGGTGGTCTCGCTGATGCTCATCTGGGTGACCGTCATCTGCGACATGTTCACGAAAGCCTCGACGCCGTAGTGGCGCGCCACCGCGGCAGTGTTGATCGTAGCTTCCAGGTAGGCCGGCGAGACAGACATTCCGAAATAGATGCGCCTGCAACCTTCGATGGCGTGGTGCATCGAGGCGAGGTCCGTCAGATCCCCCTTTACGACCTCTGCGCCGAGCTGCCGTAGGGCTTCGGCGCGCTCGTCCTCACGCCGAACCAAGGCGCGTACCTTGTACCCACTTGCAAGCAGGAATTCGGTGAGGTTGCGGCCGATGCCGCCCACAGCGCCGGCTGCTCCGGTCACGAGGATCGGGTTGTCGTGTTTATGTTTCGTCGTCATGTCGCTGACCTTGGGTTACGTTCAAAAGACGAACTGGCGACGCGGCGCGCGCCCACCCGGAGTTCCGCCACTGCACTCCTAAGTGAGCCCAATTTGTCAGCGACATCGCTGGCTGCTTATTGGCGCCTGCGAGGCTACAGACAGCGCATCGTAGTGGCTTAGGCCGGCGCGCCGGAAGGGCCCTCACGTCCGCTTTGGCTCAAAACCGACATCCGTGATGACGCCGCCAAGAGCCAAATCTGAGAAGTCGCATCCCGATTAGTGGAGGACTTTTAAGACTGTTTCTTTGCAGCATTTGCTCCGCTCCAAAGCGAACCCGGGTTGGCACGATCGGGATAAAGCTTCAACATAGCGTCGTAGAGTTCGCGCGCAGTTGTCGTCGCTTCATCGAGGCGGTTGAAATCGCGAAGATATTGGCGCGTCTCCGCGATGTTGCGGGGATCGTCGTCGTTTTCCGGGATCTTATGCCCGGCGATAACCGCTCTCGGCTTCAAAGCCTCAAGCCTGTCGAGCGCGGCAATCCATTCAAGCCGGCTCTGCGTGTCTGTCTCGGCAAGATAAGGGTGGATTCCATTGTAGACGACGTCTCCCGCAACGATCAGGCCGATAGATGGAACGTGCAAGCTCGTTGAGTAAGCCGTGTCGGTCTGTCCCGTGTTCACGGCGACGAGCTTGTGTCCTTCGAGTTCCAATTCATTTTTGGCGAGCGGCGCAGCCACTAACAGGCGGTCGGGTATTTGGCCAGGAATACGCTTGCGCCAAAAATCATCGACCAATGCCGGCGATATTTGTGTCTCCATTGCCCTGACGACCTCGGGTATCGCAAGCGCCTTCGCGAGCGGGAACCGCGCTAGGAGAGGCGCAAGGCCGAAGAAATGGTCGCCGTGTCCATGCGTGACGTAGATCGCGATTAGATTCTTGCCGCTCGCGAGCACCCAATCTAGCAACGTCTGCGATTGCTCGGTGGTGAGAAAGGTGTCGACCAGAACCGCGTCCCGCTCCCCAGAGATAAGGGTCGAGGAATTCGCCACCCAGGTCCACTTTTCCTGGCCGGGAGGCAAATCCCGACTTAAGCCGGGACGTTTAGCCGTGAGCACATTCCAGTGGAGAATGGTGCCTGTGTCGTTGACAAGACTTATCGGTTATCTCCGCTCATCAAAGTATTTGTACGGCAAGCCATCATTCGGTGGAACAACGGCGTCCACAACTGGATGATCTACGGCACGGGCGACATCCCGGTCGGCGACTATAGTTCGAGCAATTTGGCCAACATCGGCATCGGTCATGGCGCCGTCGACGGCGGCGGCGGTTACACATACTTTGACCCAAAAGTCGGTCGCGAATTTTCTGCGATTACCGGCTTCACCTACAACCTCATCAATCCAAGCACGAACTACCAAAGCGGCGTTGATTGGCACCTGGACTGGGGCGCATCGCAGTGGCTATCCAAAACAG
>CAVREN010000049.1:0-35794 GCA_963720115.1 uncultured Alphaproteobacteria bacterium
TTCCAATCTGAGCGCGCGCGCGAGAAAATGACAGAAAGCAGATCAACGCGGCGTCCCCTCACAGGGCGAAGCCGGAACGAAATGCGGGGATTCTTCGCGCCTTCCGACAACAGAACGAACGCGTGTCGAGACAGCGCGAGCCGCACTCGACACCAAACGAAGAAAAGCCATGTCTTCCACTGTATCAACCTTGTTGCTTCGCAACCTCGATGACGTGTTCGGTGAGATCGATCCGCTGCGTCGGCGAGATAGATTTACTTCCACAAGAATGGCCAAGGACTATGTCAGTACTTATCACCGGTTGTTGAAGACTCGCTCGTCTGGCGCCAGGCTGCGCCAACTGATCGAAGTAATAATTGGGCGGCATGTGGCGCGGATCGGTTTCGCGCATCGGCGACTTCAGCGGTCCAAGGTGCACGCCATAGTACTTGGTACCAGTGACGAGCACGACTCGCTTCAGATGAGGCGCAGCGCGATCTATGGCAGTGACCGAGTTCACCAACATCTCGCGATTTGGACCCGTATTGGAGGCGAAGTCCGCTGCGCTTCCGGGAGTGGCTTGGAACGCGGCATAGAAGACGTGTGTGACGTCCGTCAGCTCTGCGAGTTTGCGTTTCGTGTCTTCGGGGTCAAGCAGATCGACGGCGATGTGACGGTAGCGTGGCCTGTCTGTCGCCTTCCGTCGCGACAGCCCCACCACTCGCCAATCGGGCTCCTCAACGAGCCTCTCGACAAGGTAGCGTCCAATAACCCCGAGCGCACCGACAACGACCGCCTTATTCTGCACGCTGTGCCTGACTGGTAGTTGGTTCCCTCTGTACAGCATAGCGATGGGCGGCGACGGCCTAACGGCGGGGAGCACGACCTAGGTGTACTGGCCTCCCTTCACGGCCAAAGTTTATTCATAGTAGCCGACGCCACACCGCGTTCCTAACAATCCCTTGAAACGCGAATCGGCAGCCAAGCGCGACGAGTGACCGAGTGGCATGCGATTAACACGTTCACCCCAGCAGCCTGGGCCTGCCTTTCACCGACCGCGAGCAGAGATTCACGCGGAGCGGCTCGTGAGGTGCTGCTTCGTCGATTCGAAGCCGCGGCTGGCAAAGGCGACATGATCGGTGACGCCTGAATTGTCGCGATCAAGCCAGTCCGCAATCCGCTGCATCGCCGCCCCACGGCTTAGCCGTCACCGAGCTTCTGGCACCGCCAGCTTTGCCAGGGGCGCCCGCTGGGACGAGAACGATACTACCACAGCGGGAGGGTTTGGCGGTCATTGAAAGTCATTGCTGAGAAAGCGCAAGAAATCTGTCGTGCAGGAGGGACCCATTAGCAAAGAATTGTCCAAAAATGTCAAACTAAGGCGTATTCGAGGGCCTTTGCCTCCGGTGAAGCGTTGTGAGTTTGAACGAGACATGATCGCCCTAAATTGATCGTCGTTTTAATCCGACCTTTGATGAGAGAATGATGGTCATACAGCCACCGCAAGCCTCACCGCTGTTCAATCCGTGGGCGCCGGGCTTTATTGCTGACCCGTATCACTTTTACCATCGATTGCGCGCGACCGATCCGATGCACCTAACGCCGCTCGGATTCTATGTTGCGAGCCGCCATGCGGACGTGGCCGCAATCTTGCGCGACAAACGCTTCGGCAAGGACTTCATCGGCCGAATTACCAGACGATCAGGGCCGAAGATTCTTGAGGAGCCGGTCTATCGCAGCATGAGCCACTGGATGCTGCAACTCGATCCACCCGACCATGGTCGGCTGCGCGGCCTTGTGGTGCGGGCCTTTACTGCGCGCCGCGTTGAAGACACGCGCCCGCGCATTCAGCAAATCGTCGATGAGATTATCGATCGCTTGGAGTTGCTGGGTCGAGCGGACCTGATCACCGACTTCGCCTTCCGGCTGCCGGTGACCGTGATTTGCGACATGCTCGGCATTCCTGAAGTGGACCGTCAGGTCTTCTTCACGGGTTCGCGCGCCGGCGGACGCTTACTCGACCTCGCACCCCTCAGTCGAACCGAACTTGACGAGCAAAATTCCTACAATCTTGCCATGGCGGAGTATTTCCGCAGGCTGTTCGAGCTGCGCCGGCGCGAGCCCGGCGACGACCTCACCACGCATCTTGTTCAGGCCGAGGAAAACGGTAACAGCCTCACCAACGAAGAATTAACAGCCAATGTCATCCTGCTGTTCGGCGCCGGTCACGAGACTACGGTGAATCTGATTGGAAACGGACTTCTCGCGCTCTACCGCAATCCTGGCCAGCTCCAACTTTTGAAGAACGATCCGTCGCTAATGGCCAACGCGATCGAAGAGCTTCTGCGGTACGACTCGTCAGTCCAGGTCACGGGCCGCACCACGCTCGATTACGTCGACGAAATCGGCGGCATCTCGCTTGAAAAGGGGCAATCAGTCATATGTCTACTGGGCTCGGCCAATCGTGACCCGGCGGCTTATTCTGACCCTGATCGACTCGACATCACCCGACGCGACCTGCGCCCACTATCGTTCGGCGGCGGTATTCACTATTGCGTCGGCGCCCAACTTGCCCGCATTGAAGCCGAGATCGCTATTTCGACGCTGTTGCGTCGATTGCCCGGTCTACGGCTCGACAACGTCGATTCTCCCGATTGGCGGCAAACATTTGTCTTGCGAGGCCTGAACAAGTTGCCGGCCAGCTGGTAGGTCTGCAACGCCCGCGCTCGTCAGCTTGAGCAGACCACGTTTTGCTGCTCAACCGGTACGCTGTTTCGCGGATGATAGGCAAGATGTTGGCGGCGAATTGATTCGTCTTGGCCTTAGGAGCTTCGCCCATGCGCTCCACTGCGCCGGCGGGGTTGGGCGTGCCCAGCCGCGTTCCGCGCGCCTTAGCGGCCGCCGGAGCGGCCTCGGTGCGCTCCGAAATCGCTTTCCGCTCGGTGAGGTGATAAGATTGGACTCATGCGCAACAAGTGGGTTGATCTGATGATCCGTCGCGGCGGGCTCGCCTGTGCCGAGATGACGTATAGTCAGAATCACTCACCGTCGAATTTCAGGGCGATGTACGGCGCTCGTGCGATGTACGAAGCGGCCGTCGAGGCGATCGGCAAGGATGTTGTTGCCAAGAGTCAGAAAATAGAAGACGCCGCCATTCGGCGCGCCCGGCCACAACTCAAACAGCTCCCCCCTCCAAGAAGCTGATGCCGCGGCCGGTCCTGACCGAGGGGGGGTGCGTACCCTTTGCGCTTGCCTCCCCTCGCTTAAGGCTTACTCCCGCCAAAAATTCTTGAACCGCGTCGGCGGCAGCTCGGTATAGCGCACCGCATCCTTGAAGTTGCGATGGCCGAGGTACGCCTGCAGCCGGATGCGTGCTGGGCGCGCCCTGCTTGACGCTACGAACGTGTACGTTGGCCGTTCGGAACCCAGCGAAGCAGCACCTGCCACAGACTACGCCCCAGGCATTCAATGCTTCCGCGCATCGACAAGAAACGCGACGATGGTCTTTTCGCCAAGCGCCTTGGCGGCCTCCAGCCGGTGCAGACCCTCAACGAGTACGAAGCGCGCGCCGTCCGCTCTTACTAGGATGGGCGCCTGCAGGCCCTTGTCGAGGATGCTCGCCGCGATCTCGTCTACTCGTTTCTGTTCGAGCGTGCCACGACGCTTGGTCGGAACGTAGATGTCAGCGATTGTGATAGTCTCGCGCTTCATCATGACGAACCAAGGAATAGCCAGCCCCAACCTGCGACAGTTCTATCCGATTAGCTGATGGACAGTCTTGTCTTAGCCATGCGCATCCTTAAGCTGCTCCGAAAGCTTAGGTAATGCCACGGCCCAAGCAACCGGGAGGCCAAACATGCTACGCAACGCAGTGGTGACGGGTGGAACACGCGGTATCGGCGCGGCAATCTCCAAAGCGCTCAAGGCGGCCGGCTACAAGGTTGCCTCGAATTATGGCGGCAACGACGAGGCGGCGGCGAAATTCAAGGCCGAGACCGGCATCCCGGTGTACAAATGGGACGTCTCGTCGTTCGAAGCCTGCGCCGCCGGCATCAAGCAGGTCGAGGCCGATCTCGGGCCGGTCGACATCCTGATCAACAATGCTGGCATCACCCGCGACGCGCAGCTACATCGCATGAAGCCCGAACAATGGACGGCGGTGATCAACACCAATCTCGGCTCGCTGTTCAATATGACGCGGCAGGTGATCGAAGGCATGCGCGAACGCAAGTTCGGCCGCATCATCAATATTTCCTCGATCAACGGCCAGAAGGGCCAGTTCGGGCAGACCAATTATTCGGCCGCCAAGGCCGGCGAGATTGGCTTCACCAAGGCGCTGGCACAGGAATGCGGGCGCGTCGGCATCACCGTCAATGCGATCGCTCCCGGTTACATCAACACCGAAATGGTGCAGGCGGTGCCGAAAGACGTTCTTGAGAACAGTATCCTGCCGACGATTCCGATCGGCCGCCTGGGCGAACCGGAAGAGATCGGGCGCTGCGTCGTATTTCTCGCCGCCGACGATGCCGGCTTGATTACCGGCTCGACGCTCACCGCCAATGGCGCGCAGTATATTACATAAGCAAGAGTTTCTGACCGTTTTTTAGGCGACTTGCAGTAGCCTACGCCAACTCGTCCAGAAGCGCCTTCGCGTCCTGCAGATCGCGCGTGTCGAACCCCTCCGTAAACCACCCGTAAACCGGAGCAAGCAGTTCGCGCGCTTGCTGCACCTTGCCCTGGTCGCGCCAGAGGCGTGCGAGGCCTCGTGGCGGCGCGGAGCTCAAACGATTTGACTTGCCGTTGACGAGCGACTGTGAGCGCGCGCTCAAAGTACGCCTCCGCGCTCGCCACATCGCGCTTCGGCGACAGCAAACTAATTTCACCAGCGATGCGATTTGTCTCGGCCTCGCACCATCGTTGATTGCTTGTTTGCATTGTCGTCGTCGCTTCGTCGATGCAGCGCCGAGCGTCATCGAGTTCGCCAAAGTCCCCGTAGGCCCTTGCCAAATTTGATAGAAGCCACGGCACAAACAGCCGCTGCCGAAGTCAGAGCGTGCTTGCCGCTCGCAAGGCTCCGCCAGAGAAGGCCTCTTGATTGGGGCCGGGTCGCGTGAGGCCGCCAACTGAGGCGGCCTCTGTGAATTACTTTTCTAGGTCCTTCAAGCGCTCCTCAGCGTCTTGAAGTTCCTCTTTTAACTCCGCGATGTAGTCCTTAAGTGCCTCAGTTTTTTCACGGCGGCTTGGTCTTCGCCAGGGGCCACCGAAGCAACAGCCCCACAATCCTGGTCCATAGTCCCAACGGTGCCGCCGTTCTGCTTGTATGGGCATGACCGAAATCCTCCCTGCTAGTTTTCAATCCTCCCTGCTAGTTTTCGCTATTATAATTCCTTCGAGAGCAACCGTGAAGCTTACTCGCAGCGACAGTCCACTCCTTTCTGGGCGAGATCGCTCCCAAAGGTTCGACATACCCTCATGCAGGAGAGGCTCGCGCTAGGCTTTAGCGGCAAGGGCACGGCGGAGGTGTCGAAATACACCACAGTCAAGCCGCGCTCATCGCTCGGATATCGACGACCGGCACCGCAGACGATAAATCCGTTCCTGCCATTGCTAGATCAGGTCGTGAAAATGCAATAACCTCTCCGTCATGGTGGTACGAAAAATCCGTCAGCTCAAATTGTGGCGGTGCTTGAATGATCCTACCGCTATCTCTCACTGGGAAATATCAGCTGGTGATTCTTGGCCCGGAGCGCGATTCGCAAATTAGCGATTGTGCCGCTCGCCTAGATACCGCGCTTAATCTTTCTTTCTCCAACCTTGGAGTTGATCTCAAAAAGTTTCTTGCCCGCGTGACGTCGGAGACTGCTGGCCCCGATAGACGGATGCCATCCGTTGCAGTGTTTTTTGGTTTAGTGCCGTCGCCGTCGCTGTCTCTGAAAGACGCACAGAGGCTCGACGACCTGCTGACAGACGGAGTTTTGATCATCCCCGTAGTTGCGGATGCGACGCGCTTTAGCACCTTCGTGCCACCGCAAATTGCTGCCCTTAATGGTATCTCGCTTGAGGACTGCGGTGCCGATTTCGAGCGACTTGCCGCCCGTATTTTGGAGGGCTTTGGTCTGCTCAGAGAGCGACGCCGGCTGTTCATAAGCTATCGCCGAGTTGAAACAAGTGGTGTCGCAGCTCAACTCTATGAGGCCCTCGATGCGGCCGGATTTGATGTGTTTCTCGATACACATGGTGTCCTTCGCCCTGGTGAGCCATTCCAGGATATTCTTTGGCACCGCTTGGCCGACACAGACGTAGCCATCGTCCTCGACTCTCCGGGATTTTTGGCAAGCCGGTGGACCACCGAAGAGCTAGCGCGAGCGAACATCTCGTGCATTCAAATTCTACAGGTGCTGTGGCCGGGGCAGACGGAAGGAGCTGCCGCAGCGTTCAGCACATTTCACTCCCTCTCACAGGAGGATTTTGAGGGGACTGAGATTTTCACCCATGTGGGTGGTGCCAAGACCCCGGATGCCAAGACCATGGGTCGCTGGGGCGTGGCGCTCGGGCCGGAGGTGCTCAAGCAAGTTCATGAATGCGTGGTGAGAATAGCCCGAGACAAGGGCGTGACCGCTGGACGACGGATGCGCGTGGACACGACTGTGGTGGAGACCGATATCCACCACCCGACTGACAGCACCTTGCTCGGGGACGGCGTTCGCGTGCTGACCCGCATCATGCGGAAGATCGCAACCATCGCGGGCGCGATGGGAACCAAGCTGCGCGACCGAACCGGAGTGTGAAACTGCGGCTCTTGGAGATCGGGCGGGTGGCGCGCGCCAAAGGCCCGGTTAATCAAGACAAACTGAAGCAGCGCTATCGGCAGTTGTTGGATGCAACGGGCCGGGTCGTGGGACAGGCGAAGCGCTTCTCCGAGGAGATCGTCCGAGGAGTGAAGCGGTCAACGAATGCTTTGAAGCAACTGGTGCTGGAAGGCCTGCGCCAAGAGCTTGATGAGGTGACGGTGCTCGTCAAACAGGTGATGAAACAAACCAGGGCGCGCATCTTCCGCGGCAACACGCGCAGCGAAGACAAGCTCCTCAGTTTGTTCGAGCCATCGACTGAAGTCATTCGCAAGGGCAAGGCAGGCAAGCCCAACGAGTTCGGCAAGATGGTGAAGTTGCAGGAGGCGGAGAACCAGATCATCACCGATTACGAGGTCTACGCTCGCCGGCCAAACGACTCAGACCTCTTGGTGGCAGCTATCGAGGTGCATCAAGCATTATTGGGACGCACGCCCCACTTGGTGGCGGCGGACGCCGCATTCTATTCTGCCAAGAACGAGACGGCCGCGAAGGTAAAGGGCGTCAAGCGCGTTTGCATTCCCAACCGCTCGACCAAAAGCCTCGAACGCAAACGTGAGCAGAGAAAGCGCTGGTTCCGCAACGGTCAGAAATGGCGCACCGGAAGCGAGGGGCGCATCAGCGTCGTCAAACGGCGACATGGCCTCAACCGCTGCCGCTACAAAGGCTACCTCGGAATGAACCGCTGGGTCGGCCTCGGCGTCATCGCCGACAATGTCGTCAACATCGGTCGCGCCATGGAAAAGCAAGCCGCCCCTTAATCGCCCCGGCACATCGATCTCGGTACGCCCCCCGGTTGCCCCGGCGGGTTTTGCGTTGCCACGCGCTGTTGACCACAATGCTGAAAGCGTCAATTTTGCGCCGGGAAGTAGCTAGCCCCTATGAACGTCTCGGCACGCTAAAGGCAGGGACCGAGCGGGGTACCGCGAATATGTCGCTTCTGACCCATCTGTATGGACCGGCCGTGCTCAGGGTCATGCGGCTGTTCCTGCTGATGATCAGGCATGAGAAACCTTATCCAAGTGCAACTCTGTCAGCCAAGACACTACCGCACTTTTGAGCACCACGCTCTCATACTGTTTCACCTGTGCCCATACTCGGTGAAAACGTAATCGCGATTCTTCACCAACGTGTGGCACGCGAAACCACATTTCGCGTCGTTTCCCTGCGGTGGGTTGGCCGCCTCAGTGGCGGGAGTAAACGTCCCGGACGCCGCGTCATACTCGAACGCGCCCCAACCCCATCCGGCGCTATCCGCGAACCTCTTGCTGTCCTTGACCATGAAATCAGCGTCGTGCTGGGTACCTGGCACCGTTGGTTGACCGGGATACGTCTCTTGTTTTTTCGGATTCCAATGGATTTTCGCCATCTTGGCGCCGTCGGGGAAAGGCTTGCCGTTGTTGGGCACGCCCGCCTTATAGGCGTCCACCATTATGGGATTCCCCAAGATCACAGCGACCTTTCCTCCGTTCTCACTGAGCGCGATTACTGACCAATCTTCGTATCCTCTGAACTCAGAGAATGCGAGCCCATTCGGCACTCGCACCGTATATTTGTCCTGCGCGGAAATTGCCCTGCCACCTAAGAAGGTGAGCACTGCCGCCAGGATTACAATCATCGAGGATGCAATTCTCGTCATGGCTCACTCCGCTTAACTTGGATTCTCCAGATGACTCCTGAACCGGCGTGAATATTGGGGCTTTCTCAGCTTCCCTGCAAGACAGACGCGAGGTGTGGACGCTACCCAGCATCTCAGGCAGTCCAAACGGCGGTCGGAAGCAAACAGCGGTAAGTCACAGCCGGAGATCATCGCCGAAATCGAGGCGATCTATCATCAAATACACGAAGCCAGAGTGGCGCATGCCGGCGACTCGCATTGCGCGCCTTGAAGCGTGGTCGCTATGTGAAATCAACGGACGTTTCTCAATCAGAGAGCGACTACCTTGTGAATTTTGTACGTTCTAAATCTTCCTAAGTGGGTACAGACGGTCTATACTTTAACCTCAATTACCCATAGCGAATGAAATGGTCATTCGCCGGTACATAAGGGTGCCGCAGATCGGCAAAAAAGCCGCACGCCGGGCTTACTCGAACGGTGATTATACGACGGTAGTCCTCCCCCGTTATCGGAGGCCGCTCGGCCCACGAGAAAGCGCTACTCGAAATCGAGTGGTTGCCACGGGCCCCGCAAACCAGCGGTCAAAGGTGTGCCAATTCAACCATTTGGATCGGTGCCGCTTGCTCAAGGGTGTGGCACGTCGGGAGTTCGATATGGTCGCTGCCTGGTCAGTCGATCGCCTTGGGCGCTCGCTGCAGGATCTGATAAGAGCTCGATACACCCGACCATCCTGGTTACCGAAGCAGGCGGCTACAAACTGATGCCTTGATCGCAACGACCAGATGAGGGTCGGTCCGTCTATCTGCAATGGGTGGACCCAGCGCCCCGCTCAATACAGCACACGGTGCGCTACACCGAGCTGGCGCCGACGCTCTCGACGCAATGCCCTGATCGCTTGGTCGCGATGCGCTACGGCTTGGGGACTATAGGGCCATCGCCGGCTAGGCTTCATAGCAATGACGAGGCGGCAAGGAATTGCCTGACAGGGGGGAGGGTGCAATGGCTGATGAGGCTGAAATTGAAAGCGATTGGTCGGAAGCCCATCATTGATGATGCCAGTGCGTTGGCTGACCATGCGCTCCCGCACACGATGCAGCGCTTGCAAGTCGAGCTGATCGGCGGTCTTCGTCGTCACAAACTTCATCGTTGGACGTTGCACCGCCTCGGCGATCGCCTCCGCGTCGCGGAAGTCGTTCTTCTGCCCCGCTGTAGCGCGACGAAGAACTGCTGACAGCGGTTCAGCGCTTTGTCGTGGACATCGTCCCGGCGCTTGAATTTGGCTTCAAATGCGAACTCGCCGCACAATGGATGGTGCGTACCCCGTTCGCGCCAAATGCTGACGTTGGCGTCGGCGGTGATGCCCTTGCCAAAGTCCAGAACCCGAGGTCCTGAAGCACTTCCAAGGGCGTTCGCCTTACCGTCATCACGCTGAACCCGGGGTCGAGGTCTATGTGGACGTCCAAAACCAACTGGCCTGGCCAAGTGGAAAGCGTGCGAAGTTCAGCCACGGTCCTTGCGACAATCGGGATGCCGGGTGCAACTTCGACCCTCAGGTTATCGCGGTAGCCGAGGAGATGCTTTTGCATCGCCTCGATTGTCTCGACTGAATATCTCGGCATTTTTCGTCGCCGTTAGACCATGGGTTGCAAGTTGCCCGAACCTCCCAGAATCTGCACCGTTAATCGCGCGCAGCGCTGACTAGGGGCCGTGAATTAAGTTTTGCGGCCATCTACTTATGGCGATTTCCGGCACATGGTTCGCTGCGCCGACGATAATTTTTGGCGGAGGTGACGTCATCTGCCACATCCGAGCGCAAATTTTCACCTGGTCCCGAAGAGGGACGAAAACGCGGCAATAGCGGCGCTCCCTCTAGGCTAGTCGCCTAGGCTATCAACGAGGCGTGTTATCGGAGCGAAGTAGATAGCACCGGCGATGGCGACCACCATCAACCAGGCGAAGGCCATTCGCCAGTTGTACCAACTGGTCACCGTTTCCTCCTGTTCACAATCGAACCGCGATGGCTCGCAGTCTCTTTGCGACGCAAAGAGCCGCCACCTAAGCCGGGTAAACTGCCAAAAGTCGTTCAGTTTTAGATGGAGCCGGGGGAGCGACCTCCGGCTCCTCCGCCTAACAATGGACAGGCTACCTGACCGCACATCTGGGGAGCGACCCCGTGCAGCAAGGATCGTCCGCGTCGCAAGGTTAGACCTGCCCGACGTTATCAACGCAAATGAATCCACTTTTCGCGCTGACCGCGCTGTCCCTGTTTTTGGGCTTAGAACATATTGCCGATATGGACGGTGTCGCCGAGCGCGATAGAACTCATTGGGATGCAGCTTTGGCTTCGACCAATTTCGCTGCACACGCCCTGGCTAGCTCGTAGTCGGAGGAGGTAGCCCCCGGCCGTGTCGCCCAACCGCCCTTCTCCAAGTACTGGCCCTGTTGCCAGTTGGTAGAGATTTCTCGCAGGGCTGCCAGATTTGCTTGCGCATCGCTGTTCTGCAGGAACTTCTCCACGCAGATCGGCGTGAGGACTGCCACGACTGCGGTGCTAGCTTGGTCAGCCGCAAGTCTTTGGGCAGTGCTGCCGAGCGACCAGCCGCCCCAGCTAAAGCCAACAACGATCGTTGCGACGGCACCGGCGGCTGCGCCTTGCAACAGGCGCTTCAGCGATTCTCCTTGAAGGATTGAAGGTAGTTGCATGGTATTTCCTTTCGCCCGACCTGTTTCGGAGCGAGGCCGCGGACACCCGGATGGGTTCCGGTACAGCTTGAATTGAAGACCGAACGCTTTGGGATGGCGTATCGATTATTTTGACTTGACGCTTTTGTCCGTCCGGAATCTGAGCAATATCGCTCACACCCGCGATTGTATTGCTCTGAACCAGTGCTCTGAACCAGTCGAAAAACGTGCTAATTTACGGTCGGCGCCTCGACAGGTGCTTTGGAGAAGGGACTGGGCTAGGCCTGTCCATTAGTCACGACATCATCGTCAAGCAACACGGCGGGTCTATCGAGGTCGATACCCAGCCCGGCGCATTCACCGAATTTCGGATCGTTCTGCCGCGCACGGGTGCGTCCCTTATCAAGTCGGGAGAACGCTTGTGAACCCGCTCGTTCTCGTGGTTGACGATGAGCCTGATGTCGAAGTGCTGTTGCGCCAGCAGTTCCGGCGCGACCTCCGCACCGATCGCTTCACAATGGAATTTGCGCAATCCGCCCCCATGTCCTCCAGCCGAGAGCACCACTTTGGATTTTGTGCGTGTTTTCCTGCGTTCAGCCGAGCGAAAAAACGAAACTGATGTGAATAATCCTGCAGTGTTGGTGTTGCAGGCCCTTACTAAGGCATATCCTTGTCACGGGCCGATCGTGTCGTGCACACCGCTGGTGAGCCCGAAATCGTCGTGACGCCCTCGGCGAGTGGCAAGGGGTCAGAAGATCGCCCGCTGCCCGACCTGCCGGGTCGCGGTTTGGAGCAACTACCCGCAAGCCGGTCCCGCCGTCCGGTTCGTCCGCGTCGGCACCATGGATAACCCTGATTTCTGTCCCCCGGACATCCACATTTTCACGTCCTCCAGGCAGTCGTGGATGACGCTGTCGCGTAGCGCCAAGGCGGTTCCTGAATTCTACGATCTCGACGCAGTGTGGCCCGTCGAGAGCCTAGAGCGCCTCCGAGCTATGCGGGCAAAAGCGAAGCAACCGTAGTTCGGGTCAAGTGCGGTGAAGAATCCGCCTCACCGAAGCGGAAAAACCTAAGCCGGACTGGGGGACGGGCAATGCAGTCAAAGATCGTAAAGCGCTCCATCGTCTCGCGGAGGCACGACCAGAACTCAGCCTTGAGGACGAGTTCTGGCGCGGAGGATACGGCGAGTCGCGGACATCGGCGCCGTCGCTTCGATGGCTATCGGATTTCTTGGGACGGGTGGGTTACCGGCGCAACCGCCAACAAACTTGCGGCTGAGCAAGTTAGCACCGCAGTTGTGGCAGTCCTCACGCCGATCTGCGTGGAGAAGTTTCTGCAGAACAGCGATGCGCAAGCGAATCTAGCAGCCCTGCGAAAGATCTCTTCTGGCTCACTCTGAACGGCGGATTGAAGGTCTGAGGCCTTCATCCCGCGACTGGCCTTGGAGTGACGGGCGTTGCTGGCCTTGAGGCGCTGGCTATTTAGATCTCCAACCCCCATGTTGAGTACTACCGCTGGCACTAGCTCTGGCCGCTGGCGGCTGAGAGACCGGTTGCGCTCCCGCCTTAATGAGGGAGATTGCCATGTCTCAGACCTATCCCCGCTACGGCGCACGTGATTTCGAGCGACGCTGGCAGACGCGATTAAACAGGCCGCCCCGGCGAACGACGAACAACGCTTCTCCGTTGCATGTCGAAGTGACGCATCGCTTCCCGGCACCAAACCGGTACAGTTGGGAACTCCGGCCCGTGACGGGCCTTCCCGTGGAAGAGTCGCGCGTTCAATTCACTTCCTGGGAAGAAGCCAGTCAGGCAGGCAAACTTGCCTTGACCCAAGTCTTGCAACGCCCTTAGGGCTATCGGCTGGCGAGAGGCGGGCACTAAAGCACCTTTAGGATCACGCGCGAAAACCTTAATCAAACTGAAACGCTCGCCGCAGTCCTCCAAGAACATCGAGGGGAAAACGCGGCTCAACGCCGATCTCGAATCGAGACGCAGCCTCGTCAGTCATCCACGCCGGAAGGCAGGCAAAGGTGCCGCGCCGCCGATGCGCATGACTGCATCATGGTCAGGTCGCTATGGACCTACCGAAATACAAGGTTGTGGCGCGATACTTCGCGCCCGATGGCAAGCTCCCCTCGGACCGCTTTGTTGACCCACTTAAAATAACAGGAGCACAAGATCGAAATCAGCGTTGACAGAAAATGCCCCATACAAGGCTTGCTCGGCGTTCACTCGCGTTACGGCCCATCGGATCGCTCAGTCGCCCAAGGCGACCTTTGTCACGAGGCTCCAGCCCTGCCGGTTGCCCAGCCGAGCCGCTCGTCAGCTACCGGATCAATCGACAATTCTCCGGGTGGAATCTTCCTCCACTGATGATTCGCGCCTTCGGGGCGCACGGCCAAAAGGCGACATATGCACCGCAACAAAGACCGTCGCTATTCGATCACTTCGTCGGCCGCAATTCGCCGAACGGGACACATTATGGATATTGTGCCGGTCTGTGCGTCAGTCCGGCCTCGCTCCTGAGAACTTCACGACTTTGGCCCATTTCTCGCAGCGTTGAGCTTTCCGTAGTCGGCAGGCGACCGCGCAAGCACGGTGCCGCCTAGCTCCACCGAGCCGCGCCTTGATCTTGGGATCAACAAGGGCGAGGTTAATTTCCCTGTTTAAGCTTGTTGATGATCTCAACTTCTCCAAGGACGATGGCGAAGCATTTGTAAGGTGTACGCCCAATTCATCATGGATTTGTTTCTCCACGCGGCAAGGCCGCGGGCGACGAGATATAATGCACAAGGCCGCCAACGACGATCGCGGCCCCGAACGTCATCTCGTGGCTGAAAGCTTCTGAGCGCGAGCGCGGTAAGCGTTACCGCCGAGCTGGCGAAGAAGGGGCTTGATCGGGCACAAACGACTCATTGCTTAGAGGTGAGGTCATTATCGGTGACGTCACCGGCACCCTTATTTTGATAAATTCCAGACCAGCCCCTTTGTGGCAATTGTTGCACTCTGCGGTAAACTTTTGAAAGGCTACGTCGAATTTGACGCTATCCTTAGTCCTCATCGCATCGCGAAACTCCTCCGCGGACCGTGATATGGCGTGTGCCTGACGTAAATTGTGTTGGTGCGTTTATTCGCGCTTTCCATGCTCCTGACGTTTCATTTCTTATATGGATAGTGTGAACACGACCGCTGTGTTTGTGTTGCTGTGATTGGTTCGCAGTTGCACTTCCGCCAAAATCAGGAAACGGCGGCCTTCCGAAGCGTCACGTGATCCGCGCCGAGAAGCAAAGCGGCGCCAGCACCCAGGGCCGTGCGGAGTTGCGCACCGTGCTCGACTTCATTGGCAGGGGCGACGTCTTGCTGGTCACGCGCGTCGATCGCCTGGCCCGCTCGATCGGTGATCTTCAGGACATCGTCCGTACACTCAAAGCCAAGGGCGCGAGCCTAAGGGCGACCGAGCAGCCGATCGACACCAGCACGGCGGCCGGGAAGTGTTTCCTGGACATGCTGGGTGTCTTCGCCGAGTTCGAGACCAACCTGCGTCGGGAGCGCCAGCTTGAGGGTATTGCCAAGGCCAAAGCGGCAGGCGTCTACAGAGGTCGGAAGCCGTCGATTGATCAGGCCCAGGTGGAGAAGCTCAGGGCCGAGGGGCTGGGCGCCACTGAGATCGCGAAGCGGCTGAACATTGGCCGGGCGTCGGTCTATCGCGTCTTATCGTAGGTGCGATCGCGTTGCGGCTATGCGCTTGCCAGCGCCGGACCATGATACCCGGGCGATCCAGGCCTGGATGGGACACAAGAACATCAAGCACACAGTCCGTTGTACGGAGGCGCTCGATCGGTTCAAGGATTTCTGGAGGGACCGAGACGGAACCTTCAGAACGCCAGTCGGCGTTGCCACGGCGGGTCAGGAGACCCCGATCGCTGAGAGATCAGCGACTCGGATAGTAATCAATCGCCGCAACGTCGCGTTCATCAACGCGCCAAGATCGTCTTGACGCATCCTCACGCGCGGCTCTAACGGAGGATCACGGGCGAACCTTTAGAAATAACGGCGGTTTGCCGGTGGTTTTTGATCAAAACACCCTGGCGGGCGAGTGGCGTGAGCAGGTGCGTTGCTGCGAGGAGCAGGACATCGCGCTTGATCGCGATGTTGCTTTCGCCTTGGCGGTTGCCGACTTGCTCGAATTGCCGGACGATCTTCCGCTCTTGCCGGCCGTGACGGCCGCCATGTCTATACCGACGTGCCTCCGCGATCCTGGGAGCCTCGCTCACCTAAAAGCAGTGGCGCATTCCGCCGCTCGCCGGGGCCGATGAAGCTGACGGCGGACGAGGACCCATCCGAAAAGGATAGTTCACTGACCGGAATCCGAACTTGCGGAACTTTTGTTCTGTGACTATTTCGGGGGTGGGCGTCGGGGCCATAGATGGCCCAACAATGTTTATTCCTGCGTATGATCCAGTTGCAATTGCCGTCCTGGGATTCGGTATTGTCTTGGCGGCAGGACTAGTTTTCGCCTTTTGACGCAATGTCTGTGTTCTCCGACCGGTGCCGTATTCAACGTGCAATACCATTGCAGCCCTGCCTTCCGCGACCAGCCAGTACGCCCCCGACCGGTCATGGCTGGGTTCATGAGATTAAGCACGACGGCTTCCGCTAGCGGCGCGAGAGGACCGCGTGCGTCTATTCACCCGTAATGGCTTCGATTTTACGGCGCGCTATCCGAAGATTGCCGCCGCGCTGGAGAGCCTCCCAGTGCGTTCATGCGTCGTCGACGGCGAGGCTATCGTGGTCGATGAGCGCGGTCTCTCAGTATTCGATATTCTCCGCTATCGGCTTTGCGACGATGCTGCCGTCCTGTGCGCCTTCGATCTTGTCGAACTCGACGGCAAGGACCTTCGCTGGCGGCCGCTGGAATACCGCAAGGCAACGCTCGCGGCTCTCCTCCAAGACGTTCGCGATGGCATTGCCTTCAATCAGCATTTCGACGGCGACGGCGCGGGCATCTTCCGTCATGCGTGCGCGCTCGGCTGCGAAGGCATCGTCTCGAAGCGACTCGGCTCGCACTATCGCTCCGGCCGGGTCGATCACTGGCTCAAAATCAAGAATCCAGCGGCTCCGGCCGTGAAGCGCGAGGCCGAGGAGGAGTGGGGGCGCAAAGCCCGCGGGCCAGCTTCCTTGTAAAACCGGCTTAGGCTTCCTCGAATTCTCGACCTTCATGGGCGCGTTACGGCATCGTTTCTGGTCGGATCAACGTCGCCGCGCCGATGTCGCTGGTGCGTGGGATGGACGTTCCTTCGTGTGGTGGCCGACCTCGAAGAGTACGAGCCCTATTTTATCACCGTGGCGCCATCGCACGCTGGCGTGCGCAATCCGCTTCCGCTTCGGAATGTACAAATCGATTTCATTCGGAATATCGGCCGGATCAGTGAGGATGATGCGCGCGCCCTCGTAGGCGACATCGCGAATAAGGCAGGGCAGCGACTTGCGACCGTTGTTGAAGTAAACCCGACCACGCAAGTACCTGGTTTGACGTCGGGGCCGGCGCCGCTCGTTCATTTAATTTCTCCGACTTGAGGGGCGCCCCTCTGGTCAAATGACGCGCGCTGTTGTGGATTGTTCCTATTACGGGTGCGACGTAGTTAATGGCATCTTGAGGAAGGCGATGGACGACGCCCCGGCGGGTCCGAATGTTGGCTTTCATCTACGTGTTCACGATCTGGTGCGTCGCGACAATATTGTACGCGAGCGTCGACTGGCTCGAAACAAACCGCCGCCTCGCCTTAGTGCTCAAGCTTCTGATCATCGCAACAGGCGCCGCGGTAACCGTAAGGCAACTGATGTGATTGGCGCAGCGAGAGCCGTCGCAACGATCGCGCGTCGGAGCCTAGTCTGGTGGCGGATGCGTCCCGAATTCGGTCCCCCACTGTTCCGAATTTGAGAGTGTTATTGACCGATTATCAGGAAAAAGAATGGCCCAGGCGTCCTTGGGGACCACAGCTGGGCCAGTGCAGGAGGCGGTTTTGTAGCGGGATCGGTCCCGCCCTGCAGGCAGCGATAGACGAAATTCGTCGCCGAATGCTTAAACCGTGCGCAAGCCAAGCACGCCCAGTTGAGGGTGGCCCGGACTCACTTAAGAACACGCAACGCCTGGATAGCTTCGTCACTGACGGCGTTGCGGGCAACGAGAAGACCAGGTAGGCACCCTTCGGTCCTGACCACCAGCGGTCAAATGCGCTCTGCCGGCGATGGCCCACCACGATGAGATCGGCTCCGACTTGCCTAGCGAACTTTCCGATTTCTTCGGCCGGCTGGCCTCGGACCAGCTCTGCAACGGGGTCAAAGCCCAGCTTTCTTAGTCGGGCAACCCCTTCATCGAGTATTTCCCTGAAATCCTCTTCCATCTGAACGGTTGCGCCAGCGAGGGTCACCTCGGACAGCAGCAGCGTACCCGTGTCGGTAAGTACAGATAAAAGAAAGACCTCAGCGCCGCATTGCTTTGCCAGCAGAGCTCCTTCGCGAAGAGCAGTGCGGCCCTCTACCGAACCGTCGTATGCGAGTAAATCCGCTTGTACATATTCGGCCCTCCCTCACCCCCTGGGGTCGAATGATAAAGCATCTTGGAGAGCAAGTGCGACCCTACGGACTCCGCTGGTGCATTTCAGCGCCTCTTCGCTATCACCCTAGCCACGAGGGCTAGAAACGAACTCAGCCCTGGCCGTGGATTTCGTTTTGGCCTGTCGGAGAAGCCTGACAAGCGGACGGCACAAAAAGACGGCCCCGAGGGATCCGAGGCCGTCAGAGTTAGGGCCGTGCAAGGGATCGGGGTGAATGACGGAAGCCCGGTCCTGCATGCCGGTTCAACTCATCAACGGGCGGCGGGTTTCCTGACAAATCGGGTCCGCCGGCATGCCCAGCAAAGTACGCCAACTATGCTAACAGTGCCACCTCAACCGACCAGCGCGGCGGCTCGGTGGACCGGCGGCGGCCCGTAGGACGGACGTGTCTGAGTCGGAGGCAGATCATGGGCACGGGCACCTGCATCTGGGCATCTTACAGCGAGTACGGACGCGCTGCCGGGAGGGGATCGCCGAGAATGCCGTTTGTTGGAGAAATAATCAAAGCAACGACAACGTTTCCATAAACCAGCCGGTGCGGAAGAAGGCCACATCCGCTTGGAACAGCAGCAACAACGAGGAGATGGTCAAGATATCGAACATTGAGCTGGTTGGGCCCATGATAATCATGAAGCGCTCGATCAGGCGAATGTCCCAATGTATGGGCCGCTCAATGGCCTCTGGGTCCACATTGTCTAGGGGTAATCCGGTTTGGGCAAAGTCGTAGATCAGGTTAAGCAAGATCGACGTGTCCTCAACGGCATCTTTTGGGTGCTGGGATCTGGCGCGCCATGGCGTGATCTGCCGAAATGTTATGGCCCATATACTACCTGCTATAACCGCTTCGTCCGCTGGCGGCGAGCTGGCATATGGCGGCGGCTCATGGACGCGCTTACTGCCGCTCATGATGCCGCCGTCCAAATGATCGACACGACCATCGTGCGGGTACATCAGCACGCCGCCTGCGTTGCTCGAAACAAGGCTCAGTCCATGGGCCGGTCACGAGGCGGAATGACCAGCAAGATTCATGTAGTGGTCGACACAAACGGCCTTCCTGTCCGTCTGGGCCTCACAGCGGGCGAAGCGCATGACAACCGGCTCGCCTTCAAACTCTTGTCCGGTCTGAGATCAGGATCAATGTTGCTGGCCGATCGTGGTTACGATGCCGACTGGATCAGAGCCTTTGCCGCCGAGAAGGGCGTTTGGGCCAACATAATTGACTTGGATCTCGCAAAACTTGAGCGATCGCCGCGCGCGCGCCGCCCATTCCGAAGTATGATCGCTCGCCAGATACCGCCGCCAATAGTCTGCGGATTCGGCATATGATCCTTTTCGCTGTACCAACAGCGCCAGATTGAACATCGCATCGATATAGTCGGGCGCAACGACCAGGGCCTTGCGCAAGCATTCGACGGCGGCTTCGGAGCGACCCTGGTCATCCAGCAAATCGGCGAGATTGTACCAAGCTTCGGCAAAGGCCGGATTGGCTCGCGTAGCCGCTCTCAGTGCCGCTTCGGCTTCGACTGTACGAGCAGAGGCCCGAAGCATGTTCCCGAGATTGAACGGCGCCGACGCGTCGGTCGGGTCGGTTTTCATAAGAAGGCGATAGAACCTTTCGGCTTCAGCAGTGTCCCCCACCTGCTCGGCAGCATGGGCCCAATCGAACAGTTCATCGGGATCGTCGCGGGCGCCATCAACTGCAAGGACGAACTGACCGTACTTATCCGTGCGCCCACCTGACTGCTCGACCTGAACATCGCTGTGCGCGCCGGCATGAAGCCGGATTCCAGCCAATCCCGCATCGGGAAGCCATTTGCGGATTTTGCTCACGGCGCGGATGATTTCCGACAAGCGAACTCCGTCGTTGAGCAGCTTGGCGATCTGACGGGCACTCGCAAGGTCGCGAAAGCCAAAACGACCGTCCCGCTCATCCAGTAAGCTGAGCTGCGACAGCTCTCGGATCATGCCGATCGACATCCTGCTCAGGGTAGCCAACTGGTCGGCGGAATAGGTCTTCTGGACATCGTCCGGAACGGCTTTGCCGACCCATTCGAGAAAGCGCCGCTCGCTGACGATGGGAATGCCAAGAGCCGTGGCGCGGCTCAGCTTGTTCGAGGGACGGCCATCGTCCAGCAAGGGCCAGCCGAGTTCGCCAACAATCAGTACCTGCGTGCGCTTCGTCACCGCCGGGCTCGGGGATCCACCCCGCTGCCGCACAACGTCGAACGCTTCAGCCCGGCTCATGCATGCCAACCGCCCAGTGAAGGCGACTGAGGACGTGAGTGCCGAACCGTCGAGCTCAACCGACGTCATGACATGCCTTCACTTCTGGCTGGCGCGCTTTTTAGCAGGCCGCCGCGCCTGCGTGCTCGGCGCCGGCGCCTTCTTTTTCTCGGCATCAATGCTGGCCCGCAGGGCATCCATGAGATTGACCACCTGCGGCGTCGGACCTTCCTTGGCTGGCTCGATCTTTTCGCCAGCCTCTTTCTTCTTGAGCAGATCGATAAGGGCGTTCTCATATCGATCATCGAATTGCGCTGGATCAAAATGGCCAGCCTTGGTCTGCACAATGTGCGTTGCGAGATCGAGCATCTCTTTGGAGAGCTTCAGATCGGGAATGTCTTCGAAGTACGGCTGTTCATCGCGAACCTCATAGGGATACCGCAGAGTCAGTCCCAACAGACCTCGCCCTCTGGCCTCCAGTGCGATGATGTGTTCGCGACGCGTCAGCACGACCCGACCGATGGCGACCATGTTCATTTTGGCAATCGTGTCACGAATGACCGCGAAGGCGTCCTGCCCCACCTTGCCATCGGGGGCGAGGTAGTAAGGTGAGTCGATATACCGGTCATCGATCTCGCTGCGCGGCACGAATTGATCGATTTCGATTGTGCGCGTGCTTTCGATCTGAACGGCATCGATTTCCTGGTCCTCAACAATGAGGTACTGACCCTTGGCGACCTCGAACCCACGGGCTGTGTCCTCTCGAGGGACGACGTCGCCGGTTTCGGAATCGACGTTCTGTTGCTTCAAGCGGTTGCCGGTCTTTCGGTTGATCCGGTTGAAGCTCACCTTTTCGCTGAGCGACGACGCCGGATAGAGGGCGATCGGACAAGAGACCAGCGAAAGCCGAAGGTAGCCCTTCCAATTCGCACGCGGGGCCATGCGATACTCCTCAACAACATACTTCCCGAAGTTATACCCGCAATTTTACCAAATGCTTAGGCGGCGGGCGGTTGAGCCCAAAATGCACTCCGCAGGGGTAGCCCGCTCCAGGGCGCGTCGTGCTATCGTCGCATGGCAACCAGCCCCCATCGGGTTGATTGCGTGCATAACTAAGCCCCGGAGGTGACCATTCTGGGGCTCCTTTTCGGGGCGGGGCGATGAAGGTCAAAACCTTCACCGGCACAGACAGGGCGACGGTGGATGAACAAGTCAACGACTGGCTAGCAGAACCGAAAGTAATCGTCCGCAAAACCAATGTGGCCTTCAAAGCCATGAGAGAGTGGGGACCAGACGCGATTGCTGGCAAGACGGCGGCGCGACGCGCACTCGGGATCGCAATATCTGTCTGGTACGACGAGCCGTACCATCAGGAGCCAAAACCAAATCCGGCCAGTCGGATTTTCAAATCCAGCCAATAGCTTCGGAAACCGACCGGCGCTCGCCTCACTACCTAGGTGTTTTTGGCTTTTGACTCGCGCCGAACGTCAGCTTGAATACAACACCAGAGAGCTTGGGAGCTTTCGAGAGCGTCAGGCCCCGGTCAGTTCAGTGCTGGCCGGGGTTTTCGTTTGACTCCCGCTGGGCGTTTGGGCTGAATGTTTTTGGGAGGGGAGCCTGCCCGGCCCACCCTCCCGCGCTAAAGCCTAAGACTACTTAGCCCCGGCTATTCGTTGGCTGGGGCTTTTCATTGTGGATTGTCGTCTGGCTGTCATCGACTCGCAAAGGTCCCGCTGACTGATTGGCAGCCGTGAGCGACGGCTATCTCCGGTGCCGGCGCTCGCGAATTCGGTCCCTGACTTAGCCCCGGCCGGCTTTCTAACGGCTGGGGCTTTTCATTGGCGGCCCCGGCGGACGCTTTGGTGAAAATCCGCCAGGGCCCGTGCGCCAGAGCCTGGTTTTAGACGGCTGCTGGGAAGCCCTGGTCACAATACCCCAAGAACTTCGCCGCCCCGTTCGTTCCTCATCACAACGCTGGCGCGACAATTGACTCTCGCTGAACATTCGGCCTGAATAGGCAGGCTCCTGATGGAGCACAGCGAAAGCAAACTTTAGCCCCGGTTCACTCCCGTGCCGGGGCTTTTGTTTTGACACTCACGAACGAATTCAGCCGGAATAGAACGCCGCCAGGCCGTCGATCGCCACCGCTGTCAGGCCGAGTTACGGATAAACGGCAGCGATCACGGCAAAGACAGCGATAGCGAACAACAGGCAGAAAAGCACAATCTCTGCAGCTTGGTGACCGAGCAGGCGAGTTCCCGTCAGATACAGCACGGCAGCGCCAGTGAACATTCCCATCGTGCCAAAAAAGATCGCCGCCGGTAAGGTCCAAACGTCCACGTCGCCAGACCCCTTTTGGTGAGCGCGGCAACCCTAATATGGGGGATCCATCCTTGGCAACGCTACCTTGTGTCTGCCGCGCAGACATCGCACCAGCGGGCCTCACCACGCGCGTGAGCCGGCTACTTCGGCCATTGCTGCAATACGCGCGTCGGGCAGCGAATTTCTTTATGGCCCCGTCGCCGAGCATTTCATGATGGCGTCAAATCCCAACGTCCCAAGATGCAGGCTTAATTGGTCTTTGAGTTGCACGGTGAATGCGCCGAACATGATACCGGCGATGAATAGCGTTGTGGCGATGGTTTTGCGGTCGGACATAGGGCCTCTTATCGCTTCGGCCCCTCCCTGTGTTGCCCATGATCAGATAGTAGCAATTGGCGCTGTGAGTAAGGTCTGACTTTACAAATTAAAGTGGGCCGATGTGAATCGTGTTTCGTTCTTTGCTTAGTAATTGTACCGACATTTGGAAATTCGCAGAACGTTCTCGGCAACGCTACTTCTTGCGCTTGTCCTCCTCGGTGCGCGGTCAGACGTTCTAGTCGTGGCCTGCCGTATCGTGCTATAAGAGTGCATCGTGCCGCGAGGCACGGTACAGACCAACCTGGGCGGCTTCGGCCGCCCCTTTGTTGACCCCGCTGAGCATTCGGCCTGAATAGGCGACGTGAGTACTTCGGTGCTCATTCGACAGTGGTCAACTTAGCCCCGGCCCCCCAATGGGCGGGCTTTTCATGTGAACAACCGTCTGGCTGTCGTTGACTCTCGAAATCTCTTCGGCCTGAATACGTGACACTCATACACTCACAACCCTGACTTAGCCCCAACCACCCTCTGGCTGGGGCTTTTCATTCCGGCGGCCACTCCTGCAAGACGCGCGTGCGCTGCCGAATGGTAAGCCTGATGCGCGGCCGATGCTTGATGGCAGCAGCATAAATTGCCTGCGCTGTAGCCAAATTGTTGCCCGCATAGAGCATGCGATCGACCTTTGATCCGTCCTTGGTCCATTTTTCGACCTTGTAGTAGTTGCGGTCGTCCGCCAGCAGCGGGTTGTCGGTTTCTTCGTTCGTGGCACGCTTTGCCATATTCAACTTCAACGCCGTCCGGCGCGTCATCCAGGAATCTGCCCTTGTGCGACTATTGCGACCTTGGCAGAGCCTGTTGACGAAGCCCCGACCAAACAGTGAAGTATAATAATGCTGATTCGGTACAGCGTTGTCACTTGAGGGACCGGCCGCTAGAGAGGAGCGGGGCCATGAAATCAACCGTCGTGAAACGCTCTATCATCCTTGCTGGACACAAGACGAGCGTCAGCCTTGAGGATGCTTTTTGGGAAGGTTTGAAAGATATCGCTAAGACCAAACGGAAGACATTGTCTAATTTGGTTGGCGGTATCGATACTGACCGCGAACACGCGAACCTTTCGTCGGCCATACGGCTGTTTGTGCTTAATCACTATCAGCGTCAAGCAGCGTGAGCCAGTAGAATTGGCGATATTGCCTGGCGGCTTAAAATCATAACGGGCGAGCTGCGCGCCCGCCCGTTACGTTCCAACGGCTTCGGTCGCCTGCTAGTTGCAGCCACTTGGCACCTAAATACATCCCCAATCTTATCAACAAGCGCTTTGGGCATTTTTGTTTTGATTGCTTTGCATTACTCCGGCGCTAAGCTGGTTTTCAGATCGCTCATGGAAACGTGAGGATCGCCAAGAGAAGATCGGACCTCGGTGTCGAAGCCGCTATCGGCGATACATCGAGGCCGATGTGTGAGCGAGCGTGGCCGAGCAACAAACAAATAGTCGCGCGCCAGGCGCCTCGGCGGGCCGACGAATTCTATGGACGTCACGTCTGCTGGATGGCTGAGAGCAGCCAATTGCCGGCACGGGCGCGCATGAAGGTCCAGAATTCAGTGACCTCAGTCCGGTCGGCGCCTTCAACGGTGCGTCCTCGCGCGCTCGACCATGCTATCCTTGAGCGCGTATTTCATCGCCACGGTTGCATAATCGGTGCGGCCCTCACGCCAAGCTTCTGCTAGGTCGCCGTGTAGCAACTTCACATCAGTGACGCGATTGATTAGACCGCGACTCGCATTGTCCGCCAACTGCTCGGAGAAATAGGACACAAAGACCCGATGAATATTGCCGAACCCCGAGTGACAGTCCCACTTTCTTGTTGCGCCTTGCGTGAATATCAACGGACTCAGAGGCCAGCTAATCGTTATCGACAGGATCGGGCATGTCCTTTGGCACTTGCCACCAGCTGCCGCGCTTCCTCCGAACCATCCTGGCTACCGAGACCATCTCAGCATCTTCCTCGGGAGCCATTTCGCCTTGGGGTAACGTCGCTGTTTTCTAAATTCCTTAAACCGCTCTGCGAGCTCCGCTTCTTTCTCAGGACCTATCTTAACAGGCTCCTCGTCCCGGTAGCCCTCGCGCATGAAGCGATCCCAAAGCTCGGCGACGAGATTGCCTTCCGGAGGCGAGTGCGCGAACGCACTGATGCCTTTCTCGCGCTCTTCCTCCGGCAACTGGAGAAAATGGTCATTTATCGCCTTCAATGCTGCCTTCAATTCGATGCCCCAGACGAACGCTTGATCGGGCCGCATGAACAGCGGTGCTGTACGCCGATGCAGGTCATCCGACGACACGAATACCATCGAGAACGGCAGGTAGAAGAGATATGCGATATCCGTTCGGTTCGAAGGCCGTTCGCCGCCAATCAAACCAGCGCCCAAAGCAACTTGGAAGAAGATTTCGACGGTGAGCGCATAGGCCGCGTACGGAGCGAACTCTGGCAGCGTCCGTTTGCCAGCACTCAGCCACGCCTGCGCGATCCGTGGGTGTAGGTGTTTGGGAATGTGGAAAAACTGGACGGCCAGCGCCAGCCGGGCGTACGGCTTCTCCGTTCCATTCACCAGCGCGTCCGCGATGGCCTTCGCATCCTGCAGCGTCTTACACACTTTCTGCGTGAAGCCTAGCGCCCGCATTTCCTTTCCGACCGCTATTAGGTCCAATTCTCCCAGCGCCTTGCGCCAGCCGGCCGCAACCAACCGCTCCACTTCGTAGAACTCGCCCTTGTGCCACCGGTGGAATGCCTCCTCCTCAGGCGTCTGATCGAACACGGTTCCAGATTTCACCGGTCTACCGCCCGGCCGGGGTATCTGGTAACGCAGCTCGATATGGTTGCCGAGGAGATCGTTTATCACGAGATCATTGTGGAAGCCGCACGGCGAGCCTCCCCATTCCGGAAACTTGTTCGCGATGTCCCGAACGATTACTTCGGGCGGCCCGCGCTTGGTCGGCTCCTTTGCCAGGTTTCCCAGGGTCTCGACGTAAAAGATCGGGCAAATAACGGGCATGAAGAAGTGATCGAACCAGACCGATTCATCCGTGCTAATCGATTGCAGGAACGACTTATCGAATAGCGCTATCGGGCCCATAGCAAAAGGTGCCTAAGCTTTCCCGCGAGATGATCCACCCGGAATCAGATTGTCCACACCGGGGAGGCATCATCACCGTCACAGGTGTATGTCGGATCCGCGGCCAGATCCGCAACCTGCATCAGGCCAAAGCGGGTCGCCATTCATCCAGTTTAGGGTCAGATTAGAGGCGGGAGTTCACCTATTAGCAACCTTCTCAAACGAGCGATAGTTCGGTTCTGGATGATTGGAGGTTTGGTGCTTGCCCAATGCTCAATGGCTTTTGCTCAAAGCAAGCCCGAAGGCGACATCACTGTGGGAGGCAACCTGGAGGGCTGGAAGTTAGTCGTCTCCGTCATCGGGCTCATAATCACCGCGATCGGACTCATTGGTGCGGCAATCGCGTTTTTCATCGGACTCAAACAATACGATCGGGCTCAGAAATGGAAGCGAGCCGAGTTTCTTGCGAATGAGATGAAAGACCTGCTCGCGGATCCCAAGGCCGTAAATGCCCTTACGATGATCGACTGGGGCGCTCGTCGGATCAAATTGCACGGTGTCGAGGATGATCCCGCAAGAAATAAGCGCACACTCGTGACCTATCGCATGCAGTGCTCGGCACTGATGCCCCACACATTCGAATCAAGCCAAGTAAGTTCTGGCGCTCCTGAAGTAGTTGAAAACTCCGATGCAGCGGGGGATGGCTCCGCGCTACGCACGTTTTTGCCAGAGGAGGCCTTAATCCGCGATTGCTATGACGCGCTCCTCGATCGGCTCGATCGACTGGGTGCCTACCTCGAAGCGCGCCTGATGTCAGCCTCCGACATGAAGCCCTACGTCGGGTATTACATTGATGAGATCGCAGCGCAGACGAGAGATCCGACGGAGGCTCTTTGGAACGTTACTTTTCTCGCCTACGTGCATTTCTACCACTTTAGCGGGATTCCGATTCTCTTCGAAAAGTTCGGGCATGACATTAGCCCGGACGGTCTTATATTCAAAAACCTCCTTGATAATGTGGGTTATGACGACCGAAAGCTTGCCAAAAAATTGTAACGATTCAGCTTGATCGTCTGGAGTTGATTTTCAATTCCGACACTGCCTCCGGCCGCGCGCGCTGTTTGCGATTTTTGTGCCTTTGCGTGCCGAACGATAAGGTCTGGAAGATATTGCCGATGCAGCGATTGAGCGAGTATCGTCAGCGCCTCTGCAATGACGGGTTGCTTCGAATCAGGCGCATGCCCCGGATAGGCTGTGATATAATTTATTTCATCAACAAGCCCTGAGAAATAAACTCTGGCTGCAAGTAGTCGACCCCAAAAAGTCGGATCACCAGCACCATCTTTAGCTGTCGCCCTCGCGTCGGCCGAATAAGCATGCGCAATGGCATAGCTCGGTGACAGCGTAGTAAACGGCGCGAGTGCATAAACTCGCAGTGAACCCCTCTGAATTGCCCAAAACCAATCGTGTAAACCTAGACAAATACAATCTACAAACCGAGCAATGTCGATGGGCAATTCAAATTGGTAACCATAGGGGTTGGCTTCGCCGTGCCAAACGGCGTTCAAAAAAAGTACGGCGCCGTTTCGAGCGGCTCGCATATCATTGTCGGTGTTTCCAACAAATAGTACTTCTCGTTTGCCCCAGCCTTGAGTTGCAAGAATATGCTCAACTGCGGCAGCCTTCGGTTTAAATGGCATTCCGTTTTGGCCTGCCCTGTAGAAAGAAACAGGCCCAAGGTTGTTTTCAATTATTTCCTGAAAATTCTGCTGCTCGCCCGTGGTGTTCGTTATTATCCAGTCGTGGTTGCTAGCAAAGACCGGCACGACACCCCGATGCTTCAAAAATTTTAGCAGTTTGAAAGTCTCGCCAAGGAGCGCGGCGTCGATCGGGCCACGCTTGGCAAGTACATTTCGTAGCGAAAAGATTACACCCTTTAACATGATGAGCTATTCGAGACCAAATAGAGAGAGCTGAGGTGGCTCCACAATGAGCGGCCGCTCGACTGCATTTTTCACGTAGTTCCGAAACTCCGCTTCCTCACCGGGTATTGTAAAAACGCGGCCTGTTTCCGCGCCCAATCCTTTACTCAAGGTCACGCGATTGGCCTCCCAGTCAGGCATCCGAAGGCACGCAATCGGTCGCTTTAGCGAACTCGCAAAACGGATTGTATGTGCGGTACCGCTGCGCGGGTTCCACTCGACGGGTATCAATAGTCGCGATAATGCTGCCTGCAACCGGTTGCGCATCACAAAATTCTGTGCACTGTACAACTCACGGGGCAAGTACTCAGTGAGTAACGCCCCACCCTGAGCAACAATTTGTTCTCTTAGCTCGGCGGCCCCTTTGGGGTAATCAGAGTGTATGCCCGTCCCGAGAATCGCGACTGTTGGCAGCTTCGCCCGTAGCGACCACGTGTGAACGATTTGATCGATCCCGACCGCGAGACCGCTTATGGTCGGGACGTTCCATTCCGTGAGGCACGCACCAACAAATTGAGCGAGGAAACGGCCATCTTCACTGGGGTCGCGGGTGCCAACCACAGCCAGTGTTGGGCGATTAAGCACGTCAGCATCGCCCTTGACGAACAACCAGTAAGGAGGATTCGGTAAATCGAGGAGTGCTCGTGGAAAAGAGTGGTCCCCCGGGAAAAGGATTTGGGTGCCGTCGCTAGAAAACTCATCGAGCAAGCGAGAGGCACGGTCAAATGCTTGCCGACGGACTTTGCTCCAATCCGCGCCGGAAGACCCGTCAATACGTGCCCCGAAATGCCGCAGTAACTCGATTGCCTCGTCAGTGTGGTTGATCGCAAGCGCGTCACCAAAGCGTTTTCCGTCCCGGGCCATTGCATGTAATGTTTTATGGCCAACGCCTTTGATGCTCGCGAGTGCTAAAAAGGCAAGCCGCTCTAAATCCACTGAGCCCTGTGTTGACAGCATCGGCTCGATCCTTGCGTTCCGCTCTGGAAGTTTCATCAACCCAGCGGCTAACTCTACGTAAGAAAATTAAGGGCGATAATCAGGCTGGACGGTCTACACGGCCCTAGATCATCGAGATGATGACCACCTGACGCCTGAGATCAATATCACGTGCAGGCAATCCACTGGCAAAAGCGTAAAAAATGGCTGGTTTTCGCTCGCGATATGCGCCAGCTTACAGGCAACCCAAGATCAGTCAGCCGCAGCTCTGCTGCAAGGCCTAGCCGCTCTTCAAGCCGCTAAGTGACCACCGAGGTAGTCGGATTTGGGCTCCTGCGCGGCGCTGTCTGCGTTGCTCCGAATCGCCGACCAGCCACGCTACAGGCGCTGTCATTCCGCACTCGGCCGCAATCTCTCGAAGCCAGCCCCAATACGCTGGCTCTAGCCGGACAGAGGTCGGATGACCGTTGATGATTATTTTTCTGGGTTGAACGTGAGACGGCATCAGAACAAGCTTGGCACGGCCATTAGCGACAGCGGGACCGGCGGACCGCGCCGGCGCCAGCCAACCCGAGGAAGTGGAGCACGCCGCGCTGGTTCATTTTTGGTCGACCTTCGCCGCTTGCGCTTTTGCAAGAGCTATATCGGCTGCCCAGAGCACCTTAATCCGCTGCAGCAGTTCGTGCTCACTTGCGCGATGTTTTTGGCGGCACTGCTGGCGCATCCGATTCACTTCTCAATTGACGTCTTGTTGCTCACGCATGACACTGCTCCGGCGAGAGGAATGTCTGGCAAGCGAATCAACCCTGTCATCCCTGAATCCAGTATAGCCGGGCAGCGCGCCGCCCAACTGCGCGGTTTTGCGTAGCCATGTGACTACAAGCCGCGGCGGCCGCCAGACGGCGCTCGACCGGCTGTTCGACTATCTCATGATCCTGATCGTACGCCACGTTGTTGAGAGCGGCGCCGTTTCGACCGGCGTGCTCGCCGGGCTCGCCGACCCACGCCTGGCCAAGGCGCTGACTGCGATGCACGAGGCGCCGAAGAAGCCTTGGAAGCTCGACGATCTCGCCGACGTTGCGGGCATGCCACGCACGCGGTTCGCCGAGCATTTTCGGAAGCTGGTCGGCCGGACGCCCATTGAGTACCTGACGGTCTGGCGCATGACTATCGCGCGCCGGCTTCTCGGCAAGGGTAAACCGGTCAAGAGTGTCGCAGCTCAGGTCGGTTACGACAGCGCGGCCGCCTTCTCGCGCGTGTTCAGCCGGGTGACTGGAAAAGCGCCGCGTGAGTTCGACATCCTCCGGGACAGATCCGGCTGACGAGGTCAGGCTTGGATCGACGCTAGTACAGGCCGCCCGCGGAGGGATATGATATGTCCGGCGACTAGGCTTGCTGGCACGGAATCAACAGCGCGGTTTCAGCCAACACGCTTCGAATGCCACTGAACCAGGGGCGTTGAGCGAATCATTATGGATTGGGCTGGATTCATATCGATTTCGATCGAAGCTCCTTGGGCACAGCGTTCGCGGGCACGCATGCACTAAAGCCGCACGATTGACCTGCTTGGAGGCTCGGTCGCCGCGGTCCACGACGCTAGCTTCGGTGCGAGTCCGATTTTGGCCCCTCGCGTCATTTCGCTGCGCTGTGGAATTTGGTCGCTTCTCTAATCGGCCGTTAATGGGATGGACCCGCCGTGCTCCTGCCCCGCCCAGCCGCAAAGCTGGCACGGGGCTGCCAACACCAGGGGCAAGTCTAGTGGCGGGACTTTAGTTTTTGTATCTGGCGCGTTGGCCTCATCCGCTGCATGACCGAAGCACGGAGGCGTCGAGCATTCCAGCTTCCAGTGGAATTAAGGTTGACCGGCGCCCTCGCCGATGGCGCTGGATTGTTGGCAGCAAAGCGGCTCACGCCATGCGGCTTCGCCGAGCCAGATGGGTCGCTTCGAGACGCAATGGCTTGCGGTACCGCTGTCCCGGCCGTCGGCGCTGTGGACATTGCCACGACGCAGCGAACAGTGCTCCAGATCGCCGAACTGGTTGAAGACGAACAGCGGATGATAGCAGGTGCAACTGGGGAATCCCGGCTTATATGCTGGGCGTTGTCGGTGTGGGCCAGACGGCCAAAGCGATCTTCGACGGAACAAATGGCATGAGTTCGTCGGCTAGCGTTGATCCCCGTCGTTATCATGAATCGGTGCAAGAGGCGCGCACGGCAAGCGCATCGCGCCCGCCGGTCTGCCTCTACTTGGAAGTCACAAATCGCTGCAATTTGTTGTGCACGACCTGTCCCCGGACGTACGAGGATCTCGAACCGCCCGCCGATCTGAGCTGGGATCTGTTCACGCGCATCGTCGATCAGGTGCCCGATCTCTCCCGCGCCGTTCTGCATGGCGTCGGCGAGCCGATGCTTGTGAAGGACTTGCCGCACATGGTGAAGTACCTCAAGGAGCGCAGCGTCTATGTCCTGTTCAACACCAACGGGACGGTGCTCAACGCGCGCAACGGCCGCGCGCTGATCGAGGCCGGCCTTGATGAATTGCGTGTCTCGCTCGACGCATCCAACCGCGAGTTTTTCAAGACGATCCGTGGCGCAGACTATTTCAATAGGATCACCCGAAACGTTCGCGCTTTTCGCGACTTGCAGAAGCGCGAGGGGATCGAGCGGCCGTTGGTCTCGCTTTGGCTGACCGGCCTGAAAGAGACGATTAGAGAACTGCCGGCATTCGTCAGAATGGCGGCGGATCTGGGCGTGCGCGAGGTCTATCTGCAACGTTTGGTGTTTTTCGACCAAACGGCAATCGGCATCGCTCGGCCGGATCAAGCGCTCTTTGAAAACATGACCGGCGACGAAGCGGTTTATCTGGATCAAGCCGCTGACCTCGCGCGCTCGCTCGGCATCGCCTTTGGCGCATCGGGTGCGGCCTCGGAGCCCGGCCTCAGTCTGAAGAAGGCCGACGACGGCTCGCTTTGGTCGCTGTGCCGGCGGCCATGGTCGTTGATGTATTTCACCGCCAACGGCCGCGCGTTGCCATGCTGCATCGCGCCTTTCTCATCGCATGGCTACGAGAATTACACGTTGGGCGACGCGACCAAGCAGAGCCTGCAGGATATTTGGAACGGGCCCGCGTACCAGGCGTTTCGCGCTGCGCTCTTGTCCGATCGGCCGCCGGCGACCTGTGCCAATTGCGGGTTGCGGTGGAGTCTGTGAAGCAGGCTTAACGTCCTGCCGGATAAACCCACCCATGCCAGGCGTGACGGAAATAGTCTCAGCGGTCATCCCTTGTCTGGACGAGGAGGACGCGATCGGCGCGGTCGTTTCCGCCGTGCTGGCGCAAGGCGTCGCCGAGGTAATTGTCGTAGACGGAGCCTCCAGAGATGGAACGGCGGAGCGTGCAGCCGCGGCTGGCGCGCGGGTGGTCGTCGAAGCGCGGCGTGGCTATGGGCGCGCCGTTCAAGCGGGGCTCGCTGTCCTGCGTCAGGACGCAAGCATGGTCGTCTTTCTCGACGGCGATGGCAGCGATCCGGCTGAGTTGATCCCGGCTTTGATCGCACCCATTGCGGCGGGCGAGGCCGTATTCGTCAGCGGCTCGCGCATTCGCGGCAAGCGCGACCCTGGAAGCTTGTCGCCGCCGCAGATCGCGGCCGGGCTTGTCGGTGGCGGCACGACCGACACTCGCAATGCGCATGCGTTGGGACGCCGAATGTGCCCATCTCGTGCTAAAAATTAATCGTTTGGCGCTTGAACGTCACCTGTCGCATGTTTTGGGCGAGGCCGCGACACGCCCCATCGAATTCGAGCCGTTTCCAAGGTTCAGGGACGCCGGTGCAGAGACAAAATCTCGCTAACTAACCCCGCCAATTCGGGACTAAATCGCCGAGAACTAGGAAATCTCTGTTCGCGGGAAAATGCGTGGTGGACCCGGCAGGACTCGAACTGCGAACCAAATCGTTATGAAGTGGTCTCGCCGCGGTCCCTCAGCGGCCTGGTTGGGCGCTTACGCCACCGCGCCGGGCGATTTTTCGGACATAGTGCGGACACAAAATCGCACCTCAGACATTTAGTTTGCGCCTCCATAACAAGCGATTGATATTGCTAACTTAGTGGCGCGCCCGAAGAGATTTCGAACTCCTGACCCCCAGATTTGTAGTCTGGTGCTCTATCCAGCTGAGCTACGGGCGCTTTGCGCGTCGGCCGGGCAATATACCGGCATTTGCGCGGGCCTTAGCTATAGGCTTCAGGGGATATTGGCAAGCATCGGCGCGCCCGACCGGCACCGGGCTAGCGGACCCGCTCCTGGTCGGCATATGCTATGGGAGAGCCGGCGAATGGGCGGAGATGGCGGAGTAGGGTTCAGTGTGGCGACCAGCGCAGCGTCTGCGGTTTTCAGCTTCGGCCGGTCGGATTCCGACCGCGGCCGAGGCGGCCGCCTCCCGGCTGTTTTCGCCCGTCGAGGTCGGCCCCGTTTCGCTCGCCCAGCGCACCTGGGTTCCCGCCATGGTGCCGTGGCGGGCCACCGAGGATGGTCACGTCACCGATGACGTGATCGCCTGGTACGAGCGTTTTGCCAGAGGAATGCCCGGCGCCATCGTGGTCGAGGCGACCGGCATCCGCGACGTGCCGAGCGGCCCCCTGCTGCGCATCGGTCACGATCGTTTTCTGCCGGGACTCACCCGCTTGGTGGAAACGGTGCGGCGGGCGAGCGAGGGGCGCACGCGCCTCTTGATCCAGCTCATCGATTTTCTCACTATTCGCCGCCGGCCCGATCCTAAGAAATTCTTCGAGCGGTTTCTTGTTGTCACCGAGCAGCTTCGCGCCGCGCTGCCCGCCCTTTCGGATGCCGACATCCGCGGCCGCTTGGCGGCTATGAGCGAAGGCGAATTGGCCGGCGTGCTGACCGAATGCGAATTGGAAGCGCTGCAATTCGGTTTTCGCGAGCGGGTTACCGACATGCAGCATGCGCATATTCGCGAATTGCCGCAGGTGCTGCCCAGTTTGTTCGCCGATGCCGCAGTGCGCGCCGAGCAGGCCGGCTTTGATGGTGTCGAGCTCCACTATGCGCACGCCTATACGATGGCGTCGTTTCTCTCGCGCACCAACACGCGCGACGATGGCTATGGCGGCGCGCGCGAGAACAGGCTGCGGCTGCCGCTTGAAGTGTTCGCCGAAGTTCGCCGCCGCGTCAGCCCGCGCCTTGCCGTTGGCTGCCGCTTTCTTGCCGACGAATGCATTGCGGGCGGCAGCGACGTGAGCGATGCGGCTGTCTTCGGTGCCGCCTTCGCGCGCGCCGGCATGGATTTTCTGTCGACCTCGCGCGGCGGCAAATTCGATGACGCCAAGCAGCCGCCCGTCGGCGCCGCCGCTTATCCCTACACCGGGCCCAGCGGCTACGAATGTATGCCGCAATATATTTCCGACGAGCGCGGGCCGTTCGGCCGCAACGCCGAACCGACCGCGGTGATTCGCAAGGCCGTGCGCGATGCCGGCAGCAGCGTGCCGGTTGTTTGCACCGGCGGCATCCATAATTTCGAGATGGCGGAAGACTACCTGGCGCGCGGCATCTGCGACATCGTGGGTGCAGCGCGCCAATCGCTCGCCGATCCGGATTGGTTCCGCAAAACGCTCCTCGGATACGGCGCCGATGTTCGGGTGTGCGAATACACCAATTATTGTGAAGGGCTCGACCAGAAGCATAAGCCGGTCACGTGCCAGCTCTGGGATAAGCTGCCTTCCGATCGGAGCGAACGGCGCACGTCCGACGGCAAGCGTCGGCTTACTGCGCCGCTCTGGCAGCCACCGGATTGAATGCGTCAGCCGTCCGCTATGCTTGTGACAAAATTGATACGACACGCATTTTTAGCAAATAAGGCAGTCGTTCCTGGGGACAGGGGCATTGATCTGCGGGCTATTCAAATAGTACCTTCGCCCACCAGAGATTGGGGGCGATCTCAGTGGTGTATCAGTGGGTCGATTGCGACCGTTATACCGTCAGGCGACGGTATGACCGTCTGGCAACGTTTATTCCGCTTTTTGACCCATTCTCTTTCTGCCGAGGGACTCGCGCAGGAAGGCGGTCGATCGTCTTGGCTTGAGAGCCGGCGATAGGGTGCTCGATGTCGGTTGTGGCACCGGCCGAAGCCTCGGTTATCTGCAAAGGGCGGTGGGGCCGACCGGGCGCGTTTACGGCATCGATATTTCTTCCGGCATGCTGCGCAAGGCGCAAGAGTTCTGCGACGCCAATGGCTGGGATAATGTTGAGCTAATGCAATGCGATGCGGCTGCGTTCACGGCGCCGACGCAGCTCGACGGCGTGCTGTTCAGCCTTTCGTACAACACCATGCCGGATCATCGCTCGGTGCTGCGCCGCGCCTGGGACCAGCTTGTGCCCGGTGGCCGCCTGGTCATTATGGATGCGAAGGTTCCGCCCGGTCCGAGCGGCAAATTCGTCTTGCCGTTCAGTCCGTGGTTGATGAAGCACACGATGCTCGGCAATCCGCTGATCCATCCGTGGGAGGAGCTCGCTTCGCTGACCGAGCACTGGGATATGAGTCAGCAGCGCTTCAATTCCTATTACGTCTGCTGCGGCATCAAACGCGGCACTCGGATGAGCCGCGCCGCGGACGTCGATATGAGCGACGCTTATCTGATTGCGGCGGGCTAGACCTACACATCAGTCTGCGAAGCGTTCGCATCGCCCAGCTCGCGCCAGTCGGCGTCGCCGGCTAATTCGCCGCGAGGTACGCGCGTGCTTTCGCAAGCGCGGGACGATCGCTGGCGGCGTCGGCTATCTCGACGACACGGCCGAAATAGTAGCGCGCCTTGTCGCGATTGCCGGCTGCCGCCGCGGCTTGTGCGGCGCTGTAGAAGCTGCGGAAGCGTTTTGGGTCGTTGATCAGCGTCGCTTCGTAAGCCGCGAGCGCTTCATCGAAGCGGCCGCTTTCGAACAGCATGTCGCCCAGAAGCTCGCGCGCCGGCACGATGCGGCCGGGCGAAATTCCGCTCTTCTCGCTCGCGTCCTCGAGGTCGGCTGCAGACCGCATGAGGCTGAGTGCTTCATTGCGTTTGCCGACCGCAAAGGCGATCCATGCGGCTGCAGCGCCGCGCTGTGCTTCCACTTCAGTTGCCCAATAGTCGTTGTTTTGCCGCCTTTAATCCA
>CAVREN010000050.1:0-37224 GCA_963720115.1 uncultured Alphaproteobacteria bacterium
GAATACAGCGGATAGTATGTGACCGCCGCAAGCGGCATGCCGCCCAATATCACCGGTTTGCGGCCAATGTGGTCGGACAGCCAGCCGAAGAAGATGAGGGTCGGGGTCCCAATGATTAGCCCGGCTCCCACGATGTAGGCGGTGGTCAGCCCGTCCACCTTGGAAACTTGCTGCAGGAAGTACAGCGCCCAGAATTGACCGCTGTACCAAACCACGCCTTGCCCGAGCACCACGATGGTCGCGATAAGCACGAATTTGATGTTCGAGCTGAGGAAGGCCTCCCGCCATGGGTTCTTGCTGGTTTGCCCTTTGGCCTTGATCTCCGCGTATATCGGCGACTCCTGAAACTGTAGCCGCATATAGAAGGCGATAAAAACCAGCAGGAAGGAGAACAAGAACGGGATGCGCCACGCCCAGGCACTGAACGCGGCCTCGCCGAAGTAGGTGCGTGTCGACGGCCGACGCCGCGGGTTGCTCTGATAGCTTATGTGTCGGGACTGGCTTAAAAATCGGGCCGGTAGCTGACGAGAACGGCGAATCACTGCAACTGCCGCTGCGTGAAGGAACACTAGAGACGTAGGCCGCGGGCAATATCTGAGAAGTTCAACGAACGCCGCCGCGATGCGCCGAGCAACGAGTTGGGGCGACATTTGTTTAATTCGATCAACCGATCTCGTACTACGAAACTATCGACTCAAGATCAAATAGTGCTTTGCGCCCCAGGATCCATTTGCCGTGCAGCCATCCGAGCTGCAATGGGCGCGGACATAGGTGCTGATGCAGGCGGCGCGGCCGCATCTGAAAAAGAACAAAGGCGCGATCGTCAATTTCGGCTCGATCTCTTCACGCGTGGCGCAGACCGGCCGCTGGGTCTATCCGCCGTCGCCGAGTTAATCGCAACATTACCCCGAGGTCTTACCAAGGTTTCGTTGACCGTCCCGGTTCGTGTCCCGCTTTTAGCTGCTCCGGAAGAGTTCTCGCATCAGCTATTCGCGCTTCTAGGCGTCGCAATACTTCCTCGCGATTGCGCCTCCGGTCGAAGTCGGTCGGTTCGCCAGTCGCACGGTGCAGAGCCAGTGTCAACTTGACCAGCGCCTTGAAATAAAGTTCGGGCCGCTCCGCCCACACGCGGGCCAATATCTCGCGCCCGTGCAGCTCCCAAGAGCGATTGAGATGCGCGAGAAGTCCTCACCGAGTTTCGTGCGTAAGCCTCCGGCCGATCGGCAACCCGCTTTTGAGGCCTTCGTCATAACGCGCTTGGGCTTCTTGGTCATCGTCGCCCTCGGCGGCCGTGAGGCAGTCTTTCGCCCAGAAGCTCCGCGGCTATCTCGGCTATGGCGACCTCCTTCTTTGCTTCGGCCCTCGCGATGGCGCGCATGGCCCGGTGCACCGAGGAGCGCGGTATATCGGTCACGCTGGAAATCATGCGGACGCTTAGGCCTGCCTTCATTAGGTCTTCTACGATCAGGCGGCGGCGAGCGGTCTCGTCGACCATCCCGATGCGTGTGCCGCTTTTTTCCCCCTTGGTGCGCTCCCCGGTTGTCTGACGGGCGTCGGCACCGCCGGCGCGTTCCAGGGGACTGTGCCGAGCATCGGCGCCGTCTACGACTCCAACAGGCGTGCGTGCCTCCAGCCGCCGCGGATGGTCAGTGCGAGGAGTGTGCCCAGCCTGGCCTTCGGCCGCTGGCTTCGTTGGGGGCTCGCGCTCGGCCGCTCAGGGCACCGTGCTTTAAGGGCATCAAGCGCTCCCGGCGGATAGCTACTTGGGCATCGTCCGACAAGCTTTATCACTTGCTCAAGCTCGTCCGGCCTGAGCTTGGACGCGATCTCGTCGACGCTACGCTCATGGAGCAGCAAAACAGCTGCTATGACCGTTTCGGACACACCCTCGGCGGCGGCCCACCGCACCGACTCACTATGGAGTTCGACTTCGAAAACATTGGTCATGTCAGGGGGATTTAGCCGCCGGCTCGGACGCTCTGGGCTCAAGTGCCCCGCGGTCGCGCCGGCTCCGGGCCTCTGCCCAAGCGCGCAAGTCTTCGCGGGTGTACAACGGGCGTCGACCCCACCAGAGAGCCGGCGCGACGAACTCTCCGAGCGCAGCGAGCTTGCTCGCCGTGCTGAACGACATAGGCCGGCCGAGCTCCTCCCGGATGTAATCGGCGGATTGCCGTCGGGTCAGATACTCCGCGGGCTGGCGGTCGGTTCTGAGTGACGTCGAGCTTGCGCGCGCGGATGTCGAGGGTGCGGAAACGAGATCGATCTTGGTCATGTGACGCGGATCCGTTGTAGATGCCGGAATGGTTCCGGCATCATCATCTTCCGACGCCACGGCGTATTATTTGGAGGGTACAACCCTTCAAATATTCAACGGGGGTTATGACCCCCAGTGGTGACCGACGCGCTTGTGCAGATATTCGCCGAGGCCGTCCTCGGTCGGAACTTGCAGCGGCTTGCCCGTATTAAGCTTGCCGAGATGGCGCGCTGTCGGCAAAACCGCTTCGATAAGGTCGAGTAAGGGGCCCTCGCGCGCGCCACGGCCCTTGCCTGTTTTTTTTGTGGCGTGCTGATAGGCCTGGATCAGACCGTCAGCCAACGCTGCGAAGGCTCGCATTTTAGATGGGCCGCCGCGGTCGGCAAGCTTGCACTCCTCGGCATGCCGACGAGATGCCTCGGTCAAGCCATCCAGCTCGAACGCTGTCGAGTGCGGATCGTGAGCCAGCCTAAACGGCGGATCGTGCTGCATCGGGGGCAGACGGGTGAGGATATCCTCCACCTTACGCAGCCTCTGCGCTGCGGCCTTGGCAGCTTTGGCGAGGGCTAATAGGTCCTTGCGCAGGTCGCTGAAACGAGCGTATCTGCGATGCTGTCCAGCTTCGTGAGCCCGCATGCAAGCGTGCAACGCATCGGTCAGCTCCTGGCGGAACCGATCAAACGCCTTATCGGCAGGCGTCAGCCCGATGGTCCCAGCCCACCGCTCAATACGTTGCGTAACCTCCGCTTCAACAAGCTGGCGTGCTTGATCGTCAGGCACTGCCCCTCACTTGGCGCATCCACAAGAGGAGCGGCGCCAAACGCAGTGTGGAGCTGCGCGTTCGGGAACGACCCTAGCCGCCGCGAGTGGATGATACGGCGCTGGCGGCCCGATTGCACGTCAGCGGCACGAGGTGTACCCGCCAAATGGCGAGCGGCAAGGGATATGCCCCCCGAGGTGTTTGCGCATATCGATGGCGCGGTTGAGTCCGAACTGCTGCGCAAGCTGTGAGCACAATGCACGCGCCAAGCGCTGTAATAATTTCCTCGCGAAATTGAGCAAACTGGGTGTTGTTCACGGTGCATCGAGCGCAGAAGCTCTTGGTCTTCTTAGGATGTGTCATGGGACACCTGTGCGGGGGCGCCTGCATCGGGCGACAGCAGCGCGGTGCAGGTGCGGCCCGTTCGATCGGTCGGTCTAGCCGTGAGGCGAAGTTAACGCGCGGGCCGCGCGAGCGCATATCGCTGGCAGCGCGGTGACCGCAAGCGGGCAGCGGTAGATACTACCGCACGACATCACTCGTTCTCATCGATCGCCACTATTGCTGATGATGCCGGGACAGGCACGGCCTTGGATCGGCTCTCAGCCAATGCCACGACATTCTTGGCCGGGTTGACAACGCGATCGATCAGAGCAGCCAACGCGTCGAAGGCGCGCCGCTTCTCGGCAAGATATTCATGACGATCGTAGGTTCCGCGGATGCCGGGCAGGACGTGTCCGAGGCACCGCTCGGCATGATCACTCGGCACGCCAGCGCGGGACATGAGGGACCGCGCCGTGCGCCGCAGATCGTGCAGTGTCCAACGCGGCAGTTCAGACTTTGGGGTTCTGCTTGAGCAACTCGGCTAGCACTTTGGTGTCGAAGTCCCGCTTGAACTTCGAGAACCCGCCGATCGAGCGCCTGCCATCCGTTGTGAAAACGAAACCGCTCTTGCCTACCTTGGGTACAGTAGCAAGCACGCGTTGAGCCGCGGGGGAAAGCGGGATCACTAGCTCGAGCCCGGTCTTGTAGCGCTCCTGGGGGATGATCCATTCGTTGCTGGCAACCTCGCTACGTCGCATGGCGGCCGCTTCCGTCCGTCTTGTCGCCGTCAGCAAGAGGAATTGCACCAGATACCCGAACGCGCTCTTTGAGGCTTCTGCGGACCGCCAAACGGCCTTTAATTCGTCGTCGGACAGGACGCGCTGGCGGCGGCGCTGGCTCGGCCGGGTGCGGGCCATGCCGCGAACGATAGGCGAGCGGAAGTCGTCGCTGCGCGAGGCGTGCCAAGTCATCACCCGGCGCAGATAGGCGAGCACATGGTCGGCCATTGGCGCTCCGTTCTCGTCAGCGATGCGATCGAGCAGGCGCACGATATCGCTGCGGTTGATGTCGCCGATCTGACGGGCGCCGAGCTTCGGCAGCACCAGCCTGTTGAGCACGGCACGGCGCTCGCCAATGGTGCGCAGCCGGTCGCCCTCCCGGATAAGATATTCCTCGACAATTGCTTTCAGCGTGTTGGTCTTGGCCCGATCCGCCTTGCGCCGCTCTCCGAGCGGGTCGCCACCCTTGGCGACCGCACCAAGGATTACCTTCGCCTGTCTGCGGGCTGCGCGAAGGGTCAGCCCGCCCTTTAAGTGCATGCGCTTCGACCGGCCGCCCGCTCGGTACTGCACCACGAAGCTGCGGTGGCCGCTCTCCGTCACCATCAGTCCGAAACCAGGCATGATCTCGTCCCAATAGGTGGTTCGTGCTGCCCCAGGCGCGGTTGTGGCCTTAACGACGAACGCGGGGGTCAGCCTTTTGCGCATTGCATTATCGCATGGGGTCAGCACCGGGTCAGCATTTACATAGAATGTGCTCGGAAGCGAACGGAAACAAGGGGAAGCGAGAAGTGCCTGTGCCACTGGTAGCTGGGAGGATGGCGGTCAATAATCGGAAACGAACGGAAACGGAACGAAATGTTGGACATACAACTCTTAATCAGCGGGTCCAAGGTTCGAAGTCCTTGTGCGCCCACCAATAAAATCAACGTCTAGTTCGGACAACCAAGTCGCAAAAAGTCTCGGTCGAGTTGACGGGGTAACCAGCGGGGTAACGTTTCGCCGCGCCGTTAGGCGCTCTCCAGCTGCCCTGCGCGGCGCGCACTAGTACCTCTGCACAGAGGTTTTGACCGGTTGAATTTTCATTCAAAGTAGCTCGGGCAGCTGTTTGGGATCACCGAGCAGTTCGATGTTGCGGGCTTCGTTCCTCAAGCCATCAGCTTTGTCTCACAAGTGCTGAAGCGGGACAGGTGGCGGCCGCGCTGGTCTTGGCCTCGTGGACGCCGATGACCTGCGCGATGATGCGACTGACCTCGGCGGGAGTGTAGAACTGACCCTTGCTCTTCCCACTCTCGGTGGCGAAGCGGCGCATCAAGTATTCGTAGGCGTCGCCGAGGATGTCGTCTCCTTCGGCACGGTTCTTCGAAAAGTCGAGCGCTTTGTTCTCAAAAATCGCGATCAGGTTGGTGAGCCGGTCCACCATCCTTGCCGCTGCCGAGCTTAGTGGCGTCATTGAAGTCCGGCATGTCGGATAACTTGTTGGCATTGGCCAGCGGTGCGATGATCTTCTTGTTGATCTGGTCGCCGATGTCGCTCTTGCCTTTGAGCGCGACCATGTCCTTGAAGCTAGCGCCTTCGGGAATGGTGATCGGTGCGAACGGCTGGCCGGCGTACTTATCGCTGATGTATTTGATGAATAGCAGGACCAGGACGTAGTCCTTGTACTGGCTGGCATCCATGCCGCCGCGCAGTTCATCGCAGCTCGACCAAAGGGATGAATAGAGTTCGGATTTTTTAAGGGCCACGCTCAGTTCCTATGCTTCTCTTGTGCCGCTATGATCGAACGAGTTCCAACGCCCCTGAGTTCGCGTTCCTACTAATTGCTTCTCCATCGCTGTTCTTGAAAAGCGAAGAGACGGGGATGGCTCTAAGGCTAATCAGGCGCGATTAGGTCTGGCCAGCGTGCCCGTACCGCAGCTTTATACGCATAAAAGATTGCACTCGGTCTAGCACTAGAACTACAGCCCACAATCTGCGAACTGACATTAAAAATGCAAACATCGAAGCAACCGCAAGCATGGCGCCCGTATTCGTCCCTGTCTTGACAAAACCAGCCGCCCCAAAAGCCGCACTAATGACCAAATACGGTAGGACGAAGCCCCAACTGTGGAGTGCATAGATGTACTTGTCGCGGGTGCCACTGTGAAAGGCGTAAATCTCTTCGTAACGCGCTTTAGCTGCCTTCCTACTTCGTTCAATAAAGCTCACTCTCAGTTTGCCCGCTACACTCCCAATTGGACCGCTTGTAAAATTGGCGACAACATTGAGGACGTGGCCGAGGGCGGCGCCACCAAATAGCAAAACCCAGTGTTTGGTATCCATCTATCCTCTTCCCAAAAGCAACGTCTCATAGCGTTCTACGTCAGAAAATCCCTGACGAGGCCCCTATATGGCTGGCGCTTTCTCTTGCGTTCCCAAAATCCGATCTTTCCGGCCGGCGCGAAGCAGAAGAAGTCGGCGGGCGTGCGTAGGTCACTGCGCGACGTGTACTTCGGGCCATCGTCCATCAGCCAAATTTCACTGAACCCAAAGCGCGCGAAGTCGCTCGGAACGATCAATTCCAGCAGTTCCTCGTATATATCGTATAGCGCCGGGCCTTCGACATCTTTGGCCCGCCAATCCAGATCACCCAACAGGATGATTGGCCGGCCATCGAAAATGTTGCGTCGTGTGTAGCTGTCATGCTTTTGGCTCGGTAGGCGCAAAACCTCGGCCATGATGCGGTCGGCGCTGCCAGCTTTGATGGAGGTTAGTTCGACCCCGGTCTCGATTCCGTCGATGAGCGCGACTCGGTCAGGTGCCTCTCCGGCCGACATCATTTTGACCGTTCGACCAGTGATCATCGGGAACTCCGCCTCGAACGTATCCGCAATGCTAGTTTCGACCTCACGCAAGCCAAGTGCGTCATCGTAGGCGTCTCTTGATCTCCGCCCCATCGTAACCTTCTGACAAGCAACCCAGCGACAACGCTAGTGGGGATTAAAACACTACTCGATATTTTTCGCACCTCCCGAACCAGGGCCGCCGATGTCGGCAGCGATTCGGGGACTAGCGCGCCCGATTAAATGCCCGTTGAGGGTCGTTCGCGAATATGCAACCTTGCCTGCCCTGGAGGGCATTGCAGGGGATGCCACCGCATGGTTGCTCTTTGGCGCGAGCGTCTAAATGTACCTGCGTACCGCGTTTTTGAAGCCGCGCGATACGCGCGTACAAGCCAACAAACCATCGGAAATTGGGAGCGTGTTCGCGAGAATCGCGCCGGCGCTGTTTCCACGCGCGGCGAGCGCAAAGGACTCTCTTACCTCCAGCTTATCGAGGTCGGCATTGTTGCCGCCATGCGCAAATCTGGCGTGACCCTCGAAAGGATACGTCAAGCACGCGAATACCTTTGCAACGCTTTCGATTTTAGCCATCCGTTTGCGCATTACCGCTTCAAAACGGATGGCAAATTCCTTTTTATGGACTACGACCAAATCGTGAGAAGCGATAAGGACAAACTGCTCGCTCTCAATGAAAATGGTCAGCTTGCGTGGAATGAGATTCTAAGCGCTCTGCTCCATGAGTTTGAATACGATATGGAAATCGGAACGGTAATGCGCTGGCGCGTTGCGGGCTACGACAGTCCCGTTCGTCTGGACCCAAGAATTGCTTTCGGTGCGCCGCATGTGAGTGGCATTGCCACATGGGTTCTGCGCGAGCGATGGAAAAGTGGTGAAAGTCTCGCTGACATTGCCGAAGACTATGAACTACCGTTGCAGTCTGTGTCAGCCGCTTTGCGTTTTGAGCAAGTCGATATTGATCCCGATCGCCCGAGCAAGTGGATACACTAGTCTTTTATTTTGATCGCACATTCGGCACTCGTATGCCGAAAGCTATTCATTCAATGCAGCCGCCGTTTTGGTCAAATGGCACCAGGAACAAGGGTTCGCCCCAGACATGGAGGACGATGAATGGATGGGAATTGTTGGGCCTCGCAAGTGGGTTGTACTAAGTCAGGATCGCAAATTTCATAAGTTGCCGGCCGAGCTACTTGCGATAAAGCAACACTCTATTCGGTGCTTCTACATGCCAATGGCAAGGGAAAATCGCTGGACGTCATTGTGTCACCTCGCTTGGCGATGGGAAAAGATGCAACAGATAGCTCGCAATTCTCCACCTCCATTCATCTACGAGATGAAGGGAAATCGCCAATTCTATAAGATCAAACTGCCGTGACCTCAGAGAACAACAAGAAAAGAACCGAAATTGCATTCCGACGCATGGGAGCGCTTCGAGCGCGCCGTGTCGTGGCAAAATCCCCGCTGCACCATAGGATGAAGCGCAAAAAGAAGCGTGGCCATTACCGAGCCGATTAGCCAACGTCGGACCCATCGCCGAACCGGCTGTGATCCAACCGATGTTAGCGGCGTATGGCGCTTTATGCGCCGATCGGGCGGCCGTCAATCCAGCCGGAGAAGCTGTTGCGAGCGATGCTCTTGCAAGCCTTCTATTCAATTCGCTCGGAGCGGCAATTGATGGAGCGGCTGGAGTTCGATCTGCTGTTCCGCTGGTTCGTGGGCATCGGCGTCGACGATGCGGCGTGGGATCACTCAGTTTTTTCCAAGAACCGCGAGGGCCTGTTGGAAGGCGACATCGCAGCCAAGCTGTTGAGCGCAGTTCTTGCACATCCGCGAGTGAAGCGGCTTCTGAGCACCGACCATTTCTCGGTCGACGGCACGTTGATCGAAGCCTGGGCGTCGATGAAGAGCTTCAGGCCGAAGGATGGCTCGGATGAACCGCCCGCGGACGGAGATGGACGGAACCGGGAGGCGGATTTTCACGGCGAGAAGCGCTCGAACGACACCCACGCCTCGATTACCGATCCCGAGGCGAGGCTCTATCGCAAAGGGCCAGGCAAGGAGGCCAAGCTCTGCTTCATGGGGCATGCCCTGATGGAGAACCGCAACGGACTGGTGGTCGACGCTTGTTTGACGCCAGCCGATGGACACGCCGAGCGCGTCGCAGCGCTACACATGATCGAGCCGCACGCCGATCGGCCGCAGGCGATCACGCTGGGTGCCGACAAGGCTTATGACGCCGAAGATTTCGTCAACGAATTGCGCTCGATGAAGGTGACGCCGCATGTGGCGCAGAATACGAGCGGGCGCTCGTCGGCGATCGATGGCCGCACGACGCGCCATGCCGGTTACGCCGTCAGTCAGCGCATCCGCAAGCGAATCGAAGAAGCCTTCGGTTGGATCAAGATGGTCGCCGGACTAGAGCAGACCAAGTTTCGAGGATGCGATCGCGTCGGATGGGCCTTCAGCTTCGCCGCCACCGCCTACAATCTGACGCGGCTGCCGAAGCTGTTGGCGGCGGCGGCATGAGCGCACGGGCGCACTGCCAACTCAACCGCCGCCGGCGGATCGTCAAGGCCGACATTTGCGATCGCCATCATCTCGCTACCTGTGCGCGCTGGCGATAAGCGCCGTCAATCGGCACTCTTCTTCAACGGCCTGCTAGTGAACCCTAAAACGGGCAAAGTGCTAGGCTCTGAGGACGAGTAGTTCTTGTAAAAGGGACCTTCCTCGGCGCGCCGCTACGCCAAACTACTCATCCATGAAACTCGCATCGAGCGGCTTTCGGGACAATTCGCGTTTCCTTGTGGTTTTAATGTGACACCCGATGAGCAAGTTTCGCGGCGCGCTTTTTCCGTGTTGACGCCGGCTTATCCGAGGCAGAGCTTGGACCGTCAGTGGATGAAGATGACCTCAACTTAGGCGTCCCAAAGAAGCGGGGCGCCTTTTTGTTTGATTGCGCAAGCCGCTACGCCGCGGGACTAAAAAGGATCTGTTATTCTTCTTCCTGCCTCGCATTCAGTTGCATCAAGAGCGCAAGAGGGGCGTTTTAGTCGGAACGTGCTGTGCCCGATCACGTTGCTGTCGCCCACACTGTAAGCCTCATTTCATGGCGGCACGCGGTACACTGATAAACTCGAACAGCCGCGTCGCTTCCCTCCGGGAGCCGTTCGATACTCGCAACCTCCATGACGTCGCCGCAGCGACACGCGGGCGTTTCAGTAGAGCCAGGCACTAACAGACGTTCAAATATAGACATCGGCCTATCCAATGCTGAAATGCCGGGCTGGCCAGACACGCTTCTTGTGGGGTCCTTGGCACGTCGGTCGTCTAGCGTGGTCGGCCAGCTTCTGTTGCCTCGGTTACTTCAATAAGGTTACCGGAGCGGACGTCATAGATGTAGCCGTAAATCGGAATATGATTAGCGACGAGAGGATGTTCACGGATACGGCGTACATCTTGCGCTACGCTCGACGCTTGGTCCTTGATGGTATGCCATTTTACGAATTGGCCTGCGCTTGCTCCATGACCATGCTTCGGATTTGACCAAGCCTTGCCGTCGAATTTTGCGGTTTCCAGACTATCAGCAAGCAAATCGCCAATCACGTCATCTGTGAAAAGCTCCATACCGCAATTAGTATGGTGGATGACGAACCACTCACGCGTTCCCAATAGCTTGTGGGAGATGACAAGCGATCGGATAGCATCGTCACTGGCACGCCCACCCGCATTGCGAATGACGTGAGCGTCACCTTCGGATAAGCCGGCATATTTCGCCGGATCGAGCCGCGCATCCATGCAAGTGAGTATCGCAAATCCCCGCGCCGGCGGCAGTGCCAAGTCCTTCTTGGCACCAAAGCTCGAGGCGTATTTATTGTTGGCGGCTAATACTTCGTCGACAATCTGGGACATGGACCTTCCTTCCCGTCGGTGAACATGCCAGCCCGCGCTCGCATAGAATTGTTGTTCAGAACGATTTGAGTGTTAATTCCAAACTTCACGGCTTTACAGGCGTTTCATGCCATCAAGCTTTGGCAGCGAAGTAGTTTGTTTTTTTCGCAGTCGCCCCGTCCGCCGGCGGCAAGCCTCGGATTATAGAAACGCCCGAGGCGCCAATAATTCTCGCAGCAGCTTGCAAGCGCTCGATCTTTCGATTCGTGCTTTCTGATTAAGCGGGGAGCGGCAGGTAGATGCAGATGCCGCCAGGTATCGTTTTCGGCGAGACGCACACATGGCAAGCGTCATCGTGCGATGCCTTCAGGCGATCATGCGGAAACCAATAGCGTTGTTTGGTCGCCTTGTCGCGCCAAAGCCAGCCGTCGCTGATTTTCTCGATTTCTTCACACGGGACCGGAAGACAATCCTTGTCGTGGCAGCACTTCTCATCATACCAGCTATGGATAAGCATTACCGCGGCTGGCGATTGGGCCTCAAACGTGAAAATTGCAGCAAGCACCGCTGTAGCGAGCTTCAATGCCATGAAAACATCCTCGGCAAAAACTGCGCCAAGTACAGGCTCGGCGCACACCTCTCCGTAATGTTTTCTACGACTTCATTGAAGTCACTCCCTTTCTTGAAAGTGAAATTTCACTGAACTAACATCCGCTGTCTTGATCCAAATGGGGTAAGGACGATATCCCTTTGGTTGCAGAGCCGAGCAGCAGTCAGTCCCCAAAAGACATCAGGGCACTTGTATGATTGCGCGCAGCTTATTGGCGATAGTGGTCCTATGCGGGACGGCCGCGCTCGCGCAATTCAACGGCGCCGGAATGTCGGGCCCGACCGGCGGGCAATACGCGCTCGACGACAATGTTCTCGTGCAATATTCGGCTACGCCCGCGCCGTCTGGTCAGAAAAGGGCCTTGGAACAAGGCAAACAGCTTGGGCGCCCTCGGATACCTGCTGAGCTCGAAAAGCGAATTCAGAGTCTGTTGCGGGCCAAGAAGGGCATGCTGGCGATTGCAAAGGAGTGCAGCGTCGGCACCGGGACGGTGCAACACATTGCGCGCGAGATGGCCGCCAATCGCCCTTTCGACGACGCAAACGCCGCCGCATAAAAGCGGCGCGATCCAATCCGAGACTGCACTGAGGGAGCCACTGAGGGAGCCGGTTTTAGGGTCTTTTCTTATTGGAGAACCAACAGAGTTATTCCAGAGGGGGCACCGCCTGCGCCCGCGGCAAACGGCGGTTCACCAGGGTCGGTTCGTACTCGGCTTTCGTCCCGCACTGCGGGCAGGTCACTACTTCAAACCTCGGTTTTTGTTCGTCTTCTCCAAGCGGCGCTTGGGCGAAGGGAATCTCTTTTTGGCAACCCGAACAGACTACGACAAGATACCAATGTTTCTGCTTTACAAGCCGAACCATGACGCTAGCCCCCCAGACATTACAGGCTACCGTACTATCCCAATCGGTCACGAAAATGACACGGGCCGAAGGATGTGACGCGTATCGCACTTGGCTGTTTCGAAGAGCAGCGAGCTACGCCCGCGCCCGGCTCCCCCTGATTGGTAGGATGGCCGCGGCTGACTCATTCTCGTAGTACTCGATCGAACGCGGCTTCCAACCATCTTCGTAACCGTGACGCAGCAGCGCGTTGGTCCTCCTCGTTTGGGTGAGCCGGCGATGATGCGAGAAGCACAACAGCCCAGCCGAGAAACGCAACAGCGAAGCCCGCGATCAACAAGGTAGCAAGCTGCGCTTCCTTGTTCACTGAGCGCCCCCGCCGGTCATCGCGGCTACTTCAATACGGCGAGGATGCAGCCCGCCGCGACGATAAAGGCACCCGCGGCAATCAACCAGGCTTCAGCTTTTCGACGCCGAGCATCCTTGGTGATTTCCTTGATTGCGTTTTGCCGAGCCGGCAGATCGTTGGCTGTTGCGATCGCCTGCCGGTGCAATTGAGCGATTAGACGCGCGCGCCGTTTGTGTGCCGCTAGAACGCGGTCGAGTTCGGGCGGAGGCTCGCGCCGTGTTGGCGTGTCGCTCATGACCGTTCCTTGCGCCAGTCTAAAGCGTTGCAGTCCAGAACGCGCGCGTCAATACGAATTACGAGCGCTCGAAAGCCCCAACCTTGCCGTTCATCGCGACAAGATTTTGAGTTTTAGCCAGCCTCGCCAATTGGGAAGTGCAGGCGCGGCTAAGCCGCCTCAATCTTGGAAGTGCGCATTGGTGCGGTGTTACCGCAGAGCAACAGCGAATAAGAATTTCTGACGTCGCCTTGACCGCCACAAAAATAAACCCCGGGCAGTCCACGCTCCCAGGGTCTCTGCAGGTTGTTGCCTCAACTTGTGGGCTCTTATGATCCGGGCGGCGTCGGGGTGTCGGGGGATGGGGATGCCGTCCGGATCTGGCCCATGCGCTTTACGTACATCATGCGCCGCAAGCCGATGTGATCGGCGTCACGCAATGTCGCGACCGAGTGGTCACCGCCCGGTCGCTCGCAATTTTGAAAGTAGCGGCCGACTGGGGAGTTGCCGGCCGTACAGCCGCGTCTCCGCCGACGCACCCGTCGACCGAGAATCGCGTCGCCGGACGCTAGTAAACGGACAGCCTCTTAGCCTTGGCCGCCGCCTCGCTCACTGAGAGGGTTCTTGGGAATAATATCCAGCACAACCGTCACCGGTCCCGAAAAAGAACTGGCCACTTGTGTCGATTACGGGGGACGGCACGATGGCAAGCATTTCAGGGGCCTCTACGACCCTTTCGAAAGTGCTGAACGTCGGCGTGCTAGCGATTCTCGCATCGCTCGTGGTGGAGAGGACTGCGCCTACGGTTAGCAGGCCGATGGCTAAAGCGCTTGCGCCGCCTGCAAGGATCGCAAACCGAGGAAATAGGCGATGATGCCGTATGGCTGCGAGCGTCATGATATCCCTCCTGCACACATCGTATGTTGCGTTCAACGTGACACTAGGCCTTCGCGTCCGATGTAACCGGCATCACACTCGTGCGTTTTGCGATGCTGTCCCGTTCAGGACGCGGCACCCCACCGTCTTCGCAACGGTCCACGACTTCACCATTGCGGCTGTAGCTGGAAACTCTTACCCAAGATTCCGCGCTGCCTATACATTGCTAAGTCACTTGATGCCGAAGTGGCATAAAATTGTCCGGGTACCGAGGAGTTTCGATAATGCTTCTCTCGCGAATTGCTATCCTTGTCACGTTTGCATCGCTGATTGCTGTTGCCGCCCCTGCCGCTGAGGCGGCGGACGCGGTGAAGGCATCCAAACTCACACGCATTCATGAGATGATGAGCAAGTGGCGTCAAAACCGGCCGAAGCTAGCAGCTTGCCGCGCGGAAGCGCGCAAGAAAGGCCTCGCAGGCGACGACCGCTGGTTTTTTATCTCCAGCTGCATGGAAAAGTCCTGAATGCCTGGCGCTGGGCACCCCGCCACCGGCTTCCAGTTGGTAAAGACGCCCGATGGCCGCGTGCTCAGGATCGCCGATCGGCGGCTGCGGCCGTGGCCACGGTTGTGGCGGTGGTGGTTGTAGAGGCTGCGCTGGCTGCGGAGGTGGTTGCGCTCGTGGCTGTGGGGGAGGTGAGGCGTTAACGGCGCCGGGTGATGGGATTGCCGATCGCTTGGGGCAGGGTGGAGCGGGCAATGACGCTGGGGCGCCACATGACGTGACGGCACAACCACCCGCTGATCGTTCAGTTGCTGATCTTGGCACATTTCCGATCGTTTCCCCTGGCACTGATCGGCATTGGATACGTGAGCAGCGAACGTGGCACTGTTTTGATACCGACACTGATTGACACTGAAAACCGCCCATCTTGGGACACGCTTCCCGTGAGTTCGATTGGTGATCGATCGGTGCAGCCTGACACGCTCCCGTTGATCGTCTCGGCCAAGTTGGACGTCGCCTTTGCTACGGAGCAGCGAGTTGCGGCCTTCGGATCGGCTGCGGCTCGTCTAATGAGGGCTTATGCAACCCAAGTTGAGGTCCTTCGACGCCTGCGGAGTGGTGGGCAGCAATTTGTCCGCGTTGAGCACGTCCATGTGAATGACGGGGGGCAGGCCGTCATCGGCAATTTGAAAAGGCCGGAGCCGCGTGGCTAGAACGGAAAAATAGCCAGTCTGCAATATAGCCCAGATTTGGCCCCTCCCGAGAAGGTGCATACGCCACCATGGTGCAGCACACTCATGAAGGGCTAATCCCCAGCCGCCGACACGGAAGCCGCACAGGCGGCCACGGTTGGCCCAGCGCGCTAGGCTCCCGAAGCGCCCGAGCGCCGCTGAGCCTGGCATCTCTTCTCCCACGCACTGGTCCCGCAGTCGATGCTGGCACGCGTCCTTGATGCGCTTGACATCGACGCCTGCAAGGAATGGCTCGCGAAGTCGCTCGTCATATTCGGAGATGACTAGCTCAGGCAATGGCGCAGCGCTTACCAATGGTAAGGCAGAAGCATCGTATTGTTGCAGTGTCCCGCTTCAGCACTTGTGAGACAAAACTGATGGCTTGAGGAACGGAGGATTTCTGGCTCATCGTAGCCCTCAAGGAGCGAAGATGAGACAGAAATCCAACTCCACCCCGGCGTCGTCCGAGACGCTTGTCCGCAACATCCGGCGGGCAACCCGGAAGCACCACGCGGCTGAAGAGAAGATCCGCATTGTGCTCGATGGCCTGCGCGGCGAAACCTCAATCGCCGAGCTTTGCCGGCGCGAAGGCATCGCCGAGAGCATGTATTACTCTTGGTCGAAGGAGTTCCTGGAGGCCGGCAAGCGCCGGCTCGCCGGCGACACGGCGCGGGCCGCGACGACCGATGAGGTCAAGCAGCTCAGGCGCGAGGCGCAGGACTTGAAAGAAGTTGTCGCCGAGCAGGCACTCGAATTGCGGCTGCTCAAAAAAAGCATGATCGGGGATGGGGGAGACCAAACATGAGGCTCTCCGCATCTGAGAAGCTTGAGATCATCGGCCTCGTCGAGCAATCGCATCTGCCGGCTCGGCGAACGCTGCAGATGCTCGGGATCAAGCCGTCGACGTTCTATCGCTGGTATGACCGGTTTCGATCTGGTGGGCCTGAAGCCCTCGAAGACAAGGCGCCGAAGCCCGATCGGGTCTGGAACCGCATTCCCGATGATGTTCGCCAGCGCGTTGTCATGATGGCGTTTGAGCAGCCGGAGCTCAGCCCACGCGAGCTGGCGACCAGGTTCACCGACACCAACAGCTATTACGTCTCGGAATCATCGGTCTATCGGCTATTGAAGGCCCATGACCTGATCGGCAGCCCAGCCTTCATCGTCATCAAGGCCGCCGACGAGTTCAAGGACAAGACGACCGCGCCCAACCAGCTCTGGCAGACCGACTTCACCTATCTCAAGGTCATCGGCTGGGGCTGGTACTACCTCTCCACCATCCTCGATGACTACTCGCGTTACATCATCGCCTGGAAGCTGTGCACGACGATGCGTGCCGACGATGTCACCGATACACTTGAGCTGGCGTTGGTGGCCTCAGGCTGCGACAGCGCCAAGGTCGTGCACAAACCACGACTGCTCAGCGATAACGGATCGAGCTACATCTCGAGCGATCTTGCCGAATGGCTGAAGGACCGTGGCATCGCGCATGTTCGCGGCGCCCCGTGCCATCCGCAGACCCAGGGCAAGATCGAGCGCTGGCACCAGACAACGGCTCCGCCTGATGTCAGCGCGCGTTGTGTGAACGCGTAGAACCCCGTGCTTCTATTCGTCATCAGAACCCAAAACCTTGCCGTTCTTCGGGTTCACCAAATGCGCCTGAGCGCACGCAAGGCACGTGACCTGGACGTAAGTGAGGTTATCGTCTTCAGGATCATCCGCAGCCCAAGCCTGGACGTTATCGCCGGTGTTGGGGCAGCGATACAGAAACGGCGGCATGATCTTACGCTTTTCTTTTTCCTGGCCGGCAAGAGTGAGCGTTGGGACCGGCCTGCGAAAGGGCTCCCATGCGCGCGAAACGGGCGCTGATCGTGAGCCAAGGGAACACACTATTTTAATCAAATCCAGAACGCCCGTTTAGATGTAGGTCAAGCCCTCCGTGATACGCAATCGCGGCCTGTCCATATCGCGTTTTCGTTGAGAAAAATGACCCGCATAACCTACTTGCACGCATCACCAAGCGAGACGGAGCCCATTCGGCTATGCCGCAGAAAAGCTAGGGAGTACCAGCGCACCGCGTTGACAACAACTGACCCCACTGTTCGCCGAAAATACTTACATCTCGCCGAACTCTGGAGGGAAATGGCGGACGAAGCGAAGCGGCGGATGAATGCGTCGTCCCCGTACGAAAGCAAGGATGTAGTGCTTTTTCTAAGCGACTTCAAAGGCCGGCGGGTTTAGATCAACGGTGCTTCGAGCGGCAGTAGCTGCGCCGCTTGCCTACGGTCTACAACTGAACCCTTAACTCGAACGCTTCTCGCGCTCACCTTCAGGAGCCCCATCTTCGTTCCGCTTGAACGTGAGTTGGGCACTAGTCGGCTGATTCAGCTAGATCGAAGGGTATAGGTATTTAAGTTTGACACGAGCGGATTGGGTTGTGAATTGCCAGTCTGCCTTTGTGTGATTGGCATTTCGGTCGTGTTCCCAAGCGGCGATTTCCTCGATGAGGGTCTGTTTGTCGGCGATGCGGCGATCGAGACACTGAGCGGAGAGGACACCGAGTTCGGATTCCGCCAGATCGAGCCAACTGCCGTGCTTGGGCGTGTAGTGCCATTCGAAGCGCTCGACCAGTCGTCTGGCTTCGGCGGCCGGAAAGGCTTCGTAGAGTGACGCCTTGCTGTGGATGTTGAGATTGTCCTGGACCAACACGATAGTCTTGGCGTGTGGGAAGTGGCGATCGGCCAAATCTTTCAAGACGTGAGCGTAGTCCACGGCCGTGTGGCGATCCGTCACCTCGACGTGGCGCCAGCCTTCGAGCGGCGCGAACAGCATGAATAGGTTGGCGGTGCCGTTACGCTCGTACTCGTAGTCGATGCGGGCTGTACGTCCTCGTTTCATCGGGATTGGCGTGCGCATCTCAGGCAACGAGTTGGACGTAAGTATAGGTCATCGTCTTCGGGGTCATCCGCAGCCAAGCCTGGACGTTGTCGCCAGTGAGGCAGCGATAGAGAAACGGCGGCATGATTTTACGCTTTTCTTTTTCCTGGCCGGCAAGAGTGAGCGTCGGGACCGGCCTGCGAAAGGGCTCCCATGCGCGCGAACCGGGCGCTGATCGTGAGCCAAAGGACGCACTATTTTAATCAAATCCAGAACGCCCGTTTAGATGTAGGTCAAGCCCTCCGTGATACGCAATCGCGGCCTGTCCATATCGCGTTTTCGTTGAGAAAAATGACCCGCATAACCTACTTGCACGGATCGCCAAGCGAGACGGAGCCCATTCGGCTATGCCGCAGAAAAGCTATGGAGTACCAGCGCACCGCGTTGACAACAACTGACCCCACTGTTCGCCGAAAATACTTACATCTCGCCGAACTCTGGAGGGAAATGGCGGACGAAGCGAAGCGGCGGATGAATGCATCGTCCCCGCACGAAGGCAAGGGTGTAGTGCTTTTTCTAAGCGACTTCAAAGGCAGGCGGGTTTAGATCAACGGTGCTTCGAGCGGCAGTAGCTGCGCCGCGTGCCCCCGCGCCAGCTTGCCTACGGTCTACAACTGAACCCTTAACTCGAACGCTTCTCGCGCTCACCTTCAGGAGCCCCATCTTCGTTCCGCTTGAACGTGAGTTGGGCACTAGGGCTGAAAGGTACGAACGGAGAAACGCTGGAGGGAAGTTTTTCTTGCACCGGCCGGACTGCCGCTTCCAACCGGACCATGAAAATCTCTGCCAACATCGCGACCACCCTTGGATCAAGACAGGCGAACACACAAGGAGGGTACGCTACTTCCTTCATAATACTGTGATCGGCAGCACATGCCCTGCGGTATGGAGCGCCTTGGTCTTGAGCGCCAATTCCTGGCGCCCTGCGGTATCGGTTGATGGCGGCCGTCTGAGTTGGTGCTGACGAGGCTGAACGGCGGCCGGGCGCTCTAAGCAGTCCTCATACACTTCGCCATAAAGCTGTTCTTCGCCGCACCGTGAAGCGGTTTGCCGTTGGCGCCCACCGCTTGGCTTCCGCAGGCGTCTCGCTTGCACTTCTTCACGAAGCTCATCTTAGCCGCGCCGTGAAGGGGCTTGCCGTTCGCGCTCACCGCCTTGCTGTCACAGGATTGCGCCGCTGCCGTGCCGGCCGCGAGGCAGGTAATCAGCGCCGCTAGGATAAGACGCCTCATCTATTCCTCCTCCACACTCAAGTGCGCGACGCCAGCCAAGCGACAAGCCGCTCCAACAGGATCAGCGCGCAGCTACTATCATCGTTTCGGCGGGTGGCTATCGGTAGTCGACCGACGATCCGATGTTGATCGACGATCAACGCCTGATCGACGCTCGCCGATGCGTCTCTTTTCCTCTTCGCTGCGGGTATCCACGCCGCTGCGCCGATCTTTCCTGGAGCGCCGCTCAGACCCGCTCCGTCTGTCCTCGACAGTCATGGGGTTGCTCCTCTGCGACCTTCATCATGCAACAAAACCGTGAATAAGACGTGAAGTCGTATGTCCGGTTGCACTCACACAAGGCAAAGATCATTATAGGCAGCGAGCCTTGAGGGGCGTCCGTCATGGACATTGTGGTCTGGCTGCGGAGCCTGGGCCTCGGGAAGTACGAGGCGGCATTCCGCGAGAATGAGATAGACGAGACGGTCCTCCCGAGCCTGACGCACGAGACCCTGAAGGAGCTTGGGGTCACGGCTGTCGGGCATCGGCTGAAGCTGCTCGACGCCATCGCCGCCCTGCGTAGCGACGCGAGCGGTAAGGCACGCTCCGTTGACCCGGCGACCACATCGACTGCCCCAAGCGCCACCTGAAGACCGCGCCGAGCGCCGCCAAGTGACGGTGATGTTCTCGCGACTTGGTCGGCTCAACGGCCCTTTCGGCGCGCATGGACCCTGAAGACCTCCGCGAGGTCATTTCGGCCTATCAGAAGTGCGTCGCGGAGACCGTGCAGCGCTTCGGCGGCTTCGTCGCGAAGTACATGGGCGACGGGGTCCTGATCTATTTCGGCTACCCGCAAGCCCACGAGGACGACGCAGAGCGGGCCGTGCGCGCGGGGCTGGAATTGGTCGCTGCCGTGGGGGCTCTGAAGACCCACGCGCCCCTGCAGACGCGCGTCGGCATCGCAACGGGACTCGTGGTCGTCGGCGATCTGATCGGCTCAGGCGCTTCTCAGGAGCAAGCCATCGTAGGCGAGACGCCGAACCTTGCGGCGCGCCTGCAGGGCATTGCGGAGCCGAACAGCGTGGTCATTGCGGAGAGCACTCGGAAGCTCGTGGGCAACCTCTTCGAGCTTGAAGACCTTGGAGCACAGGACCTGAAGGGCATTTCGGGGCCTGTGAGGGCTTGGGCTGCGCTTCGACCCTCTTCAGTCGAAAGCCGCTTCGAGGCCATGCACGCAAGCGGGCTGACTGAGCTTGTCGGGCGAGAAGAGGAAATCGAAATCCTGCTGCGTCGCTGGTCGAAGATAAAAACCGGCGAAGGCCAAGTAGTGCTTCTTTCGGGCGAGGCGGGCATTGGCAAGTCTCGATTGACGGCGGCACTGCTGGAGCGCTTCGCCAATGAACCACACACGCGCTTACGAAGTTTCTGCTCGCCCCAGCACACCGATAGCGCGTTTTATCCAATCATCGGCCAAATGGAGCGCGCTGCCGCACTATCCCGCAACGACAGCCTTCAAGCGAAGCTCGACAAGCTCGATGCGATGCTGGCGCAGAGTTCCACATCAGCCCAGGACGCCGCCCTCTTGGCGGAGATGCTGTCGCTCCCTAATGACGGACGTTATCCAGCACTCGAACTAACACCGCAACAGCGAAGGCAAAGAACACTCGAAGCTCTTGTTTCACAGATCGTCGCCTTGTCGCGCCAAAATCCGTTGTTGATGATCTTCGAGGATGCACATTGGACCGACCCAACAACCCTCGAACTCTTCGGTCGCATCGTGGACAGGATACCAACCCTTCGCGTGCTGTTGATCGTGACGTTCAGGCCCGAGTTCGAGCCGCCCTGGATTGGGCGCCCCTATGTGACCCCCCTCACTATTAACCGACTGGCAGAGCGCGAAGTCGGCGCAATGATCGATGGTGTCATTGGCAACAAGTTGCTTCCGGCAAATATACGGCAGGACATCATTGAGCGAACTGATGGCATTCCCCTATTTGTCGAGGAAATGACCAGGGCGGTGCTGGAGGCAAAGGACGAGGAAGCCGCCGAGCGCACAGTTGCAGCCGTTCCGTCGCCAAGCATTGCTGTCCCTCCGAGCCTGCACGCCTCGTTAATGGCGCGGCTCGACCGGCTTGGCGCCGCCAAAGAGGTCGCGCAAATCGGAGCGGCGATAGGACGCGAGTTCACTCACGCTCTGCTGGCCGCTGTAGTGCGCAAGCCCGAGCAGGAGTTGGGGCCAGCTTTGGATCGGATCGTTCGGGCTGGCTTGCTGTTTCGTCAGGGCGTACCTCCTCATGCGAGTTATCTCTTTAAGCACGCGCTGATCCAGGATGCGGCCTACGGCACCCTTTTGCGCGAGCCGAGACGTGCGCTGCACGCTCGCATCGCCGAAACCCTCGAAAGCGGCTTCGCTGACATCGCTGAGAACCAGCCTGAGATTTTGGCGCGTCACTGCACCGAAGCCGGGCTGATCGAAAAGGCCGCGGGCCTTTGGGGCAAAGCCGGACAGCGGTCGCTGGAGCGCTCCGCTCTGGTTGAAGCGACCGCTCAGTTTACGCACGGTCTCGACTTGATCACGACATTGCCCGCCACGCCGGCGCTGCGTCGCGAGCAGATCAAGCTGCAAGTCGCCCTCATAACCCCGCTCATCCATATCAAAGGATACAGCGCGCCGGAAACCAAGGCGGCTGCGGAGCGGGCACGTTTGCTGATCGAACAGGCTGAAAGGCTCGGCGAGCCTCCCGAAGACCCGCTGCTGTTGTTCGATGTGCTCTACGGCTTTTGGTACGCGAACCTTGGAGCGTTCAACGGCGATGCGCTGTGCGACCTTGCCGCGCAGTTTCTAGCGCTCGCCGAGAAGCAGAGGGCGACCGTTCCGCTCATGGTTGGGCATCGCCTCATGGGTTCTTCATCGCTGCACACAGGAGATTTCGTGGACAGCCGAGCGCATTTCGATCAGGCGCTCTCGCTTTACGACGCCGACAAGCATCGTTCGCTGGCGACCCGGTTCGGTCAAGACATCCGGGTGTCGATCTTGTCATTTCGGTCCATCACCTTGTGGATGCTTGGCTATCCTGAAGCCGCACTGACCGACGTGGACCAAGTCGTCAAAGGCGCTCGCGAGATCGGTCACGCCGCGTCGTTGATCTACGCGTTGTCTGCCACTTCGGTACCCCACCTCCTCGTCGGAAATTATGCCTCGGTAAACGCGCAAACTGATGAGGCTATCGGCCTCGCCGGTCGAGTGGGCGAGGTGTTCTGGAAGGCGATGGGAGCGACGGTGCAAGGTTACGTGTTGGCCCTAACCGGCAAGGCCTCGGACGCGGTTCACCAGATCAACTCCGGGATTGCTGCATGCCGATCATCGGGAGCAACAGTCTGGTTGCCGCAAGCACTATCTTATCTGGCGAAAGCCTATGCAGAACTTGGCCAATTCGACGATGCACATCGGTGCATCGAAGAAGCGATTGCCCAGATAAAAACAAGCAAGGAAAGGTGGTGGGAGGCTGAGGTCAATCGCATTGCCGGAGAAATCGCTTTGCTGTCACCGGAGGCCGACGCCGCCAAAGCAGAAATGTTCTTCGAGCGCGCGCTCGCAGTCGCGCGTCAACAACAAGCCAGATCATGGGAACTCCGCGCTTCCATGAGCCTCGCACGCCTCTGGCGCGACCAGGGCAAGGTGCAGCGAAGCGCGCGAACTATTGGCTCCGGTTTACGGGTGGTTTACGGAGGGGTTTGACACGCGAGATTTGAAGGAGGCGAAAACGCTGCTTGATGAACTACAGGGCGGCTGATTTCGACCGGGCGGCGTGCGCCCCGGCTTTCGCGCACGCGACACGAGGGAGTAGTAGCAATGAAAGCGAAGTATAAGATTGCAGCGGCCCTCATTGGCAGTTTTGCGATGGGTGCCGGAGCTGCCACCGTATTACACGCGCAGGGCCGCGTGCCGACCTACGTCGTCGCGATGGTCAACGTCAAGGATCAGGAGGGCTACACTAAAAACTTTCTGCCGAAGGTCATGCCGGCGATCAAAGAGAACGGTGGTGAATATCTCGCCGGTGGCATGAACAAGACGACGTCGTTCGCTGGTGAGCAACCGCCTAATCGAGTGGTCATAATCAAGTTTCCCAGCATAGAAGCTTTCAAGAAGTTCGAGGACGGAGAGAACGGCAAGAAGCTGCGCGAGGAAATCAGCGCCAAGTTCGCTGATTGGAAGGCCCTGTGGGCCGTTGAAGGCGCCGAACAGAAATAACAAAGTGGAAGGCGGCGGGCTGCACCTGCGGCCCGCTTTAAGCGCCTCCATGAGCCTCCCGCGCCTCTAGCGCGACCAGGGCAAGGTGCCGGAAGCGCGCGAACTGCTAGCTCCGGTGTACGGGTGGTTTACGGAGGGCTTCGACACCCGCGACCTGAAAGAGGCGAAGGCGCTGATGGAGGAGTTGGCGTCATATCGGTCTGTTAGACGCGCACGAATAAGCCACTTCCGGGGTACGCCTTTTACCGGCTACGATTGTCCCTCAGCATACGGGGCACGCGATGAAACGGCGCTCCAAAGCAGGCGGCAAAGCCTCCAAAGCGCGAGGGCGCGTGGCGTCAAAAACAAAGCGCCGCGATGCGTCCAAAACTGCGTCCTCGACCGCCCTTATCCAAGATGCAGAGGTCGCTCGGCTCACCCGCGAATTGAATGAGGCGTTGGACCAGCAAGCGGCGACCTCCGAAGTGTTAGGGGTGATCAGCGCGTTTTCCGGTGAGCTTCAGCCGGTCTTTCAGTCAATGCTGGAGAACGCTTTACGCCTCTGTGATGCGAAATTCGGGGTGGTATTCCGCTTTGACGGCGACGCGTTCGTGCCCGCTGCGGAAGTCGGCACGCCGCCAGCATTTGCCGAATACAGAAAGCGGCGCGGCCCGTTTAAACCGGTCAAAGGCAGTCACCTCGATCGCGTTATGCGAACAAAGGAGGTGAGCCACACCGCTGACTACGCCGCCGAAGGTATTGCGGCCCCGCCAGTCGAGTTAGGCGGCGCGCGTTCCACAGTTGATGTGCCGATGCTCAGGGGTAATGAATTGATCGGCGCTTTCTCTATCTATCGCCAAGAAGTGCGCCCCTTCACCGACAAACAGATTGCGCTCGTCACGAACTTCGCTGCCCAGGCCGTTATCGCCATCGAGAACGCGCGGTTACTCAACGAACTGCGCGAGGCCTTACAACAGCAGACAGCAACTTCCGAAGTCCTAGGGGTCATTTCTACGTCGCCCAGCGACCTTCGTCCGGTGTTTCAGACAATGCTGGCGAACGCCACTCGACTTTGTGACGCCACTTTCGGACTGCTTCTCCTTTATGAGGCCGACTGGCGCTTCCGCGTCGTCGCGATGAGTAACGCCCCACCTGCCTTCGCGGAGCTTCGCCAGCGCGAGCCCGTGTTTGATGTAAGCCCCCAAACTGGTCTTGGGCGCGCTGTTGCCACCAAAGATGTTGTTCACGTTGCGGACTACGCGGAAGAGGCGTTTTACAGGGAGCAGCGTCATCCGGCTGCTGTTGCTCTTGGCGAACTTGCCGGTGCAAGGACGTTCTTAGTGGTGCCGATGCTCAAGGATAACAAGATCGTCGGGGCCATCGCTATCTATCGGCAACAGGTACGACCTTTCGCCGACAAGCAGATCGACTTAGTCAAGAACTTCGCCGCCCAAGCGGTCATCGCCATCGAGAACGCGCGGTTGCTCAACGAATTGCGTCAGCGTACCAGTGACCTTGCGGAGGCGTTGGATCAGCAGACAGCAACATCGGGTGTGCTCCAAGTTATCAGCCGTTCTCCTGGCGATTTGGAGCCGGTCTTTGCGACCATGCTGCGGAATGCAGTCAACATCTGCGGCGCCACATTTGGCAACATCTATCGCTACGATGGACAAGCGTTCAGTCTGGTGGCGACGCACAATACGCCCGAGGCGTTTGCCGAAGAGCGAAAGCGCAATCGCTCCGTAGCGCCAGACCCGCGTTCGCCGCTTGGTCAAATGGTTACGCACAGAGAAATCGTTCACATCGCCGATCTGACAGCGGAGACCAACCGAAGGGATTTACGGGAACATTACGCTGCGGTGGAACTTGGAGGCATACGAACTTTCCTGGCCGTCCCGATGCTGAAAAATGACGCACTGATCGGGGCACTTCTGCTCTCTCGCCAGGAAGTGCGCATGTTCAGTGAGAAGCAGATTGCTGTGGTGCAGAACTTCGCCGCCCAAGCCGTCATCGCCATCGAGAACACGCAGCTGCTCAACGAACTGCGCCAGCGCACCGACGAACTCGAAACATCGCTCGAATACCAGACCGCAACGAGTGATGTGCTCAAAGTTATCAGCGGGTCAGTTTTCGATTTGCAGAAGATATTGAAGTTCGTCGCCGAGACCGCAGCGCGACTTTGTGCAGCCAAACAAGTCGGCATCTTTCTCCTGGAAAATCACGTCTATCGCTTTACCATCGGTTTCGGGCTCACTCCTGCTTATCGCAAAATCGAGCAAGGATTGGCACTTGAGCCTGGGCCGGACACGCTCGTCGGGCGTACGGCCCTCGAGGGTGAACCTGTGCATATCCTTGATGCCTTGAGCGACCCGCACTATGGCCCGAAGGACGACATTCGCACCGCTAATGTTCGGACTATACTTGGGGTGCCGTTGACCCGGGAGGGCAAGGTGGTTGGCGTAATCGCTCTAGCGCGTGAAACCGTCTCGTCCTTCAACAGTGAACAGATCGAACTGGTCCGAACGTTCGCCGACCAAGCGGTCATTGCCATCGAGAACGCTCGGCTGCTCAAGGAGTTGCGCGAGAGAACCGATCAGTTGCAAATGCAGTCGCAGGAACTCGCCAAACTCAATCAAGACCTCGAAGAGCGCGTCAGCGACCAAGTAGACGAAATCGAGCGCATGAGCCGTCTGCGGCGCTTCCTGCCTCCGCAGGTGGCTGATCTGATTGTCGCTTCGGGGACCGAGAAACAACTCGAAAGCCATCGTCGAGAGATCACCGCGTTGTTCTGCGACCTGCGCGGGTTCACCGGGTTCACCGAAAGCGCGGACGCGGAAGACGTGATGGCTTTGCTGCGCGACTATCATGCGGCCATCGGCGAACTCGTTATCAGGTATAGCGGCACCCTCGAACGCTATGCCGGTGACGGCGTGATGGTGGTCTTCAACGACCCGGTGCCTGTTGAGAACTCCGCGCTCCAAGCTGTGCTGATGGCGCTCGAAGTGCGCGACGCTATCGCTGCCTTAACGGAAACGTGGCGTCGGTGGGGGCATGACATTGGCTTTGGCATCGGCATTGCGCACGGCTTCGCTACTCTCGGCACCATCGGCTTTGAAGGCCGGTTCGACTACGCTGCTATCGGTACGGTGTCCAACGTCGCCTCTCGCCTTTGCGACGAAGCCAAGCCGGGTCAAATCCTTATCAGTCCGAGAGTGCTGACGAAGGTCGAGAACGCCGTGGAGGTCGAGCCAGTCGGCGAGTTCGAGTTGAAAGGGATCAGGCGCCCTCTGGCGGCGTGCAATGTGGTCGCCATCCAATCGTCAGACCCATAGCATATCTTTGCGCGGATTCGTCGAACTTCCTGGAGCGTATGGCATGAACACAGTGGGCATTCTATCGGCGCACATTCGGCGCTGCTCTTTGCTTGTCGCGACCTGTTTGATCCTCTCTACGACTGTGGCGAAAGCTGAGCTCATTACCGAGCAGCAAGCGCACGCTATTGGAGTGGACGCCTATCTCTACTTCTATTCGCTGATCACCATGGACCTAACCCGTAAGCAGCTGACGAACGTTGAGATAGGTAAAGGTTTCGGTGGGCCGATGCGCTTCTGCCCGCCTGAGCACCTCGTTCGGCCAGGCCCAGGGCTACAGCGCCGCAACTGATAAATGAAATTTGCGCCGATATTACAGAAGGTTACCTTTGCGAAAGTGGGAAAAATTCATCCGATAAAAATATCAGTTTAAAATTATCGGATCCCGCGAGTTGGAAAGCCGGTTGCCACCCTCGGATCAAGTCCGAGGGCGAGCTTTTTCTGGATCACGCTCTCGACCCACGCCTCAAGCCGTATCGCCGACAGTGAAGGGCAGAACGCGCAGCCGCTTGCCAGTGGCGGCGAAGACGGCGTTAGCGACGGCCGGCCCAACCGGAGCGACGCCCGGTTCGCCGACGCCGGTCGGCGCTTCGGGCGACTGGACGACGTGGACCTCGACCTTCGGCATCTCGTCGATGCGCAGCACCTGGTAGCCATCGAAGTTGGTCTGTTCGACTTTGCCGTCCTTGAGCGTAATTGCGCCGTAGAGCGCGGCGCCCAGGCCGAAGCCGATGCCGCCTTCCATCTGCGCAACGATCACATCCGGATTGATCGGCGTGCCGCAATCGACAGCGCAGACGACGCGGTCCACCTTGATCTTGCCGTTCGGCGCCATCGTCACTTCGGCGACCTGCGCGACAAAAGTCCCGAATGCCTCGGCGACGGCGATCCCGCGGCCCTTGCCTTTGGGCAACGGGCTGCCCCAGCCGGCAGCCTTGGCGGCAAGCTCCAGCACCGCCTTGTGACGCGGATGATGCTCGAGCATCGCCTGGCGGAAAGCGAATGGATCCTTGCCAGCCGCGTGCGCGATCTCGTTGATGAAGGCTTCGGTCGCGTAAGCCGTGTGCGAACTGCCGACGACGCGCCACCATAAGACCGGCACGCCAGTCTCGGTCGTATTCAATTCGACCGCCATATTGGGAACGGCGTACGGCAGGTTGGCCGCACCCTCGACGGAGGTGGCGTCGATGCCGTTCTTGACCCTGACGGCGGCGAACGGCGTGCCGGCCATGATCGACTGGCCGACAATGCGATGCCGCCAGCCGACCAGCCGGCCGTCATTGTCCAGTGCCGCTTCGAGCCGATGGAGATAGATGGGGCGATAGCGCCCGCCCTGAATGTCGTCCTCGCGCGTCCATTGAAGCTTGACAGGGACGCCGTTGGCGCCGAGCGCCTTGGCGACCGACACGGCTTCGACGATGTAGTCGGAGGCCACGTTGGCGCGCCGGCCGAAGCTGCCGCCGGCGAGCAGCGTGTGGATCTTGACCTGCTCCGGCCTCAGCCCTGCGGTCGCCGCCGCATTGGCCTGATCGACGGTCTGAAACTGGTCGCCGGCCCAGATCTCGCAAGCGTTGGCGTCGAGCTTGACGACCGCGTCTAGCGGCTCCATCGGCGCATGGGCCAGGTAGGGAAACTCGTAGGTCGCCGTCAGAGTTTTGGCGGCACCCTTGAACGCCGCGGCGACGTCGCCGTCGTTGCGCGCCGAATTGCCCGGCTGTTCAGCGAGCTTGCGGTACTCGGCGACGATGGCGGCCGTGCCGCGCTTTTCCGCCTTGGTGTCGTCCCACTCGACCTTGAGTACGTCGCGGCCTTGCTTCGCCGCCCAGAAGCTCTTGGCGACGACGGCGACCCCACGCGGCACCTGTACCACCTCAACCACAGCGGGCATGGCCTTGGTCGTGGCGGCGTCGAACGATTTTACCGTCGCGCCGAACAGCGGCGGACGCTGCAGCACGGCCACCAGCATGCCCGGGAATGTGACGTCGATGGTGAATTGCGCCGTGCCGTTGGTCTTCGACGGAATGTCGACCCGCGGCAATTTTTGACCGATCAGCTTGAAGTCTTTCGGCTCCTTCAGCGGCACCTCGTTTGGTACCGGCAGGTTCGACGCCTTGCCGGCCAGTTCGCCGAACGTCGCCTGGCGATTGCTTGGCGCATGACGGACGACGCCGCGCTCGACCGTCAGGCTCGCCGGCACCACGTTCCATTCCGCTGCAGCGGAGGCGACCAGCATGGCGCGCACCGTGGCGCCCGCCTTGCGCAACTGCATCCAGGAATTGGCCATCGCCGAACTGCCGCCGGTGCCCTGCATCGTGCCGAACCTAAGGTTGGCATATTTGCTGGCGTCGGCCGGCGCGGATTCGACACGGATTTGCGCCCAATCGGCGTCAAGCTCTTCGGCGACGATGGTCGCCAGGCCGGTATAGGAACCTTGGCCCATTTCAAGATGCTTGGCGATCACCGTGACGCTATTGTCCGGCGCGATCCGCAGGAACGCATTGGGCGCAAAGTCTTTGGCGGTGTCCGCCAGTGCCCGGCTCAACGGGCCGGACCAGTGAAAACCGATGGTGAGACCGGCGGCGGTTGCGGCCGCAGTCTTTAAGAATCCCCGTCGGCTCGCAGAAGAGAAAATGGCTGTCGCGTCGCCCATAACTCAGCCCTCCATCGCTTGAGCGGCCGCGTGGATCGCAGCGCGGATTTGGGGATAGGTCGAACACCGGCAAATGTTTCCCCGCATAGCGTCGTTGATGTCCGCATCATTTGGTTTTTGGTTCCGCTCCAGGAGCGCCGTCGCGGACATGATCTGGCCTGACTGGCAATAGCCACACTGAGGAACCTGCAAGTCGATCCATGCGGTTTGCACGGCTTTCGCCGCTTTGCTCGTGATGCCTTCGATCGTGGTGACGTACTGGCCTTGGACCGCCGAGAGTGGCGTTACGCACGAGCGCATCGCCTGGCCTTCGATGTGCACGGTGCAGGCGCCACACTGCGCGATGCCGCATCCGTACTTCGTGCCATGCAAACCCACGACCTCGCGAAGCGCCCACAAAAGGGGCATGTGGGGATCTGCATCGAGCGTTGTGGCCTTGCCATTAAGCGTGAAGGTGACTGACATGATAGAGGACCCTCGTATAGGGAATGACTATCTGCGAGGAGATACCGTTGCGTTGCGAAGGAGGACGGCACATCCGCCTCCCAATCGGGGACTTGGGATTGGCATGGGCGCCGCTATGCGGGGATTGGTGCGACAGCACTCAACTCACCTCCGCCCCCCAATCCGCCACTAGTCATCTATACCAGAATAACGTCGCACCGCGCCCCCCATGACACTCGCCGGGTGGGCTGAAGCTACGCCAATACTAATAGTAAGATATTCCTTCGCTATGCTCCAATTCTTCCCCTTGGAGCCCGCAAAGTCGAAATTCATTTGAGGCACGGGATCGACTGTCGAACCAGGTAGCAGCGCCAGTGGCACTGTTTCGTGACACTGTTTCTTGGGGCGTTGCGCTGACACTGTTTGCACTGATGCGGCATTTCGTTGTACATGCAGTGCCCTCCAGTTGGTGTGCCGCCGGTGGCCCCTTTGAGCGGCTTCGACCACCACCGGCCACCCGCATGCAGGTTTCGATTATTGTTGCACGATGCTGGAGACACCGAACTGTATGAACGCGGCAAATCCGGAAGTCGACGGCGGAGCGCCTTGGAGATATGCTCTATCGGACAGCCTGCATCGCGGCAGTGTTGTGGGCGATTTTTGTTCTCGTCGCTGCTCCCGCTTTAGCTCATCCTGACTGGACTATATGGACGCCTATTGCGGCCGCTGGTGCAATCGCTATTTGGGCAATTGGTCGCGCCGCCCGCTATCTGTTATCTGGTCACTGATTTCTTCCGAGGAGCCACTGCCAGACACCGCTCACGTGCGGCGGAGGCCGACCTACTTTCTAACGAAACAAAAGGAATCTGCTGTTAGGCATGCAGTGGCTTCTTAGTCACAAGCTTGTGATCCTACTTACCGTCGCAAACGGCATACCTGCTATTGCTTGGAAAGTATTCGGCGAAAATTTCAATCAGCCGGTGGACGGTGGCGTCGCATTCTTTGACAAACAACCTATTTTTGGACACTCGAAAACGATCCGCGGCATCATATTGTCACTTGTGGCGGCGACCGCCTCCGCCCCGGTACTCGGGCTGGAGTGGGTAAACGGTCTTTGTGTAGGCGGCGTCGCTATGCTCGGTGACCTAGTATCAAGTTTCTTGAAGCGGCGATTAAATATGCCGCCCAGCAGCCGAGCTACCGTTATCGATCAAATTCCGGAATGTTTGCTCCCGACTTTAGCGATAGACGAAAATAACATCGAGGGCACCGAGCCCAAGGGTCGAACGTGATCATTTTCTTCTTGGGACATATCACGTTTTCCCAACTATTTTTCAGATGGAAGATAAGAAATCGTCCCTACTAGTTAGTTAGCACTACTTTGGCAGATTTTTAGCGGCACGGGATTCCCAAATCAGTTTTTCAATGATTTATGGGTGGTCGGCTTTTGGAGGGCCGACCATGGTAGGCACAACGTCGAATTGGGAAGACGAGCTTCGAGGATGGCTCAAGCCGTTCTTGGATCGCCTGGGCCATAAATCGCGGCGGCGAATGTGTCCGCTTTATGTGGCAGGGCTGATCGGACCCGGCGATCCAAAATGATGCAGCTGGTCGTAATCGCCAGGCGCAAGCCGCTCCGCCATTGGCTGAACGCTCTTGCGCCTCTAGGCTTATTTGGCAGGAACGGCTTGATGGCGAACCACTCGTGGTCGGTCAGTTCGTAGCGCATGAAGTCAAGCTCCATTTTAAGGGCTTGAAATCATCCTCAGCCATCAGCGACGATAGCCTCAAGCGAGACTCGGATGTCGGCCTTTCGGCGCAAAGCGGACAACCCGCAAAGCGGTGCCAACGTCTGCTGATGGCCCCCCAAGCGGACGTTGACCTTCGATAATTTAGGGTGTGATGACTGGCCAGTAAGGAACTTCACTTGTGTCTGGGACGACCTGGGCGCAAGTCAATTGAGGTCGTCGCCGACTATGTGAGGCTGAGAGCTGTCAGATTTAGGCAGAATATCGAGCTGGCGTTGACGAATGCGAGGGAGACGGTCGTGCCACATGCGAGAGGGAGCCCGGAACGACTCAGCATGTTCTCTGACGGCGTATTCGCTGTCCTTATAACCGTTCTGGTTTTGGAGCTGCGACCGCCGGAACTGCCCACCTTTAGAGCGCTATTTTTGCTTTGGCCTACCTGGCTTAGTTATGCGGTAAGCTATCTTTTCATCGCTATTGTTTGGGTCAATCACCACCATCTTCTGCGCTATGCTACCGAGGCCACCCCTCGTTTAATGTGGTTCAATTTCGCGCACTTGTTTTCCGTGTCGCTGATTCCGCTTTCTACTGCTTGGATGGCCGTAAGCAAATTGGCGCCGCAGCCTGTTGCCTTTTATGCTGCGGTCTTCTTCTTCGTGAACGCAACTTACATGGCTTTGATTTGGGAGCTTTTAGAGCGCTCCCCCGTCAAAGAAGTCTCGCCGAAGAAACGCTGGATCATGCGCTTTCGGTCGATCGCGACTTTAAGTGTTTTCGGCATTGCTGCGGTCGTGGCATTCAAATATCCGCTGGTCGGACTCGGAATGTGTATTTTTTGCCTGATTGTTTATCTAAAGCCCGAAGACATTGTGCCTTGATAGACACCCCGCCTGTTGAGCCATAAACTTCTTTCCGGGCAGAGCATTTTTTGTACACGCGGGTGGCGGTCCTTAGTATCCCAGGCCGGGACGTCACGACGCCCGAGATTCAAGTGGCATCGCAGCGGTACCGCAAGATAGGCAAAACGCGTCCAAACTCTCGGTGAACAGGATTAGAACCATGATGGATCTACTGTTCGTTGGCGTCGGGTGGACCGACATCGCACTCACCCTGAACCGGATCGCGGTTGGGGCATTCTTTATGCTGTCGGGATATCACAAGCTGTTCAACGCAGAGCGCCACCGTACATTCGTCGATGAACTCAAGGGGCTCGGCGTTCATGCAGTAGGCTTCAATCAATGGTGGGTGCCGTTGGTCGAGTTCGCCGCCGGCGGCGCCGTCCTTATCGGGCTCTTGGCGCCACTCGCCGCGCTTGGCCTGCTTGTCCTCATCCTCGTCGCCGGCGCTACGTCAGGGCGGCAGCGAATCAAACTCTACAAGCCGATCGATGAAGCCGATCGCATCGACGATTGGCTCTATTTACCGGAGACGCTTTATGCCTTTATGTTGATCTTGGTTATCTCGGCCGGCGCCGGGCCGTACAGCCTCGATGCCCTGATCCTGGGTCTGATGAATAAGCACGTCGCGTGACGCCGCGTCCTCACCGGTTATCTTCTTCTCATGCCTTAATCTTTCTCCGATGTCGCAGCAGGCCAGCAAACCGCCGCCATCATGAGTGGTCCGCCGTGATTGTCACGACTTTTCCAAAGATTGTGCGTGTTATCGAGCACACGTTGATACCGTTGAAAGACGGTACGACGCTGGCGGCCCGCATCTGGTTGCCGGATGATGCCGAGCAGAATCCGGTTCCTGCAATCCTGGAGTATCTCCCGTATCGCAAGCGCGACGGGACTTACGAGCGAGACGCGCTGACTCATCCCTATCTCGCAGGTCACGGCTACGCCGGCGTACGCGTCGACCTTCGAGGTAGCGGTGAATTGACCGGTTTCCTGTTCGACGAGTACGCCAAGCAGGAACAAGACGATGGCGTGGAGGTGATCGCTTGGCTGGCGGCACAGCCCTGGTGCAATGGCTCGGTTGGGATGATGGGAATTTCGTGGGGCGGGTTCAATGGTCTTCAAATTGCGGCGCGCCGTCCTCCGGCACTCAAAGCGATCGTAACCATTTGTTCGACCGACGATCGGTACGCCGACGACGCGCATTACATGGGCGGCACGTTTCTTACCAAGGCAGGACTTGAGTGGGCTTTTTTCATTTTCGGCTTGATGTGCCTTCCGCCAGATCTGGCGCTGGTCGGTGACAGCTGGCGAGCGGTGTGGTTGGAGCGCCTGCAGAACGTACCGCTGTTCCAGGACAATTGGCTGCAGCATCAGCGACGCGATGCGTATTGGAAGCACGGATCGGTATGCGAGGACTACGCAGAGATCCAATGCCCGGTCTATGCCGTCGGTGGTTGGACCGACGGATACAAGAATGCAATCCCGCGTCTGCTTACGGGACTAAAGGTACCTCGCAAGGGTCTCATCGGGCCATGGGCACATGGGTACCCGCATTTTGCGCTTCCTGGGCCCCAGATCGGATTCCTCCAAGAAATCCTGCGTTGGTGGGATTATTGGCTGAAGGGCGTCGATACGGGTGTGATGGATGAACCGATGCTGCGTGCGTGGATGACGGAAAGTGTGAAACCGGCGAGCCACCACGACACTTTGCCGGGCCGGTGGATCGCTGAGCCTTCGTGGCCACCGCAGGCAATAATGCCCCGGCGCCTGTTCTTAACCGATGAGGGGCTGCGAGAAACCGCCGGAACTTTGGCGGCTCGCGCCGCATGCTCGCCGCAGACGGTTGGCACGTGCTCAGGCGAGTGGGTTCCATTCGGTCGTGGGCGCGATCAGGCACGCGACCAGCAAGAAGACGACATGCGCTCCTTGGTTTTCGAGACGACGCCACTCGATGCGCCGATCGAGATCCTTGGCGCCCCGATGGTCACACTTGATGTCGCGTCCGATCGGCCGATAGCGAACCTGGTAGTCCGGTTATGCGACGTGCACCCATCCGGTGAATCCCTGCGTGTCAGCTATGGTGTGCTCAATCTCACTCATCGCAAGGGCCACGAACAGCCCGCCCCGCTGGCGATAGGTGAGCGCTACCGGGTGCGCATCCAGCTCAATGATACGGGCTCGGTATTTCCAGCCGGCCACAAGGTGAGGCTTGCGATATCGACGGCTTACTGGCCGATGATCTGGCCCAGTCCGGAGACGCCGACTGTGCAGATTTTTGCCGGCATGCTCGATCTGCCGCAACGCCCGCCCAACGCGGCAGATGCCAAACTCTCGCCTTTTCTTGAACCGGAGACCGCGTCACCGGAGAAGCCATCCATCATTCGTCGCGAAGGTGTTCGGGTCGAACGCATCGACCGCATTGGTCTGGAATTGGGCACACAGTACAAGACCGAATATCACGTCGAGGAGAACGACCCGCTCAGCGCCGTTGCCGAGCTGCACCAGACCCAGACTCTGTCGCGAAACGAATGGCAAATCCGGGTCGAGACGCGAATGCGACTGTCATCCACACGCGATATCTTCCTGCTGCAGGGAAGTTTACGCGCCTTCGAGGGCGCGAACGAAGTGTGCCGTCGCGACTGGGACCAATCTATACCTCGGGATTTCTTATGATCGGTCTCTAACGACAAAAAAATCGGGAGCGAAGGGCAGCGCCATGATGAACGGCATCAACGATGAGCTCATTCTCGCGGCCCGTCTTCTTCTCGCGACGCTATTTCTGATTTTCGGCTGGAGAAAGCTGAGGGATTTTCCGGGCACCGTGAATCAAATGGCGCAACTTGGGGTTCCGACGCCGCTAACGGCTGCTGCCGTAGCAACTTTCATGGAACTTCCGGTGGCGTTTGCGGTCGCCATCGGCGCGTTCACGCGTCCCGCTGCTGTACTGACGTTTTTTTACACGCTGGGAACCGCGCTTATCGGACATCGCTATTGGACAATGACGGGTACGGATCGAGTTGACGGTGTGGATAGCTTTTTTAAAAATCTCAGCATAATGGGAGGCTTCTCGCTGCTGTACATTACCGGTGCGGGAAAATACTCGATTGATAGATTGTTCAGTATCGCCACGCCGTAACTACGCGGTGGTACGCGACGGTGAATGACACGTCGCGCACGTTGGATACCGGACATGTGATCGACGATCTTATCGACAGTCATCCCAGCCTCATCGACAGCTACCCCAACGAAGCGTAGGCTTGTAATGGGCTCTTTGCTTGCTCGACTTGATTGCCACAAAAGGCAGCAACAAACCGAACTCGCCCCTTCCGATCAATCGCGGTCAGCACCGTCGGTAAGCACAAAAGGAAATCTAAATCGATTTTGACTCGACTGCGCAGACCGCGGCTCTCGCGCGCATCGGCCGCAGGAAGTTCCATGCATGCTTAGGAGAAAATCATGAAAGTGCTGATGGTCATCACATCCCACGACCAACTGGGTAACACTGGGCGAAAGACAGGATTCTGGCTCGAAGAGCTCGCAGCCCCTTACTACGTTTTCAAGGACGCCGGCGTCGAGATCACGCTCGCATCGCCGAAAGGCGGCCGTCCGCCGCTCGATCCCAAGAGCGACGAACCCAAATCCCGAACTGATCTCACCGTGCGGTTCGAGAAGGACGCGGCTGCGGAAGCTCAGTTGAACAAGACCGTTCTCCTCGACAGCGTCAAGGAAGAAGACTTCGATACCGTCTTCTACCCGGGTGGCCATGGACCGATGTGGGATCTCGCCGAAGATGAGCATTCCATCAAACTGATCGAGTCCTTCATTGCCGCCGGCAAGCCAATTGGCATCGTATGCCATTCCACAGGAGCGCTGCATCACGTCAAATCGGCGGACGGCAAGTTCTTGGTTCAAGGCAAGGAAGTTACCGGCTTCACCAACGGCGAGGAGGAGGAGATGGGTCTCACCAAGGTTGTGCCCTTCCTTGTCGAAGATGAGATGTTGAGACTAGGGGCCGTCTTCTCGAAGGTAGCGGATTGGGGAGTTCACGTGGTCAGCGACGGCTTGCTGATCACGGGACAGAATCCGGCTTCCTCCGGCCCTGCCGCAAAGACACTGATGGCCGCGGTAAACCAAAAGGCTGCGCCGCCTGCCACCGCTCGGGCGTCGTAGATATTATCGATCGAGCGACTGCGTTTCTACGGATGCAGTCGCGGCAATCCGTTGGAGAGGCGCTTTCGATGGGTGCCTCGCCTACGCGCTGAACGAATTGAAAGGCTCGACCGGCATTTAGGTTCGACCAAGGGATTGGATATGTTAAAGCGTGCAAGAACTGCGATCTTGTCGTTTCTAGCGGCTATTTCGCTCTTGGTCGATGGTCCGCTGACTGCAACCGCTGAGGTGAGGCTGCCGGACGCGACCAGGGCCGGCTTCGCCGAAAAGCTTTATCGGCTGGATTGCGGTCACTCGCTCGCGAATGACGAGTTGGTCTGGACGCCTGGCGAAAATTTCGGACGGAGCATCGAATTCTCATCGACTTGCTGGCTGATACAGCGGGGAAAGGAATGGTTGCTCTGGGATACGGGTGTTCCTGAATTTGCGTTGAATGACCCCAAAGGCTGGTCAACACTGCCTAAATTGATCGTCTACCATCTGGATAAGACTCTTACTGACCAACTCGCTACGATCGGCCTTAAGACAACCGA
>CAVREN010000051.1:0-42884 GCA_963720115.1 uncultured Alphaproteobacteria bacterium
AAATGGCTGGCATCTTGCGGCGCGGTGACGGGATTCGCTATTCGGCGAGTGGATTTCTGAGGGGGGTTTCATGAGTGGTTGGCGGCGCGACGTTGGTTTTTATTCGCGCCTGGCGAGTTTTCTTTTTGTTCTTTCTGCCTGCACGACAAATACGCCGCCCATCGAGGCTCCACCGCCCGCGCCCGAGATTCCGGCCACGATACGGCCCGAGGAAATGGTCGGCCGTTGGGGCTACGGCTCCTATCATAACGAAGGCGACCGGAAGCGCACGGAAGCAGCCGCGCACGGCCAGTGCGGTCAGCCGGTGGTGATCAATAAGGGGCCGGGCGGCGGCGTCATGATGTATCTCGCCGACAGCGCCCAGTTGCAGGAACTCTACCTCAAGGGTAGTGCTGGCGGGCGGAATTATGTCGGTCCCCCGGGTCCCGCCGGCGGTCCGCAGGACCGCGAATTCGTGGCGATGGATGGCCGCACCATGGTTCTGCGGTGGTTGAATCCGGAAGTGCAGAACCGCTACGGCACGGGCGTGTATGTTCGGTGCGGGGCCGAAGGCGCGTCGCGGAAAACTCCCGCCAAGCAGCAATGACGGTCAAGGCGCGACAGCGGTCACCGCACGGCGTCGCAGTCGCCGTCGAAAAGTGAATCAATATCGCTCTGCGATGCGTGACCCGCATCATCGCCCAGCCGCGGGCCGTGCAGGGGCGGCGCGGCATTCGCGCGCGCCAGTTCCTCCAGCACGCGAGCGATCTGGCGATCGAGGTTGTTGAACGAAGCCCGCACTTTGGCGACGCGCTGGCTGCTGAGATCCTGGAAATTGCACGCCTCGAAAATGTGCGTCACCCGGTCCCGGATGTCCTGGGTCAAGCCGCGTTCGAAATTGCCCTTCAGCAGGCCCATGAAGTTATTCGCCGCCTGATCGATGTGCTCGGCGGCGGCCAGGATTTTCTGCGCCGCGAGCTCGCTGTCTTGGAGGACGGCGTCCAGTTCGTCGGCGATGCGGGCCGTCGGCGCTGAAAGCCCGCCGTTCATCGCTTGTCCTTGTTGCGGCCCGCGAATGGCGGCAAGCAGTAGCCGCAGCTCTGACGCAAGTCGTCGGAGTTCGTCCTGTCGTGCGAGAGTGCCGTTAACGTGTGGCGCGGCTGGCGGCGGCGCGAGCATGGCGCGCAGCGCGCTCAGCTCACGCAGGATAGCGCCGTCGCGTGACTCATCCGCTTCGCCAGCCGGTCGTTCGGACCACGCCGCGCCCGATTGTTCGATGCGAAAGATTTTGCGTGGCGCGGCCATTCCTACACCCCGCGCCAACCTAGAATTCGGCGCTTAATGTCGGGTTCATATGAGGAGCGCGGCCGCTCGAGGCAGCGAGCGTCGATTACCAAGCGATTAACGGCTGGCTTGGTGCTTTACACAAAATAAACTGTAACTTGATGAACAAACTACAAACGCGGATGCGCAGCGGCCGCGCTGAAGAAAATTAACCAAACAGTCGAGTTTTCAGCTTGTACTTCAAGCACCGTCGAACGCGCCGTTCGGCTTGGTGTGAAAGTGCAGAGTTTTGTGATGGCCCGAATTGTTGCTTCTCCACGCGTGGCGTGCTCCGTGGCGGCTGGAGCCGCCGTCGTCCTGATCGCTTCCCACACCGGTGCGGCCAGCCAGGCGCTCGATCCGGGCTGGCAGCTCGTCTATGCCGGCCAGCCCGGATACGGCGACGGGCTCATGGAATCCATGTTTGGCGATGGGACCGGGCAAGTGATTGACGCCCGCGCCTATCAGCCGCCCGCGCCGATCTACTCCGAAGCGGATCCGACCGCGGAGCCGGCCGCAGTGCCGAGCGCGCGAGAGCGCGCACCGGTTTCGCAGCTTTCCCAACAGCAATCGGCTCCGGCTGCTTCGACACAGCACGCGCACAGCCGCCGGCCGGCGCCGGTTTACTACCAGTTGGTGCCCGCACAGCGGGCGCGCGCCGCAGGGCAGGGTCCCGTCTACTACCAGCAAGCGCCGGCGCAATTCGCAGTCGCGCCGCCTGCGCCGGCATCCGGCTGGCGAGCCGTTCCGCAAGTGCAGGCTCCGGCGCAAGTCGAGCCGCGATATGTCGCGTCGGTGTCGCCAGGGCAGCTGCGCGGCTCGCAATCTCAGCCGACGGGCTATCGGACGGCGGCCGCGCCGCCGGCGCAACCCGATCCGCGGTATACCGGTTCAGTCACAGCGCAGCAGGTTCGTGTCGTTCAACCGGCGCCGGCGAATTATCGGGCGGCGGTGGCGCAGCAGCCTGTGCAGCCGAGCGCTCAATATGCTGGATCGGCACCGCCGCAACAGGTCCGTGGACTATTCTCGGCCAATTATCAGGCGGCGGCCGCTTCCCAAGCCGGCGCGTATCCGCAGCCCGGCCAGTCTCCGCAACAGCCGGTCCGCCAGCAGCTTGCGTTCGGATACACAACCCAACCGCAGCAGGGCTATGCGTATCAGACCCCGGCTTACGCCCCGTCGACCTATGGGGACATGGCGCAGCAGCAGCCGCTCGATCCGCGCTTTGAACGTCAGGTCGTGGAATATCGCGGCGCCGAAAAGGCGGGCACGATCATTGTCGATACCCCGCATTTCTTTCTGTATCTGGTGTTGGACGGGGGCAGGGCGCTGCGCTACGGCATCGGCGTCGGCCGGCCGGGCTTCACCTGGGCGGGCGTGAAGAGCGTCTCGGCCAAGCGCGAATGGCCGGATTGGCGTCCACCGGATGAGATGTTGGCCCGCCGGCCCGACTTGCCGCACTACATGCGCGGCGGCCCGGACAATCCACTCGGCGCGCGTGCGCTCTATCTCGGCTCGACGCTCTATCGGATCCACGGCTCGAATGAGCCTTGGTCGATCGGCACGCAGGTGTCGTCCGGATGCATCCGGCTGCGCAACGATGACATCATCGATCTCTACGGGCGCGTAAGAGTCGGCGCCAAGGTGATCGTGATCTGATTTGATGTAGCCCGCATGCGCCAACGGGTCCGGCCCGGCCCGAAGTCGCCGGCCCGATGACAGGCTCCGCGACATGCGGGAACGCCAATCCCGGATGTCGCTGGCGCTCATCCGGGCTACGGCGACGACAGCTCACTCCGCGGCGGTCCGGGTGCCGGCTTCCGGCTGCTTTTGTTCTTCGCGCGGCTTCACCGCGTGCTCGGCCACGAAATAGACCGGCCGGCCTTTGATCTCGTAGAGGATCTTGCCGATATATTCGCCGACCACGCCGAGCATGATGAGCTGTACGCCGCCGAGCACCATCACGCCGACAAAGAGCGAGGGATAGCCGGGCACGCGCTCCCCGTAGGCGAACGTCTCGTAGATGATCTGCGCGCCGTAAATGAAAGCCGCCAAGGCGAGCAGCGATCCGAGCCAAGTGGCGACGCGCAAAGGCGCGACCGAAAACGCCGTCAATCCATCAATCGACAGGCCGATCAGCGAACGCAGGCTCCAGGTGGAGCGGCCGTCGGCACGCGGCGCCGGTTGATAGTCGATGCGAATCTGACGAAACCCGATCCAGCTTGAAAGCCCCTTGAAGAAACGATTGCGCTCGGGGAGCCGGCGCAGCGCGTCGGCGGCGCGCGGCGAGAGCAGCCGGAAATCGCCGGCATCCTCCGGGATCTTGGTTTGCGCTCCCCAATTGATCAGCAGATAAAAGGCCTTCACCAAGAACCGCCGCACGGCGAACTCGTTCTCCCGATGCGCTTTGGCGGTATAGACCACGTCGTAGCCGTCATCGCGCCAGTGATGGACCAGCGTCTCGATCAGAGACGGCGGATGCTGTCCATCGCCGTCGATGAACAACACCGCGCCGAGCCGGGCGTGATCGAGGCCGGCGAGCAGCGCCGCCTCCTTGCCGAAATTGCGCGACAGCGAGACCAGCTGAATATCGAGCGCCGTGGCCGGCAGTTGGTGAGCGATGGCAAGCGTATCGTCGCGGCTGCCATCGTCGACATAGATCACTTCGCAGGCGAGCCCGTGCTTGGCATTGAGCGTGCGCGCCACCTCGGCGAGCGCGGCATGGAGCCGCGGCAGCGACGCCGCTTCGTTATGCACGGGAACGACCATGGAGAGACCGGGCGTCGCGGCCGACGGTCCACCGCGCCATTGGCGCACCGTTCCCTCGCGGGCTGGTCCCGCCGGACCAGACTCCTTTGCCACGTCAGTCACCGGAAGCTCCTTTTGCCTGCGATCTATACAATACCGGGCCATTCCTGTCGCGTCAGCGGTGTCGCAGGCTCCCTGCCGAGGGGCCGGTGCCGGGGTGGCGGATCGCCGTGAACGTGATATGCGAAACCGCAATGACGCATGTGCCCTTCTATGATCGCGCGCGCGCGCGCCTGATCGCCGGCTGGCGCAATCGCGCGGTGACCTTCAAGGCGATCTCGTTCGCCATGATCGGCGTGGTCAATTCGGCCGTCGATTACGGTGTTTTTCTGATTGCGCGCGCTTTGCTCGATAGCTCCGCGGCAGCCATGGCGCTGTTCGCTTCAGTTTCCGGCCTGTGCGAATGCGGCAGTGCCGCGGCGATTTCCCTGATAGCCGCGAACGCCGTCTCCTGGATCGTTGCCGTCAGCGGCTCCTACATCATGAATTCGACCATTACTTTTGCGGCCGAATCCGGCCGCAAACTGCGATGGCGGGCGTACTTCGCCTTTGTCGCCTCGGGCATCGCGGGCTGGATCGCCAACACGGCGACGCTGCTCGTGGCCGCGGAGGTGCTGCTGTTACCGGTGTGGCTGGCCAAGCTCGTCGCCATCTTGGCGAGCTTCGTGGTGAATTTCTCGCTTTCGCATTTCCTGGTGTTCCGCGTTCGGTCGAAGCCTTCCGCCGCCGCCGGCAGCGATATCTAGGCGGAGCATGATCTTTTCGGAAGACCGGCTTCCACTTTCCCGGATCATGCTCCAGGCGGAACCGGCGCAACGACTCAGCCGGGCGTTTTGCGTGCCTTCTGTGCCGCGAGGAATTTGCGCATTGCGGCGCGCGGCTCGTCGGTCTCATAAGCGGCGGCGAACGCATCAATGCCGGCCGTGATGGCGCCGGAAAGCGGCAGGTCCTCCCATTGTCGGATCAGGCGCTTTTGCAGCCGCACTGCACGCGGCGCCGAGGTCAAGAGCTTGCCGATCCAATCTTCGACCGCCTGGTCGAGGTTTGACGCCGGCACGACGTGCTCGATCAATCCCCAAGCCAGCGCCTCGCTCGCAGCGAAGGTTTCGCCGAGCAAAAGGACTTCGCGCGCGCGGCCCCAGCCGGTCAGCAACGGAAACAGCGCCGCTTCGATCACCGAGGGAATCCCGATCTTGACTTCTGGCATGCCGAACGAAGCTGCGTCTGAAGCCAAGCGCACGTCGCAGGCCACGGCGACTTCCAACCCGGCGCCGAAACAGAAACCGCGGATTCTGGCGATGACCGGTACCGGCAGGTTGCGGATCGCGTCGCAACTGCGGTGCAGGCGCGTAATCAGCGCCTTCGCCGCTTCGGGATTTTCGATCGCCGCCATTTCCTTGATGTCGGCGCCAGCGCTGAAAGCTTTTGCGCCTGCGCCTGAAAGCACCACTGCGCGCAGGTCTTCATCGTTTGCGAGCGCAAGCAGGGCGGCGGCAAGCGCGTCCATGACCGCGCTGCTCATCACGTTCAGGCCGCGACCGTCGTCAATCGTGAGATAAGCAATAGCGCCTTGAGCGCGTTCATCGCGCCGGACATGCACCGTTGAATCGTCGGCGTTCGGCAACCGCGCTTCCTTAAGCGTTGGATCGGCAATGCCTCACTGGGAAGCGTTGACGGCGACCACGTTCCGGTCCAGCTCGGCCACGAGGCGCTCGTAGAGCGGGTTCTCGCGCGTATAGACATAATCGAGCGCGGCGACCGACACCGCCTCGGCGCCGTGCTCGCGCAAGAAGCTCGCGAGACCGTGCACATGCTTGGGCGGACAGTGCAGCGTCAGCATGCCGGATGAGGTCGGGCCGCCGAACGGCGCGGCGACGCCAAACTTCTCGCGCGCGGCATTGAGCAGCGTGTCGTTCAATCCGGCAAAGCGCGTGCGTACCTCGCGATAAGCATGCGCGCGCTTCTGCGCGGCGAGCCGGTCGAGCAAGAGGCGCGCGGTCTCGCGGCGGGGTGCATCCCAGGCGGCGGTTCTCGCCGCGATGAGGTTTGCTTGCGAACGCAGGATCACGCCGTCCTCGATGACCTTGAGCCCGTTGGCGGCAAGCGTCGAGCCGGTGGTGGTGATGTCCACGATCATTTCGGCTGTGCCGGCGGCGGGCGCGCCTTCGGTGGCGCCGGAGCTTTCTACGATGCGGTAGTCGACCACGCCGTGGTCGGCGAAGAACGCGCGGGTCAGATTGGCGTATTTGGTGGCGAGCCGCATCTTGCGTTCGTGCTTGAAGCGGAAGGCAGTCGCGACGTCGTCGAGATCGGCCATGTTGCGCACGTCGATCCAGGCTTGCGGCACGGCGACGACCACATTGGCGAAGCCAAAGCCGAGCTGGTCGATAAAGACAACCTTCCCATCGGCATCGAGGATCATCTCGCGCACCAGGTCTTCGCCGGTGATGCCGAGCTGCACCGCGCCCTGACCGAGCTGGGAGGTGATTTCCGCCGCCGAGAGGTAGGCGATTTCGACGCCGTCAAAGCCGGCAATGGCGCCGCGATAATCGCGGGCGCCGCGCGGCTTGACGAGTTCCAGTCCAGAACGCGCGAAAAACGCTTCGACGTTTTCCTGCAAACGTCCCTTCGACGGCACGGCGAGAATAAGGGCGGCGCTCATGCGGCGCCTCCGCAGGCCGACAATTCCTCGATCGAAGCGGCAAATCCGACCGCCGGGATCGGCTCGTGCGCGCCAAGCCGGGTCAGAAGCCCATCGTAGCGGCCGCCCGCTATCAGCGGGCCCTTGGTGCGCGGGTCGTGCAGCTCGAACACGAAGCCGGTGTAGTAGTCGAAGCCACGGCCGAAGGCGGTGGAGAAGTGGATCGCGCCGACGTCCACGCCGCGTGCGGCGATAAAGCCGGTGCGCGTTTCGAAGAGATCAAGCGCGGGCGAAAGCGCGAGGTTGGCGTCGGCGGCGAGCGCTCGCAATTCGCCGGCGGCTTCGTCAGGATCGCCGCGCACCGCGAGGAAGCGTTCGATCAAGGCGCGGGTCTCGCGCGGCAACCGCGTCCCGGCGCCGAGCGCCGCCTGTTCGAGGAAGCGTTCCGCGATCTCCGCCACGGATCGGCCGCCGACCGCAGCGATCCCGGCGATCGACAGAAGATCGGTGACGAGATGATGCGCGGCCCTGGGATCGGAGCCGGCGAGCGCCGCGAGCACGCCGCGGTATTCCGGCGCGCCGTTCGTTGGCGTCAGCGCCAATTGATCCAGATCGTGCGCCAGCGACCACTTCCTGTTGAAATCCTTGACCAGGCGGCGCTTCCACGCCGGCGCGAGATCGAGCGCGGCCACAAAGGCGGTAAACAGGCCGACGTCGCCGATACGGATTTCAGGTGTCGGCAATCCGTAAAGCGTCGTCGCCTCGAGCCCGAGCGACAGCATTTCAGCGTCGGCCGCCGCTTTGTCCTGCCGCCCGAAGGATTCGATGCCGGCTTGCAGGATCTCGGTGGCTGCGCCTTCGCGATGGCGAAACACCACGCCCAGATAGCAGTAGCCGGCGACCTTGCCGGCCGAAGGCGATTGCAGATAGGCGCGCGACACCGGAATGGTGAGGTCTGGCCGCAGGCACAATTCGCGCCCGTGCGGATCGCTGGTGAGGAACATGCGGCGACGAATGTCCTCGCCGGACAAGTCAAGGAACGGCTCCGCCGGCTGCAGCACCGGCGGATCGATCGGCGTATAGCCCGCGCGCATATAGGAAGACAGCAGCTGCTGCGCGCGCAGATCCGAATTGTTTGCTGCCATACTCGACATGCCGGCCATATTTCGCGCCCGCCTATGGTTAATCCATTTTGCGAAGGCGCGGCGATAGCGTTGATCCCGCGGCCCCTTAGCACGGCGACCGTCGAGATTCGATGAAGATCACCGGGCGCCGTTAATGGCCGCCGAGCCGTGGTTTACGAAATTCCGTGCCGCGCCAGGATGTTGCGAACCGTGGCGACGAGGTCGGCTTCGGGCACCGAGCGCTGCGCCTCGGCCTGTTTCTGCAGATGCTCTTCGCGGCCTTTTTCCAGCTTAGCGAGCTCCGCGCCGATGATCAGGTCTTTGATCGTGACCTCGCCCTTGGCCTTCTCGTCGGAGCCCTGAATGACGACGCAGGGCGCGTTGCGCTTGTCGGCGTATTTGAGCTGATTGCCGAGATTGCGCGGATTGCCGAGATAAAGCTCGGCGCGGATGTCTGCTGCGCGCAACGTCGCGACCATGTTCTGATAGTCGGCGAGCCGATCCTTGTCGAAGACGGTAACGACGACGGGGCCTGCCTCCGGTTTGTTATCGAGCTTGCCCAGATGCGTCAGCGCGGCGGCAAGCCGCGACACGCCGATGGAAAACCCGGTGGCGGGCACAGGCTCGCCGCGAAAGCGCGAGACAAGTCCATCATATCGTCCGCCGCCGCCGACGGAGCCGAAGCGTGGCGAACCGTCTTTTCCGTCTGTGGCGAATGTCAGCTCAACCTCGAAAACCGGCCCAGTGTAGTATTCGAGGCCGCGGACAACAGACGGATCGATGACCACTCTGCCGTCGTCGTAGCCCGCAGCCGCGACCAACGCTTTGAAATCGGCAAGCTCCGTCACGCCGATCTTTCCCAAGGGACTGCTTTCCACTGCATCTTCGAAATTCGCGATTGTTACTTCGTTTGCTGACAGTGTGCTTTTTGATCCAGATCCCTCTTCACCCCATCCGGTGAAATTGAGAATACGGGTTATTTCGACATCTGTTAAATTGGCGCCACTGGTAAAATCCCCGCTTTCATCGCGGCGACCTTGTCCTAATAACGCCGCAACTCCATCGAAGCCGAGACGATCGACTTTATCGATCGCTCGGAGCACCGTCAGGCGTCGAGCTGCGTTTTGCTCACCGCCAAGTCCAATTGACTCCAACACGCCATCGAGAACTTTCCGGCTATTCACCTTCACCACATACGAGCCGCGCGGAATGCCGAGGGCCTCCATAGTGTCGGCGGCCATCATGCACATCTCGGCATCGGCGGCAGGCGACGCCGAGCCGACCGTGTCGGCGTCGAACTGCATGAACTGCCGGAAGCGTCCAGGGCCGGGCTTCTCGTTGCGGAAGACCCAACCGAAGCGATAGGAGCGGTAGGGCTTCGGCAGGGTGTCGAAATTCTCCGCCACATAGCGCGCGAGCGGCGCGGTCAGATCGTACCGCAGCGACAGCCATTGCTCATCGTCGTCCTGGAAGGAGAACACGCCTTCGTTCGGCCGGTCCTGATCGGGCAGGAATTTGCCGAGCGCGTCGGTGTATTCGATCGCCGGCGTCTCGACCGGCTCGAAGCCATAGCGCTCATAGACTTGGCGGATGGTCTCGATCATCCGCCGCGTGGCGGCAATCTCAATTGGGCCGCGGTCTTCGAAGCCGCGCGGGAGCCGGGCTTTGAGCTTGTTGTTGTCTTTGCGTTTTTCGGCCATCCGCGGGCCTGATTTCATCCGGTTGACGGGGCTGCGCGGTTGGTAGCAGCGGCCGATCAGAGCCGCAAGCAAGGTCGAGCCCCCGGCAGGTTTGCAAGAGGGCGCGCGAGTCGACGAGCGTCTGCCGCGCCTGTCCGACGGCGGCCGCCATCGCCGCCACCTGTCGGCGGTGCGCCTGTGCGAGCTCGCGAAACCGGCGGATCGATTCAGAAAGCTCCTGGCGCCGGCCGGCGATCTCCGCGGACTGCTCCTGTTCAGGTTTCAACAGCGCCGGAAGCGGCGCGACGGCCGCGCGCGGCTCTGGTCTTTCGAAAGCGTTACGGCAGCGGAAAGCCGGGACATAGCTGCCGCGCGGCACTTCGATGACGAGGGGATCGTCGCGCCCGATTCCGGAATAATATCGCGCCAGCGCCTGACGCATGCGCACAGCCTCGACGCGCACGATCGGATCGGTTTGCGGATCAAAATCGGCGCCGCGACCGAGCGCTTCGACGGCGATGGTATAGGCTTTGAGCTTGTTGCCGTTACCCGCAAGCGTCATTTCGACAATGAACGAAAGAAAGCTTGTGAGGCGATACGCGTCGCGGAACGGACTGCTGCTGATGATCCGATTGAGCTCCTGGCGGATGTCGTCGGGATGCGGCCGCTCCGGATCTGCAAGAGCCGCGTCGCGATCAGCTCTGGGAAGTGTATCCTTCATTGCCCATGGGATGATGCCATCTTCCGTCGAACGTTCAAATTTATACAGCTTTAGATACGTTCACAAAGAAGCGACCGCTGTGGGCAAATCGGAACTCACCCCCGAAACGCGTGCGGCGTGCAATCTTGGATAGCGTGAGGGTAGCAATGCGCGCGCTTTAGAACCAATCCTCCACTACCGCGCTGCGCAAACTCTGATGGACCCTGATTCTGCCGTCGCGTCCGTATTCGATGAAGCCTTTTCGCTTGAAGCGATTCATGAAGAAGCTGACACGCGAGCGTGTGGTGCCGATCATTTTGGCAAATAACGACTGACTGATCGGTATCGGCAGCGCGCGATCTTCGCGGCTCGAACTTGCGAGCCGCAGCAGCGTGTATGCCAAGCGTTGTTCGGCGGAATGCGTGAGATGGCTGATCAGCCGTTCTTGGTCGTCGGCGCACCGCTGCACCAAAAACATGACGAACATTTCCGCAAAATCCGGAACTTCCCGCACCATTCGGCAGAGCGCGGCGGCGGTTACGCGAACAAGGCTGGAGTCGGTCAGGGCAGTTGCGGTCGCGGTGCGAGGCGCACCGAGCAGGCAGCGGATGCCGAAGAAATCTCCCGGGCCGGGTAGCGCCAGAACGGCTTCCCGACCGTTGCGCACGACCGTCGACACCTTGATGGAACCGCTTTCGACGAAAAATGCCGCGTCAGGCGGATCGCCTTGCGAATAAATCACCTGACCGGCCGGAAACCGCTTCCGGACTTGGCCGTGACCTCTCCCCGTCAACACTACTCGCGGATCGAAGACGTTTCTTCTTCTTCTTCTCGCTTTCGCCAAGTATCACTCCAAGGTCCATTGTCCACGCGCTGCCGTTGCCAATCGGCTGCACGCGGTTTCGGCCCGTGTGGTTTCCAGGAGGACCCAGGATTAAGAGGACCCAGGAAACTGTTCGACGCCGCCCCAACCTGCGATAGATTGTATTGAGCGCGGCCGGGAACATGTTCAATTTTGCACGGCTGTGGGAACCGTGTGGTCGCTTTGAGTTGCCGGCCGAGAATAGCGAGACGACCGATGACCGATATTGGAAGCCTGGCAACACGCCAAACCAACGATCTCGATGCGTTTTGGCTGCCGTTCACGCCCAACAGAGCTTTCAAGGGCGCACCGCGTTTGATCACGTCGGCGAAGGGAATGCACTACTTCACGCCGGACGGGCGCGCCGTGCTCGATGGATTGGCTGGGTTGTGGTGCTCGAATGCCGGCCACAACCGTGATTCGATTGTTGCGGCGATCCAGCGGCAGGCCGCCGAACTCGATTACGCGGCCGCTTTTCATTTCGCGCATCCAAGGTCCTTCGAGCTGGCGAGCCGGATCGCCGCACTGGCGCCGGCCGATCTCAACCGCGTGTTCTTCTGCAATTCGGGTTCGGAGGCCGTCGACACCGCATTAAAGATCGCGCTCGCTTATCACAACATCCGCGGCGAGGGTGACCGCACCCGCCTGATCGGCCGTGAGCGCGGCTATCACGGCGTGGGCTTTGGCGGCATCTCCGTCGGCGGCATCGTCAACAACCGGAAATTCTTCGGAACGCTTCTCACCGGCGTCGACCATCTGCCGGCGACCTATAGCCGCGAGCAGCAAGCCTTCACCAAGGGCGAGCCGCAATGGGGCGCCCATTTGGCCGACGAGCTTGAGCGCATCGTCGGGCTTCATGGCGCTTCCACGATCGCGGCCGTGATTGTCGAGCCGATGGCGGGTTCGACTGGCGTGCTGCCGGCACCGCAGGGCTATCTGCAGCGCCTGCGCACCATCTGCGATCGGCACGGAATTCTGCTCATTTTCGACGAGGTCATCACCGGCTTTGGCCGGCTCGGCCATGCCTTCGCCGCCGAGCGTTACGGCGTGACGCCGGACCTTCTTTGCTTCGCCAAAGGGGTGAATTCCGGCGCCGTGCCGATGGGTGGCGTGATTGCGCGCGAAAGCGTCTACGATGCCTTCATGCACGGCCCGGAACATGTGATCGAACTGTTCCATGGCTACACGTATTCGGCACATCCGCTCGCCTGCGCAGCCGGTCTCGCGGCGCTCGATCTTTACCGGGACGAGGGGCTGTTCGAGCGGGCGAAACGGCTCGAGCCGCTCTACGCCGACGCCGCGATGACGCTCAAGGGCCTGCCCGGCGTGCTCGACGTGCGAACGGTCGGAATTGCGGCCGGTGTCGACCTGGCGCCGCGGCCCGGCGGCCCGGGCGAACGCGGCTACGAGGCCATGGAACGGGCCTTCCACGACGAGGACCTGGTCATCCGGATCAGCGGCGACACGCTGGCGATTGCCCCGCCTTTGATCGTCAGCGAGGCGGAAATCGGCAAAATCTTCGAAAAAGCGGCGCGCGTCATCCGCGCCGTCGCCTAGAGAGGGATCACTTTCTTCGAACAGTCACCCTTTCTAGTGTTTTGTTCGAGCATGATCTTTTCCGGAAACCGGTTTCCATTTTTCGGGATCATGCTTAGTCCAATCCGGCCGCCCGGGGCTGAAAGTCCTTGCGGCGGCGCGGCGCTTATGGACACTGATACCACTCGGAAGCGAATCATCTCCGGCATTGGGACCCTATGGTGCGGATCGGCGCCATCTTTATCGCCTTGTGCATGGTGCTCATCGCCGCTTCGCTCGGCGCCGTGCTTTTCCTGCGATTTGGGTTTTCCGTAGTCGATTCCGCAGTGGCGGCGCTCGGCCTGCTCACCGTGCTTGCCCTCTATAACGCGGTCGCCGGCAGGAGACGTGATCGGGCCGTCGTGAACGATCAAGTTGCAAGCCTCGCGCGCGGGTCGGGCGATCTGGCGCGCCAAATGGCCGAGTTCGGCCGGCGGCTGGTGGCGCTGGAAGAAAAGGTCGGCACGCTTGGCGCACTTGGCACTCGCGGCAGTCGTGGCAGCCCGGCCTCGATCGGGGAGCCGCTTGCCGGGGAGATCGAGGAGTTATCGCGGCTGGTCAGGCAGCTTGCTGAATCCGTCGCCCAGCATGAGCTTGCGCTGAGCGCCGAGCGGGCTCCGCCGCCGGTGCAAGCGAGCGTCGTGGAGAAACCGGCCGCAAGCATGCCTCGCGTGGGCGGCGAGTTGGCACCGCCTGTAGGCGCGGGTGCGCCGACACTGTCCAAGATTGCCGCTTTCCGTGGCCTTGATCAGGATGCTGTCGTCGCCGCAGTGGCCGGCGCCATCGACAGCCAGAGGATCGACCTCTACCTGCAACCGATCGTCACCTTGCCGCAGCGCAAGGTGCGCTACTACGAAGCGATGTCCCGGCTCAATGCCGGCAATGGCGAGATCGTCGCCGCCGCGGATTTTCTGCCTTATGCCGAACTCGGTTCGCTTTTGCCCAAGCTCGACGGTCTGTGCGTGCTGCGATGCGTGCAGGTGGTCAGGCGGCTCCTTCTGAAGAATCGCGATATCGGCCTGTTCTGCAATCTCTCGGTCGCGACACTGACGGACGCGGGATTTCCGCAGTTGCTCGAATTGATCGACGCCAATCGGGCGATCGCGCCGTCACTGGTGTTCGAGTTCACCCAAAATGCGGTCCGCAGCATGGGGCCGATCGAACATGAAAGCCTTGCGGCGTTGGCCGAGCGGGGCTTCCGTTTTTCAATGGACAACCTCGTCGATCTACGGATCGAGCCGCGCGAATTGACTGCGCGCGGTTTCCGCTTCGTCAAGGCGCCGGCGGCTTTGCTGCTCAACCGCGTCGGAAGCGCCATGGCGAATATTCACCCGGCCGATTTCTCCGACCTGCTGGGCCGTTTCGGCATCGATCTCATCGCCGACCGGATCGAGGGCGAATCGACCGTCGTCGATCTCCTCGACTACGATGTGCGCTTCGGCCAGGGCTTTCTGTTTTCGCCGCCGCGGCCGGTGCGGGCCGAGGCGTTGCAGGGAGTCGCAGATCCTGGCACTGCCGGGCAGGCGAGGGTCGGGACCGGGCCGGCGCCGGCCGGCCCATCTGCTGGTTCTTCGCTGCGCAGCAGCGGTCTCGCTCAGCTCGTGCGCGCTGCCAGCGGCCGCACGTGATGCATGATGAATAGTATGAGCGGTCATTGCCGAGGGTGCACCCGATGAAGCAATCCACGCCTCAGTAGGGGATTGCTTGATTTAGATCGCAATGACGGCTCCCCTGATCGAACAATTTGGTCCGCTCGCGCGCGACTACGACGTCCTGCTGTGCGATATCTGGGGCGTCGTGCATAACGGCGTCGCCGCCTTTCCGGAGGCCTGCGACGCGCTCGCGCGTTTTCGCGGCGAGGGCGGCACGGTGATCCTGATCACCAACGCGCCGCGCGCGGGCGCGAACGTACAACGCATCCTCGATCGTTTTGCCGTGCCGCACGATGCTTACGACGCGATCACGAGTTCTGGCGACGTTACCCACGGCATTGTCAAAACAAGATTGCCTGAGCGCGTGTTTCATCTCGGTCCGGAGCGCGACCTCTCGATCTTTGCCGGCCTCGATGTCGCCTTCGCGCCGGCAGAGACCGCCGACTATGTGATGTGCTCCGGCCTGTTCGACGACACGCGCGAGACGCCGGAGGACTATCGCGAATTGCTGGCGACGATGCGGACGCGTTCGTTGTTCATGGTGTGCGCCAATCCCGACATCGTGGTCGAGCGCGGCGACGAACTCGTCTATTGCGCCGGCGCGATCGCGGACGCGTATCTGGCGATCGGCGGGGAGGTGCTGTATTGCGGCAAGCCCTACGCGCCGATCTACGAGGCCGCGCTCGGCAAGGCCGCGGCGCTGCGCGGCGGGCCAACGCCGCTTGCGCGCGTGTTGGCGATCGGGGATTCGGTGCGAACCGATCTCAAGGGCGCCAGTTCTTACGGGCTCGATTGCCTGTTCGTCGTTTCCGCTTTGCATGCGCAAGAAGCCGGCGGGCGCGGCGCGCCTGATCTGTCCGGCTTGAACGCGACCTTTACGACTGCGGGCGTTGCGCCGAAAGCAATCATGCGCCGGCTCGCTTGGTAAGCGCTGATCGATCAATCTGACAGGATCGCGCGAACGCTATCTTGCGTCCGCCAGCACCGACTCGATCTTGGTCTTCAGGGTCTGCGCGTTGAACGGCTTGACGATGTAGTTGTTCACGCCCGCCTTGCGCGCCGCGATCACGTTTTCGGTTTTTGATTCCGCGGTCACCATGATGAAAGGCGTGGCGCCCAATTCGGGGTCGGCCCGCACTTGGCGCAGCAGGTCGTAACCGGTCATCGGCTCCATGTTCCAGTCGGAAATCACCAGGCCGTAGCGCTTCTCGTGCATCTTCGCGAGCGCGGTGCTGCCGTCATTGGCGTCGTCGACGTCGGCGAAGCCGATCTGCTTCAGGAGATTGCGAATGATCCGGATCATGGTGGCATAGTCGTCCACCACGAGCACCGGCATGGAAGGATCGAGCGCCATAGTCCCCAGGCCCCTCGCCTAGCAGCAAACGAAGCGATGGTATCGCGATGGGTTTGAAAATCGGGTTAATCGCGGGGATTGTCGGCATACCCGGTGCGCAACCGTGCGTCGATGTCGGGGCGGTCGGATGCGCTGCTTGACTTGGCTTCGGGGCAACGGCACCTACGGCCCGCGCAGGTTCTTCTTAACCAATCGAAGCCAATGACGCGGAAACGCTTTCTGGTCGTGCGCGACGACGCGCCCGATGCGGCGCTGCACGGCGCCGTGGTGGCCATGGGCAATTTCGACGGCGTCCACCGCGGGCACCGGGCGGTCATTGCCGCGGCGCAGCAGCGCGCCAACGGGCTCGGCAGGCCGGCTGCCGTCCTGACCTTTGAGCCGCATCCCCGTACCTTCTTCGTGCCCGGGGAGGCCTTGTTCCGCCTGACAGACGAGGCCGCCAAGTTGCGGTTGTTGGCTTCGACCGGGCTCGACGGCGCGATCGTCCTGACCTTCGACGCGGCGCTCGCGGGCCTGACGGCGGATGAATTCGTCACCCGAATCCTGGTCGGCCGCCTTGGCATCAGCGGGGCCGTGATCGGATTCAATTTCCATTTCGGCAAGAATCGCGCCGGCTCGCCGGACTTCCTGGCGGCGGAGGGCCGCAAATTCGGCTTCACCGTCGACGTGATCGCGCCTTTCGAGCTCAACGGCCGCCCGGTGTCGTCCGGCCCGATCCGCGACGCGCTGGCGGCGGGGCGGCCTGAAGACGCGGCAACCTTGCTCGGCTTTCCATGGTTCATCTCCGGCGAGGTGATCCATGGCGACAAGCGCGGGCGCGAACTCGGATTTCCGACCGCCAATCTCAGCCTTGATGCGGCTTGCGGGCTGCGGCACGGCGTCTATGCGGTGCGCGTCGCCGTCGGCGATCGCCTCTATGACGGCGTCGCCAATTTCGGCCGCCGGCCGATGTTCGACTCAGGCGTGGTGCTGCTCGAGGTCTTCCTGTTCGACTTTGCCGGCGACCTCTATGGCAAGCACATTGACGTCGCCTTCATCGCCTGGATTCGCGAAGAAAAGTTCTTCGGCTCGATCGACGAACTGGTGCAGGCGATAAACGATGACTCGCGGCAGGCGCGGGAAGCGCTTAGCCGCGCCCCGAATGTCTTTCCGCCGATCCGGGACGCTAGAGCGGGATGACGTTTCTTCGAATCGTCATCCCGCTCTAGTATTCTGTTTGAGCATGATCTTTTCGGAAAACCGGTGTCCACTTTTCCGGATCATGCTCTGATCAGGATTCGTCGCTTTCGGCGGTCGGTCGGCGGCTTTCCCGCAGCCACTGCGCGGCGAGAAAACCCAAGAGCACGACCGGGATGATGCGCTCCCAGCCGAACGAGCGGCCGGCCTGCATGGCGACGTTCAACATCTTCGGGTCGAGCAGCCACGACGACGAGGCCTGAGCGCGCGCCGCGCGTTCCAAAATCGCGCGTTGCCTGACGCTGCGGCGCGAGATGGCGGCGGCCGTTGCTGCAATCAAGGCGATGAGAAGGAAGACGCCGGCCATCGCAAGTCCGGCGAAAACGGCGCCCAATTGCAGCGAGAGCCATGTATAGCCGGCGACGCACAGGAAGGCGAAACCGGTGAAGAGCGCGAGCGCGATGATGGCGAACCAGACGAACAGCAGCGGCGTAACGCCGCTTTTCGCCTGCACCGAGAGGGCAATGTCATGCAGCCAGTTCTTGAGCATCAATAACCTCGCGACCGTCGCGCGACGTCCGCGACCGCCTCAATCGAACGTCTGAGTAAAATCGGCGGCCCGAAATGGCAGCGCCTCTCCTAAATTATCTGCGCCACGCCGCCCCAAACAGAAATGCAATTCCGGCAACGATCGCGAGCGTGGTATACGGCCGCTTTTTGATCGATTCGTCGAGCGCTTCGACGAAATGATCGGACACCTCACGCACGGCGCTTGCGGCGTCGCGCCCCTTGTCCTGCGCGTCCGAAAGCACATCGTCCACGCTCGATTTGGCGCGGCTCCAAGCGGCATTGCCGCGTGCCGTCAGAATCTCCGCAACCTGGTCGGCGAGGCGTTGGAAATCTTCGCGCAGCTTTTGCACATCGCCGTGCATCTCTGCAGTGGCATCGGATGCGGCCTGACGCACTTCGCGCACAGTTTCGCGAGCATCCTTGATCGGGTCGCGGGCGGTTTGTGATGTCGTCGACGCGGTGTTCATGACTTTATCTCCAATGCATCGAGCGCCGAATTTGCCGCGATAAGTATACAGGTTCCAAAAAGTTCCATTCAATCAGGAAGTTTGGCGTCGTCTTGGGGAAATAAGTGATTGAAGACGACGACGCCGACGATCGAGAGCGGCGCTGCCAAGAATGCGCCGATCGGGCCCCAAAGCCACGTCCAGAAGGCCAAGGCGAGAAACACCAGCAGCGGATTGAGCGTGATCCGGCGGCCGACGATGGTCGGCGTGATGAAATGTCCTTCTGCGGTGGCGAGCGCAACGAAGCCGAGCGGCGCCAGCAAAGCATGACCGAGCGACGGAAAGGTGACGAGGCCAACGCCGAACAGAATCACCACCATCACCGCCGGTCCGACATAGGGGATGTAGTTGAGCACCGCAGCGGCTAGTCCGAAAATCGCCGGGTTGGGAAAGCCCAAGAGAAACGCGCCAATGCCGACGATGATCCCGAGCGTGGCATTGATGATCGACACCACCACCAGATAACCGGTCAGATGCTTCTCGATATCGTTCATGATGCGAAGGAAGCGCAGCCTCGATTCGCGCTCCGCGAACAGCGAGACGAAGCGCGCGCGCAATTCGAGCTGGCCGGCGAGAAAGAAAAACAGCGTGCCGAAGAACAACAAGAGCTCGCCAGCCGCCGGCGTTATGAACGCGACCACCGGCAGGACCACATTGGGTGCCGAGATCTCGGATCCCGCCGAACTGCCGAACAACGCGGTCTGCAATTGACGCGCGGCGGCGATCGGCTGCTCGAGGACGGCGAACTTCTCCTTGATGTTGGTCCAGATGTCCGGTGCCCGCCCGACCCATTCGCTCACCGGACCGGCCATCGCGGTCACGGCCAGGCTCAACGCGCCGACAGCGACCACGACGATGAGAATGGCGGTGATCCAGGGAGAGATGCCGCGGCGGCCCGCGGCCTTGACCAAAGGCGCAAGCGTCAGCGCGACGACGCCGGCGGCAAAGATCGGCAGCAGAATGGTGCGGCCCAGATAGAGGACGGCGCCGAACAGAATAACGAAGATGCCGAAGGTCGCCATATGCGCGAGTGCTGCCCATATGGCATCCGCACTCCGCGGCGGCAGATCGGGGGTGACCTGGGGATCGGAGGCTTCACGGCCGGGGCGCAAATACTCCACTGGCATGGTCCTCACCCGAGCCCGTTGCGGCGTTCACCAACGCGAAAGCGGTGGGTGGGTTCCCGCAGCGAGGCAGCCGGCGCGTTCTGGCCTTTGCGCCGCGCCACCGGCTTGTTAGAAGGCGCGCCATGAATGAGAAGCCCGAAAAGACGCGCGATTACAGCGAGACGCTGTTTCTGCCGAAAACCGACTTTCCGATGCGCGCCGGCCTGCCGCAAAAGGAGCCGGAAATCCTTAAGCGCTGGCGGAAGCTCGATCTTTACGGGCGGTTGCGGGCGGCCGCAAAGGGTCGTCCCCGTTTCATCCTCCATGACGGGCCGCCCTACGCCAACGGCAACATCCATATCGGGCATGCACTGAACAAGATCCTCAAGGACGTGGTGACCAAGAGCCACCAGATGCTCGGCTTCGACTTCGAACTACGTGCCGGGCTGGGACTGCCACGGCCTGCCGATCGAATGGAAGATCGAGGAGGAGAACTATCGCGCCAAAGGCAAGCCGAAACCGGATCTGTCCAATCCTGCCGCGTTGGTCGAATTCCGCAAGGAGTGCCGCGCCTTCGCCGAGCACTGGATCGCGGTGCAGCGCGACGAATTCGAGCGGCTCGGCGTCATCGGCGATTGGGCGCATCCCTACACCACCATGGATCATTTCGCCGAGGCGCAGATCGCGCGCGAACTGATGAAGTTCGCGGCCAACGGCACGCTCTATCGCGGCTCCAAGCCGGTGATGTGGTCGGTGGTGGAAAAGACCGCGCTCGCCGAAGCCGAAGTCGAGTACGAGGACTACACGTCCGACATGGTGTGGGTGAAGTTTCCGGTTGCCCGTTCGGTCGCGGAAGCATCCAAAGAGAATCGGGACGTCGCTTCCGCATCGGTCGTCATCTGGACGACCACGCCGTGGACCATCCCGGGCAACCGGGCGATCAGCTACTCGCCTAGAATTGAGTACGGGCTTTATGAGGTCGTCGACGCACCGTCGGACAATTGGGCCAAGCAGGGCGACCGGTTCGTCTTGGCGGACAAGTTGGCGATAGACGTATTTCGCCAGGCGCGAGTCACCGCGTTCAAGAAGGTTAAGCCGGTTTCGTCCGAGCAACTCGCGCAACTCGTTTGCCAGCATCCGCTTAGCGGATTCAACAAGGGTTACGATTTTAAAGTCCCGCTCTTTGCCGGCGACCATGTCACCGAAGACACGGGCACCGGCTTCGTCCACACCGCGCCAGGACACGGGCGCGAGGACTTCGATGTTTGGACCGCCAACACACGCGAGCTTGCCGCGCGGGGTATCAATACGGCCATTCCCTATACGGTCGATGCCGATGGCCGCTTTACCGAGCAGGCGCCCGGCTTCACCGGCAAGCGGGTGCTGAACGACAAGGGCGAAAAGGGCGACGCCAACGAAGCGGTGATCAAGGCGCTGGTCGAAGCCGGCATGCTGATCGCGCGCGGGCGGCTCAAGCATCAGTATCCGCATTCGTGGCGCTCGAAAAAGCCGGTCATCTTCCGGAACACGCCGCAATGGTTCATCGCAATGGACAAGCCCATCGGGCTGTTGAGCAGCACGAGCAGGCACGGTCGCACATTGCGCGAGCTTGCCAATGATGCGATCGCGGCGACGCGCTGGGTGCCGCCGCAGGGGCAGCACCGCATCGCGGCCATGGTCAACAATCGTCCGGATTGGGTGATCTCACGCCAGCGCGCTTGGGGTGTGCCGATCACCGTCTTCATCAAGGAGGGTGCCGACGGCGCGGTCGAAATCCTCAGCGATCCCGAAGTGAATATGCGGATCATCGACGCCTTCGAGGAAGAAGGCGCCGACGCCTGGTACGCGCCGGGCGCGCGCGAGCGGTTTCTCGGCAAGCGTGGCAACGAAGGCTGGCAGAAGGTCGACGACATTCTCGATGTCTGGTTCGATTCCGGCTCGACGCACGCCTTCGTGCTCGAAGACGCGGCGCACTTTCCCGCGCTGGCGCAAATCAAGCGCAAGGCCGGCGGCGGCGACGAGACGGTGGTGTATCTGGAGGGCTCCGACCAGCACCGCGGCTGGTTTCAATCGTCGCTGCTTGAGTCCTGCGGCACGCGCGGCCGCGCGCCCTTCGATATCGTGGTCACGCACGGTTTTACGCTCGACGAAAACGGGCGGAAGATGTCGAAATCGCTCGGCAACGTGGTCGCGCCGCAAGACGTCATCGATCAATCGGGCGCCGACATCCTGCGGATATGGACTTGCGCCGTCGACTATTGGGACGATCAGCGCATCGGCCCCGAAATCCTCAAAAGCACGACCGACACTTACCGCCGGCTGCGCAATACGCTGAAGTGGATGCTCGGCAATCTCGCGTATTTCGAGGCCGCCGATCATGTCGCCTTCGAGGAGATGCCTGAGCTTGAGCGTCTGATGCTGCACCGGCTGACCGAGCTCGATGGCCTCGTTCGCACAGCTTATAAGGACTTTGACTACAAGCGCATCTTCGCCGCGCTCAACGCGTTCCTGGCGGCGGATCTTTCGGCTTTCTATTTCGACATCCGCAGGGATGCGCTTTATTGCGATCCTTATTCGTCGCTCAAGCGCAAAGCCTGTCTCAACGTGCTCGATCATTTGTTCCGCTGCACGGTGACCTGGCTGGCGCCGATCCTAAGCTTCACCGCCGAGGAAGCCTGGCTCGCGCGCAATCCAGAGGCAATTTCCGTTCATCTGGAAAGCTTTCCGGTCGTGCCGGAAAGCTGGCGCAACGAGGCATTGGCCGAGAAATGGCGCAAGCTGCGCAACCTGCGCCGTGTCGTCACCGGCGCGCTCGAACTCGAGCGAGCCGGAAAGCGCATCGGCTCATCGCTCGAAGCCGCGCCAGTCATCTATGTCGCGGACGCCGATCTGTTCGGGATCGCAGCCGACGCCGATCTCGCGGAATTGTGCATCACCTCGGACGCCATGCTGATTGAAGGCGAGGGCCCGGAGGCGGCCTTCCGGTTGGACGACGTTGCCGCGGTCGCGGTCGAGCCGCGGCTGGCGCAAGGCCGCAAATGCGCCCGCTCCTGGAAGATTTCGCCCGCCGTCGGCAGCGATCCGCAATATCCGGACGTCACGCCGCGTGACGCTCAGGCGCTGCGCGAATGGGACGCCATGCGCAAGGCGGCCGAATAGGGACCATATGGCCGAGATGGCGGAAACGGGCGGGCAGCAATCCTATGTCTGGGGACCGCTGACCCCGCTCGGGCTGACAATCGCCTTGCTTGCCGGGGTCGCCGACCAGGTATCGAAGCTCTGGCTGTTATACGGGTTCGGTCTCGAAAGCCGGGTGCCAGTGGCGATAGCGCCATTCGTTGATCTGGTCGTGACCTGGAATTCCGGGATCAGTTACGGGCTGTTCCAGCAGCGTGAGCTTTTGGGCGCGTGGGCGTTGTTGGCGTTCAAGGCGGTGGTGGTGATCGCGCTGTGGGTGTGGCTTTCGCGCGCAGCGTCCCGGCTCACGGCGGTCGCGCTCGGCCTGATTATCGGCGGAGCGGTCGGTAACGCCATCGACCGGCTGCACTGGCCCGGCGTCATGGATTTCGTGCTTTTCCACGTGGAAACTGGCGGCTGGAACTTCCGCTGGTATGTGTTTAACCTTGCCGATGTGGCGATTGTTGCTGGGGTAGCCGCCCTCCTGTACGATTCGTTCCGGGTGGGGTCGCCGCAAAAGCGCCCCGATCCGGGATGAAAGGGATACGTTCTGGGGAGTGCCGTACCGGCACTTTCGGGTGAGAGTATGCCACAGGATCGAAATGACGGCCGCCTGAGCGGCCATCGGCTGTGTGCACGCGCCGCGCTGCACGGATTTGCCGCCGCCTCGCTCGGCCTTGTTCTCGGCTTCAATGTTACCGTTGCCAGCGCGCAGACCTCTGGCAGCGATAGCGATGCTGTGTGGAACAGACTGATGAGATCGGTCGGGCTTCGCAGCGCGCCGGATCCCAGCGCGGAAATCAACTATACCGAACGGCCGCCACTTGTCGTGCCGCCAAGCCGCAACCTGCCCCCGCCGTCGGACCAGCCGGCGCCGCCCGCGGCATGGCCGAACGGCTCCGCCAAGGCCATCAAACACGCCAGATCGAAGGCCGAGGTTGTGCCATCGACCGGGGTGGAGACCCCAAATCCTCCGTTCCAGAAAAAGCCTTGGTACAATCCGGCGGGTTGGTTCTCGAAAGAGGAATACGCGAGTTTTAACGGCGAACCTGTGCGCCAAGACCTGACCGAGCCGCCGGCGGGCTACCGTATTCCGTCGCCGAATCAACCGTACGGCATCAGTCCAGACAAGAAGGGGGCCAAGGCGACAGCGCAGGATCGTGGCTTGACCGGGGTCGGCGGGCAGTCGTCGGCGCAGCCGGGCAGATGACGGCGCAGGCGCACGGCGTGGCGCACAGGATCTTCGTGACGTCGGGGACGGCGTCCAGGCCAAAACGGCAAACGATGGCGATGAGTACGAAAGCATGATCCGGGGTGGAACCGGTTTTTCCGACGGATCATGCGCGCCACCAGAAAGCTCGAGCGCCGCGCCATTAACCTGAACCGACGGCGCTGAAAGACGCGGCGCGCGTCTTTGATGTAATCGACGAAGTGGGGCGTCGGAACTTCCCCGGAGACCTGAAAGACGTGACCAGAACACTTTTGCTTGTGCTCGCCTTGGCGACGTTCGTGCCGCCGGCGGGCGCCGCCACCGATGCCGGCGTTGCGCACTTCACATTGGCCAACGGGCTCGAAGTCGTTGTAGTGCCGGATCATCGCGCTCCGGTCGTGACCCACATGATCTGGTACAAGGTCGGCGCCGCCGACGAAACGGCCGGCAAGTCCGGTCTTGCGCATTTCCTCGAGCACCTGATGTTCAAGGGCACCGTGCAAAATCCGGGCAATCGCTTCTCGCAAGCCGTTGCGGCGATCGGCGGCCAGGAGAACGCGTTCACCGCGAGTGACTATACCGGCTTCTTCCAGCGCGTTCCGCGCGAGCATCTCAAGGAAATGATGGCGTTCGAGGCTGACCGCATCACCGGTCTCGTTCTGAACGACGATGTCGTGCGGCCTGAGCTCAACGTCGTGCTCGAAGAACAGAACATGCGGATCGCCAACAATCCGAACAGCCGCTTGGCCGAGCAGATGGATGCGGCGCTTTATCTCAATCATCCTTACGGCCGGCCGACCATCGGCTGGCGGCCGGAGATCGAAAAGCTCGATCGCGACGATGCGCTTGCCTTCTACCGGCGCTTTTATTCGCCGAACAACGCGATCGTGGTGATCGCCGGCGACGTCACCGCCGACGAGGTGAAGGCGGCCGCGGAAGCTACCTACGGCAAGGTGCCGGTGCGCGCCGATATCGCGCCGCGGCGTCGGCCGCAGGAGCCGCCGCAGGAGGCGCCGCGCACGGTGACGCTGGCTGATCCGCAAGTCGAGCAGCCAAGCATCAATCGTTACTACCTCGCGCCCTCGCGAACGACGGCGAAGCCGGGTGAGAGCGAGGCGCTCGAAGTGTTGGCGCACGTGCTCGGCAGCGGTTCGAGCAGCCGGCTCTACCGCTCGCTCGTGCTCGACAAGGGCGTCGCATTGAATGCCGGCGCCTATTATTCGAGTACCGCGCTCGACTACGGCAAGCTCGGTGTCTTCGGCTCGCCGAAGCCGGGCAAGAACCTGCATGACGTCGAAACGGCCATCGACGGCGTGTTGAGCGATGTCGTCGAGCAGGGCGTCACCGCCGAAGAACTCGATCTCGCCAAGAACAGAATGATCGCCGACGCCGTCTATGCGCAGGACAATCAGGCGACGCTTGCGCGCTGGTACGGCGCGGCGCTGGCGACCGGCGAGACCGTCGACATGGTCCGCGAATGGCCTGAGGCGATCCGCGCGGTGACGGCCGATCAGGTGCGCGACGCAGCGCGCAAATGGCTCAACCGCAAAGCCTCGGTCACCGGATATCTGGTCAATAGCCTTCACGATGAGGAGAAACACACGTGAGCATGATGGCGCCGGCCCTTTCTCGTTCGATCGTTCGCCGCGCTGTCATCGCGTTGTTGGCGCTTCCGTTGCTCGCCGCACCGGCGCTCGCCACCACGATCGAGCGTGTCGTCAGCCCGGGCGGCATCGAAGCCTGGCTCGTTCACGAGCCGGCCGTGCCGATGATCGCCATCGACTTCGCCTTTGTCGGCGGGGCCGCGCAGGATGCTCCCGGCAAGGGCGGCACGGCAAGCCTGGTCGCTTCGCTGCTCGACGAGGGCGCCGGCGACCTCGACGCCAAGACCTTTCACGCGCGCCTTGAGCGCAAGGCAATCGAGCTCGGCTTTCAGGCGGAGCGCGATACGCTGCGCGGCACGCTGCGGACGCTGACCGAGAACAAAGACGAAGCGTTCGACTATTTGCGGCTCGCCGTGACGCAGCCGCGTTTCGATCAGTCGGATGTCGAAGTCATCCGCGCGCAGATCCTGTCGATGCTGCGGCGGGCGACGACCAGCCCGACCGACATCGCCAATCTGCGCTGGTGGCAGGTAGCGTTTGCCGATCATCCCTATGGCCGCCCGGTCAACGGCACGCTCGAATCGGTGCCGACGGTGACGATCGCAGATCTGAAAGATTACACGCACCGGGTTCTGGCACGCGGAAATCTGAAAGTGGCCGTGGTCGGTGACATCGACGCCGAGACGGTGAAGGTGATGCTCGATCGGGTGTTCGGCGGATTGCCGGCGCAGCCCGAACTGAAGCCCGTTCCGAACGTCTCGCCGCAGGGTCTCGGACGCCGCATCGTCGTCAAAGTCGACGTGCCGCAGGCTGTGGTGGCTTTCGGCGGCCCTGGCATTGCGCGCAAGGACCCGGATTTCATGGCCGCCTACATCGTCAATCACGTTCTCGGCGGCGGCGCTTTCTCCTCGCGGCTCTACCAAGAAGTGCGGGAAAAGCGGGGGCTCGCATATTCGGTCTATGACAGCCTGGTATGGCTTAATCACAGCGCGTTGTTCCTCGGCGGCACGGCGACGCGCGCCGACCGGGCGGGCGAAACACTCGAAGTGATCGACAAGGAAATCCACCGGCTGGCCGACGAAGGACCGACAGCGGATGAACTCGCCAAAGCCAAGGCCTATCTGAACGGTTCGTTCGTGCTCAACCTCGACACGTCGAGCAAGATCGCGGCGCTTCTCGTGCAGTTGCAGCTCGACGGCCTCGGCATCGACTACTTCACCCGCCGCCCCGAAATGATCAACGGGGTGACGCTCGAAGACGCACGCCGCGTCGCCAAGCGGATGCTGGACAGCGGCATGTTGGTGACGGTGGCCGGCCGGCCGGAGGGGATTGCTTCGACCAGCACGCAGTAGGCAGCGGATCCGGCCGCGATCCGGGCTCGGGCATGATCCGGAAAAGTGCAAGCCGGTTTTCCGAAAAGATCATGCCCAAACAAAACGCTAGAGCGGGAAGACGTTTCGTCATCCAGCTCTAGGATCACGCCATGATTCGCGTCACGCCCGGCATCACCATCGACGAGCGCGAAATCGAAGAAAGCTTCGTGCGCGCGTCGGGGCCGGGCGGGCAGAATGTCAACAAGCTCGCGACCGCGGTTCAGCTGCGCTTCAATGTCCGCACGTCGCCGTCGCTGCCTGACGATGTGCGCGTGCGGCTTGAGCGGTTGGCTGGCTCCCGGCTCACGCGCGACGGCTTTTTGGTCATTACCGCGCAACGTCACCGCACCCAGGGCCGCAACCGCCAGGATGCGCTGGAGCGCCTGCTCGATCTCATCCGCCGGGCTGCGGTTGTCCCGCAGGTGCGCAGACCTACGCGCCCGACCAAGGCTTCGCGCCAGCGCCGCGTCGAAGCCAAGAAACACCGCGCCGGTCTCAAGCAAACCCGCCGGGTCAAGCCGACGCTGGAATGAGCAGCTGCGGGTTCCGCCCGAATCTTGAGCAGAACTGCACAGGGCTGTCGCGACAATGCGATTGAATTGCGACCGGCCGCTCACTTTTGCCGGACGCGGATCAAATATTCGTTTCGTTTCAACGCTTGCGCACCTGACTCCGGGTCCCTAATTCCGCAACGGGAAATGCCCGGGCGCGCCCTAGCCGTGGAAAACGGCAGGTTAGCGCGTTTCGATGCGTGCTTCAGCGAGGGCGACGCTACCGCGAGCGGTCCGGCCAAATTGCTGAAAGTACAGGAGACTTAGATGAACCAGGCACCCGCGCTGGAACACATTGTCCAAGGGGCAAAGCGTGTTCTTCCGTTCGAGCGTGTTGCGCTCGTCCTGCAAGGTGGCGGCGCCTTAGGCGCGTACCAGGCCGGCGTTTATCAGGCGATCGACGAAGCCAATATCCATATCGATTGGGTCTGCGGCACTTCGATCGGTGGCATCAACGGCGCACTGCTGGCCGGCAATCGGCCGGAGCGGCGGGTGGAGCGATTGCGCGAATTCTGGGAAGCGGTCACCGAGCCGCCGATCCGGATCCCGAACATTCCGTGGTTCACCGACCTGCCATGGAACGGTAATGACCAGGCGCGCTATTGGACCAACCGGATCAGCGCGTTTGCCACGATGTTTCACGGCGTGCCCGATTTTTTCACGCCGCGGCCGTTTCCGCCGCTTAGTTCCGCAGCCGAACGTCCCGATCTGGTGAGCTACTATGATACGGCGCCGTTGAAGGCGACGCTCGCGCGCCTGGTCGATTTTGACCTGATCAACGAGAAGCCGATGCGCTTCTCCGTCGCCGCCACGAACGTTCGCACCGGCGCTCCCGTGTACTTCGACAATCTGAACGAGACGCTCAGCGCCGCGCATGTCATGGCGAGCGCGTCGCTCCCGCCCGGCTTCCCGCCGACCGAAATCGACGGCGAATATTATTGGGACGGCGCCGTCGTTTCGAACTCGCCCATGCAATTCGTGATCGACGACCGGCCGCGCTACAGTGCGCTCGTCTTTCAGGTCGATCTCTGGGATGCAAACGGCGAGGTGCCGCTCGACATTCCGTCGGCCAATTTGCGGGCGCTGGAAATCCACAGCGCCAGCCGCCTCAACATAACGCTGGAGCAGTATCGAAAGACGCAGAAGTTCAGGCACGCGGTGGCGAAATTTCTGAATGAACTTCCGGCGACCTGCCAGAACGATCCGGATGTCGAGTTCCTCGCCGAGGAGGCGCGCGTCAAGGTCGCGACCGTCGTTCAATTGAAATATCAAGCGAACGGGTTTGAAACGACCGGCAAAACGTTCGAGTTTTCCCGCACCGCCATGGAGGAGCATTGGCAGGCGGGGTATGAGGACACCAAGCGCGCTTTCAGTGAACCCGGCTTGTTCGAATTGCCGCACGTGTCGGAAGCGGCGCGTATTTTCGACGTTCATCGCGGCTGGATGAAGTAGCGGCATCGCGGACGCGGCACGCCGGCACCATTCGCGATTGGCAGTAAACCCTCTCCCCGAGGGACGCCTGCGCCGTTAGAACTCTGCGGTCCATAGCGAGTCGCGCATGCCGGTCCGCCAACTTCCCGAGACAATTGTCAACCGCATCGCCGCCGGCGAAGTGGTGGAACGTCCGGCGAGCGTGGTGAAGGAACTGGTCGAGAACGCGCTCGATGCCGGCGCAAGCCGGATCGACGTGCTTACCGATGGCGGCGGGCGGCGCCTCATCCGGGTTGCCGACGACGGCGAGGGCATGATCGCCGCCGATCTGGCGCTGGCGGTGGAGCGGCATGCTACCTCGAAATTGGCAGACGACGATCTCGTCTCGATCCGCACGCTCGGCTTTCGCGGCGAGGCATTGCCGTCGATCGGCGCTGTCGCGCGGCTTGCGATCGCCACCCGGCACAAATCCGAGCCGCACGCCTGGTCGATCGAGGTGGACGCCGGGGCGAAGTCGGACGTAAAGCCCGCGGCCCTTGGGGTGGGGACGCGGGTCGAGGTCCGCGACCTGTTCTACGCCACGCCCGCGCGCTTGAAGTTCCTCAAGCTCGACCGCACCGAGGCGGAGGCCGTTCGCGACGTGGTGCGCCGGCTCGCCATGAGCCGGCCCGATGTGGCCTTCACGCTTGCCGGCGAGGAGCGCGCGCCCGTGACCTTCGCGGCGACGCTGCCCGGCGCCACCGGCCGTCTCACCCGGCTCGGCGACGTGCTCGGCGCAGACTTCCGGGCCAATGCCGTCGAGGTATTCGCCGAACGCGAAGGCGTGACGGTGGAGGGCTTTGCGGCGCTGCCGACGCTCACGCGCGCCAATGCGCTCGGCCAATATCTGTTCGTCAATGACCGTCCGGTGCGCGACAAGCTTCTGCTCGGCGCTGTGCGCGCCGCTTATGCCGACTATCTGCCGCGCGACCGCCACCCGCTGGTGGCGCTGTTCGTGACGCTCGATCCGCGCGAACTCGACGTCAATGTGCACCCGGCCAAGACCGAGGTGCGTTTTCGCAATGCCGGGCTGGTGCGCGCCTTGCTGGTGCATGCGCTCAAAGCTGCGCTCGCACGCGAAGGCACGCGCGCGGCCACGACCGGCGGCAGCGCCACCATCGCGGCGTTTCGGCCGGAGCAGGGTTCCTATTCATCGTTTCGAGCCGCAGGGGCGAGGCGAGGGGGTTACGACTGGCGCCGTTCGCCGGCTCGGCCCGGCGATCCGCGCCGCGCAAGTGCGTTTCCACTTGGCGGCGGCTTTGCCGAAGCGGCGCAGGCGGTTTTCGATGTGGGTGCTCCGGCGGTTGGGGTCGAAACCTCGCTTGCCGAAATCGGCGCCGTGTCGTCAGCCGTCTTCGCATCACCTGCGTCCGAAGCGTTGGAGCATCCGCTCGGCGCCGCCTGCGCACAAGTACACGAGACCTATATCGTTGCGCAGACGCGCGACGGGCTCGTTGTCGTCGATCAACACGCCGCCCATGAGCGCATCGTCTATGAGAAACTGAAGGCGGCGCTGGAACGAAGCGGCGTTGCGCGCCAAATTCTCTTAATCCCGGAAATTGTCGAGCTCCACGAAGCCGACGTGGATCGTCTGCTCGCGCACGCGGAGGAATTGGCGCGTTACGGTCTTGTTCTGGAATCCTTCGGGCCTGGCGCGGTGGCGCTGCGAGAAACTCCGTCGCTGCTCGGCGAAATCGACGGCGCGGGGCTCGTTCGCGATCTGGCCGAGCATATGGGCGAATGGGACGAAACATTGCCGCTCGAACGCCGCCTCATGCACGTCGCCGCCACCATGGCCTGTCACGGCTCGGTGCGCGCCGGGCGGCGGCTGAAAATCCAGGAGATGAACGCGCTTTTGCGCGAGATGGAAGCCACGCCCAATTCCGGCCAATGCAATCACGGCCGCCCGACTTATGTCGAACTGAAACTCACCGATATCGAGCGGTTGTTTGGGCGGCGGTAGGGCGTGACTTCTTGATCACCCAACAACAATTGCCAAAATTATTGGCGCGCTTCTGAAGTTTCACTTTTTGCCGAGAACTACGCGTCGCTGACAGCATACACAATCAGTCTTGCACACTTCTGTTGTAGGGTCGGCTGGGTGTCGCAATTTGCCGTCCAGTCCTCGATGAAGTTGCGGGCAATAAAAACTTCCAAGAAGTATTTCAAGTTTAGCCGCTCGGCCTCTGGAGGCATGCCGCCCGCTTCTGGTTCACAAGCCGCGATTGCCTCCGAAGTGTCAGACCACGGCCGGGATGCGTAGATGGTGCTCCGCTCGTCGAGCGTATCCAAATCCCGAACGAGTTCGATGAGCTTCATCCTTCGCCCATGTCGCATTCTACTTTTGCCACTGGCCGACGTGTGCCCCAAAAAGCCCCTCGGCCGGAGGGCCGTACGCAGCGGTCATGTCCACTCGTGGAGAACTGCATTAATTTCAAGGAAGGTCTTAGCACCTTGAAGTTTCGGCCGGAGCTTCTCGACGTCAAATATGCCGGGACACGAATGGTACAATTCCGCCATGAAGGCCGCCGACTGCCAATCCTCTGGCTTGTCGTAGAAACGCAATAGATGCTGCTTCCCTTCAAGCTCGATGTGTTCTTGTGACGCATCCACGAGGACCGAGAGCGGGATGCCGTGTTGCTCGGCCAATGAGGCCGGCAGCAACGTCCACCAATATAAACCTGGAACATATCTCCGGGGGTCACGCCCGACCCAGCTTTCCATGGTGTTGACGCCAAATTTTGTGGTAATGCGATTCCGGTATTCTAGTTCCTCGTCAGCGCAAGCGAAACCGAAGATCGGATGCGCTATCGCCATGTGAATCAAGAAATCCCTCACCGCAGCATCGGGAATTGCGTCTAGATCCGCGTCAACAATCCAAGTGCTGGGGGATGATCGACGAAGATCGTACAGAACAGTCGAGTTTTGAAGATAGACACCGATCGATGGCATTTTGAAAGTTTGAAGGAAGACATCAACGTCGCCGATCGGAACGGCGGCTTCGTCCTCGGCCAAGCTTACAGTGGTTGGCCGTAGCATCTCGGGCAAACTTAGAATTGTTTTGGTCACCAAGTCTTTCGCCGACAATGGAAACTCGAGTGCGGCCTAAATCATGTCGTTCTCTTTCACTGCGGTCCCAAATCGGAGCGCCGAATGATCGGGTAGCATTCCGCATACGCGCAAGACAGTGTTGCATCGTCACCGCGTGCGCGGGTCGAGTTGGCCGATTCCGTCGCTCAGCCCGGCGTGAGGGATCAGTCGAACGCCTTGTGTGCTATTGCCCGCGCTGCGCCGCGTCCTGCAAAATGGCGATCATGCGGTCTATTACCTGATCCAAGATCGTTCCGGGTGGGAAAACAACTGCCTGCTCGGGATCTTCCGCAAAATTGTTTGGCTCTCGCCGATAACCAACGATCTGATAACGTCCGCCCCGATCGGCAATAACCCAAGTTGAAGTCCCGCGCGCGAAAGCGCCCCAGCTTTTCACGCCGGCGTACTTGACGACGACTGGCTGCGGATAGGGCCGCGGATACGGCCCAGTCGGCGGATTGCCCCGTGCAAATGTCTCATTAAATGCGCGGCGCAACGCATCAGTTTCGGAAACCTCGACCACGGTGACGGGCTCGATATCGCGATACAAGCCTTTTTGGACAAGACCCAGGGTCGGAATGAACACGCGGCTCGCTCTCAGATAAATACTGCAACGCATGATTTCCCCTAGAATACCCTGACAATGAGGCGGATGTCTTTGCTTCTCGCAATTCTCGTCCCGACTTTGATCGCTTCCCGCTGCACGGCAGTCATACTGCCTTCAGGAATGATCAGGCGCAGCACTTTTCCGCGAATTTCAGAGAATTCGATAAAATCGCCTCCCCATCTTGTGCCCGAATACCCTTCGAGTTTTGTGAGGTCACCGTTTATCTTGTTTAACAAGCGGCCGTAATCTTGATAGGTTGCGGCATTCAGGTCGACGGATTTATTGCTGATTGCAATGTTGTCTACAAAATCATCGATCGTGCGCGAGAGCTCATGCAAATCGCCGCGCCGAAAGATTCTGTCGATGACTTTTCCGCGAGTAGCCGGCCCGAGCTTCCATATGGCCAGGCGCTGCTGAGCCGGCACTGCAATCGCCGCGGTCTCGAACTCGATTTCCGGCGGGACTGCCGGCAGCTTCGGCAGGGCGCCGCGGAATAGCCAGGGCGAGAGGAGGAGAAGGGTGCCGGAAAGCAAATCTCGCAGGCGGCCGGCGAGAGCCGGATCGTATTTGGCATAATGCGCCGCCAGATTGAGGTTCGCCTGCCGCTCTTCCTTGGTAATGCCGGGCTGAAGTACGGCGCTCAAGATTGCATTTAGCGCGTCCCCGCCATTCGCATCGCGGCGTCGTAGTAATATCTCTTGATTTCAGCTCTAATTGTCCTCGCATCTTCCGGCTTCGCATTTGCGAGCCATTGGATGAAATCGGCGAGTTCGTCATTGTATTCGCCCGGCGGCAGCGTCACCCAGTCGTCGTGCGGCGGCACAGCGTCGGTGCGACGTGAGTGATCCTCATTTTCGGCAAAGCGTAGTCTTGATCCGCCATGGCTCGATTCGTCTTGGCTTGATTCGTGTTGGGGACCGCCCGTCGGCGCGAACCAGCCGGGATTCGGCGGCACACCGGCGCGTGGGTGTAGTGCGGGATTCCAATCGCTGTCGCCACCTTGATCGCGCGCGTATTTGATCAGCGCGTCCTCGGCGACCAGCGCGTTGCGCGCGGTCGAGCTTGGCAGGTCTGGAATTTGCAGATGCACGGCTGCGATCCGCGCTGCCGCCTGATCGTTGGCGTTAAGTGCCAAGGCGACGCGCGCTAGTCCGGGCATCAGCCGGTCGACCGCGACTCCGTTGGGAAATGAGTACTTGACGAGACGGGCAATGTCGGACGGTTCGCGGACGAAAAAGTGGCCGTCGCGCCGCTCGATCAGCGGCGTGCGGCCAAGCAACAAACCATCGTCAGTAAAGGCAAGCCCGAGATTGTCGGGCGTGTACTCGCTCAAACGCCAAATTGGATGAATCATGTCCGTCTCTGTAATAGGGACGAAAAGCACTGTATCGGCGACGAAAGTCAACTAGGTGCCGACAATTGGTCGAGTAGAGGAGTATTTTTCAGCGTCAGATCAGTAAGTTAATAACCGTCACCGGAAACCGTTCTGAGCGGTCCGCTTTAGACCGGACAGCGCGGTCACGAGCGCGAATCAACGAGTGGGCCCCGTTGTCTCAACTTTCTGAGCTGACGGCAGCTATCTTGACCTGAGCACAATGGATCAGAGCTCAGTTCGCCGCGCTAAAGCATGATGGCTCTAGATCGACGCGCGCCTTCTGTTGTTGTCCCTCATCAGGAGGAGGGATGACGAACCGAATGCAAACGTTCCAATTTCAAATCGATGCGCCTTGGCTTTCGCTCATCCTTAGGAAAACGAACTCCGTGTCGTCGTAGCGCCGCCGGTCGATTTCGCGAAAGCCTTCCGGCGCGGCGAATTGCGCTTTTGTCGCTTCTTCCACGACAACTAAGGCGTCCGGCGTCAGCCAGCCGCCGGCGCGCGCCAAATGGAGCGCTGCGGTCGCCAGTCCTTGGCCGTAGGGTGGGTCGAGGAAGGCGAGCGAGAATGGGGCAAGCGGACGCGGCTCGCCGAGCTTGGTCGCGTCGCGGCGGAAAATTTTGGACGTTCCGCCAAGACCCAGCGCGGCTACATTTTCGCGCAGCAGCGCGCGCGCCTCGGCACCCTCGTCGACAAAGAGCGCGAATGCGGCGCCGCGCGAGAGCGCCTCGATACCAAGCGCGCCGGTGCCGGCGAAGAGATCGAGCACGCGGGCGCCGCTGACTGGGTCGTCAAAGTTGTGAACGAGAATGTTGAACAGCGATTCGCGCAGGCGATCGGCCGTCGGCCGGATGGCCTTCGATTTCGGAGCAATGATGGTGCGGCCGCGCAGTCGCCCGCCGACGACGCGCATCACTTCCCCCGCGGACGGCGCGGACGTGGACCAGAGACGCGGTCCGGCGACCGCCGCCGGCCATGCCGACTGGCTTTGCCTTCTTCTGGTCTGCTTTGCTGGATCGGCGCCGGCTGGCCGAAGCGTTCGACCAGCACGCGGCGTCCCTTGCGATCGGTGAGCAGGCCCGCCCGCGGCTTCTCGGCCGCGCGCTCCTCCCGCTGCTTCTCGTCGCGCCGGTCGCCGCGAAATTTTCGACGCAGCTTCTTGCCGCCGATCCGTTCCTGCTCATGCGCGCGCCACGAATGCGATGGAGACTTTCGATCGGCCGATTTGCGATCCTTTTGTTTGTTTGGCTGGGCTTGGTCCCGCGGGCTCCGCGAACCGGCCGGTCGTTGCCGTTGATCTTTGCGCGGTGTTTCTTGCGCCTCGGGTTGTGGGCGCGCGATGAGCGGCGCGGAGAAATCGGCGCTGGAAAGCGCGGCGAGACGCTCGCCTAATTGCTCGCGCAGCACGCGGGTCTGCACCTCTTCCACCTCGCCTTCAGCAAGTTCACCAAGTTGAAAGGGGCCGAACGAAACCCGGATTAGTCGAGTGACAGCTAGGCCAAGGTGGCCGAGCACGTTGCGCACCTCGCGGTTCTTGCCTTCGCGGATGGCAAAGGTGAGCCACAAATTCGAGCCCTGGATGCGATCGAGCGTCGCTTCGATCGCGCCGTAGTGTATGCCGTCGATCGTCACGCCGGCGCGCAATTCGTCGAGCTTCGGCTGCATGATCGAGCCATGTGCCCGAACGCGATAGCGGCGGAGCCAGCCGGTGGCAGGCAATTCCAGCACGCGGGCGAGCTCGCCGTCGTTGGTCAGCAGCAGGAGACCTTCAGTATTGAAGTCGAGCCGCCCAACGCTGATGAGGCGGGGAAGACCCTTGGGCAAGTTCTGAAAAATAGTCGATCGGCCGCGCGGGTCGGCGTGCGAGGTCAAGAGGGCACGGGGCTTGTGATAGAGGAACAGACGGGTGCGTTCGCGGGCCGGCAGCGGCTCGCCGTCAATGCTGATGCGGTCGCGGCCGCTGACGTTGAGCGCCGGCGAACGGATCACTGTGCCGTTGACGGCGACGCGGCCCGCGGCGATCCAGTCCTCCGCCTCGCGGCGCGAGGCGAGGCCTGCGCGGGCGATCACCTTGGCGATCCGTTCGCCGTCCTCGTCGCCATGCTTGTCGGTGTCGGCCATAGCGCTTTGATCTCATATGGCCGGCTTCCCGGCTTCAAGTGTCTTTACGCGCCGACGTGTATAAGGACGCAGACGGCCGGCACAAGGCCGGCGAGCGCGCGGTGGTTTGATGGCTTCTTTCATGGATCTGGCGCTGGAGGAAGCGCGCGCGGCGGGCGGGCGCGGCGAGGTCCCGGTCGGCTGCGTCGTCGTGCACAATGGCGCCGTCATCGCGCGCGCCGGCAATCGCACGCTTGCCGACCATGACCCGACAGCGCATGCCGAGCTGGTCGCGATCCGGGCGGCGGGCGCGGCGCTCGGCTCCGAGCGGCTTGTCGATTGCGATCTGTACGTCACGCTCGAGCCGTGCGCGATGTGCGCCGGCGCGATCGCATTCGCGCGTATTCGCCGCCTCTATTTTGGCGCCGCCGATCCCAAAGGCGGCGCGGTGGACAACGGCGTGCAGTTCTTTGCCTCTCCCGCCTGCCACCATCGGCCGGAAGTCTATGGCGGCATGGCGGAGGCGGAGGCGTCAGCGCTGCTCAAGGACTTCTTTCAGGAGCGGCGTTAATTCAGTGTTCCAGCAGGGCGCCAAGCCGCTCCTTGACGATGGCCTTGGTCGCTTCCGCCGAGCGCAAGATCGCCGACGCCTGATAGAAGTCGAGCGTGCGGAAGATGCCGACATTGGGGCGGATGAGCAGGTCCGGCGTCGCGTGGGCGAGCTTGGCCGAGACGATGGCGCTGCCCATGACCAAAATCGTCGTGTAGACGCATTCCCAGGTGCTCGGCACGTCGGCGCGCTCGCCGATCGGCAGGCCGAACAGATCGACGGCGACGACCACATCCGCGCGGCCGGCAAGCTTGTCGAACGGCAGCGGATTGGTGGTGCCGCCGTCGATCAGCACGCGCCCGTCGACAACGACCGGACGGAACAGGCCTGGGATCGCGATCGAGGCGGCGACCGCCGGATGCAATGGCCCTTGTGACAGCGGCATTTCAAGGCGACGGTGCAGATCCGTCGCCATGACGGTCAGCGGGATTTCCAGCGCGGAAAAATCCGCCGGCACCTGCTCGGGCAGAAACTGCGCGCAGAACTTTTCGGCGTCCATCTGTGTCGCCTGACTGAATGCGCCGGCGAAAAAGTGCACGAGCGTGCCGGCGCGCGCCTTCATTAGCCGGCGCCTGATTTCGCCGGGACTGTGTGCGAGCGCGATGACGTAGTGGCGGATATCCTTGCCGCTCATGCCGGCCGCATAGGCGGCGCCGATCAGCGCGCCGATCGAGGTGCCAGCGACAGCAACCGGCTTGACGCCCATCTCGTCGAGCGCCTCGATCACCGCGATATGCGCAAGGCCCCGCGCGCCGCCGCCGCCAAGCGCAAGCGCGATGGTCTTCATCTGCGGGCGCAAATCATGACGCCCCCGCTTGGCGCGCAAATTCCCACGCCTTGGCGGCCAGCGGCCGCACGAGCGTCGCTTTGGCGGCGGCGACCGTGCTGGTGGCGGTCCCGTCGCGCACGCGGCCGACGATGCCCTGCAGGATCGCGGCGATGCGGAAGAAATTGTAGGCGGAATAGACCGACAGATAGGGGCGGGGATCGAGCCCGGTGCGCTTCACATAGGCGGCGACATAGTCGTCCAGCGAAGGGATGCCGAGCGCGGGGAGATCAAAGCCGACCAGTGAGCCGGTGCCAGCCTCCGACGGCGGCATGTGCCACTGCATCAGGTGGTAGGAAAAGTCGGCCAGCGGGTCGCCTAGCGTCGACAATTCCCAATCGAGCACCGCCAAGATCTTGGGGCTGTCGGGCGCGACAATCGTGTTGTCGAGGCGATAGTCGCCATGCACGATCCGCGGCGGCTGCGGCGGTGGCAAGTGCGCCGGCAGCCATTCCATCAGCCGCTCCATGTCCTCGATCTTCTCTGTTTCCGAGGCGCGGTATTGCTTGGACCAGCGCTCGATCTGGCGGGCGACGTAGTTCTCGCCGCGGCCATAGTCAGCAAGGCCGATGGCGGCTGGGTCGTAGCTGTGAAGCCGCGCCAAGGTCGCGTTCATCGCGTCATAGACCGCGGCGCGCTCGGCCGGATCGGATGAGGGCATTTCCGCTTCCCAGAACACGCGCCCTTCGACATGCGACATGACGAAAAAGGCAGTGCCGATCACCGCATCGTCGGCGCAATAGAGAATAGGCTCGGGGACGGGGAAGCCCTGCGCGTACAGCGCGCTGATCACGCGGTGTTCACGGTCCACCGCATGCGCCGACGGCAACAGCTTGCCGGGCGGTTTGCGCCGGAGCACGTAGCGCCGCGCCGGCGTCTCGATCAGATAGGTCGGATTGGACTGGCCGCCCTTGAATTGTTGTACGGTAGTCGGGCCGGCGAAGCCTTTCACATGGTCGTGCAGATAGGACTGCAGGCGGCCGATATCGAAGCGCAGCCGCTCGGCAACCTCTTTGGTGCCGGTAAAGGTGCTCTGACGATCGCTTGCGGCCATGCTCCTCCCCGCCGTTGTTTTCCTCCTGATATCGTTTCGCAAGGCACAATGCCAGTCGGCTGATTTTGCTTATTTTTCTCGCGCGATTGCGCGCCAGCCAATGTCGTGCCGAAAGAATCCTTCAGGCCAGCGAATGCGCGCGATGGCGGCGTAGGCGCGCGCCTGCGCTTCGCTCACGGTCCTGCCCAGCGCCGACACGTTGAGCACGCGCCCGCCGTTGGCGACGACGTGCCCGCCGTCTTCTTTGGTGCCCGCGTGGAAGATTTCCACACCGTCCACCGCGGCGGCCTCGGCCAAACCTTCGATCACCGAGCCCTTGGCGTAAGCGCCGGGGTATCCCTTTGCGGCCATCACGACCGTGAGCGCCACTTGCGAATGCCAGCGCAGGTCCAGCGCCTTGAGCACGCCGTCGCGGCTGGCCAGAAGGGCGGGGACGAGGTCCGACATCAGCCGGGGCATCAAGACCTGGCATTCCGGATCGCCGAAACGCACGTTGTATTCAATCAGTTTCGGGCCCTCGGCCGTGATCATCAGGCCCGCATAAAGGACGCCCTTGTAGGGCGCGCCCATGCCCTTCATGGCGCGCAGTGTCGGTTGAACGATTTCGGCCATGACGCGCCCGCTCATGGCAGCGTCGATGATCGGGGCCGGCGAATAGGCGCCCATGCCGCCGGTATTCGGTCCCTTGTCGCCGTCGAATGCGCGCTTGTGATCTTGCGCTGACGCAAGCGGCAGTGCGGTTTCGCCGTCGCATAGGGCAAGGCACGATGCTTCCTCGCCAGCAAGGAATTCCTCGATGATGAGTTCGGCGCCGGCCGCGCCAAGCTCGCCGCCGAGAATCATCTCGATGGCGGCTTCCGCCTCGGCGATGCTTTCCGCCACCACCACGCCCTTGCCAGCCGCAAGGCCGTCGGCCTTGACGACGATCGGCGCGCCGCGGGCGCGCGCATAGGCCTTGGCCTCGTCAGCCGAGCGGAAGCGTTCATACGCGGCGGTCGGTATGCCGGCGGAGCGGCACAGATCCTTGGTGAAGCCCTTGGAACCCTCGAGTTGCGCCGCGACACGACCCGGCCCGAAAGCCTTGATGCCGGAGGCCTCAAGGTCGTCCACGATACCGGCGCACAGCGGCGCTTCCGGTCCAACGACGACGAAATCGATGCCGTTCGCGCGGCAAAACGCGATGATCGCCGCATGGTCCGCCAAGTCGAGCGCGACGCATTCCGCTTCCTGCGCGATGCCGGCATTGCCGGGTGCGCAGAACAGCCGATCGGTCAGCGGACTGGCCGCCATCTTCCAGGCCAGCGCGTGCTCGCGTCCGCCGGAGCCGAGAAGCAGAATATTCATTGGGTCTCAAACGGTTTGCCGCCGCCCCTGTAGCACGGGGGCGGGCCGGGGCAAGATCGCGGCGGAGTTGTCCAAGGCCTGAAACGAGGCGGCGCAAACCGAGACGTGAACAAGGTTTCTGTAGGGTTCCCGGCGAGGGGCCTTGACCCGGGAGGACAGGTGGTTCTAACCCCAGCGGCTAGGGCCTGAAACATGAACGAACCACGCCTCAATCTGCCCGAGCTGAGCGTATCGGAGCTGTCCGCGGCGCTCAAACGCACCATCGAGGATGCGTACGGCTACGTGCGCGTGCGCGGCGAGCTGGGCAAGGTCAGCTACCATTCGAACGGCCACGTCTATTTCGACCTCAAGGACGAACGCGCCTGTATCGCCGGCGTGATATGGCGAAGCGCCGCCGCCCACATCAAGCTCAAGCTCGAGGCCGGGCTTGAAGTCGTGATCTCAGGCCGCGTGACCACTTATCCTGGCCGCTCGCAATATCAGATCATTGTTGAAACGCTCGAGCCGGCGGGTCTCGGCGCGCTGATGGCGCTGCTCGAAGAGCGCAAGCGGCGCTTGACCGCCGAGGGGCTGTTCGATGAAGCGCGCAAGCAGCTCCTGCCGCATCTGCCGGCCGTGATCGGCGTCATCACCTCGCCGACCGGCGCGGTCATTCGCGATATCTTGCATCGTCTCGCCGACCGTTTCCCGCGTCATGTGCTGGTCTGGCCGGTGCGCGTGCAGGGCGATGGCTCCGCAGGCGATGTTGCCGCCGCCATCGCCGGGTTCAATGCGCTGCCGGAATGGGGCGCAATTCCACGTCCGGATCTTCTCATCGTCGCGCGCGGCGGCGGCTCGCTCGAGGATCTATGGTCGTTCAACGAGGAGATCGTGGTGCGCGCCGCCGCGGCAAGCCTCATTCCGCTGATCTCCGCCGTGGGGCACGAGACCGACGTCACGCTGATCGACTTTGCGGCCGATCGGCGCGCGCCGACGCCCACCGCAGCGGCCGAAATGGCAGTGCCGGTGCGGGCCGAACTTACGCTCGACCTCGAGAGCCTGGAGCGGCGGGCGCTGGCCGGCTGGCTGCGCACCCAGGAGGCGCGGCGCGCGTCGGTACGCTCGGCTGCGCGCGCGCTCCCCAGCGCCGATGAAGTGCTCGCGCTGCCGCGGCAGCGACTCGATCATGCGGCCGCAGGCTTGGGGCGGGCGCTGCGCGCCAATGCGCACATCCATCGCGTCAGTCTCTCCCGCATCGGCGGACGGCTCAGCGCGCACCTGTTGCGAAGCCAGGTCGAGCGCCGGCGCGAGCGCTATGGCGCGCTTGCCTCGCGGCTGCGGGCAAGCGCGACCGCCAATATTGCCGCGCACCGGATGCGGCTTGGGCGCGACGGCGAACGGGTCGCCGCGCTCGCGGAACGGGCCGGGCGTGCCATCGACAATCTGCTCGACGCGCGCTGGGCGCGCTGCGAGCGCGACGCTCAATTGCTGGCGGCCTTCTCCTATCGCGGCGTGCTGGCGCGCGGCTTCGCGCTGGTGCGCGATCGGACGGGACGTCCGTTGCGGGCGGCTGCTTCGGTTTCCGTGGGCATGCCGATGGACGTCGAGTTCTCCGACGGCCATGTCGGCGCACGCGCCGAAGTGGTTCAGGCCTCGACGACCCCGCGCGCCGAGCCGGTGCGGCGGCGGCGCCGCCGCACCGGCGATCCGGATCCGGGGCAGGGCAGCCTGTTCTAGGCTAGGTGGTACCGACGATTGCGGGGTCGGCACGTGGTTTTCTGCCCTTCGAATGACTATTTTTGCGGAGACGGTGGGCGGTGACGAGCGGCTCATCGGCGAAGGAGGTTTTCCTTGCTCAATCGCACGGATCGTCGGTCCCCGGGTCCTGGAGAGGCCGAAGTCAAATACCTGGACGGCGATTTTCGCGTCGTACGGCCCGGCGCTTTCGTCCGCTGTGCCGTGACGGGCGCGGCCATTCCGCTCGAGGAACTGCGATACTGGAGCGTCGACCTGCAGGAGGCCTACTCGTCGCCCGAGGCTGTGCTGCAGCGGCACGCCAATGGGTACGGGCGGAAGCCATGACCGTTCGCCCTCACGGAACCATCGACGGGCTCGCGACGCGTTGAGTGACCGTTTGCAGGATCAGGGCACGGAACGCGTTCGCTTCCTCGACGGCAAGTCTGACCGGTAAGGCGTTGGCCCGAGCGGCAAGCTTAGCCAACCGCCGACGACCGCCCAGCCGCACCAAATCTTTCTCCGTTGTGAGCAGCATAAGATTTTCCGCATCCGCGGTCTTAAGCAGCGAGCGCGCATCGCTTGCCGTGTAGCGGTGATGGTCCGGAAAGCTCATCTGTTCGCCGACCGCGACCCCTGCCTCGAGGAGCGTTGCGAAAAACTTCTTGGGATTGCCAATACCGGCAAAAGCCAGGACCGCGCGATTGCCGAGGGCTGCGATCATGGCTGCGTCGGGCTCAAGGCGGGCATGGAAGATCGCAGCGCCATGGCGTTGCGCGCTCTCGACGACAGCCGAAGCTCCGTCCGGCGGGCCGCCGACGACGATGGCGTGCGCACATTCGATCTGAGCCTCGAGCGGCGCCCGCAATGGACCGGCCGGGACAACGCGGCCGTTGCCGATGCCGCGGCGGCCGTCAACCAGCAGGATCGCGAGATCTTTGGTCAGCGAAGGATTTTGAAACCCGTCGTCCATGACGATGACGGTGGCACCATCCCGCCGCGCAGCTTCGGCCCCCGCCACGCGATCCCGCGATACGATGGTTGGCGCGAGCCGTGCCAAGAGGAGCGGCTCGTCACCCACCGCCGCCGCGTCGTGTCGAGCCGGATCGACGCGCACCGGTCCAGCCAGGCGCCCGCCATAGCCGCGCGTCAAAAAGTAAGGACGTTCGTGCGCGGCAAGGAGGAGGCGGCCGACTTCAAGCGCGGCCGGAGTTTTGCCGGCGCCGCCGACCGTGAGATTGCCGAGGCAAATCACAGGCACACCGGCGGGCCGACCCGCCGAGCGCATCCGGAGTGCTGCCGCAATTCCGTAGATGCCGGCGAAAGGGCTGAGCCACCAGCGGCCGCCGTCAGGGTCCCACCAGAAGTCCGGTTCGCGCATCAGGGTTTGATCCCAACAACCGCCACTGCGTGAAAGCCGATGTGGTTAGAGCATGATGCGCAAAAGTGGAAGCCGGCTTTCCGAGACATGCTCCACCAAAGAATTTAGAGCGCCAATCGATTCAAATCTGAAGTGATTGCGGTTCAGGATGCCTGCTGTTCGAGCCGAAGCTGCATCAAATAAGGTTCCAGAGCGGCGAGGGTGCGATCGAGCGCGCCGCCAAGCTTTTCGATCGTCGACGCCGCCGCATCCGCCACGGCCTTGCGTGCGGTCGGATTGACCAGCCACACGCCCAAACAACTCGTCAGCGCGTCCTGGTCGGCGACGAGTTGGGCGCCATGGGC
>CAVREN010000052.1:0-215842 GCA_963720115.1 uncultured Alphaproteobacteria bacterium
AAGGGCGGGACGATCAAGGCGATAGCCGAAAGAGTCAGTCCGCGTGTGTTCCGGGTCATTGCATTGCCGGCGCCATCCGACCGGCAAAAAACACAGATGTTCATTCAGCGCTACGTTGAACACTTTCCGGCTGCCGGCGAAATCGTCATCTTCGACCGCAGCTGGTACAATCGCGCAGGTGTCGAGAGGGTGATGGGTTTCGTCAGCGAGAAGGAGGCTGAGCGCTTTCTCGCCATTTGTCCCGAAATCGAAAAATACATCACTGATGCGGGCATCATTCTCATTAAATTCTGGCTGGAAGTCGGATCGGATGAACAGGAAAGGCGCTTCCTCGCACGTGTCAACGATCCGCTCCGCCAATGGAAGCTCAGTCCGATGGATTTGGAATCGTATCAACGCTGGTACGACTATTCCCGAGCGCGGGACATGATGCTCAAGGCCACCGACACGGACCACGCGCCCTGGCATATTGTAAGATCGGACGATAAACGGCGCGGGCGGCTCAATTGCATCTCGGGAATGCTGGAACTTATCCCATACAAAAAGACGTCGCGGCCGAAGGTTAAATTGCCGAAACGGTCAACGAAAGGCCGATACGACGACCAGGCCTCATTGCGGGAGCGGAATATTGTATCCGAGAGATTCTGATAGCGCTGCGATTGCTGCCACAGCGTCCGCGCGACGATGCATTGGCGCGGCGCCGACTATCGGTCACGGCCAACGGCACTTTGCTCGAAGGACAGGACTTGAGAGGACGATGCCCAAGTGGGTGAAATTGTGGGTATGCCAAGGTCTATCTTATAACCTACTGATATTAAATATGGATTGGAAACCATTGGCGGACACTCCCTCCGCCAGGGCCTTTTGGCGCACCATTCTCCGGCGTCGCGTCGCCCTTCAAAGGCGGGCTATTTTGGCTTATTGAGTCTCTGACCTCTGGACTCCTGCAGTGCGGCGCCGCGCCAAGATTGCTCTCTCTCGCGCCCTTTTCTCTGAAGCTCTGAACTTTTGCCCGAAAGTACGGTTCTCGCGGAGCCTTGAAAATCGTGCATTTCTCGACGGGCGCGGATTGATCAATTTAGAAACGCGCTCGCAAGAGCGAAATTTGTTTTCACCAGTGCGATCCTGCCTACCCTGCCAGCCAATGGTCCGAACCCGCGCTCCAGGGGGGCGTACGCCTGAACAGCCGCGGTCCGGCGTTTCCTCCCCAGCAGGCTTAGGTCTCCGTGTCCTCCATGCGGGCTGCAAGCAGAGAAAGCAGCCAAAATCTCCTACGCCAACTTGAAACGACCCTGAATTCCGTAGTTTTCCTCCGGAGATGAGATTCGACTTTGACACTAAGTGACCGAGTCAGTGGTGGCGCTCAAAGCGTTACTAGCGCGCCTCCTTTCGCGGAGCGACCAGCATACGAATATTGCGGGCTACGTTCTGCACTTGAGTTTTGCACGATGAAAATATCTCACCATCAATGCATTCGCCCCCGTGCAAAAGTCTCGAGTGATGCACAGCGAAGCGCGTCGCTGTGCGGAGAGAGCTTATCAGATCGGCCTTGTGCGACGAAGTTAAATCAAACAGCCGCACGCGCCTTTGTTTGTTTGATCGCTGTTTAGCTTCGGTGCTTGGTTTGCCGCCGTGGCACGCGCTGGGGGAGGGGCACCCCAAAATCTACTCGCCTTCGGAGACGCAGAGGTGGTCAGCAAATCATATGAAATGCGACGCGTATGGGTCCATCAACGTCGAAGACAACGGGCCTCGGGAACGCGCATTGTGCATAAATCAAAACCATAGGTAGCCACCTATCGTCAGACTTGCTAGCTTGTGTGTGTTTTAGAGAGTGGAATTCAACGATGAGCGCCGAGCATACTTTGATAATAATCGGGGCTTTGGTTCTAGCCTGTTTATTGGCGCTTCTGGTGCTTTCACTCTTCGCTTTGCGATTGTTCGGGAAAATTAGTTTTGATCTACGCGATATGCTCCGAGGCCCATACACGCGATCAAGGACACGAGCTTTTATGACGACGAGCGCGACTATGATCGATACGTATTCGAATCTGTAAGGGAATTGGTATTACGCTCGGAGAATCAGCGGAATGTATATCTGACGTGGGGAGCACGTCAGATGATTCTCATTCCTATCATAGAGTCTGTTGAGGAAGGCGAGCGGTTTGACGCTGAGGAGGTACAGCGAAGCATTGGGCAGATTATTGATGCGACCCTTGATGAAACCATGGATGAAGCGTCGCGCGGTCCGGGGCGGCAAGTAAAAAACTCTCAAGCAATTATTCGGGCTTTTCACGAGCGTTTCTGTAATATTCCACCATTCTGCGATCGTCGTCGGGGCTAAAAAATGAACGAAACTCCGCTGACGCTTGGGGCAGCTGGCCAGTCGACTAGCGACGGGGCAAAGGAAGCAACTAAGACATATCTTGAGCAGACAAAGTTATTAGTGACGCTGGCGTCAGCGTTTCTCTTTGCACCCGCTGGTCTCGTTGCAATATTGAAGGATCGTACAGCGGTAGGTCTCACGACTGTTGAGCTTCTTTGGTTCGTAATTGCTGAAGCGGCGTTTGTCCTTTCTGTGTTGGCAGGCTATGTCGTCTTTGGCGCCGTTGCGGGCTCGCAAGACGATGGCTCATTTAATGTTTTTCGGCCCGCTACAAGGATTTCCTCACTTGTTCAGATTGGCCTTTATCTTCTCGGAATGACCATATTCGCTTGGCTCGCCTACGCTTTAATCGGAGGCGTTGGTAGGGCTCAGGGGCATTGAAACGGTGTGAGGACGACCTACTCGGCGGCAATAAGGCCGCTGTGATTTTTATAAGTGGGCCAATCAGGTTTGTAGCCAGGCTGTGCTTGATCCCCCCATGCCCGCCATTTTGGCCGAGCCCCGCGCGCGAACCTCGTAGGCGGTTCGAATGTCATCCGGGACGATATGGAGAGTGACCATAGGTCCCAAACTGAGCCGATTTGCCCCGATTCCAAAGTGCACTCACTTACTTAGCGAGAGAAGCCCCGGCCTTGGGAGACCGGGGCGGCGGACGGAAGAGCCGCGGGGTGTGTCGGGGGTGCGGGGTTGGCCATTCCGCTCGCAAACTTCTAAGTCGTTGGTGGAGGCGCTGGCTTTGCCTCCTCATTCAGTCGCCAGGGGTCGCCGCGAACCTTCAGCTGCGCGACGACGTGATCGGCAACCGCAAATCGCTCCTCTTCGGTCAGCCCTTCCTTCAAGCCGCGTATGATCTTGCGGGAGCGCCTGAGTGCGAAAGCAATGGCGTAGCGGAGAATTTCGCCTTTCATCATGCTCCAATAGAACATAAAGAGAACACACGTGCAAGCCGCTACATTTTGTAGGCTTGGGCGAGGGGCGCCCTAGCGACTTAGGCAGCGGGCCGCCGCGCTGAGGTCCGAGCTTCTAGCTCTTTCTCCCGCGCGCGGTTCGTCCATTGCTCGGCCCTCCAAAGAAGGAATTTGCGGTCCTCTTCATTGTTGGTCCGGGCGGCATACCACTCGCATTGGCGGGCATGCTCTAGGCATTCCGTAACGGTAGGTGACATGACAGGGTCTCCAGCATTTCGCTGGATTTGGTGGGTAAGCATTACCGCCGCATGGCGGGCAGCTTAATTCTTGGCAAGACTTCGCGGTAAAGGCGCGCAGTTCAACATCCGGCGCGAGGATCAATCGCAGCTGCTGATACGGCCGAGATGAAGAGCGGGCCGAGAAGCGGTCTCTATCCGCGACGACTAGATGAACTCGACGAGCCGGGCGAATTAGAAGAACCCGATGAACCCGATGAACCCGATGAGTTGGACGAACTTCCCATTTGCGCAAACCCTCTGTTATCGGCGCGAGGACGAGCATCCTCGCCCGAATCACCGATGAGACGCGAGTTTGCACCTCCCTTCCCATGCAAGTCGAATTTGATGGTCAACAGCTAAGCTGATGCAGACGATAATGTCAGAAGTGGATATCCTCCCACGTTAGGGACTAGATCGGCGGATGCTAATGCATCGCTACACAAAACATTTCGTAGGATTTTTTGTTGGTGCCGCGTTGACATTTTTCGTGGCTCAAGCGTTAGGATTTTTCCCTACCCAAATAAATTATTGCGGCGATCACGAAGCGAACTACAACAATTGTGCAAGTCACTATCTTCTCTCTATCCCTTTCATTTGGATTGCTAATCATCTTGATGCTGTTGCCGCCATCGTCACGGCAATTGCTACAGCGTATATAGCGAAGTTTACTATTGTTTTGAGCCGCATCGGCGGCCGACAAGAGAAAATCTTGGAAGGGCAGCAAAATCTTCAACGTGCCTATATTTTTGGAGGCTGCGGCCCGACTGGTTTGTATCACGAGAAAGATGGCCTCGGTCGCATTGTCGCTCAACCGACACTCAGCGAAGACGGATTTCCGCAAATCGCTTTCAAGCCCGGATACCGAAATTTCGGACAAACACCAGCGTGGATTCTCGAGGTCTACACCGTGTTTTGTCAGGAACTCCCAGCGCGACCGGACTATAAAAGCGGTAAGCATTATCTCATCAGCGATTCCCTGCCTCCCGATCCGGATGATTATCGGAATTTTGATTTCATCATCATGGAAATGAAAACGCCGACATTGATGTACTACGGACGAATTTATTACCGCGACATGCTGGGACAAAAACGGCACAGCAGTTTCGTTTATCGACTGCGGAACGACGGAGGGCACGAACGCATTGCCGACGCCCATCCCGAATATTTGGAAATGACCTAGCATATTGCTACGCTGTGCCCGTGACGCTGGATCACAGGGAGGCGTTGCAATGCTTGCGAAGAAGCCACTCACTGACCGCGCCGGGCGAAATCCTAATCCTGTTGGAAGATCAAAAAGCCGACCGAGACAGCAGACGCTGAATCCACATTTCAATTGATGCCAACGGCAAACGATAGCCATTAAATAAAGCAAATAGTCGTCTGGTTGCTTCGTCTACAAACGGTGCAATAGCTGCGATAGGTGTTTCGAGTGGCAGCTCGACCGAAGTGACAATCTGATCCTGATGCGCAGTTCCGAAAGATGTGATCGTCACAAGTGGATACGCCCAGGGCTCTAACCGCCTTCCCTGAAGTTTTGTCCACTGGAAGGCGAAACCAAGTGTGGCCGTATCCATGTCCCACCCGTTTGCCCGTACAAGCGAAAGTCCAACTGCAAGGGCCTCCGCTACACGCAAGATGACTACGATAGGATCTAGGTACGTTTCCGGCTTGACCCTTCCGCTAATGTCATCTTGTAACGCGCGTCGAAGGAAGAACCTGCCTCTCGGATCGATCCGCCAATAATCGAATCGGTTCCACGTCCCGAGAGAAAGGATTAAAGACTCCCAGCCGTCGTCGATCACTATCGGCCTATTCGCTTCTTCTACAAAGGTGCGCGAATTGGCCCAAACCGGCCAACCCGCGAAGTTGGGATTACTTGCCATTGTAGTGGCGAGGAAGGTGCTATCGACGACTGCGTCCAGCCTTTCGGGATCAGCAATCAAAGCCACATTCCATGTGCCAGCCTCCAGGAGCCATTTGTCCTCAGCCCTTATGGAGCGCCGAGTGAGAGCCCGTTCAAAACGGTCCCGTCCTTCTGCGAGGAGTTCAACTGATTTCTCGCGCAATGTCGGGGGCGGCGGGGTGCGGGCCGCGTCAAGCAACGTTAGGATGTTGGCCCAAGATGGGCCGGTCATGTGGCGCCTCAAAAAGCGGCCGATGTCCGCTTCACGATTGTCAAAACAAATATCCAGAATAGCGCGCCAATCCTCGGGACGGGCTCGCGCGCTACTAGGTGTCCCGTTTGCACTAAGCGTTCGGAAATACACGTCGCCAACACTTAGCAAGGCTGTTTTATTGGCCGCAACTAGGCTTCGTTTGACGACGACAGGGGAGTGACTCCGTCGGGCACAGCGACAACTGCGTGCTCAGTCTGGTCGCGGAACTCAAAACCGACTGCTATTTCAAAAGGCTCTGATGCATAACGCGAAATAATAGTTTGAATTGCATCGACGTGGAATGCGGTATGGATATCAGCAGGCCGGTTTGCTTGGGTGGGTGCCAAGGTCTTATCGTCGAAACCGAGGACAAAGAATCCGCCGTTTCGGTTTCGAAGACTGAATAGCGCTTTTACGATTTTGGCAGTACCAATATCGTCTGCGGGGTCCATCCACGGCTTTATTTCGACGTTCAAAGATTCGCTTGGGCGAGTAATGAGTTCGCGAACTCTGGACTGGTCGATCGTAAAGGGCATATGTCAAACAAGCATACGCAGGGGAGCGCTATTCCGTAGATCGCGCGCAATACCCTGTCGCTTTGTTAGCGAACCTGAGCAATCACAATAGGGTAGCAGGCTGTAACTCCGCAAGCAAACATCGGACGATCTTTCATTTGTTGATTGCCTCAACATGCCCCGCCCACCGCTCCAGCGCCTCCCGCATCTCCTTCGCGTAGGTAGCGCGATTATAGATGCCCGCTTCGCTCGTCTGCGCTTGTCAACACGTACCGACGATGTCGGCGTAGGGATCGTGTTCTTTGTCCTTGCGGATCAGGCGCGCTGACGGCTCGGACGGGAGCTTCTGCGGCAACTCGTATTCATCTCGCAGCTGCTGCCCGATCGCCATTTGCATCTCGCGACGCAAGGCGTCCGCCCATTTGCGAGGATGCTGGCTGTTAGATGTTGATCGCAGCATTTGTGTTCTCCCGCGCAGGCCGACAAATCATTTGTCTTATCGGGGGGAGGGGGCTGTGACTTGGGACACACGCGATTGTCCGGCCGGTAGGTGCTGTCGGTTGCAGACGACTACCGGCAACGCGCAGGCTGTCAGCTGCGCCCCGAATAACTGCCACCCAAATTGCCACCCAACCTTGTAGCACTGCGCGGTACGCGAGCGCACGGCAGGCAATTGCCGATTGAGAAAGTCCAACAGAACAGCACTTGTCGGCATACCGGAGGATGGGTTGGGGCAGCGCAGCGAGGTTTAGCAAACCGCCGCCCGGCGAGTTCGCAGCCAGATGAGGCGAAATCGCAGCCGCCTGTGTCGGGTAATCCATCTCGCGAAACCTATAGTTGAGGGATTGCTATTTGACACATCCAAAATAGAATTCGATCGGGGAAATCCGCTTCGGCAGCGGCTGAGGCGCCACTAGACGGCAAATAACTCGGGATTATGAGTCGATCTTGGGAGGCGCATACCTCGGACTCTTGCGATTGCCGGGGCTCACCAACGGAGCAAGAAGCTCTGAAAGGCAAGAGCTCATGACGTCTTCTCCGTCCGCATTTTTTCATCAACAATAAGCCGTTTCGCCAAAACTTTGCGACGCATCAAGGCTTCGAGCGGGGTCTACATTAGCCGCGTTCTGCCAAAACGAATTTCTGTGGGGCCCCGCTGCATGCTATGATTCTTTTATAGACGACGTTCGGATTCGACAGTTTGTGCGTGTCCAGTTTCCATTGCTAGTGGAAATCAGTTTCTATCGTCTCGAAGTGGCGGTTTAATCCAACTCCGACATTCTCAATAAGCTTGGCTAGCCGTCCGGTGCTCCGCACCGCGGCAGTGATGGTGGATTCTCGCCACGTACTACGGCATATTTCGCTTGAAGGGCTTGAACAGTCCCGCGCGGAAAGGGGGAGCTCTTGTAGGCGCACACGGCTCGCGGCGTCCTTGCCTTAATCCCGGATAGTGCAATTTCGCAGACGACCAGCAATCGGCGAAATCGGCGGAGGGGAAATGCTACGTGCTGCCTTGGGGGTAATTCTATTGTGCTTACCGGCTGTGGGAGCACAAGCGCAGCCTGTTCCGGAAACGACGATCGTGTCACGCTTTCCCATCGACACGCAGGCAAGCGCTCAAAATCAGCGCGATCTGGACACTGCTATGGGCCGTGCCTTCTCGGCGCTCAACGGGTACATGGTCAATCTCCTGGTCCAGAATCAGATAGAGACCCGGATTCTAGATGTTGCCGTTAACGCATCGCTTGCGCTACGCCGCACCGGCGCAAAGGGGTACCTTGTCGAGGTCAACGTCTATCGGCAAGCATCCGGCGTTCCGGCGTTGGCGATGATTTTCTCGTCGAGTCGGGACCCGGCGATAGTCCAGACGCGGCTTATCTCGAAGCGGCGTCCCATTGGTCGCTACGACCTCCCCCCTATAGCACGTTGTTTGATGCGGACCGATCCTTATTTCTCTGGTTCCAGAAGGATGGCGCTAGCGTCCAAGTCGGTATCGTACCCCCCGCCATGCGGCAGCTCATAGCAGCGCGCACACGCGATATTTTGGCGTCTCACAACAATGGGCAATGCGGCGCTATCGCGTCGGATGCGTGGGACGAGTTGATCAGCTTTCGGCCGCCTGCTGCGCTTCAAAATACTCCGATTACAGGCGGGTGGCATTTTCAGCCGATTGAAGACGCAGCGAGCGCGCGTGTTAATCTGGACTATTACGAGGTTTCAATCGAAACGCTTCCGACCATCGCCGGCCGACGGCAAACTGGCGCTGAATTGTTCGAGATTTTCCGGAACGATCTCGACAGATTCATCGATCATACGCTCGCGAACTTTGGGCCCTATCAAGACGCGGACAAGGCCAAATGGAAGTCGGGCGCGCTCGGAAGCCATCTAGTCTTTGATATCTTTCTAGCGATGGTGCCAAACCAACCGCGCGTGGCCCGGTCCGCCGAAGTCGTTCTATCCGAGAAGGCGGAAACACGCTGGCGTTTTTCGACTGGGCGGAGTGACTTCCATACGCCACATCCGGTCAGCGGGACTCGTGAATTTGGGTTCGTCCAGCGGACCGACGGGCATGTGGTGATCTACACGCGCGGGGCTGATCGCATTTCGAATCGTCTCGACGAGCAGACTGAGGATCTAATCTTCCGCGGCGGCGAGGACATATGGGAGCGCTTTCAACAACGCCTCTATGACTTCGTTGTCGATCATGGCAGTACCGCCACAATTTCTAGTCCGATCGTAAACCGACCGTGCTGGGCCGAGCTAAAGCAAGCCCATTTCAAGCCTCGCCAGCATTGGTCGACTGAGACGCCAATGGCGTCTCCCGCGTCGGAATTGATGAAGCGTTTGTGGAAGGCACAGTTTAAACAGGCGATCGCCGCTCGACCAAATATGCTGGTCGAGGAATGGCTGTCTTCACGGAATGGGTCCGCACTCAACGTAACTGGTTTAGATTTGAATGCAGACATGGTTCCCGGCGCTTCACCTCTCGCGTCACTCGTGCTTGAGCTTAAGCGCGCGAACCCCGATTTGCAGAATCTCGCGGAAGGCACCGGACACGATCTCAGCAACATGGCCGGAACCCAATTAGACGATCTCGCGGAAGAAATTTACAACAAGGCAGCTCTCAGCAGCACGACGCTCTCGCCAATAACTCATTTCATCACCGAGAATTCCGATGTTGTGCTGCCGATCTCCACACCGTTAAGCACTCTGCTCAAACGCCAGCAAGGCTCGCCGTCCCTCACGAGCATCGCCAACGCTCTTCCCGACGACGCTAACGCTCAGGTCTTGAAAGACAGCGACCGATTCAATTCCTTTATTCGAAGCGCTTTGCGAGAGCCGCAGACACTGGCGCAGGAAATCGACGAAAGGGTTTCTGCGGTGCAGCGTGCCGGCGCGGCACTGACTGGATTTAGCAGCCCTGCGGAATTCGACAGCTACGCGCGCTTTACGGGTGTTGCATCGAATGCGCGTGACCTCTTTAGCGTCGGCGAGACGCTCATCGGAGCGTTCGATCGCGACCTAGCCAAACAGATAAGCGTCCGTGCGGATGCGGTCGTCAAGGCCACGGCGACCAGCATCGAAATCGCCAAAGGCGTGTCGAGCGGGATCAACGGCTTATCGAGCTTGGCCTCGGGGAACTTCGTCGGTGCCGTCACCAGTCTCGTGTCCCTCTTCGGAGGTTCGCAGCCCGATCCGGCCGAGCAGCGCCATCAGGAAGTCATGGCTGCGCTCTCGGCAATCAAGAACCAGCTCAAGGACATTCAATTGAAGCTACAAGTCATCGATGAGAAGCTTGATCGGTTACAGCGATCTGTAGATCAGATCAACTTCAACATGACGCAGAATTTCGTGGTAGTCCTCAAGGACCTCGAGGATTTGAAAGCTTCAGTGTTTCTGTCTGCAACGGAGATGCATCAACAATTTCTCGATGTAATCGAGAACACCTACGTCACTCAGATCAATGGCTGTGAGAATCAATTCAAGAATCACGCCGCCGACATCGTCAACGACCTTTCACCTGCGGCGCTAGCCTATCGCCAATGCCTCAGCTATCCGTTGACATATGCGCTGACAACGTCGCGCCTTGCCACCCTCACAGGTGCTCTCATTCGGCCGGATGACCCCGATTTCGCGGCAAAGCTCGAAGCGCAGCCGGCTGACAATCTTATCGCATTTCTGTTTCCGTACATGCGGGAAGTCATTGAGCTTTGGAACAGCCTTCCACAGCACCCGCACGCCGAACCGGCCTGGGCCGATGACGTCAAAGATTTGCCGAACCCCTCGGCTTGGTCGCGCGGTGTCAAGGATTATGTACGCATGCGGCTGTGGGCGCCGAAATATCAGGATGACAACAGCGGCTTTGCCGAGCTTAGGAAGGCGGGCGAACAGCTCCAAGTGGGATTGAACAGGGTATATTCCGATGGCTGGGACCAAGTGATTTTCGCGCAATATCGAGGGGCGTTAGTCGACGCCGCGTATTTGACGTCGCAAGCAATTCCAGCATTCCGCGACTATGCGGCAACGCAAGGCTTTTACTTGAAGCGCGAATTGACCCGGCCCAATAGCATTTCAGGACCGACGAACGATATAGATCCACTGGACGACGACCAACGCAAGATTCCCGACTTGGCGACCGCCGCCCTGCAGCTCAACATCGCAACGGAGGTCGTCGAATCCAAGTCATTGGATGGACACTTCGACTACAGACGCATGGGTAGGCCTCCCACATTTACGTGGGATTTCACCGGCTGCCTCGTTGAATCGCGCCAGGTCCACTTCCGGAATGCGCCAGACAAATGGATCGGACCGGTCCTCAACAAGGACTGCACGATCTGGCCAATTCGTTTCGACAACGATCCGGTCCTCAATCACACCGCCTTCAACACTGAAGACGGGCTAAAGAATGAAATACTGAATCGTCTGTTCCCGCTGCCAGCGTGGGCTGTCGAACAACGAGAGGCGCCGAAAGCAAGTGACGTCAACCAGCGTGCCTTGGCCGCTCCTTTCATCAAGGATGGATTTGGGCATCTACAACAGATTTTCGCGGTCTACTTGAACGATCAGTTGAAGGCCCAAAAAATGCCTGAGCTCGGGCAAGCACTCGATCGAGCCGACAAGTACTACGCCGGCGCTCGGCTCATGCTTGCGCTTGGAGAGGGCTCCTGTGCCTATCTGGAGCCGGTCGTTCGTGATTTCCTCTTTGGTAATGAGAGGCCGCTGAGTGGTCGTCTTGTTCGAGCCGGGTTCGCGGCAGGACAAATCAGCCCTGAGCTCATTCACGTTTTGCATTTGACGGTTGACGAAGAGGATGCGCTCTCGCGGCCGACTGCTCTCCCGAGTTCTGCGAAATGCCGATCTTTGGCGGAATCCTTAAACGAGGGACTATCCTGGCTGAAGGGTTATGCGGCGATCAATTAGCGCAAGTCCTGACAAAAAAGCGTCAGTGCGCGACTCCCCGCAGTGAGCAGACAGACCCGTATGTGGGTTGCTTGATCTGTTGTTTTCGCGGCGACAACGCCTCAAGCAACGCGCCGCGACCATCGCCGCCATAAAGGCGGGATCGAACCGAACTGCTCCGAGGAGCCCGTCGCGAGGAACCGCCCGCGACGGCAATCTTCGAGACCAAGATGAACCGCAGCAGTCCTCTTAGCCTCGCAGCAAGCCCGTCGTTGCGTTCCACAAAGCGCACGATATCGTCATGTGGATCGCCGCCTTGGTCACTATCCAAGTTCAATACTTCCGAAGGAATCAAAGCGGGGCCTTAACTTTGAGATTTCTCCCTCCCTTTGTCGTACGGGTACTGACGATTGAGATGACTCCGCCTACGCGGCCAAGAATTATTTCGTCGGGAAAAATTCATCTGGCCTATCGGCTGAAAGATGTGGGTCGAAATGTGGGATGGCCAAGAGGCCATTGACGAAAAATCCTTGCGAATGGCCACTTTTTGATATGTTCAGGCGGAGCGGGAGGGATTCGAACGTTTTGATCGCAGAACCACACATAACTGCAGATTAGCGAACGTTCGACCTGTCGATCGGCTAAGCGTCAGTGACTTGCGTAGCGGCGCGCACCACGATTTTGAGCGCTCCGGGTTGTTGGTCCCATCGGGTCGGAATCGGCTTCATGAGCTGGTTGAGCATCAGGTCAGACGCATGCCGTTTTTCCAAGATGTCGCTGATGATCGTTGGCGCAAGTAGGGTCAGTCGCAGGAGACGACACGCATAGGATTCGTTGACGTTTTCCGCTGTCGCCAGTTCTGTGATCGAGCTGTAGTCGCCACCCTCGATCTTGCTACGCCAACGATGAGCACGGGCCAGCGCCTTGAGCAGTGCATTTTCGGTCCTTTGCAACGACTGCGCCGCCGTGGGCGGCGGTTTGGACCGCTCAAGCAATCGACCCTGTTCCTGACCCGGCGCACAAACGATTTCCGAAATGATCGCTTTACGTCCGCCGTAAATGGGGAACCTCAATGGGACGTGGACAGTAATTGTCGTGGAGGCGGCGGCGTTCGATTGTTTACGCGGCATCCCGTTCTCCGGTGGTGCGCATGTCGCGCAGCAAGGTCGCGAGCCCGTCTAACCGGAGGGTGATGTCAGCACCGCGCTCAGAAATGTCTACGCGCTCGACGAGGAGCTGCACAATCCGCGCCTGTTCCGCCGGAAAGAGTTCGGACCAAAGTGCATCGAACTGGCGCAAGTGCTCGCCGACGTCGCGTTCCGTCAGACCCTTCAGAGTCTTTCGCGCAGCACGCCAAGTAGCCACGATGATTTCAGGGGTCTGAACGACGGCGCGGATCTGCGCAATGACCACGTCTTCGATCTGCGCCGCTGGGACGCGCCGGATGGCCGAGAGGGAATTGCCTGTCCTGATGACGTCGCTTGCGACGTAATAGCGGTAAAGCCTGCCATTCTTTCGGGTGTAGGTCGGCGTCATCGCCGCGCCTGTCGGTCCGAAAATCAGACCCTTCAGCAGGGAAGGCGTGCGTCCAAGCTGACGGTTTGTGCGGGTCCGCGGGCCTATCAGCGCGTGGACTCGGTCCCAGAGGCCGCGATCGATAATGGCCTCGTGCTCGCCTGGATGAGGGGTGCCTTTGTGGACGGCTTCGCCGAGATAAACCCGGTTGTTCAGAATGCGATACAGGTAGCCCTTATCTACTAGTTTGCCCTGTTTGTTCAGGGCGCCTTCCTTCGCCAGAGCCTCGATCAATTGGCGGGGCGGGATACCGCGGGCAAAGCGCATGAAGATCGAGCGCACCAGCTCGGCTTCGGGCTCGTTGACGACGAGCTTACGGTCTTTGATGTCGTAGCCGAGCGGCGTCCAGCCGCCCATCCACATGCCTTTGCGGCGGGAGGCTGCAAACTTGTCGCGGATGCGCTCGCCGATAACCTCGCGCTCAAACTGCGCAAAGGAGAGAAGAATGTTGAGCGTGAGCCGGCCCATGGATGTTGTGGTGTTGAACGACTGGGTGACGCTGACGAAAGTGACCTCGTTGCGGTCGAAGGCCTCCACTAGCTTAGCAAAGTCCATGAGGGCGCGGCTGAGCCGATCGATCTTGTAGACGACGACCACGTCGATCTTGTTGGCTTCGATGTCAGAAAGCAGCCGCTTGAGGGCAGGGCGCTCCAGAGTGGCTCCTGAGATGCCACCATCGTCGTAGCGGTCGGGTACCAACACCCAGCCTTCCGCCCGCTGGCTGGCAATGTAGGCCTCACATGCCTCGCGCTGTGCGTCGAGGCTGTTGAACTCCTGTTCGAGACCTTCCTCGGTCGATTTCCGGGTGTAGACCGCGCAGCGGAGCTTGCGTTTGATCGCTGAAGACGGCTTCATGATCGGCGTCGCGTGTTCTTCAAACCGAAGAAGATAAGGCCATTCCACCGGGTGCCGGTGATCAGGCGAGCGATGGCTGACAGCGACTTGTATGGGCGGCCCTGGTATTCGAAGTCGTCCTGGCGAACTGTGACGCAGTGCTCGACGCCCTTCCATTCCCGGATCAAGCGCGTGCCGGCGATAGGTCGATGTTCTAGCGAGCTGCGGCGCCGGGGTATTTTCCCTTCCAATTCATCGGCAATGGCTTCCAGGCGTTCGATCGTTTCTTCCCTGAGCCCACCGAAGGCCAGCTCCTGGATGCGGTAGGCCAGTCGGTCTTCCAGGAAGCGGCGGTTATAGGGCGGTGGGTCACGATCAAAGAGATCGCGCCATTTCTGCTTAAGTTCGCCTATGGGAGCGGATTTCAGGGCCGCCAATTGGGCCAACACCGTCTCAGTCATCCGTGCCGTCTCCCGCAACCGGGGTCGGATGACCGCTCTTGGTGGGGGATAAGTCGAGCGAACTTTCTCCGCTTAGCCCGCTCTTTCCGCTGGACTTCCGAGCCAAAGCGCGCATGAGCCCGAAGGCCAAAATATCGGCAACTTCAGCAAGACTAGCGCGGTTCGACAACATCAAGGCCGAGCCTCGGGACGCTTCCCAAGGCTGCTTGATTGCAATCGACAATCGCAATCAGCTAGCCAAGTGTCGATCTCATCCTGAAAGTAGTAGACGATCCGAGGCCCACAGCGGTGATAAACGGGACCGCTGCCATTCATGCGCCACTTTGCTAACGTGGAGCGACTTACGTGGAGATAACTCGCGGCCTCAATTGCACTCAAGCGAGAGCGTTCACCGTATTTCACTGCCTTTCCTCCTGGCGAAAGTGATTCCCGTTCGCCTGAAGACTGACAGAGGTGCCGTTAGGGCGTCAGGTTATATAAAGGCAGCATTTTTGTACCCCGCTTCCGATCATGGTACCCTTCCAGCCCGAGCCTCTTTAAGAACTTGTCATCGAAAACGTAGTATTTGCTCGCCGCCTCCGGATCTGTGAGGTCCTTTTTGACTTTTCGATAGCTCGCCTTCATGGCGTCGACACCTGCGCGAGCGTTTCGACCGGTTAGGAGCATGGACGCGCAGGCATAGGTGCCAAATTTTTTGAACCAATTGCTTTGTTTTACGAGAGAGGGCGGCGGCGGACCGTGCCTTTCAGGAGACGACAAGTATATTTCCAATTCTCTTTGGGCTTTCTCTCGTCCCCCGCGTACGCCCAATACCGCATCCCATCGTTCGAGATCCCATTGATCTTGCTGCAGCCGAGCAACATGACCGACTGCTCGTCCGGGCCCGTGCGGCTTTTCTCGCTTCAAAAGCTCGATCAACAAGTCGCATGCAGCTTCAGTTAGCCAGGCTGGCGGGCAAATTTCGTGCTCGGCGCAATACGCCATTGCAGCCGCAACTGCTATCTCCTTGTGAGCCGAGAGGCTCCTGAGTTGATTCAATTCTCGTTCGTCAATGTCGTCAGTGCTGCTTTCCGGTTTGCACCATTTCATCGTCAATTCTCTAGGCGAATCAGCTGATTGGTTTGCCCGCAAAGGATGAGCCGACGGCTTGCCTTTGGTCAATCATGTGGAACGGTGATGTTCATAGGTAGATGTAAGTTTCACGTGAAAATCATCCGCCAGCCGGACGAGAGTCACCCGCTGGGCAAGTCAAGATCTTCTGAATGCAAACGCGACGCGAAAAATCGGTGAAGATTTTCTCGTAATCTTCGATCTTGAAATTAACGGAACGATCTTCCCAGTTTTCGCGTCGGGCGCGTTAGGCAATACTCCATCGAACGGATCGCCAATCGCAGGTCGGATTCCTTTGATGGTTTGCAAATCGCTTCAGCAGGCTAAAGGTCGTGCGCGCGAAGTGACGACGAAAAGGCGTGCAGTCAACGGCCCTGCACACAAGAGTCCGCTCGTGGAGCAAGTCAACCGGCAGAAAGCTCGCTGGCTAAAGCGCGTAATGTACGAGTTGACAGCAAACTCAACGGCCAAGTGCTTCGCTTATGCCGTGGCCGATCACCTCAACTGCGTGACCATGGATTGTTGGCCGGGTCAACTGCGCTTCGCCAAGTTGCTCGGACGTAGATCGGTGAAGACCGCGCAGCGAGCGGCTCGGGAGCTCGAGGAGCTCGGATTGCTTACGATCGAAAGAGAAGGCCGGAACCGCCTGCGCTATGCGCCCGTGTTCACGGCCGCAGAAGAAGACAAATTTGCGTATGAAGCTGCCGAAGATTGTCTAGCTGAAGAGGACAAGAATGGGCAGGAATCCTTCTTACCTAATCCATCTATAGAATCCGCCTCAAGGGATTCGACTTTCGAGTATACGAAGACAGCTGAACCGAAAGCGCCTGCCTACGGCCGCCGTCAAAGAGGGGCGATCGAGATCGCGCTAGCTCGAATGCTAGGGCGGGATGGAATCAACATTCTCGGGCGCCTAGCTTCGCACAACGATGGAATAGTCGATCGACTGTGTCGAGCCTATGCGGAGGGCCGGCTGGGCGACGCCGCCCGGCTCGCCGCGGAGCAAATGTAATGGCCGCGAACAGCTTGGTCCGATCCGAGGGGGTAGGGGGTTTAAATCCTCAGCGAGCCTTTCGTCGTTACCCCACCCGTCCTCACGCACGGATTTTTTTTCCCGCCGAAAACATTTCGGAATTCAAATCGGAATCAAAGAATTCAAACGCGGGAGACCACGGCCCGCGAAATCAAAGAAAATCAATGGCTTCCCGGACGCGCGTTATTTCGGCGTCAACGCGACGGCTTCAGAACAGGGTATTTATTTCCTGTCGCGCTTTGGCGGCCGAACTCGTCAGAAAAATTGTCGCGAAATTCAGGGTGGGGGGAGGGGGGTGTCTTACCTCCCTCCAAATCTAAAATGCCGGAGCCAACAAAATCGGCGCAGTCCGCATCACCACCGCTCCAGGTGCAGTATTGGCCTGTGGATCGATTGATCCCGTCCCCGCGCAACGCGCGAACGCATAATCCAGGTCAGATTGCGGAGATAGCAGGCAGCATCCGTGCCTTCGGCTTTACCAACCCAATTCTGGTCGGTGAGAACGGCGATGTGGTTGCCGGCCACGGTCGGCTTGCAGCAGCCCGCCAGCTTGGGCTCGGCGAGGTGCCGGTCATTCCTCTCGTTGGGTTGACCGAGTTGGAGCGACGCCAGCTGATACTCGCTGACAACCGCATCGCCCTTAATTCCGGCTGGGACCTCGAAATGCTGAGCCTCGAGCTCAAGGATCTGTCTGGGCTTGGTGTAGACCTTTCCAGTCTGGGCTTCAGCTCGAAGGAGCTAGCAGAGGCACTATCGTCGGGGGAGCGGGAGCGGAGGCCTCACCGACGAAAACGAGGTCCCTCAACTCAGCGACACTGCCGTTACCCGTCTTGGCGATATCTGGTGCCTCGGTCCGCATCGGCTGGCGTGCGGCGACAGCACTGATGCGGCGACAGTGCAAAGGCTGCTCGGTGAAATCAAGCCGAACCTCATGGTGACCGATCCGCCGTACGGGGTGAATTACGACCCCGCCTGGCGCCACAGAGCCGGCGTGAACAGGTCGGGTCGTACAGGCAAAGTGCAGAACGACGAGAGAGCGGATTGGGAAGCCGCGTGGTCGCTGTTCCCCGGGAACGTAACCTACGTCTGGCACAGCGCGCTGCACGCGACGACCGTGGCCGAAAGCCTAATGCGCAACGGCTTTGCTCTCCGCGCCCAGATCATTTGGGCGAAGGAGCGGCTCGTGATGGGCCGAGGCGACTATCACTGGCAGCATGAGCCCTGCTGGTACGCGGTTCGCAATAAAGGCAATTGGTCTGGCGATCGTAAGCAAACAACACTGTGGGCCATTGCCAGTGGCGGACAGGACAGCGAAACCGCCCACGGTACCCAGAAGCCCGTCGAGTGCATGCGCCGGCCAATCATAAACAACAGCGATCATGGTCAGGCGGTCTACGATCCGTTTCTAGGGAGCGGAACGACGCTTATTGCCGCGGAAACAACCGGCAGGGCTTGTCTCGCGGTAGAACTTAGCCCGGTCTACGTCGATCTTGCGGTGCGCCGCTGGCAAGCATTTACGGGCGGCGAAGCCACACTCTTCGAGGATGGCAAATCGTTCGGGGAAGTTGAGCAAAGCCGGCAGGCAATATCCGTGTCTGGTCTTGTGGCCGCCGAGCCTCCCGGGCCGGATTCATCGAATTCGTAAGGAGGTGGGACATGCGTGGCCGACGCCCGAAACCAACCCGTCTCAAAGTGCTCACTGGGAATCCGGGCAAGCGTCCCCTCAACGAATCGGAGCCGCGACCCGAACCGGTCGTGCCGGAGTGCCCGCCCGAACTCGGCGTGGTCGCGAGGCGGGAATGGGATAGGCTTGCGGCGGAACTGGGCCCTTTGAGAATTACCACCAACTTGGACCGCGGTGCTCTTGCCGCCTATTGCGGCGCGTACGCTCTCTGGGCCGAAGCGATGGAGGCGATCCAAAAATATGGGTCGATGATCAAGTCGCCTTCCGGGTTCCCGGTGCAGTCGCCGTATCTCGCCATCGCCAACCGACAGACAGAAATAATGATGCGGATTGCCTCCGAGTTCGGCTTTACCCCGGCAAGCCGGAGCCGGATTTCAACCTCGACCGCAGACGGGCCGAACCTGCTTGATCTTATGGAAGAAGAGACGGGCGACGAGGAAGCAGAGGCTGGAAAATAGCACTAATTGCTTTGCGTGGCTCGGCTTGGGGGCAGGCTACCAATCAGTAGCTCGCTTAAACTTCCCAATCGCCAATGTCCGAAATCGGTTGAGAAGCGGAAGTGCCGCGACAACGAGAGTAAGTCTCAATTTGTTCCCGGAGCAGACGTGGCGGATAGCCAGGGTCACGTAGCAGGATAACGCCTGCTGGAAAAAAGGGTCTTGCCAGAGGACAACGCTCCACAGCTTACGAGTGTCGGTGGACCAGCTTCCTTGGCTTGGACACCTGGGCGACTAATGCCTCAGTCAGTTGGTCGCTGGTTACGGGCTTTGCGAGAACCGGCACGTGGTAGCCAGTTGGCAAGCCTTCCCTCCCATAGCCGGTAACGAAAACAAATGGAATCTTGCGCCTGGCTAGGGCCGAGGCGATGTTTTCGACAGAGCGGCCATGGAAATTGGCGTCCAACAAAGCACAATCGAAACCATTTTTTTCAAGCAAGTCCAGACAATCCGTCTCGGTGCTAACGGCCCTCGCTTCCTCGGCTCCGAGCTTTTCCAGCGTATCCACGAGGTCCAGCGCGATCAGAGATTCATCCTCCACCACCAAGAAGCGCAAATCGGCAAATGGCGCCACCGGGTTGGCGATAAAGGCGTGGGGTTGCGGGGATTGGGGTCTGACCAGTCTGGGTGCATCAGCATCTGCCAAGTGGCGTGCTTCAGTCTTCAGCAGACGTATTGAGATCTTCCACGTCAATCCTTCGGGTTCAATCAGCTGTTCAGCTTTGCCGCCCTCGCTTTTTGCGCTCTGTTCGATCAGTATAGTGCCAAAGCCGCGGCGCGACGGCGCCGAAACAATGGGGCCACCGCGTTCAACCCATTGCAGATTGAGCACGTCGCCCATCAAAGTCCAGTTGATGGCGACCCAACCCTTCGACGATGACAGTGCGCCGTACTTGATGGAGTTCGTGCCAAGCTCGTGCAACATGAGTGCAATATGCAGCGCCATCTGCGGCTGTAAATAGACAGTAGGTCCCCACGCGGTTAATCGCGTTTCATCAACAGGTCCGTGCAGGAGCTGGTCGCGGATCAGTTCTCGGAGATCCGCGCCATCCCAGGTTGCCTCGGTCAGAAGCGCGTGCACGCGGGCCAAAGACTGGAGGCGGCCAGCAAACCGCCGCGAAAACTCCTCTGGATCCGTTGTGCTGCGCATCGTCTGCTGAGCGATAGCTTGCACGCTCGCAAGCGTGTTTTTGACGCGATGATTAAGCTCGCGAAGAAGAAGCTGCCGGGTGTCTTCCGCCTGCACGTGCGCGGCAATGTCTCTGAAGTAGCAGACAGCGCCAAAAGAGCCGTCAGGCAGGGTAGTACGATCGACACGCCATTCGTAATGCTCTATCACGCCGCGATCGGCACGCACCTCGGCATGATGTGGTGTGGTGAAGGATGCACCGGTTTCCATCGTCTGCCTGAATATCTCGACGATCTGGTCAGCATATTTTTCGGGCCAGATTTTGTGAATTATCTCGTTGAAGTTGCGACCTACAATACCGCCAGGAATGTCACCAAAGGCGGAGCGTGCGGTCGGATTGACCTCACGAATACGCAATTCTGAATCCACCAAATAAACCCCGAGGGGCGCCTGGTTGAGCAGGGTCTCAAACTGAGCCGTGCGATATCGCAATTGCTTGGCTGCCTCACGCCGAAGATTGGCCAGCTTGATGTTAGCGCCGATTCGTGCGATCAGCTCGTGGGCGTTGAACGGCTTCACGAGATAATCGTCGGCGCCAGCGTTTAGACCTTCCAGCCGGGCTTGCTCGTCGGCGCGGGCGGAGAGGAGTATCACCGGAAGGTCGGCAAACGCCGTATCGGAGCGAAGTTTGCGTACTAGACCGAGGCCGTCGAGGCGCGGCATCATCACATCGGCCAGCACAAGGTCAAAAGTCCTTTCGCGGATAGCGTCAATCGCCGCTTGGCCATCAGACACCGCGTGTACTTCAAACCGCAACGCCAACAGGCGGCTGACATAGTCACGCATGTCTGCATTGTCGTCGGCAAGCAAAACTCGACCGCTGTCAAACGGCTGCGCCGGCGCTGTCACAACTAGTTTTTGTGTCGTGGGGCGGTCGTCGCCTGGTAGCCAGCGTAGCGCTTCCTCAACATAAGCTTCGGCGCGGACCGCCGTCGAGGCCATGGTGCGCTCACCTCCGATCCGGTTAGACGGAAGGTGTGAGCGGCCCATCGGGATGGTCACCGTGAAGGTGGTTCCTCGACCGGCGGTACTATCGACCTTGATCGTGCCTTTGTGAAATTTTATTAGCTCCTGAACCAAAGCGAGTCCGATGCCGCTCCCTTCATAAGTGCGACTCTTTTGCCCTTCGATGCGATGGAAGCGCTCGAACAGGCGAGGCAACTCGGGAGAGGGAATGCCCACCCCGCTGTCGCTGATACTCAACTCGGCTTGGCCCGCCACCTCGCGCAAGCGGACAGCGATCTCGCCCTCAAACGTGAACTTGAAAGCATTGGAGAGAAGGTTGAGTACGATCTTCTCCCACATGTCACAATCAATATAGACGAGCTCCGTCAGCGGCGGACAGTCGATGACCAGCTGCAGCCCGGCGCGCTCGCAAGCGGATCGAAAGTTGCTGGCGAGGTCGCTCGTGAGATTGGCAAGATCGATCCGTTCGTATGTTGCTTGCGCACGGCCCGCTTCAATGCGGGAGAAGTCGAGCAGCGAATTGACCAGCTTGAGAAGCCGTAGCGAATTGCGACGCGCCACATCAATCAGCACACGATTGTCTGGAGATATCTGGTCTGTGGGCTTGGCTAGCAATTCCTCCAAGGGGCTCAGCATTAGGGTCAGCGGCGTTCTAAACTCGTGGCTGACATTGGAAAAGAACAATGTCTTCGCGCGGTCGATCTCGGCCAACGCCTCGGCGCGACGGCGCTCCTCTTCGTAGGCCTGCGCGTTGGCCAAGCTCGCAGCGATCTCGCCGGCGGCGAGTGTAAGGAAACTCCGGTAGGTGTCATCGAATGGGCGAAACGGGTTTAAGCCGGCAACGAGAACGCCTTGGCGCCCCGCATCGCCACGCGACGGAATGGGAATGATGGCGGCCTGCCGTGGGCCTTGTTCCCAGGCGCCGCCCGGAAAGCTCCCACCAAAGCGCGCCTCCAAATCGTCGAGTAATCGCACGGTCTGATCGCTAATCACCTCGGGGAGCGGCCACGGCGTCTCTTCGGTCATATCGACGTGCTTAGGGAAAGTCGAATGAAGTCGTCCCAATGGTGTCCAGCCGACAAGCGATAGTTTTTTGCCGTCTCGATCGGCCAAGTAGATCAGCGCGAAAGGCAGGTCGCGTTGATTGGTGGCGAGTGCCCGCGTCGTCTTTTGGACCACCTGCCTTAGTGTTCGCGACTCGCTCCCCGCGCCTGCCAGTTCGCGGAGCAAAGCAAGCTGCCGCTCTCCAACAACCCGCCGCGTGTCGTCGGTATTGGCGCAGATGATGCCACCAGGCCTTCCCTGATCGTCCGGGATTGGGCTGTAGGAAAACGTATAATAAGTCTCTTCAGGATAACCGCTGCGCTCCATGATAAGCAGCTGAGCCTCAACGTAGGTCGCCGCCCATCGCGGTCGCTAGCATTGGACCGATATGGGGCCAGATTTCGCGCCATACCTCTTTAGCAGGCCGCGCCAACGCCCATGGATGCTTGCCGCCGATAATCGACTTGTAGGGATCGTTGTATAAGTTAAGCAAATCTCTGCCCCAGCCGATCCAAATCGGCTGGCGCGAGGTGAGCATAATTCGGACCGCAGTCTTGAGGCTCTGCGGCCATCCGCCGAGCGGTCCAAGAGGCGCGGCGGACCAATCAAAAGACCTAATGCGCTCGCCCATTTCGCCGGCGCCGGCGACGAATGATAAGCTATCGGAATTCGAATTCACGGATAATGAGTCCCGGAGCACTGCCATCGGGTCTCTAAGCACTAACCGCTCCCTGGGCGAAACTAAGTGCGCAAATTTAACGACTTGTTGAACCAGAGGTTCCCACCAATTTCAGGATCAGCTGGTTTGCTGGTCGAAGCGACGGGTCGTGCGCCAGTCTGGGAACGAAAAATCGTCCGCGGCGTTGTTAGTTTTCGATTGCCCTGAACACAGTCCACGACGCGCAAGCCGAACGTCCGCATCTGACCAAGCTGAAGTGCCGCGATTTCCGTCATGGGTCTGTTCTTGAGATCTGAGCGGACGTTACGTCGATTTCGGCCGACTTCGGCTAGTGGCGTGCCGAGCTTGGCCGCGCAACCTGCGGTGGCATTCGAGCCGGCGCCCCACCAGATCCGATCGCGCAGACCCTCCGAGTACGGCTCGACGCGCAAGAGGCCAGGAGAGTTTGGAAATATCGGTCGCGGATTTGGTTCCGCGAAGCCCTCACGACGCAGCACTTCGAGCAATACCTCGGTGGGGCGTCTGGCAATGTCGGCGTCGGTCATCCCGTCGGGCGGGGGCGTAACCGAAGTAGCGCCATCCATCGAATACCTGCCGGGGTGAACCACGGCTGTTACCCAATTGCAGGCGTTGCGGTTCGACCCGTGCTGTGAAGCACTGTCATCGAAGAGTGGTCAATTTAACGTCTGATGCCTGGGGGGCTTCTTCGGAATACGGAGGAGACCATGCGGCGGAGTGGTTCAGTTCCAATTTGGGCAATAGTCGGCATGGCGGCCGCAATAGCTTTCGTAGGATTGATGGCCGTTGAATCGATGCGCACTCCTGCCCTAACCACGAAGGAAGCTATCAGCCAGAATCAGGCTGCGGAGACGTCGGCGGGAGCGAAGGCGGAGGTCGAGCCGACTAAGTTCGAAATTACGCCATCTCCGGCAATTGAGCCAAATCCGAAATTCTTTGTCGGCACCGGCGACGGGAGTAGCGGGTCGTACGAAGAGCCTCAGCATCGTTAAGCCGCCGCGCCGGATGGTGACCGGCTGGCCCAAATCGCCCTCAACCGGGCGGCTACCCGTTTCGCAGCCGGCCCTCGAAAGGACGCAGCCGATATCGCATCAGCCCGCGCGGGTCATGGCCAAGAGGATTGTCGATGCAGCCCGAGCGGGAGAACGTGACATGACCCGATTGCGGGATGTGGCTTTGGCGGCCTTGAAAGCGCGAAAAAATCGCCTCTGATTTTGCTGCGTACAGATCGGCCGGCGACAAGGCGTTCACAGCGTCGCGATGCTTGTGTTCGTCAAAGTTCGGATCGGCGAGCATGCGTTGCCGCGCACCGTAGGTTTCCACCACCAAACAAGATGCGCCAGGCTCCCGCCGGGGCTTCTCATCTCGACTTCACCTGATCGCAACGAATGTCGCGGAATTCCTTAGGCCCTCGAACAAGCTGCCGTTTCCGGCTTTCCCGCTCTTCAGCGGGTAGCGATTTGTCGTCAAGGACCTCGATCTCGCGTGCCGCCAGCTTCAAAGCGGTCCGAGCGGCTTCCGTAGGTGGCCGGCCCCGATTGCTCAGGTGGCGTCTGTTCGTAGCGCCCGACCAATCGGTGAAGCGCCTGGCGCCCAGCAAGCGGTAGAGGCCAAGGACCGCGGCTCGGACTCGGCGCTCCTGGCGCCGCCATGCTCAGCGCCGCGCCGAAAGGCAGTCGGCTTGCCGAACCTCGCTTAGTTCAAACTATAACGGCCGGTGCAATCGGCCGAGCAGCCATCCTATCCCAAGCGCGACGAGTGCACTGGTGTAGGGCTGTGTTTCTATGGTGTGGCGGAGCCATCGATCCACGGTCACCGCGGTGTCGCGCGTGGCGTCTGCCGCTTGCCCGTATAAATCTTGCGCAGCGCCGCCCGCTTGGTTCGCCAGACCCTCGGCACGCATGCGGGCGTTGCCGGCAAGCGATCCAATGTCTTCTTGAAATTTACCTTTGACGTTGCGGGCAGTGCCCTCCACGCGGTTTTCATCCATGGTAGAATTCTCCATTAAGCGTGAATCAGTTGGACGCGACCAGGGTTTCCAACAGGAAAGCCGAACACCGCCGAGAACAGGTTAGACGCAAGCGCATGCCAATGCGTTGGTGCCGCAGTTAGAAACCGGCAAAATCAACTGCGTCCGTCTTCCCCGTTATGGCCGGTTGCCACTCGGCGGTGCCTGCAATAACGCAAGAATTCCTAATTGGTTCGCCCGCAGCGAACGTGGAGTCTTGCGCGTGCTCGACCAACAGCGGTCGACGGATCGGCACAAAGAGCTAATGTCAGACAAGGGATGTGAAATGGCCGCGCATCGAGCGGCGCCTTAGGATGCTGCTTTCGTCACCGCCGCTTTGGCTTTCTTGTTAGCCTCCTTTTGCGCGCCGCTACCTGCGCGACGTGCTTTGGCAGCACAGGTTGCGCGTATCTCCTCGATCTCATCCTCGGTGAGCGTCTCTATCCCGATCAATGTATTTCGCGCCGCGCCCACTCTGATGAGCTCGTCAAGTTTTGCCTGAATGGCAGCGCCATCCCGATTTTGCGTATTTTGAATGACGAAAACCATCAGAAACGTAATGATTGTGGTGCTCGTGTTGATGACGAGCTGCCAAGTGTCAGAGAAGTGAAATAGCGGCCCGGTCGCTGCCCACGCAACAACGACTAGCAGCGCGAGTACGAAGGTAAAGGGACGCCCAGATTGTTGCGCAATTGTAGTCGCAATGTCCGCGAAGACGCGTTTCATGGCTGCTCAACGCCTGGAGATGGAACTTTGTTCCGCTGGCGTCTTGGGCTCGCCAGATTTGGGCCGCGATCAATCGAAATGAGCGCCCTCGTACTTCTTGATCGGCTGCTTCTCGCTCCGCTGTGCCTCGCTTCGCCCCTTCGTTATCACGCGATCCAGGGCAGGCCGCCATTTTTGGAAACCATGGTTCATCTTCAAACCCCGCTGGTAGCCAGAGCGATGCAGAACTAATGAGCCTAGCCGACGCCTGCTTATGGAACCGCGACGCCAAAGCGGCATTTGATTTTGCGGAAGCGCGGTGCGGTTTGAAATCCAAGGGATGAGCCCAATGGCCGATGCAATTCACTGGCGACAAGTGCTCGATTGCGCTCGAAGAGCGACTAAAGCTACGGACGAGGAGGAGCGTGACCTTTTGTTTGAGATCTTGGAAGCGTGGACGAAACTTGCGGTAGTCGAGGCCGACGTTACGAAGCAAGCCGCTTCAGAGTTGACGGTCCGCACATTGCATTAATCGACCTCTGCTGATTGGAGTACAAGTCATGCGCCGCAATCCTTCTTCGCGCGAAAGCCAACCAATTCGCTGCGACCATTGTCGAAAACCGTTTGGACTAATCGTTCACCGCTACTTTCGAATGCGATTCTGTTCTTCCGATTGCCTCAAAGCTTATCAGCAACGCTTGGACAAACTTACTCGCGTGAAAATTGAGCGCCTCGACCTGTCGCGAGCATTTCTCTAGCCGAGCATCTGAGGCCGCTTGAGAACGCCAGTCCGTTCGGCGAGGATTCTCCAGCCCACTGGCGAGGCCGATCACGGCAGTGATCGGCCAGCAGTTATCCTGATCGGCTCATCGTGTTCTGCGCGACCGTCCCCACTTATCATAGGGCGGTGATCCGCCCTCCGCCGCGACCAAGCCGCGCGTGCCGGGGCAATGTCCCTATTACCGTTTGGTGTTCGCCGTTCCGTTCAAAAAGAAAGCTAAAGCTATCTTACCTTCGTCGAAGGCCGTTGGCGTCGATGGATTGTTTCCAAACGTAAACAGCAGGCCTCCAGCAGTCAGCCCAGCGATAAATACGCCTGCCAGTGCAAGTATCAGCACGCCATCTCGGCGGGGATTATGTTGAAAGCGGCTCATCTGCCTGTTCAACAGTTCGCGGTCGCGGCGATCCATGTTGTGTCCTCGACCCAGCCTCTCGCCGCTGAAACTCGTTACCTCACCCTGCGGTTCCAGGCGGGCGCCTCGCGAAATTCGGGCATAGCCTTAGTCCCAGCGATGTATTTGGCAATCTTCAGGTGCGGCTCGAGAGCCGGCCGGTTGTCGCACACATAGACGCACTTGAAAGAAGGCTGGACGGATCACGCCCAGCCTTCTAATCACGTCAAACGTACCACAACGGCGTGCGATAATAGTCGTAGATGGCTTTGTCCCTGGTGCGGTCTGTCCAATCCCATTCGGTGTTTCGGTTATATTTGGGAGCGCCTTTGAGCTGATCTTCGGTGACGCCAACACGGTAGCCGCCAAGATTGGTGTCATACTTAAGGCTTGCCCATGGCATTGGATGGTAATCTTCGCCCATTCCCAAGAAACCGCCGAATGAAATGACAGCATAAGCAACCTTGCCGCTTATCTTGTCGATCATCACACGTTGCACCGTTCCGATCTTCCGATCGTCGGCGCCGTATACCGGCGTGCCCTCCACTTTGTCGCTGCCGATCAACGACACGGTTTCGCGTCGTGAATCCACTGTCGTGGTCATGTTTGTTTCCTCCGAAAGGATTGTTTTGCAATGCCTATGTCGGGCCTGCAGTTCCAGTTGATCACGCCAGCGCCTCGGATCGCGATATGGAAGGAAAAAGCCCCGCTGGTTAAACGGAGCTTTTTAGAACGAAAGGCGTCGGGGGTGGGGTGCCCTCCGTTCAGACAAGCAATCCAGTCGACAACCATTTGTTCCCGTCTGTTTGCACGGCACCGTTAAATTTGACACCAGCGATGGCTTTCAGGTTGTGGGCAGTCGTTGAGGCCAACGTGAGGCGGCTTTGGTAGTGCTGACTCCGGTGGATGCACGGCTCATCGGAGCCTTTCAAATGAATCGTGCTGGGCCGGGGCATTGGTGGCGAGCTGAGGGCGTGCCTGAGTATTGAGTTGAGGGCGTGCCTGAGTATTGAGTCTAGTGAAGCTACGGGGAACGAAGGTCGAAGCGACCGCGTTAGATAGATGAAAGTGTAGAGTGCGTGCGGTTTGTGATGCGTATTGATCCGATCAAACACACTGCAATCAAATTTCCTGCGCCTGTGTGCCGTGATTGCAGTATCCCGATGATTACCGTCACGTCGATTTTCCGTCACGCGACACCCGACGAAGAGAAGATTGTCTCTTACGAGTGCCAAAAATGTGGATGCACGCTCGGTCCAGCCCGCGACCGCCGCGGACGCCAATATTTCGTCTCTCCATTGTCGGGCTTCACGCACCCGGCGTGACGCCACGGCACCAACATCGCCCGTTGATCAGGCGGGCGGATGAAGGTTTCTGGAAATAAGCTCACACAAGTATTTTCGATGACGAACAACAAAGATCCAAACCAAAAACAACCAGGCGAAAAAGAGCCCGGAAAGTTCCATTTCAATCCAGGCAATATGTCAGGAAAGACCGTCGACAGCTGTAAAGATGAATCTCAACAGCGAGCAAACACCGACAGAATACGCAGTCGCAAGGAACGAGTACAAAGCCGCGACGATTGAGGCGCGGGTCGCACCGCGCACGCGAGCGATTCAGGATGGTGAGCGCGCCCCCGCTTCCGGCTTGGCTACGCCGGCGATCAACCCGTCGGTGCCCCGTTGGTGGAGCACGCTTTTCATGATTTCCTCTTTTTGCAGGTAGGAAAATAGTACGCGGCGAAGAGGAAACGGCCCGCGGTTGAACGCGTTCCTGCCAAGCGAAGCCGGGATCCAAGAAAAAAGGGCCGCCATTCAGGCGGCCCCTTGCCCGTTCAACCTACCACTCCATCCAGCGGTCGCCGCGCCAATAGCCACGACCTTCATGCTCCCGCCACGTGTAGTGTTCCTCTCGGCCCCAACGCCATTCATCCGGGTGGACGACCACACGCGCATCGGGCGGAAAGTCATAGGCTTCGTGCGTGTGCCAGCACACCGGTCCCGCACACACGATCGCCGCTGAAGCGCTCACCGCAGAAGCGGCCAGCAAGCCTGCAGCCGCCGTTGCACCTAGCAGAAACTTACGCACGTCCATGCTTTTCTCCATTGCCTGTGTGAAGTTGACTTGCGACGAGGCGCGAGGCGCCAAAGCACCTCGCACGCACAAATCTGGCGACCGGCTTAATCGCGCTCCTTCTTTATGATGGTCTTCTCCTCGGTGTGCGGCACAGGAAGAACGTTTAGTTCCTCCCTTTTCTTGATGACCGTCTTATCTCCATCGCTATCGCGTTTAATTATGGTGGTGTCCTCGGCCTTGACGATGCTTGCCATTGGTGCGGTAGCTAGCGTTGCTGCGATGTAGGTAAAGATAAGCTTGCGCATTGGTCTGTCTCCTTGGAATTACGATTGATAGAAATTGCGAGACCGCTGCAGTTGTTCCATGTTTCAGAACATTTGGTTTGATCGTATTTTTGCGCTGGCCGAAGGAACAAAATGCCGCCCCCGATCTTCTTAAGGACCGCCGTCTCAAAGGGTGTGACGGTGAAGACGCCAGCAGAGTCCACAAGATGAGAAAGCAATAAAGAAAGGGCCCCGCGTTTTCCGGAGCCCTTCTTCTAGTAACTGGTTACGGCCTGTCCGGCATCCACGTAGTCGTGTTCGAATCGTATCTAAACCCAGGGGCGCTTTTGAGACTGTCTTTGGTGGTGTTCATAACCAGCCACCACTTCTTGTCCTTCATGGTCGGATGCACAGCCTCGAACGGCACTGCAACGTCCTTTTCTCCCGCGCCAAGGAAGCCGCCGACGCCGACGATGAGCGCCACGACCTTCCCGGACTTATCGACCAGAACATCTTTGATATCGCCGATCTTGTTCTCGTTGAGGTCGTAGACGTTCTGCTTGTACCAGTCCGTGACGGTCAATGCCTCGCTGGGCAGAGCAGTGTGCATCTTAGCGCTGGGATAGTCGTTGGCTGCAAATACGGGCATTGAGCACGCCAACAGAGCCGCAATGGCGATTGCGGTTTTGAACATTCGAGTCTCCTTTACGGTTGAAAGAAATATGTTTGAAAAACGCCTTTGTGGCGCCTTCGTTCCGAGGCGAGCGTGTTTGTCAAACAAAGCGATGAGGAGACGCTCCATGACTTCCGCACGGCATCGCAACAAGACTTGTGAGTTGCGTCGCAAGCACGGCACCACACTGATCGGAACGCGTCGGCCGCACCGCGGTACGCATTTTGCAAGAGGCATCGCCGAGAAAACCCTCAGCGACGCATCACTAAAACTCGATGAGCCGTCGTTACCGAGACTTGTGCGGGACTTCGAGACGGGGCAGCTGGAAGACATCGTACGCTTAGGCGGGACTTAGGCGACGCTGGGGCGTGATGGAACCGGAACGTCTAAAGGTCTCCTGCGTTGATGAGGCAACGATTGTTAGGAGATGATGATGGACCGCGAACATGTGAAAGGCGCTGCCGACAAAGCAAAGGGCAGCATCAAGGAAACAGCCGGCAAGATCAGTGGTGACAAGGAGCTTCAGTCCGAGGGTAAGCTCGACAAGGCTAAGGGCGACGTCCACAACGCCGTGGGCGACGTGAAAGACGCAGCTCGCAAGCTAGGCAAATAGCATCGATCGGCAAATCCTCAGGAAATCCGAGAAGCCTTGCTCCAGAGTGGGGCTTTCTCATCGGATCCCCAAAATGAGCAAGCAGCCTACAAGAGATAAGCCGGAAATCGCCCCACCAAGGCCGGACACAAAGCAACAACCTGTCATGCCGGAAATTCCGCCCGACAAAGATACGCTGGAAAAGGAGGCACCGGTAAAAGCGTCTTGAGCGGCGCGAGATCAGCAGAGATGCGCGGGACCACGATTGCGATGCGCTCAGCCTTGCACTGATCACCAGTTTTCGTTGCTCTATTGACGTGGCCGCTGGGCAGGTGCCCTGTCCTGAAGTCCGCGATCGCCGGCGCTGTTGGAATCGGGCGGGCAAAGCCAGCACTGGGCATGCCCGGTTTTGCCGCTGGTGAAGCGGAACACTTGACCGACTTCATGGAATGGTCTGGTATGACCCTAAGCAGTCATCGCTCGCGCAGCCGCTGACAGGCGCTCAGAATGTCGATGTGTTGATACGGCTTGGCGACAAACACGCTACCGGGGACACCGCGGTCGCGGTCGATCGCCTGGGCTGACATGTAGACCACCGGCATACCGGGTTGTTCCGACCGAAAGCGTTTAGCCACATCCCATCCGGTTGCCGTCCCACCGAGATTTATATCGGTGAATACCATGTCGATTGTGATTTCTGATTTGCACAGTGCGATGGCAGCTTCGCCGCTCTCGGTCTCAATAACGGTATAGCCTGCCTCCCGCAGGCAACCTGCGACATCGCATCTCACGAAGAAATCGTCTTCGACGACCAGAACCGCAAGCGCACGGACACCATTTGCGACTGATACAGACACGATCGCAGCCTTTGCTGTCAAACCACGAAGCTCGGCTCAAACTTTGTAGTGACGTTGAGGCGCTTGGGATTTCTGTTGGTTCTAAAGCGCCTAGATAAACGAACCGCCCAGTTGGCAGTACGGTTCCGTACATTCTCGGAATTTGCCCCGCTCGTGGTAGTAATCGGCCTGGTGGAGGCTTATCTTCCACTTACCGCTTGCAGCGACCTTCGGGCGCGGGCGTTTAAGAGACCCTGATGTGCTCTTGCCCCCTTTAAACGGGAAAAGAGTATGGCCTCGGTCTCCGCCATTCGCAATTCTTCGCCGCCTCGTAATCAGCTGCTGGCCGCAATGTCGGCCAATGATTTCGCATCGTTGGAGCCTCACTTGCAGCCCGTGCCGATGGCGCTTCTAAAGGACATGGAACGACCCAATCGACGGATTGAAACTGTATATTTCATGGAGAACGGCATCGCCTCGGTCGTCGCCGTTCAACCCGACGAGACGCGTGTAGAAGTCGGCCTCATTGGCCGCGAGGGCATGAGCGGAATCGCAGTAGTGCTCGGTGGTGATCAATCGCCACATTCCACCTACGTCCAGGTCGCCGGTAAAGGGCAGCGGATCACCGCCAGCGCACTTCGCAAGGCGATGAATGCAAGCCGAACCCTGCAGAGCTTGTTACTCAAATTCGTCCAAGTGTTCATGGTGCAGACGGCTCACACCGCCATCGCTAACGCTCGCGCTCCTATTGACCAGCGTCTGGCGCGGTGGATTTTGATGGCCCATGACCGGACGAGTGACAACACACTGCCGCTAACCCACGAATTCCTTTCGCTGATGCTTGGCGTGAGGCGTGCCGGGGTCACAGAGGCGCTGCACAGTCTTAAGCGCCAGAAGTTAATCGACACCGGCCGAAACAAGATTGTTGTCCTCAACCGCAAAGGAATCGAGCGGGCGGCGGGGAAATCCTATGGCACGCCCGAAAAAGAATATCGGCGGCTTATTGGATAGGCTTAGCGTCGTTCAGCGGGGTATACGTTGGCCGCCCTTTGGTACGTTACCGCGCCGAACGTGGCAAAGTTCTCGTGTTATTGCTCTCGTTACTAATAATGAGGGACACGATCAAAGTCCCCCGAGATTTCAACTCCCGACCGGCACCCAGAAAGGCGACCGTTGCACCCTCAGAAGTTAAGGCGTGTAATATCGCATCTACGGCATTGGTGGCGATGGCCATTTTGTAGACACCAAAAATATGGAATGCGCCGACGATCAAGAGGCTACCAACAGACCGTCAGAGCGTTTATCTGATCTGCTGACATTGTCCTATGAACCGATGCTAGCTTGGCGTCTGGATGGGATGATCGAATTCTGGAACGCCGGAGCCGAACGACTGTACGGGTTTGCACGGGACGAGGCGGTCGGGCGCAGCTGCCACTCTCTGTTGCAAACCAAATTTCCGATCGAATTTGTTGAGTTGCGTTCACAGCTTCGGAACGAGCGTTGCTGGTCCGGGGAGCTACGACATATCTGCAAGGACGGCCACGAAGTCATTGTGGACAGCCGGATGCAGTTGTTCGGCGATGACACCGTGCTTGAGGTTAATCGCGACGTTACGGAGGCCAAGGCGCTCATCGCTCGGCAAGCAATGCTTGCCGCCAAATTCGAATCCCTTTTCAACCAATCCGGCATTTTCGCTGGCATCCTGGACCTAGAAGGCTACGTGCAGGAAGTGAACGACCTGGCCGTAGACTGGTGTGGGTACACACGGGAGCAAGTCCTGGACCGTCCATTCTGGGAGACCCCCTGGTGGCGTGGGTCGGAAGAGGTGAAAGCGCGGATACACTTCGCGACCTATCAAGCTGCTTCTGGAGCAGTTTTCCGCGAAGAGCTTCGATACTGGGTGGCTGACGGCAGTGAACGTAGTGTGGATTTTGCGATGCATCCCATTCGCGGCCAATCGGGCGCGGTGCTGTTCCTGCATCCAACGGGAATCGATATTACCGAGCGCAAGCAGTTCGAGCACGCGCTGCGCGAAAGTGACCAACGATTGCGTTGGCTTGCGTCTATCGTGGAGACGAGCGAAGACGTAATCATAAGCAAGAATCTCGACGGTATTATCATAAGCTGGAATAAAGGCGCAGAGCGCGTATTCGGCTATTCCGCCGAAGAAGCGATTGGTCAACCTATCACGATTGTTATTCCGGAAGACCACCACGATGAAGAACGTCAAATTCTCACGCGTATTAGGCGGGGAGAGCGGATCGACCACTACGAGACAGTTCGGCGTCGCAAGCATGGCAGCTTGATTGCAGTCTCATTGACGGTTTCTCCGGTAAGAGACGCCGACGGCAAGATCTTAGGAGCATCGAAAATCGCGAGGGACATTACCGAGCAGAGGCGAAGTCAGGAGCAAAATCGCGACGCTCGCTCGCGAAGCGGAGCACCGAAGTAAGAATTTGCTGGCGACCGTACAAGCAGCCGTGCACCTTTCTCAGTCTGAGACAAGTCTCGCTGGATCGGAGCCGAGCTATCCACCGTCGCGAAGCAGGAGCTTACGCCCTATATGCAGAATAATGGATCACGGGTGAGTATCGAAGGTCCACAGGTGTTGCTAGAGCCAAACAGCGCTCAGGCAATTGCCGTGACCATGCACGAACTGGCGACCAATGCTGCCAAGCATGGCGCTCTATCTGCCACCGAAGGTCAGATTGAGGTCAAGTGGTCGCATACAGCGGACGGACGCCTGATCCTCCTTTGGACAGAAACCGGCGGGCCGCCCGTGAAGGCACCTACGCACCAAGGCTTTGGCGGGAGGGTCATTAAAGGGATGATTGAACAACTAAAAAGGCAGAACGCGTTTTGATTGGCGTCCGGAAGGGCTGATTTGCGAAATCACTCTACAGACGTGAAAATCGACCCTCATGTGCACCGTCGCTCAATCGATCTGCACATAGCCTTATTGCAGTGCATTGGTCTGTTGATGGCCGATCGCGTCAATTTGCGGCAACGCAACACTTCAGTCGCTTCCGGAGCGAAGCTGACATTGACTGAGCCGCGTTCACGGGATCAGATTAACGAGTACACGTCGTAGTAACCTTGTATATCGTCCAAGATTGCGCCACGCCGGAATTTGAGTTGCTCAAGTCTAGTCAGCGCCTCCGAGAGCGAGTTCCGACCAAGATTACGCCTGCTGTCCGCTGCGAGCGAAGCGCGCGGGCGGATGGCGCTTTCTGAGAGTCGCCCAGCAGTGCACGCAGGTGCCGTCGCCAGACAATCTCGATGCCTGAATAAGTAGCGCTGGCGCAAAAGATGCACAGCGCGAGCATCAGCATCATGAGGGCGAGCGACTCACCGCTGGACAGGGCAGCGCGGTGCTGGATGCCGAACGCGCTCAAGCCCTTGCTCGTCGCAAACTGGATGAACCCGTGGATCAGGTAGAGCGAATAGGAGATTTCCCCGAGCCAGATCAGCGGTCCGGTATTCGCGAGCCTGGCGAAAGCGCCGGTATTGCTCACAGCCAAAAGGACGAGCGCGGCGAACAGCGAAACGATCAGCAGATCGGGCGCGCCGACATGCAAGCATATTAGCGTGGCCGCAAGGACCGCGAGAACGGCCAGGTCGCTGTTCAGCCCGAACCGATGCCCGTGATCGCGGAACGCGAAGTACAGCAGCGTGCCAACCAGAAATTCCGGCATGCACCGTACCAGCGTGATCGGGCCGTCCCATTGGTCTAGATCGCCCTTGGTGAGGGCCGCAAGCCATGCGAGCACGGCGAAAAGAATGGCGCCCAGCACGAGCCTGACCGCGTTCGGGGCCCGCGCGATCGCCGGTAGCGCAAACGGGAGCGCCAAATATGCAATAAACTCCACGCTGATCGACCAAGCCGGATAGTTCCAACTGAGTTGTCCGGCCGACAGGCCCTGCAGCATGAAAATGTTGGCTACAATCGCGCCCAACGATCGCGGACCTGTGAGCGGCATGCTCTCGAGCGAGCCGGTTGCGATGCCGGTCATCAACTGCGAGGCCGCCGCCGTCGCGACGAATAACGCAAGAACGAAAACGTGCAGCGGATAGAGCCGCGCGATGCGTGCTACTAGGAAACCGCGGTAGTGCTGCCCCACACTTTCAGAAAAAGCACGATGATAGACGTGCGCCATCACGAAGCCGCTCAGCATGAAAAAGATGTCGACGGCAAGATAGCCCTTGCTGACGATGTAACTGTGTGGAGTGATGTCGAGATTGGGAAGGTACTGAGCAGTCCCGCAATAGTGATAAAGAACGACCCAGAGCGCGGCGATGCCGCGCAGCGGCGTCAGCGCAGGAAGCTGACGATTGGACGCGCCGGAGGTTCCGCCTGACAAACGGCGTTCTTGCGAATAGTCAGCCACCATTTCCTGCCCAGACGGCGGTTTCGCGTCATCATCGTCGTTGATCCAACAACCGAAATCATAACCGACGAGGAGCGGGCTGGTTCCTCAGGTCGGCGCGCGAAACGCGGGCCTCATTTCAGCCGCGTTTGGCTTGCGACGGCATCGCTGCTGATGGCCACTGGTTTTGTTTCAGTGTCTGTTGCGACCGCTTGGACGATGCTGTAGCCGCGCGCCTTTAATTCCCGAAGCAGTCCTGGAATTGCCGCCGCCGTATGCGGCTGCACATCGTGAAGCAATACGATGCCCGAGTGCTTCGCTTCGAGAAGAGTCAAGATGTGTTCCACGACGGCTTCCGCCGATTGCGGCCGCCAGTCCTCAGGGTCGACATCGACGCTCCACAGCATCAGGTCGCGCTTGAACAGAAATTGCCGAAGGTCGGCCGTCGTTTGCAGGTACGGCGCGCGGAAGAACGGTGCTACCCTCAGTTGCGGACCAAGCGCGGCTTGAACGGACTGGATGCCGTCCCCGATCTCCCGCGCCGCTGCTGCGAGCGTGAGCCGAGAGAGGTCGGCGTGCGTTTGAGAATGCGTGCCGATCGCGTGACCTTCCTGGTAGGCGCGGCGGACAAGGTCCGGCCGCTCTTTCGCGTGTTCTCCGACGATGAAGAAATTCGCTCTCACGCATTCCACCGCCAGTGCATCGAGCACCTTCTCGGTTGTGACCGGCGACGGCCCGTCGTCGAAGGACAGGACGACTTCATGGTCGCGAAGCGGCAGCGTTTGGGGGTATTGCATCGTGCCAACCTGGTGGAGCGTAGCCGGATCGACCGAAACCACGCGGCTCGTGCCTATTTGGCCAGAGTTTCCCGGGCATTCTTCCGCACAGGCGCAAAATGGCGACAGCGCTAACGCGATGCCGGACACGACGGTGCGGACGAGGAATTGGCGTGCGGCGCCTCTGACCGGCCCCGATTTCATTGGGTTCCCCAAATGCTGGCGGGTACGTCCCCGCGGCCTTCAGAGGCCGCAACATCGCGGCTTAATTTGGATGAGGTCCGCGCTTTTTAGCCCCGTCGAACGATGATTGGATAGCGCAAGGGGACAGCGGGGTTCGAGTGGCATGCCGAAGACTGGTTTGCGAGACCACTCTTCGCGGGTAAAACCGGGGCGGAATCCCTTCGACCGGAGTCCGTAACAAGTTTGGATTGTTCTGACTGGTCTGTGTGGGCCAGTTAGGCCGCGTTGAGGTGACGATGAGAGCGATTGCTCCGGGCGAACCAAAGCCCAGCAAGTTGGCGGCTAAACCGTCGATCGTGCCTCGCCGTGCCCGGCTCATGTAGGGCCTCCGTAGAAGCAACTCAAAAGGCCGCCTTGCATGGCGGCTTTTCTTACAATAGCGACCGTCTCAAGATTAGGGATGACACTCATCTGGCAGAGAGCGGATCTGCAATCTGTTCAAGTGAGCGCCCCTCAGCATCAATCCCGAGCAGGGCTTCTACGAGGGCCGCGCTAAGCAGCAAGACCGCTGCAAGGAAATAGCCTCCTGCGAGCGCCCAGGGCGAATGGCCTGCAATCAAATAACCGAACAGAGCAGGGGCGATGATGCCGCCAAATGCCGTGCCGATTGCATAGAATGTCGCGATCGCGAGCGCTCGCGTTTCCAACGGAAAGATTTCGCTGGCTGTGAGATAAGCGGAACTGGCGCCCGCGGAAGCAAAGAAAAAGATGGCCATCCAGGCGAACGTTTGGGTCCAGGCCGAGAAAATGCCCAAACCGAAAGCCACGGCCGCTGCGATGAGAAGAATGCCGCTGACAGCATAGGTGAGAGTAATCATGACGCGACGTCCAATCGTGTCAAACAGCGCTCCGAGCAGGACGGGCCCTAAGAAATTGCTTGCGGCCAAGACGACGAGGTGCAGACCCGTCCGCCGGTCGGGGACGTCGTAGAAGGTCGCCAAAACCAGCCCGTAGGTAAAGAACACCGCGTTGAACAAAAACGCTTGGGCGATCATCAGCGATAGCGCGAGTACGCTGCGCGCGCGGTATTTAGCCCACATCGCGTTTGCAATCATTCCGAACCCAAAGCTCTTACGGGGATGAACTTCAAGCCGCCCCGCCGCACGCGGCAGTCCTTCACCCGTATCCTCCGTAACGCGGTGCTCAATGTCGGCGATGGTCGCCTCGGCTTGATCGATGTAACCGTGGGTCAGTTGCCACCGTGGGCTTTCCGGCACGTAACGGCGCATGAAGAGGATACCAAGACCAAGCAATCCCCCCACTGCAAATCCCACTCGCCACCCGATATTGGGCGCAAGCAGCCGTGGATCGAGAAACAGCAAAGAAGCGCCGGAGCCCAGGGCTGCCCCAAGCCAAAAACTCCCGTTGACAATGATGTCGATCCGGCCACGAAAGCGCGCCGGAATGAGCTCATCGATTGCGGAATTGATTGCAGCGTATTCGCCGCCAATGCCGATGCCGGTGATCGCGCGAAAGAGAGCGAAGCTGAGGAAATTCCACGAAGTCGCCGTCAGCAGCACGCCGGTCAGATAGACGATGAGTGTGGCGTAGAATACCGTTCTGCGCCCGAAGCGATCGGTGAGCCAGCCAAACACAAGCGCGCCAATCACCGCGCCGGCTACGTAGGCGGAAGCGGCATTCCCGATCTGCGCGGTCGAAAGCCCGAGCGTCTCTCTGTCCCGAAGCACCGGCGCGATGGCTCCTACGATCGTGACCTCGGTGCCGTCGAGGATCCACGTAATGCCAAGTCCGATCAGGATGAGAATATGAAATCGGCTCCAGGGCAGGCGATCAAGCCGCGCCGGAATGTCGGATGAGATCGCCGGACGATCTGCTGCTCGGTCCAATGAAGGGTTAGTTGTCTGAGTGGTACGCACCGCGGAGGCGGGCATTTGGACTCCGCCGTCTTTGTCCAAGAACACATCACTCCCTTCCTGGTTCCGAGGTGAGGGAAGCTTGTCACTTGTTCAGTCCGAAAAGCGGTTGGGCAACGGTCGCGGAACTTAAAGTTGCGCATCCGGTTGCCAATTATCCCTATCCCCCGAACGCAAGGAGCGACGCTCATGGCCAGCGAGAAAAAACTGCAAGAGTTGTTTCACGAGACCCTTAAAGACATCTATTTCGCGGAAAGGAAAATCCTAAGCGCCTTGCCCAAGATGGCAAAGGCGGCTCATTCAGAAGAGCTCAAATCCGCGTTCCAGAGACACGAGACCGAAACCGAAGAGCACGTTGCCCGGCTCGAGAAAGTATTCGAGGAAATCGATGAGACCCCGCGCGGAAAAACTTGCGACGCCATCATGGGCATCATTGAGGAAGGGCAGGAGGTGATGAAGGAGTTTAAGGGCGCGCCCGCGCTCGATGCCGGTTTGCTCGCTGCGGCCCAGGCGGTCGAACACTACGAGATCGCTCGCTACGGTACGCTCAAGACCTGGGCCGCAGAGCTTGGCCTGGATGAGGCCGTGAAGCTGCTGGAAGCGACGCTCGCCGAGGAAAAGAAGACCGACGAGACCCTCACGAAGCTCGCGCAAAGCGAAGTCAACCAGCACGCGCAAGCCGCTTGAGCCAGCGAAGCGGAACCAAAACTAGACGACGTGCCGGCGCTCGGTGCGTCGTCTTTTATTTCAGGCGTTCCGCTATGGATGGCTGAGCCGAAATATCAGATACGGAAAATTGCTGTGGCGCAAAAGCTGAGCGCGATCGGCCGGATCGGGAAGACTGACAATCCAGGCGGCGAAAACTCGCCCGCTCAAGGCGCATCGGAAAAAACCGTCTCGCTGGCGGCGCGGGGAACATTCCCAGTATGGTGGAATTGAGAATACGTTCTTTGTGTGATCCGGGAGAATGTTGTTGGAACCTGATTTGCGCACCGCAGCGACCGTCGTATTAGAAACGCAAACGCCTGTATCTTGGGCGGCCATTGCTGCGGGTGCTGTCTCGGCAGCTGCGCTGACGCTTGTCCTCGTGGCCTTCGGTGCCGGACTTGGACTTTCGTCAATCTCGCCCTGGAGCGATAGCGGCGTTTCCGCTTCGACATTCCAGATCGGCACGGGAATTTATCTCGTGATTGTCGGTGTCATGTCGTCCGCGATTGGCGGCTACTTGGCCGGCCGGCTTCGAACCAAGTGGATCGGCGTTCATAGCAACGAAGTGTTCTTTCGTGATACCGCGCACGGCTTTCTGGCATGGGCCTTCGCGACGCTAATCAGCGCCACCACCTTGACCTCGACCACGGTTTATCTCGCGAACGGCGCGGTCGCTGGCAGTGCTGGTGCGTCGGCCCAAGGCTTCGGCCGGATAAGCCCGTCCGAAATCTACGTCGACAAGCTCCTTCGCCCGGCATCAGGCCAAGCGGCCGCGGCATCCGACAACGCTGGTTTCGGGAGCGCGGGCGGTGCGACGGGCAACGTCGCTGCCGTCGGGGCGCGCGCCGAAGTTTTGCGCTTGTGGACTGCGGACTTTCGGAGCGGTGCTGATCTCAGTTCCACGGATCGAGCTTATGTGGCCCAGGTCGTGGCCGCGCGGACTGGGCTAAGTCAGGCTGATGCGGAGAAACGAGTTGATGCTGTTGTGGCGGAGGCAAAGCTCGCGGCTGACACGATGCGGCGAAATGCTGCACACCTGTCCTTCTGGCTTACCGCAGCCCTGCTGTTCGGTGCATTTGCCGCAAGCCTTGCGGCAGCTGAAGGAGGAGCATTGCGCGACGGCACGTGGAATGGCCGCCTTCTCACTCCCAGGGCGCTTTAGGAGCATCAAATGGGCGTTGGTCGAGGCATTCTCTTGTGGCTGCTCGGTGTGCCGCTACCAATCGTTATCCTGCTAGCCATTTTCTGGCATTAGGAAAGTCGGCAGACACGTCAGGCTACCGAGTCAAGTACGACGTACTAAGAAGCCCCGGCATGGCAGCTCGGCCAGTTCAGCGGTTTTGGGGCCGCCAGTGGGTTTGTCGCTTCGAAGCAGCCTAACCCACTAGCGTGTTCGCCCATCATGGCGTGTCGTTTTGACAATTGATTAAGGGCCATTTGAACGGAGTAGTTCGCACATTATCAATATCGGTGTGCGCAATGTGGCTTAAGAGGGGCACGCTCTATGGAGGACCAAGTGCAAGAGCGTCGCCGATCAACGCGCCGAACCACAGCACGCGTTTTACGCGGTCGCGTTTACTTCTATGTCAACAATCGTCGAGCCTCGTTGCCCTGCCTTATTCGCGACATGGCCTATGAAGGCGCGCGGATCATCCTTGCTGACCGGAGCAATATTCCGGACGGGGTTGACCTGTACATTCCGGAAAGAAAACGGATCGCGCATGCCAGCGTGCAGTGGCGACGCGGCGGCAAAATAGGGCTCGCACTCTCCGATGTCGAGCGGCACGCAGCGGAACGTCCGTCACGCCCGCGCGTCATGTTGCCGGGAAGCGAGCTTTGAGGCTAGTCCGCGGCCAATAGTTCCGGCGTTTTGCGAATTGACTGCGATCCACCGCGCCTACCTCGGCGCGGGGCAGCAAGCTAGTCCGGCATTCAGTGGTCGCGATACCGACAAGCCCTATCCGTCTGCCTTGATTCTTGGACGGCGGATCAATTCGACAATCCCGAGGCCTGACGCAGATTCAGCTTCAGGGCAATGCTCTTCGCGGGCCCCCATCTGAAACGCCGGCACGCTCGCGGATCTCTTCAGCAGTGGCCTCGAGCGCCTCCTTGAGAAACGCTTCATCGGCTCTGCTTATCTTTGTGCCGGCCGTTCTGGGCCACCGCAGTGCCAACTCCCAGGCCAATAGCGAGCGCGAAACAGTATCTTATTGGCGGATGTTATAGACTCACTCCTAGGGCGTGCATCTACCCGTGAACAACCGGCGGTAAGCTAGGTTCCGTCGCTCGTGTCCATTGCGGTAGCGTAACGAATGAACAAGACGTCGCGCGCCGCCCCTCGCGACTGATTGAGAATGGCATTTTGTTTCCCACGGGGGAACAGCGTCATTCCCCGCGGATCCGTCGATTGCGGCCTTCTGCGGGCTAAACGAAACCTGCCGATTAGTCGCTTGTTCTGGCTACTGTTTTTTAGCCAGTTGAAAAACTGACATCCGTTGCAACAAATGAGTAAGTGACGCGTTGTTAGTGAAATAGGTCTTTCGTTGGAGGTTTGCCGTGAAAAACAAAAATGGAGGATCAGGTCTCGCGCGGGAAGAGCGATTGCAAATCATGCTGTCCCCTGAAGAGCTGAAGGCGTTGGACAATTTCAGATTTCAACATCGAATGCCGAGCCGTGCTGCGGCAGTTCGGGAGCTGCTCCGCCAGGGACTTGGGGTGGCCGGAGACGTGCTCGACAACGCAGGTATAACCTCGAGAGAATATGGGGTGATAAAAAGCCCCAAACAGTTCGGAGCGGGTCGCAGCTCATAACTGAGCTGATAAGCCAGTTCATAAATGAGCTGATAATTAGTAGAAGCGGACTTTGTCGGATTGTGCCGCCACCGTTTTGAGCGCAGATTTAATTTACCGGCAACTACCTTGGCCGTCGGTGGCCGAGACACCATTCGCGCTCCCGCCAGCAAGGGCAAGATAGGAGTGCCCCTATGGGTCAAATCGTGCAATTCATTCGTCCGTACGACATTTTTGATCCCGAGACGTTGATCATACTCGGTGACGCATACGACAAGGCAATCGCCTCGCTTCATGATCGAGGGCAACTAGCGATTATTCGAGAGAGCATGGCGATTTGGATGATTGAACTTGCGTCAAAAGGTGAGCGCGACCGGGATCGCTTGTGCCAGGCCGCGCTCGGCGCGCTTGGCTCGCGAATTTAAGGTCGTTGTGGTTGGTAGTTGAGTTTACGCGAAGCGCGATGGCCGCGGTCGCGCCCATCGAGCGGCGGGTGATAGACGGCAAAGGGATGTACGCCGCAAAATTGGCGCGGCAGCCGCTACGAGGTTGCCTTATGCAATTGAAGGAGGAGGGTCATCGCCAGCTTTCGATTGGAGCCGCGGTTTGTGCAGCGGCATCAAAACCCGCAACAACATCGTGAATAGCGAGAGGAGTGCGTCATGGGGTCATCTCAGAAATATTGGCAATACGCCCGCGACTGCGCGCGATGGGCCCGTGAGACGAAGCAAGAAGAAGACCGAGACATATTGCAGCGGATGGCAAAGGCTTGGATCAAGGTTGCTTTGGTCGAGGAAGACGTTGCCAAAGAGGCTTTTTCCGAGGATGAATCAAAGCGACCTTTGCAATGATCGCGGCACGTCACGTTGAATCGCGCTGACTGCGACAGTTGAGTGAAGCGGCGCTCGAGGTGGAGGGTTTGGAAGAGCCTGTGCCGGGCCCAGGCCGGATCGTAGCGGGAGCTCTCGGCAAGGAAGACGACGCGCCCGGCTTCGGCGAGTCTTCATGAATGACCGGCGGGGTGCAGGGCATCGCGTGGTGATTCCGGGTCGCTATTTTGCGGTGCGTCATCCGTTGGATGTTTGGCGGCATTTTGCTCGGCAGCCGCAGGATCGCCCGAAGACACCTGGGCTGACGCGATAACGGTGTTTGCAAAGAAGATGGTTACGATGAGCGCGGATATGATGTGCGTCGTCATGCCGGCTCCTCGCCGTAGTGGTGGCGGCCTGCTGTTTGCTGCTGTGCCGAAGCACCATGGAGCCTTAAAATCTTTGTAGCCTGTGCGAGCCGATACCGATGAGCCGCTTCTTTTTCTGGTGCGTCGAGAGGCAAAGGTCCAAATTCCCTTTCCACTATCTCGAAATCTTGCGGATCGGGTTGAATGAACGCGCTGTCGGGCGTCGGCGAGTAGCTGGCTGAGTGTCATGGCGTTTTACCTCGCGACGACAACGTGGGGATCGACCTCTGCGTTCCCGGGTGTGGATAGGTCAGTTAGCCTCGGGGAGGGAGGTGCCGGGCACGGCCGACCAAGGGGCTCCATTAGCCGGGTCTGATAGAGCTAATCACTGCGCTCTCGTTTCGAGGTCAGGCGATCAGAGACTAGCTTTGCTTCGCTCCCACAGTGTCGGCCATTACGGCGCCTCGCGCGCCTAGTGGCTTGTCCGCGCCGACAGTCGAGTCACGCGCAGTCTGATGCTCAATCTCGGAGTTGAGCTCGGCACCGAGTAGCATGACTGTCGTCGAGATCCACAACCAGATCATCACGCCGACAGCAGCGCCGAGCGACCCGTAGGTTGCGTTGTAATTGGCGAAGCTGGCGAGATACCAGGAGAACAGGAATGACGCGACGATCCACGTCACGGCAGCGAACACGCTGCCGACGGTCACCCATTGCGAACGCGCAGTGCGGCGATCCGGGCCGTGACGGTAGAGCACTGCGAGACCCACCAATAGGACCATTAACAGCACCGGCCAGCGGGCGACGCGTGTGAGCGTTTGGGCCAAGCTGCCAAGGCCGATGAGCGAAAGGATTAGCGGCAGGAGGATGATACAGGCGATCGCCAGCAGGAAGGCCGCGAGCGCGGCGAGCGTGAACGCTAAGGCGACCAGATTTAGCTTGATGAAGCTGCGAGTTTCCTTCTGTTCGTAGATCACGTTGAGCGCATCGATCATCGCCTTAACGCCGCTCATGGCGCTCCACAACGAGGCCAGAATGCCGACGATCATGCCGGTCGACAGCGCGCTGCCGCTGTTGGATGCGATACGACTTGCCTGCTCATGCACGATGCTGAGTACATTGTCGGGTACGAAGTCATTCAAGAGTGAGAGATTGTTGGTGATGACCGAAGGGCTGGAAAACAGACCGTAGGCCGAAACCACAGCCGTGATAGCGGGAAAGATCGCCAGCAATACGAAGAAAGAGACACCCCCAGCAATCGACAACAGACGATCCGACTGCATCTCGCGATAGGTGCGCCAAAGTATGTCGTACCATCCTCGCCAGGGGATCTGCAGAGGATGCATGGCATGACGGCCGCGGCCTTGTTCGTGGGCTCGACGAAGCTCCACGTCAGATGTTTTCTCGGAGCTCTGCGGCTCGCCGAAGGGCCGTTCATTCTGTGTTTTCGATGCCGGCCCTCGCTTACTTGCGCGTCGTCGCGGGCTCATCACCACCAACAAAGCGGCAGCGGCAACGTTGAGCCAGAACTCTAAATTCCGAGGCCTTAGGAGCATAAATTCGGAGGCGAGGTTCACGTTGACCAACTAACGTTCAAATAAGGGATTTCGTTCTCGCGGGTCGGTTTGCGGTCGCGCTGGCGCAACGACGGTCCGCCGTGCTGTCGGCTCTGTGCCGTGAATTGATGAGCCATTCGCAAATAGCGGTTGGCAAGTCCCCTTAATGTCTTATGTCCAGTATGACGGCTTCCTTGCCGGCAATCTCGATTGTTTCTCGCATGCCATGACCTAAGACGGCCCGGGCAAGAGGGGATACATACGAAACCGTGCCATGGGCCGGATTGGCTTCATCTTCACCTACAATTCGGAATGTTTGCTCACGACCGTCATCCCGGCGCAAGGTGACTGTCGTCCCGAACGCCACCTTATCCTGATTAGGCCTTCGCTCGACAACTTCGGCGCTCGCATGCCGCGCTGTCCAGTATCGCACTTCGCGCAGAGCCGCTGCGGCAGCCCGCTTATCGCCTTTGTCGATTGCTGCTCGGTGGGCCGCCTTGAAACGCCCGAGCGCAGTCTCGATCGCCCGTAAACCTTCCGCAGTCACGAAGTTGCGATTGGGGGATATTGGACGATCCGGAAATTCAACCACGTGATCTTCGGGTTCCTTGACGAACGCGCGACTCATTGCCCGTTACCGCCTTTCCAATCGGCTAGCTTGCGCCTTGAAAGATGCGTTCTGTTGCTTCCTAAGCTCCAACTCGAAAGTCTACGGTTCGACGCACTCGAGGTTGCCTGCGCCCAGTAATCGAGTTGTACCCAATTATCAGGCTGCTTCTGAGCGTCTAAATTAGGCGCCGCCTGATTTTGGTGTCCCAGTGAAACTGTACGAAGGCCGCAAAGTTCCATCGATCAGGCAGTGGCGGATTTTCGGTAAGATATGGGAGAAACTCTGTAACTTTGACAAATCACAGTTAGGCTTTAGCCGCGCGAACGAGCCTTTCTGTGGTGTGATCCGCAACACTTCGTTGGCGGGTCAAGCATCTAAAGTGAGCGAAGATGGACGTTGAGGGCTTGTAGGAGCGGTCAAATGGCTGAAGCCGTCACGATCACCAACCAAGAGCTAGCTATCCTATGTGATATCGTGGGCGGATGGAGCGTGAAATGGGCGGAGAATTTGACGACAGATAAAAGGCTGGCTCTTGATCACTTGATAGCAAATGGATTCGTCGAGCCGACTGCCGAACTCTTCGATACAAAATACCACCACACGGCCAAGACGGAGCTACTTTTCGCACAGCTATGCGTTGGGATAAGCGGCGGCTAAAGCGGCCGCAACGCTGCGGAGACTGCAGGCGCGCTGCATTGCAGCTTGGGTATTCTCTGCCAAGACAAGACCCCTGTTATTGGGATTCTCGCCTTGAGGTTTTGGTATGGGCCGACCTAGGCGGGGGAACGCTCCCTTCTGTCAGCAGTTTATACTCATCAGGGCAGGCAGCCGCGAGGGTTTCGGCCACGAGGCTTGCAAGGCGCAGATTTCGAACAGGGGCCCGTGTTGGGGTGAGGGCTTTGGGAGATAGGTGCGTTGCTGGCGTCACTGTTGGTCAGAGGATGATGCCGCTCACTGTCACTTGGACCGATTTAGGCGTGCGCATCGTGTGCACGCTGATCGCCGGTGCGCTGATCGGCTATAATCGCGGTGAACACGGCAAGGCGGCTGGTCTGCGGACGACAATCCTTGTGTGCCTTGCAGCCTCGGTCGCGATGCTGCAGGTCAATTACCTGCTCACGCTTTCTGGCAGATCAACCGACTCGTTCGTCATGAACGATCTGATGCGGCTGCCTCTGGGCATTTTGACCGGCGTCGGCTTCATCGGCGGCGGAGCAATTCTACGCCGACGCGAAATCGTCGTTGGCGTAACGACGGCAGCGACCCTCTGGTACGTGACGGTCGTTGGCTTGTGCTTCGGCGGCGGTCAACTCCTGCTTGGAGCTGTCGCGACAGCGGTCGGCGTCGTTGTGCTTTGGGGCCTCAAATGGCTAGAAGACGCCTTGGTTGTTGAGCACTACGTTAGATTGTTAGTGACAATTGAAGGAGGCAATTTGTTGGAACGCGACATTCGCGCTCGCCTACAAGACAACGGCATCGAGGTCGCCGATGTCGGCGTCGCGACGAGCGACTCGCTACGTGAATATAGCCTCAATGTGCGCCAGCTTCGACGTCCGCGCGATGTCGCCATTCCGCAAGTGGTCGAAGAGCTTTCTCGCCAACCGGGTGTCCGCTTGGTGAAATGGCAGCGCTCTGGTAGTCCCACCTAATGCCATAGTTCTGCGGACGGCACGTCTGCATCAATTCGGGCGTTAACGGCGAGATTTTTCCGCCGTTAGTTCCTTGCGCTCGTTGTTGCTGAGAACGGCGCTGAACGTTTTGGGGTTCCACCTCGCGGCTCGCCCCTCGAGCGTCAAACATCAGGCGCCGCTGGGCGCTGGACAAGTTCTGTTGTTCCTGCATGATCCCACGACGAACTGTCCCGCGCGTCACGCATTAACCGGCGCTCGCTGGCGCCTTGATTCGTTGGCCCGTAGAACGCGGCGACGTCGGGAACAGGTAGTCTCCAGCCGGCGTTCCTTATTGTCGCCGCCCCAACGATTCTGTCAGCGTTTTTGCGGTCCCTGAAGCGGCGCACTTGATATGGACTCCATCGCAAGTCATCGCACTTTCAGATTTCGCGACGCGGCGGGGCGTTATCGCGAAGCAAGACGATCTCTACATACGCCGGCGTCGGCGCGGAGCCGTCGCGGTCTCGACTGGATGAATTTCTTCATTGCCGACGTGCAGACCGGCTTCGGTTCGTTCGTGGCGTTCTATCTGGCGCAATTGGGTTGGTCGTCTGCCTATATCGGTATCGCGCTGTCGGTCGGCGCTATCGCCGGCATGCTCAGCCAGATTCCGGGGGGTGCGCTTGCCGATGCGGTCACTTGGAAGCGCGGCCTGGCGGCGGCGGGCATCATCATGACCGCAGTCGCGGCCCTTATTCTCGCGCTCGCGCCCGACATAGCTTCAGTCTTCATCGCACAAATTTTACAGGGCGCGACGGCCGGTGTCATTACGCCTGCCATCGGCGCCATCAGTCTTGGCTTGGTCGGACGCAGCGCTATGTCGGTGCGTACGGGCCGGAACTATCGTTATTCCGCCGCCGGTCACGCACTGACTGGCGCGCTCATGGGCGTGGCCGGTGCATATATCGCCAAAAGCGCCATCTTCATTTCCGCCGCGGCGCTCTGCGTTCCGGCGCTGATTGCGCTCAACTTTATTGACAGCAACGAAATTGACTATGCGCGCGCCCGCAATGCCAAGGGTGGTAAGGCGTCCGAAGACAAACAATCGGACAACAAGCAATTGCGCGGCAAAAGGTTGCGCGACAAGCCCGCCGTTTCCACCACACGCGTCCTCGCCCCTTGCCAAAAACCGCGAGCTTGTTCTGTTCACAGCCGCGATCGTTCTCTTTCAGCTTGCCGACGCGTCGATGCTGCCGATGATGGGTGAAAATCTTGCGACCACGCGCGGCGATCACGCGGCCATTTGGATGTCGGGTCTGATCGTAGTTCCGCAGATCGTGGTTGCCATCTTGGCGCCGTGGGTCGGTTTCCATTCAGAGAAAAGAGGCCGGCGACCATTACTTTTGATCGGCTTTGCACTCGAGCCGGTGCGCGGATTCGTGCTCGCCGCCAGCGCCGCCTATCCGGCACTGCTGTTCGGACAAATCCTCAGCGGCATGACCGGCGCGGTGATCGGCGTCCTTACGGTGATCGTTGTCGCCGACCTAACGGCGGGTACCGGGCGCTTCAATCTTGCGACCGGTACGCTGGGTGCACTGAGCGGCCTCGCTGCCTCCCTGAGCACGACCGGCACCGGGTTCATTTTTCAGGCGGTCGGGCCGCACCTGGGCTATGTGCTGCTCGCGGTTGTGGCTGCTCTTGCGACGCTCTTCTTATGGATGTTCCTTAACGAGACGAAGCCAGACAAATACGAGGACTAGCTCTGAATGCGATTCAAGAAGCTTCGACGCGCAGGCTAGGGCGGCCCAACAGTTGTTGGCCGGCGGTCGGCAAGAACTCCTGCTTCGGAGGCAACTCGACCACAAGAGTGTCGAATTCGCCAACCATGGCGCCGTTGATCAGCGGGTCCTGCGGCAGCTTCTCCATCGGCTCGTACCAAGGACGACGTTCAATTGCACTGGCCTCAACCGCGCGCGCGATAAGCTGGCCGATCTCCTCGCCTTCCAGCGGCACGAGCCTGCCCGAGTCGTGGCGAAACAGCTGTGGACAAAAGTAAAGCGCATGAATGCGCGGATTATAGCCCTCGACCACAATGAAATACTTCGTGCGCAGAAACATGTCGTATTTCTTGACGATCTTTTTTTCCTGCATCCAGCGCGCTACGCGAATCCGTTGCGGCGATGGCCCAATGATGGTGCCGGCCTCGAGCAAAATCACCCAATCGTGTTGTTGCTGTTATCCGGATGGATGGGAACCAGATCATTTGAAAGTGTCTTTCGAAAGGGGCCCATGGCATCCTCGGTTTGTACGTGCGGCAATAGCAGCGCCTCGTTGTGTGGCTACGGGCTGGTTAAATCTCCGGCCATACGACGGGTTCGCACCGGCGACGGCGGGAATGCTCAGCTTCCGTGGCAAAGATTACCGAAGAACTACACAGAAACGAAAAGAATGACCGCGCCGGCTCGGGCCGGCGCGGCCGGTTCCGTATTTCTGCTTAACTACCAACCCCAGGCCGGACCGAAGCCGATGCCGACCGGGCCGATTCCGATGCCGAAACTGACGCGGGGAGCGTAGTCATAGTAAGGACCGGCGTAAGCGACGTTCCAACCTGGCGTGTAATACGGACCTGTAGTCACGGCGGCATCATAGCCAGGCGCGTAGTTGTCGTAGGGACCTGTCGCGTAGCCGGCGTCGTACGTCGGTGCATAGGCGTAGAGGCGCCCGGTGCGATAGCCATGGTCCGCGGCCGCTATGCCGACGCCCACACCGCGGTCGCGATAAGCCAAGCGCTCACCGCGCCAATTTCGGTAGCCGCCTTCCACGCCAGCGCTAGCATACAATCCGCGCTCGCCGCGCCAGCCACGGCCGTAACGCTCCGCGGAAACACGCGCGTACGGGCCAGGCTCACCACGCATTCCGCGCTGCGCGGCGTAGCCACGACCCTCACGCACAGAGGCACGCGTGCGGCTCTCATTGGCAAAGCCGCGCCGCTCCAACTGCCCGTTCGCGGACGTTCCGTTGCTGTTGGCGCGCGCGTTGAGCTGTGCGTTCATATTGGCGCCTTGGCCTAGGCGCATCGACCCATTTGGTTGAGCGCTGGTCGCGGGCTGTTGGCCGGTACGCGCGTTCAACTGACCAGTGGTGTTGGCTTCCTGAGCATATGCCCCCGACGTCATCGTTGCAGCTAGGCAGCCAATGACCGCAGCCCCCATCAGAATCTGCTTTGATCTCATTTGAACACTCCGTTTGTTGTTCGTCGTGGTCTCGTTGCTGGTGACAAGCCAACCACCGAGAATAATTCAAAACTCACGCCAAGGTTCGAATGAGAAACAGAGTTTCGTCAAATTCGCGGAACGAAAAAAAATGTGAGTGTTCTGGGAGCGGGGACGATCCCGAGCGTGCAAAATGAGAAGCCTGCAAGATGAAAAGACGGAGCCGGCGCGGTCCTGTCAGGCCGTTTCGATTCTTGCGATCGATCGCGGCCCTTGCCGCCGGCGATTCGCGAACCCGCCGAAAAAACGCGAAGGCATGGATAACCGTTTCGTTATGGAAATTAGTCGCGCCTGTGCCGCGAGCTGGCAGAGCCTTGCGACAACAAGACGCTACCAAGAGGCGGATAAGGTCAAGTCGCTCGAGCAACAACCGTATCGAAGCAGCGTTGCCACTATAAGATCTTTGTCATCGGCGGTCTCCTTGGGCGAGTGGAATTCTGATGGATCAATTGCTGAGCGAGCCTACAGATACTGCAAACGTCGACACCAGGCAGCGCGCAGACCGTGACCGATTGGTACAAACAGGACGTCTATGATCCAAACAATGCCAAGATTGGCCAGATCATGGACGTTCTCGTTGACAAGTCTGGCAAAATCAGCGCGCTCACTATTGGTATCGGCGGGTTCCTCGATGCCGGCGAAAAAGATGTCGCGGTGACGTTTGAGGAAGTCCAAGCGACAACAAAGAACAACAAAGTACACTTGGTAATGAACGCGACCAAGGACGCGCTCCAAAAGCGCACCTGGTTTCAAGTACGACAGCAACACCACGACCTGGGTTGTGGGTTCCAGACCAAAAGTGATCCGCACCGGTCGAAGGCAGGCTTAGGCGCGGGCTCCGACTTTCCAGATATTGACGCACCATCCGTTCAAAAGTGTGAGAACTGCAGGCGTGCCAGTGCGTTGTCTTCTGATGAATGTGGAAACACATAAGTTGGAGAAAAAAGTTGCATAAATCGCGATATGTTGTGATGAACCACAATGGCGCATGGGAAATCAAGAATGCCCATCGCCGCGTTACCGCAACTTTCCCAAGTAAAGCACAGGCGCTCTGTGCTGCAATAGAATTGGCGGAACGCGACGGTGTGCACGGTCACGCCCCCGAAGTTCTTGTCCGCCATGAGGACGAGCGCTTCATAACGGAATGGGTGTACGGCGTAGATTTGCATCCCGACGAAGCGGCTCGGTCGGCTGGCAGGAAACAGCCCGGACGCGGCGGAGCGTAGACCATGACATTTGACAGCTTCGAATGGGCGATACACGCCTTCGCGCCACGGTGTGCGCATTGCCAGTGCGCTGTAATTGGACATGGCGTGGAGGCAGGCGGCGTCATCTAGTGTTGCGCTCATTGCGCGCAGCACTCCAGGATGAAAGGAGTTAGCGACCGAACTGCATAACCGCAAACGAGGGGGCCGCAACAATTAGCACTCACAAAGGGCGGGAGGGCCGTTGCGCGGACAACCACGAGAGATTGAGGAGTGCGCATGGCAAGCCCAGGGTCGATCTTACGAGGGTCCGTGTTCGGCAGGCGGCTGCCGCGCGCTAATGCATGGGTCAACTTGTGGGTTTTGCCAGGGCTTCCCTAATCACACGGCAGCCGCATTGAATTGTTAGGTGGCATTTCTCAGCCTGGAAGATAGACCTTTAGCGCCTTGCGCGGGTGCCGCTCGAGCCATTTGTCTATCAAGCACCGCGCCATCTTCTCCGCGGCGTCGCGTCTTCCGCTAATGACCTTCCCCGGCATTTCGACTCCCGCGGGATGAATGGCCACGGACCATCGCTCTCGCTCGATCCCTGTGCGGATGGTGTATCTTACGCCCTTGTACTCCATGGAAGTAGCCTAGACCTCAATCGAGGGCCGAGCAAATTCCGTTATTGCGGAGGCCTTAGCGATCTAACAGGAACCTGAATTTTTCCAGGTCGCCCAGCTTCACCAAATACGGGTGCAGCGGCACGCTCTCGGCAATCTGGAGCTTGTCGGCAAGCAGAACCATCTGCGCGACGCCTGGACGTTGGTGCTTGCCTTGCCGCGTTGCCAGGCGTTGCTCGTTGCGCCAGCCCGCTACTGTTGCGTCGCAATAAGGTTGGAAGACGTGCGGTTCCACCTCCACATATTCCGGTAGCATCTGCGGAATATAATAATGCATCGGACCTTCCTTTTTTGTCGGCGCGACCGCGTGGGGCGCGCTGGTGAGCCAGATACGACGCTTCTAGCGGGATCGAGAAAAGGTAGCAGCCTTCACACCGGACACATTCACGGCCCACTCGCTCGCCTCGTCTCCTCGTTTCGCAAGATCCAACGCGCTAAGCCGCCCGGCGGCGCACTAATGGGTAGTCCGCGCTTTCGTACAGCCGACGAATTCCCCCGCCGTCGTATCTCTCCTCATCGACTTCGAGGCGGGCTCCGAGAAGAAATTCAGGTGGAAGCTCCTCGATCGCGAAGCGGACGGCCTCCGCAGCTTGCGCAAAACGTCTGTAGCCGATCGGTTGTCGCTTCGATTTCCGATTGCGGGTGGGGAACAGCTCCGCCTCGGCGCCGTAATCGAAGGCGACCCCGGTCTCTTCGACCGTGGATGCGTTTGTCATTTATTGTCTCCAAACAAGAGAGCGAGATATCCTTCGAATAGCCGTCACGTCCCAAGCGCGCGGCGATCGAGGTCCAGAATGTCGGCTCACTGCAATGCCGTTTGGCTTCGCTGCATGGTTTTGGCCTTTCGATGAGAGGAACGTGCGCGGCACGCTGCAGCGGCGCCGACGACAGCAGACCCGACCAGATCTAAATTTTCAGTATTATCGTGCCTACCGACGGCATCAGCGCTGCCCATGGTGACAAACGAGAGTTTCGGTACCTTCTCGTTTTACAGCAGCTCTCCGGCAAGCTACCGCCTGCCGTACTTGTCTAAGTGTGGTGCTGAGACGTAAAGCGCAATAGCAAGTCGGTAGGTTCGGGAAATTGATGTCGTCGTTCGGCGCAATGGCAGAGTTTCAAAAACAGAACTAATCTTCATCACAATGTGAATCGCTATTCGCAGACTTTTGGGTTGAACTGAAAGATGCCGCCGTCTGCCAAGAAGGTAGATCTGGGAAATTCACCGCAAAGGATTTTGCCCTTCCATGAAGGAGTCGCGCGATCAGTTTGGCTCCTGCGAAGAGGCCAGTAGTGCGGGGAACAAGGCGCTGTATCAGTTTTTTGCGGCGCGCCAATTATCCTGATAAAATTCCGGAGAAAGCTCCGCTGAATATGAGAGACATCGTCATCGGGCTGGCGCCGTGCGGCAGGGGTAACGATAATGACTCCCAAAAACTACTCATGTCCAGCGTGTGATGCCAAACTGCTGAAGCGCCAGCGCAGTGAACCTGCGAAACCTGGTGAGCAGGCGTTCTGTCCGCACTGCATGGCGCAACTACCCGCACGAGACGGACCTTACACGCTGGGTTATGAATTAGTCGAAGCACCGCCTAGAGATGATAGCAGGGAACGCAGAAGCAGAGCTTGCTGGTGTGCGAGTTCGTCATTTCATCAAATTCTAGCGTCCGTCACTCCGAATTTTTCAACAGAATCGAACTCTCCTCGGACTTAAGTCGGACGTCGCACGACGTTTGAGATGGGGCCAATAACTGACACAAGCCGCTTCGTCGTCAACCGAGTCCGCTCACGGCCGCGCACGATTTTCATAGCACACGTCAACGTCTTCGGTTGCCAGAGGCCGGCGGTCAGCCGGTCATACAATCGAAACGCGAATATCGCCGTTGGCCGAAGGCACATCAAGCAAAACTGTATCGTTACGGCGCAACACTCTCACGTCGACGGTCGATTGACCGAGCTGCAGGTTGCGTAGGATGACCTCATCCAGAAATGCCGGCAGGCGAGGATTGCGCAGCCGGATTTCACCATTGTACGGATCGAATTCTAGGCCAAGCGAAGCCTCGAGCAGTGTGAACGGCGTCGCGCTGGCCCAGGCCTGCGGCAAGCAGGCGACGGGGTAGAGCGTCGACCCATAGCCACGCTGTCGCTTGAAGCCGCAGAACAATTCAGGCAACCGCCCGAGGTCCATGTACGTCGCGGCGCTGAACAGGCCCTCGAAGAGGGTTTCGATTGATCGTTTGCGCCCGTAACGTGCGAGACCGAGTGCGATAAGCGCATTGTCATGCGGCCAGACCGATCCATTGTGATACGACATCGGATTGTATCGGGCTTCTCCTCTCGCCAACGTGCGAATTCCCCAACCGGAGAAGAAGCGCGGCTGCATCAATCCAGCGGCAACGCATGCGGCGCGATCGGAACCGGCAATGCCGCTGAACAGGACCTGACCGGCATTGGACGTGCGTACGCGACAGGGATTTTTGGCGCCGTCGAGCGCAAGTGCGTAAGTCTCGATCTCCGGGCACCAGAATACGGCCTCAAAGCGCTCCGCGAGACGGGTCGCTTCAGCATCGAGTTTAAGCGCAAGGGCCTCATGCCCAAGACGCTGCGCTACGCGTGCCGCCGCACGTTTGGCGGCGTAGACATAACCTTGCACCTCGGCCAGCGCGATATTGCCTTCGGCCAGTTGTCCGTCAGCGTGAAATATCGCGTCGTGGGAATCCTTCCAGCCCTGATTGGCGAGACCTTGTTCGGTTGCTCGTTTGTATTCAACGAATCCATCTCCGTCCGGATCGCCTGGACCATCGATCCAGTGCAAGGCCGCTTCGATGGCGGGCCACAGCGCGGCGACGGTGGCGTCGTCGCCAGTGCGTTCCGCATAAAGACCGGCGAGCAAAACAAACAACGGTGTAGAATCGACGCTTCCGTAGTACAGACCGAAGGGCACTTCACGCAGCGCCGCCATTTCGCCGCGGCGCATCTCGTGCAGGATTTTTCCCGGCTCAGAATTGGCAAGCGGATCGGTTGTCTTGGCCTGATACGTGGCCAGACGCTGCAACACGCCACGCGCCACGTCCGGTCTCCACCAAAGCATCTGGAGCGCCGTGATGAGACCGTCGCGGCCGAACGTTGTCGAGTACCAGGGGATGCCGGCGTAGGGATAGCTGCCCTGCGGTGTATCCGTCGTCAGCATCTCAAGATCGGCGGCAGACTGGCACAACATCTCGTTGAACCGCTCATTCGAAGTTTGAACGGATGTCCTGCCGCGTGTTGTTTCGCGCATCCAGCGGCGAGCCGCTATGAAACTACGCAGGAACGGGAGTGGACGTGTTTTCGTTTGATCGCAGCCCGCAGTTAGAAAGATTGGCCGCATTTCACCGGGAGCAAGGTGGAGGTCGTAAACGGCGACGCCGGTCGCCAGTCGATCGGGAGGAGGCTCGAACGTTAGCGTGGTATGCCGTACTCTTGCGTCAAGCCCGAGATAGCTCAACAAGACCTGGTCATCGCCTCGAAGCTTTGCCGTGACGGCACCACGACGTTCACGGCGCGATCCACGTAGTTCGAAGATGTCGGCAAAGTCATTTCCAAACAATATCGATAGGCGAAGGTCGATCGGCAGTTCTCCGTAATTACGCACCCCGCACCGTTGATATGCCGTTTCGTGCCAGAGGAATATTGTGCGCAAGATGTGCACAGTGTCTTTCTCAAGTACGACGTGTTGGCCAAGAATGAAATCCGGATTGGTCAGATCGACGAAGAGAGCAGAATTGTCGTCGTGTATATTGGAGCCAAGCAGAAGTGGGCGCTTCTCGTTGATCAGCAATTCGAGATGAGAGAGATACCGCGTATCCTGATAAAATAGGCCGTTGGGCGCCCCAGGCGTTGCAGTGATATCACCGTAACTGTCGAGGACAGCAAATGTGTCGCCATCTTTTAGCGTACGGCGCGGCCGGCCTACGGCCTGCGTCGCCGCGATATAAAACGGGGCCTCAGGCGATGCCTCGCTTGGAGAAATCTGCACGGCGGTTTTGGAAGGCATTGCATTCGCTTAACTGACCAGTTCGATCATATCGGGGTGCTGACGCGATGAACGGGCTCAAAATCGCGGCTTCACTTAATATCAGGTATTTCTTTGCCGACCGCAGAAACGCGGATAACGTTTTCGTCCGCTCCCATCGTCTCAGGATCACGGCTTGGCAACATCGTTGATAAATCGACTACGCGCATTCTGATTGGATCAACCTCGGAATTCGCGCTGGCCTGGGCCAAAGCCGGAAGCGGCCTCTTAATTGACACTGGAATTGATCCATTGCCGCCGTTGAGGCCGCCTCGACGCAGCCAGGGGCTCCGCCTTTGGGCGGTGTAGGTGCGCATTCTCAACAACTGACGATAAGTACTCACATAATCTTTGGCCATTCTCGTAGCGGTAAATCTTTCATCAAACCGTTGCCGCACCGCACAGCGGTCGTAAGACAAAATTTCCGGCAGCGCCGCGACAGCTTCTTGCTCGCTGTCGACCACTTTGCCGGTAACGCCATCTTCGATGACCTCGGGGATCGACCCGCAACGGAACGCGAGCACCGGCGTGCCGCATGCCATGGCTTCGATCATTACGAGGCCAAACGGCTCCGGCCAGTCCACCGGGAACAACAGAGCGGCTGCCTCGCCTAGGAATTTTGTTTTCTCTCGCTCGTTGATCTCCCCGATGAATTCGACATCCGGGTCGTCGATAAGCGGGAGTATTTCACTGCGGAAGTACTCTTCATCGACCTTATCGACCTTGGCTGCGATCTTCAGAGGTATGCCAGCAGCGCGCGCAATCCTGATCGCTCGATCCGGACGCTTTTCCGGAGAAATCCGTCCGAGGAAGGCAAGGTATTTTCCCTTTTCGAACGACGGCCGGTGCAGGTCAGCCGGAATGCCGTGGTGGATTGTCCTCATGAATTTGGCGTGGGGCAGTGGTTTGCGCTGGTCGTCCGAAATGGACACCAACGGCATTTCGCCGAAGCGAGAGTAGAAGGCCCCAAGATCCCCCAAATCCTGTCGGCCGTGGAGTGTGGTCAGGGTCCGGCTTGCCAACGAGCGGAAAAGCGGGAAATGGAATAGATCGATGTGAAAATGAAGAACGTCGAATTCCTCCGCAAGCTCGCGTACGTTGTCGATCATCAGCATATAGTGCGGATTGACGTCGAACACCCTGGGATCAAGGCGGAGCGCACGAGTACAACATGGAGCCAACGCAGCGCTTGAGATCGAGTCCCCGCTTGCAAAGAGTGTCACATCATGCCCGAGCCTTACGAGTTCTTCGGTCAGGTAGGAAACGATCCGCTCAGTGCCGCCATAGAGACGGGGAGGAACGCTCTCAATGAGGGGAGCGACCTGTGCGATTTTCATGATGACCTTTGACTCCCCCCGCAGATTACGAACGCGTGCATCGCAACAAAGTTCCGCTCTCCTCGGGTAGGATCGGCTTCATCGAAACCGTTTTATCGAGGCGATCAACAAACCGCTCCACTTGCGCAGCGAGTTGGAGTCGAATACAGGCATCGGAGCAATCTAGATTGGACATGACGCCGGCTAAGATGGAACAGTACATCGTGTGAGCGGAAAATAGCTTGCTATATTGTTGGCCACTCAATGATGAGTAAGAGCGTGGATTCTTCAGAAGGACAGTCAGCGCGACAACTGACTCCACTGCGCAATTCCGGTAAGTCCGTTTCTAGCTTCCATAGATCGGCGATGCGCGACGAGGTGTCGCCGCGCCGCGGGTGCGTAAAAATCTGATGAACAGATCCGGATTAGCTCGCCTGCAAAAACTGCCTCAGCGCCTTATTCCCAACCTGACTGGCTTCCTCCCAGGAGCCAAACTCACCGCGTGACTCTTCCACGGAAAGGCAAACTCCTTTGCGGTGAATTTCCCAAGTGTATCTTTTTGGCAGTGGACGGCGATGTTTTACTTCAACCCAAAAGTCAGCATTGGGGTTTGTCTGTATCACAGGCATGCAACTCCTTTGTACCGTGATGGATTCATTGTTTCCCGATCTGATCGGGCGTTTCGTGTATAATATTGATCTTCGACTCAATGCATTTCTGAGCGATATTGCTCACACCGATGTAATTGTTATTCACTTAGGCGTCGCTGTCGTGGAGTTGCAAAATATTGAGATCCCAAGGCCGGTTTCGGCCTTGGGATGTGGAGCCGCATTCCTCGAGAGGCGAGACGCTGCATGTTCCGCATTCGAAGGTGCGAACATCGTCCAATGCGCCAATTCTTGGCGTTCTTCGGATCGGCTGCGTGGGCTGGGCACAACTTGGGCACCGCGGCAGGATAGCGCGAAATGTCTTGCACTCCCGGCGAGCTCGCTTAGGTAAACAGCGACCCGGCGTTTCGTTGGCCGGCGGTAGAATCGACGCGCTAATCTTTCCGCGACGGCTCCAACCGATCAATGTTTGATCATGTCAGCTGAGCCTCGTTAAAATCCACGGCTACTTCCTCCACGGTTCTGAAAGCCAGGTCATCTCCTTCCGCTATGTAAATTGCATTTTTCTCTCTATCCCCCTCGTAGCTCGATAACTGGCTGAAGTGAACCGATCGGAGGGGCCGGCTTCCACTCGGGAGAAAGGGCGGCCGCCGTGATTCAAGCGCGCGCCGTCAGTAGCCACCCAGCACGCCATTTATCAAACCGCCGACATAGGGAACGCCGAAACCTGGGCAGCCGTTGCCATGGTAGCCAGCGCAAGTGTCATAGATCGGTCCACTGCCCCCGTAGTTGCCGCCTCCGTACCGCGCCCCGTGACCGCCACGAGCATATCCGCTCTTGGCGTGTCCGCCCGCTGCATGTCCGCTCACTGCTTGTCCGCTTACTGCTTTTCGGCCGCTGTGACCGTCGCCGAGGTGGTCGGCAGCTAACGCATTAGTCGAGACAGGCAGACAACCGAGCGCGACAGCGGCAGTGATAGCAATGATTGTTTTGTGAAACACGAGTTTCTCCTATTAGATTCAAGTCGACAATGCCCGGTGGTTGCTAATAGTTGCTGGCCATGAGGACACGTTCGCGTGTTAGACCACAATGCGCTTCAACCGGTTTGAGCGGGGGTGGTGAACAATTCTACACGCACATCGCTCGTCCACCGGGCCGGGCGGTACCGCCGGGGTCTAACGGTTTCACTGGGATATTCACTGCTGAGCAATGTCGCGCCAAAGCGATCGAATATGCCAAATTGTCGGAGATAGCGAACGGTGCGCGCAGAGATCGTTTGCCGCTTTGAGCGGACGCTCGCCGCTGCGGCGAATACGAGCGCCTAACACCATCCTCGGATTAAGATCAATTTGCCTGAAGTCGTCGCCGCGCCACGTCGCGTGTCAGGATCATCGTGCCCTATCCGCCAAGTCAACCTGTAGGTCCGCACGTCGCGCTTGTCGAAAGCGCAGCAAAAAGTTACGTCGGGCGAAAAACTGACCGCTCGGGGTCAGGCCGCGTCAGCCCGTCCGCGCCCTGTGTCGAACTACGTCGCGTGGGGCCGCGCAAATCAAGCTCACAGTCTGCTGACGCGAGCTTTGGTGGTGTCAAATCGTCCGTTCCCCATACGGTAATACGCATTTCGTGGTGACACGCCGCGCATCCGTAGACTCGGACATGCGTGTGATTTCCTGCCGCCAGTGAGCACTTGCCTGCCTGCATTTCTTTTCCGCACCAGCACGCGGGTGCGCATCCGGGCGACAACAATTGCTCAACTACAGGCATGAGGGACCATCGGGTATGAAAGGGGCGAAGTCGTATTGATGCAACGCACAGCTCTGACTTTTGTTCGAGGCTAACCCGGCAACTCTAGGCGCGGGCTATGTCCCTGTTTTCATTTTAGCTGCTCCAAAAACGCAAGACCCCAGCTAGGCCTCGCTGGGGTCTCGTACGCACGCATACCGCACGGGCACTTGGGGGCGGGGGCTTGAAAGCGCCCGGCATCTATTAACTTTGAGCCGTATAGTTTTCGGAATCTGTGTCAAATCGCTCACTCTGAGCAGCGGTGGAAAAGTGGGATAACTTGACACCGTCGGCGGGACCAAACAATCTAAGAACTAAGGCATCGCTTGTCGGCCGAAGTGACCGGGCTCCGTCGTGTCCCATCGCCGTGGACGGAAGTCGGGGCCGTGCCTGCCTCGTCGCCCGCGGCAACGGCGGGAGGCGTTTGCTATGTCTATTCGATGACGAAACGCGGCCTATGCCTAATAGGGAGAGATGAGTCTTGAAATCGCGGAGGCGATGTTTGCCAAAGTGAGCATTTCTGCTCAGAAATAGAGTCATTTGGGGACAGTGTGCACACGCGGCTTAAACTGCGCATCCGGACCTTACAAGACAAGGAAGAGTCACCATGCCAAAAGATATGCACGAGACCGCAGCGGAACATCACGAACAGACCGCGAAAGCCCACCGGACCGCCGCGCAACAGCACGGCACCAACGACCATGTGAGCGCGAAGCAGCAATCCGCTCAAGCCGTTCAAAAATCCAAGGCAGCTCACGAGCATTCGACCCAGGCAAACAATAAGAGCCAACAGAAATAAATAGTCCACCGCCCTATCAGGAGTGGCCTCGACTGATTCGCACATCGGGGCCACTGCTCTTCGGGCGCGAGCTACCACCTGAACTGACCGCGCAGTGCATCGAAAAATCTAGCGGTCACCAAGGACAATGTTCCGAGACCTCGGGTTTCCAGAGGTCAAGTACGCTAAGAAATAGCTTCGCCTAATAGCCAAGCCATTGTTGTGTAGGCGCGTCATCAGGCGGCTCCCGCAACACTGCGGAGGCAGGGGCAAGTATTCTCGTTTCAGGGTAAGTTTGGACTCGCGCCTCTTCTGTTCTTCCCTCGGCATCGATTCGTCGCCCATGGCTGCAATCGTTTGGGCTGTTGGCTCTGCGGCGTGCGCGAGTCCATTTCGACGTGAGCTCGATTACCACGCGGGCTTTTCGGGCATTCCAACATTCCAACGGGCCGCACACCGGCGCCGTCATGACTGCCGGGGGCGCGTTTTATCTTCGGAGACGCTCTTGCCCCCCGACCCCGGAACCCCACATAGTATTAGGCGGTTACCAGGTGGCTGAGAGCTGTCAAAATGGCGACGCACCGAAGTCGCTACTCTTCCATCGGCAGCACCGATGCCATCGGCAGGCAAACATCGGAATTAATGGCCGCGGGTTGGGGTCGGTTCAGCCGCATTTGTGACGGTGCGCTAAATACGTCAGCAAAGGCAGTCGTAAAATGGCTCGTGCGGCAAGTTCAAAGCACACCGAGATGACCCGACGGAATGGGTCATCCGAACGAACGGCCAAGACCGGGTTCGATCTTGGACGTTTTTTTGAAACTGCAGCCAAGGGCCGCAGCATTTCGACGCATAGGAAGAACGAAATCATCTTTTCGCAGGGCGATGCCGCGGACGCAGTGTTCTATATCAAAAAGGGCAAAATCAAAATCACGGTGGTATCCAAGCAGGGCAAGGAAGCAGTGGTCGCGCTGCTTGGTGCAGATGAGTTCCTGGGAGAAGGATGTTTGATCGGGCAACCAAAGCGGCTGGCGGCGGCTGTTACCATGAGCGAATGCACGATCATGCGAGTTGGCAAGATTGAAATCCAGCGTCTTCTTCATGACGAACCGGCGTTCTCGGAAATGTTTGTGTCGCATATCCTGGCAAGGAAAGACCGTGTTGAGGAAGACCTAGTTGATCAGCTCTTCAACTCGACCGAGAAACGGCTGGCGAGGCTCCTGTTGCTGCTGGCAAATTTCGGTAAGGAGGGGCGGCCGGAGCCAATCGTTGCAAAGATCAGTCAAGAAGTACTCGCCGAGATGATCGGAACAACTCGATCGCGCGTGAGCCACTTCATGAACAAGTTTCGCGAATTAGGGTTCATCGACTACAACGGCCATCTCGAAGTGCACAGCTCGCTCCTGAGCGTGGTTTTGAACGAGCAGGGGCGCACCGTGGCGCGGACAGCGTGAGATCTGCCCGACAGCTGCTGCGATACGTCGTCGATATTCGAGCTAAATCACCGGGAAGAAAAATTGGGTTTTGAATGAGCGATAAACAGCCTGCTCCCTGCGAGCATTGTAAAGCGACCGGCCTTTTCGACGGCAATGAGTGTCGGGAGTGCGATGGAAAGGGGTATCGCTTAATTGCCGACGGTCGAGTGATTCCGAGGAAATTCGAAAAATCAGGAATAACTCGGCGCCGCTGGAGGTGAGCCCAAGCAGACCCTCTTGAAGCGCCCAGCCGCTTTGGTGATTCCTGCAACCAAGAAGAATTTGACCTAGGCGGTGTGACCGTCAAACTCGCCGGACTTGGGCATATTCTTGTCCTCCTGCGGCGTCATTTTCGCTGTATCAGGCGCACCAGGTATGCCGCGCGGGCCCAGCTTTTCCCGGGCGATCTCGTCCTCGGTTCGCCTGTCTTCTTCGCGAGTCCCTGGCTTTGATTTAATCATCGTTGTCACCGCCGTTGCTCGTCGTTCTTATGCGTGTGTAGGAACCGAGCGATTTGTCCTCTTAGGGCAGAAGTATCCAACAACTCGCCCATGTCGCCGGCATCGTCGAACAACTCTCTTTGCAGCTTGGCAGGCAGTGTATTCCATTGCATAATAAGCGCGGCTCCAAGACATCGCAGGACCGTATCCTCCTCGGCCGTGAGAGCAACACATTTTGAGCGGTCCTGCTCCGAAATCGTTACAGTCTTATTATAATTATCGGCGACCCATTGCTCATTATCCGCGAGCACTGCGAGGGTTGATGCCTTGTCGTTGGCTAAGTCGTTTTGCTCGGTTCCTTTTGCACGATATTGGGTGTGTTTGAACATGCAGTTCCCTTTCCTGGCGCCTCCGATTGTGTGTGACTTATTTCTGGCCGCTTTCGACATGGACCATTTTGGACCTTGGTTTGTTGGGGCCCCCACTCAAACGCGGCCGGAAGCCCCCAGATACGATACTCAATGCCGATATTCACGTTTAACAGATCGCAGAGAGAATCATCTAGATCTGAGCAAGCCCGTGTTTGGCGAGCCCCTAACGGTCGACGACGGGCGCTTATGGAATTGATGCGGTCCTATTGTTCGGGCTTCCATTCACGGGCTAACCTCTGGGCCTCGGCGATTTGTTCGGACGTCATATGCTTGGCGACCTGATCGCGATACCAAAGTTGATCTGAATTATCCTTTTCGCCGTTGTGACTTGCTGCAACAGGAAGCCGATCTACTTTTGCGCCAACGATCGCGGCGGCAATGTCATACCATTTGTAGGCCTCAGTATAATCTGTGGGGGTGCCACCACGGCCATCCCCATAAAGGTAAGCCAGCTTCATTTGCGCTGATGTGTTTCCTCTTTCAGCGGCTCTGCGCCACCACTTCATTGCAACGACGTAGTTGCCACTTAGTCGCGCGCTATCGCCGCATACCTCAATCGCGATGGAAACAGCTTCACGAATGTCACTCTGAGTCGATTCTGCCAGCTGAGCGGTCCGTGACAGCCAGTTTGCAGAAGCACATGATGTCTCATCGATTTGCTCATTCACTCTCTGCTTGTGCAACGAAGTTTGCGCATGTGAAGCATCTAGGCCCAGAAACAGGGACAGCGCGGTCACTACGAGAAGTCGGGTCATTTGCGTTGCCTCCTACGACTTACGAAATGCGGAAGTGACGCGAGTTCCCTATTGTGCGTTAAGAGAACAGAACTAGTGTCTGGCCTCGACGGTTGATCTGTCCTGGATAGTACGTGAACGGATGGCCGGGACCGCCGGTCCCATGCCGCTCGACGCGGCCTTCCCTGAAAAGGTGCCGACAGATCGAATTGACCCGCTGCTGATAGCCCATGCGACCGAACAGAGATTTGGCAAGGGCTAGTTCGGTCAGACCAGGCCTACACGATACAAGCAGAGCGATATCATCGGCCAACGCCATTTTGCCGATATGGACGAGGTCGCGGGGCACAATCGAGCTCACTGGGATGCTGCTTTGGCTTCCATCAATTTCGCTGCACACGCCCTTCCAAGCTCGTAGTCTGGAGACTTAGCTCCAGGCCGCGTCGCCCAACCGCCTTTCTCCAAGTAGTCGCCTTGTTGCCAGTTGGAAGAGATTTTTCGCAGGGCGGCCAAGTTTGCTTGCGCATCGGCATTCTGCATGAACTTCTCCACGCAGATAGGCGTGAGAACTGTCACGACTGCGGTGCTAGCTTGCTCGGCCGCAAGCTTGTTGGCGGTTGCGCCGGTGACCCACCCGCCCCAAAAAAATCCGATGACCATCGACGCGACCGCGCCGATTACTATTCCTTGTATAAGACGCGTTCGCGACTCGCCCAGGAGAATTGATGGAACTTGCATGGTTCTTAAGTCCTTCGGTCAGAGGAGAGAAACCGTGCGCAACGCGCACAGCAGCGGAAACAAGGCCGCCGACTGAGGCACCTATTTCAATGACACGCTGCCGGGAAGCCACGACCGTGCGCGCATCGTCCCAAATCTCTAGGATCGAGATCGTTCGTAAGTTGCGTCGCTTTTTCGACAGCCTCTTTGTCGTCGGCGCAGTCGAGGGTTTTCCGTACGCCGGAAAAACGTGCATCACGGCCGACGGTAAAGATGCGGCCTGTGGGCATGGGAAAACTCCCTTTCAGGCGGGAGCGCTTCCGAACTCTCAGCCACCGACGCCTGACCGAGCCACTGTCGGTGATATACCCCAATACGACTTGTCCGCTTGTCGAACTGAGCAAAACGGCTCACTTTTGAAACTATGACACTAGGAAATTGCGAGATTCAAATTAGGACAATACCACCACGCTGAGACATCAAGCTCCAGAGATTTGCAAGGATGCGTGGCAGCCGGAGACGGCTCATCCGACGCCTGCCGGTCAGATCAGAGCCGACCCATGAGAAAGAGCACGAGGAGGATGATCAGGATGATGCCGATGACCCCGATGCCGCCGTGACCGTAGCCATAGCCGTAGCCGCCGAACCGGCCGCTAAAGCCGCCGAGCAGGAAGATGATGAGGATGATGACAAGGATGAGCCCCAGCGACATTGAGTTATCTCTAATAGCCTCTGCGATCGTTTTTCCGGTCGCAGCACGCGGCGTGTACCGCAATCATGAAAACAGCACTGTAAATCGGGCGCCTTGGTTCTCGTCAGCGCGACCAATTCGCAATTCACCGCCGATCTGTTTGACAAGAGCTCGAACGATTCTTATTCCCAGTCCTTTGCGGGCGGCGGGATCGAATCCTTCCGGCAAGCCTGGGCCATCATTGGAAACCGACAGCGCGTAGCCTTTTCCACGATCGGGTTTCAAGCTGACCGTGATCCTGCCTGTACCGTATTTGACGGCGTTCGTGACCAATTCGTTGGCGACGAAGCCGAGCGGAATGGCGGTGACGGCTGGCAGAGTGACTTCGACCCCCTCGACGACGATGATCCGCCCTGGGTGCTCGGAGGACAGCATCATGGAGATGTCGCGACAGAGATCGTCGAGGTATTGCTTGAGTGCGAAGGTTTGCACGCCGTCCAATGAGTGAAGGCGCCGGTGAATGCGTCCGATCGTGGCGATGCGATCGGCTGCGGCGGCCAGACCTGAAGCGACCTCGCCATTCGTCGACGCCCGAGCCGCAACGAAAGCAAGCTCCCGATCATTTGCAAGCCGTTCAGCAGCCGATGATCAGACTCCTCGCCCAAAACCGTCTGTTGTCGGATCAATTCGTCCTTTTCGCGAAGTAGAGCATCTTCTCTGACAAGAGCCGCGCGCAGGCCGATTTCCGTGCGCCTATGCCTTGTCAGCTCGCGTTCGTAGCTGGCGACCGTACGGCGCTCGGGGCTTTTGAATATCGCGATCGAACGTGAGCCCGCGTCACGGGGCGAATATTCAATGGTCATTGCTTCGTCCTTTCCCGTATCTCGGCATCGTGGCCTGGATACCCGGACTGAAATAAATTCGTGGCATCGACAGCCAAGCGACATTGATGCAAATCAATCATGTCCGATACCAGACAGTGACGTTGCCGCGATCCTTTGCCGTGCTGTCGGTCTCCTGTTTTCCGTCATCAAACCGACACGGATCATTCCACCAGAAAAATTCGTGGCGACGAATTTCGCGATTGCATGCATATTTTTGGTCTTTTTCTTTGTTTTTCGCCCCGAAGCTCGGGCGACGAACGCCCGCATCGGCCTAAGAGAGCCAGTTGCCGAGCGGGTGCGGACGCAGACACCGTCGCATATCAAACTTGCTCTTTCTGTGGAGCGAAGTCGAGTAACTTGTCCGCTACCAGACATGGAGCTTGCATCGCCTGTCAGAAAGGCGCAGCGTCTTAAAATGTCCAATGGCCTTCAGGAGGCTGCGATGGACAGCTTCGTCAGCCGAGAAAATATTAGGCGGTATCGCAAGCTTGCCAGCGAATCGACGGATGCTACCGAGCGATCCCAGATTATGAAATTGCTGGCCGAGGAAGAGACCAAGTTCAAGTTGGAGCTGAGGCGCGGAGGCGACCCTCCCGAAGAAATATCGCCGGTCAATACGGCAACCGAGGACCAGGTCGAACATGGCGAGGATGAGCAGCAAGGTGGTGGCTAGCCGCGAGGCTGCGGACCCACATGCCAACCGGCTGCTCGGTTTGCTGTCACCGAAGGATTACGAGCGGCTTCGTCCACATCTTCACCGCATTGCGCTGGAGTACAGGCAGTCGCTCTATCCCGCACAAAAGCCCATCGAATTTGTCTATTTCATCGAGACGGTGTCGGCTCCCTGGTGAACACCATGGCGAACGGCCAAGCCGCCGAGGTTGGAACAATCGGCAATGAGGGGCTCGTGGGTCTGCCCCTCGTGTTCGGCGACAACCGGGCGCCGACTAGCGTTTACGTCCAGGTACCAGGGGTCGGCCTGAGAATGAAGGCAGAGCTCTTTAAAAAGGAAGTGGCGCGAAGCGCCTCAATGAGAACCGTGATGCTTCACTATGCTCACGCGTTCTTCAATCAGGTCGCGCAGTCCGCGGCGTGCAATCACTTTCACTCCCTGGAGCAGCGATGTTGCCGCTGGATGCTCATGACGCACGACCGCATGCAGTCGGATGAGTTCCTGCTCACGCAAGAGTTCCTGGCCATGATGCTGGGAGTACAGCGCACCGGCGTTTCGGCTGCGGCTAACACCCTGAAACGTGCTGGCTTAATTCGCTACAAACTCGGCAACGTCACGATCATCGATCGCCGCAGCCTGATCCGCCGCTCCTGCGAGTGCTACGGCGTTTCCAAGAACGAGTTCGATCGCCTGTTGGGCGAACGAGCCTTACGCAAGGTCCGCTTCGGCAGGAGGTAACAACGTCTCATCGGCATTTTCGTCTAGCGTCGCGCACATCAGGAGGCTGAACTATGTCGAGCCGTATGCCACCGGTGCCACCGGCCAATCGCAGCAAGAAAGGTCCGAAGAGGACTCCGGAAGTGTCGAAAGACAAGAAGTTGGTGAAGCACGAACATCATGCCAACTCGGCGGAAGAAGGTGATACCGCCAATATCAAGCAGAACACCACGAACGAGGGTTACTTCCGCGGCCGGCGGGAATCCTAGTCGTGCACCGTTTTCTCGAAGGCACAGCGGAGGAATATATGACGCGTGCCGTAACGACCGTTGCACGCCAGACAACCATGCGAGAGCTGGAGGTACTATTCGAGAAGTACGATTTCAATTCTTTCCCCGTGGTGGAAGACAAAAAGATGTTGGGGATCGTTACAAAATTCGATTTTCTTCGGGCCTTTGCCTTCACCACCGGTCAGATGGTGCCCCATTACGATGAGTTGATGCGACGGCCGGTTGCCGAAATGATGACCGAAGCCGTCGTTCATGTCGAACCGGAGGAACCATTGACACGAGTTCTCCAGTTGGTGGTGAGCCTTAAGACCCGCAGTTTTCCGGTTATCGGGCCTGGTCACCAATTGGTGGGAATGATCTCTCGCGAGGACGTGATGCGCGCACTCAAAGAGGCGACACAGGAAGATCAACGTGTCGGGTCTGACAAGGGCTCACGTTCCCCAAAACATTGCTCGCGGCTTCGCATATCGCACGGCTGCTGTGTATGAGGGTGCCTCCGCCTCGTCACTCGCCGCATGAAGCGCAATTATTCCCGCCTCATGTTGGTGGCCTCTCTAGTCGTGAAACATCGTGATGAGCGGCGACGCGATGTCTCCTCCTGGCCCATCGCTTCAGTTACGGCGGCGCAGCGATACGTTCGGAGTCGGACTAACAGTGGAAGTTGCTGGCGCGCGCTCCAAAAGACGTGAGAGTCGACGGCGAGGTGCCTTGGCAGTCACCAGAACTAATGCCTGCTCATCGGAGCTGAACTGACATCGACCTATCGATGTGCCACAATGGAATGCTTTCACCGGAGCATTTGCGATGCGGCTGCAGCGAGGCGAGGTCCAGGGTTACGACTTCAATCGGATGGTCTTTGAGTTCACGATGCTCAATCAGGGCAAGGTAATTCTGTGCGCGATCAGCACCGCGGCGATGGACGATCTTGACGGTAGGCGTGACGTGAAGCCAGATCAGCGCGCAGATCAATTTATCCGGCTGCGCGAAGTAATTGAGGAGCGGAGCATCGCGTAAGTTCTTCGAAGAGCAGGCTCAGGCTGATCGACCCGTGGTGTTGCGATCCATCGATTTCCATTAGATAGACGTCAAATTCCCTTATCGAGAATTATCGGGGACGCCGCCGCGACTTCTGGCCTCGCAAGCGGGCGACGACGCCAGCACCAAAGAAACCGCTTCTTCGTCGGCATTAATATCTCAATCCGCCATTGTGCTTTACGTCCCGACACCCCAGATATTTGGGTACTGGCAAGCAGCGGCTTGTCCGAGAGCTGCCCGAAAATCGGCGACGTACCGAAGTCCCCGGTCCCCCATATTGGCAGCCCTGGTGCCGTCGGTCGGCACAATGATGCTTCAAATAAAGAGTTTGGTTCGCGAGCAGGTGCCCATGAACGCCCGGGCATCCGAGCATCGCTCACGGATCCCTGCGTCTCATCGAAGGGCAAGGAAATTCGAGCGCCACAATGACCGTGCCTCATTACATCAGTGAAAACCAATCCGACATGCGCGGTATCAAACACGGCTGGTACGCGATTGAAGATGACGGCAACCTTTCTTCTGGACCTTTTCCCAGTTTCGAGGAATGCCTCACGGAAATCAGTCAGCCGGCGAACGGGACGATGGCGCCTAAGTTGCAACAAGGGCCGAACTGAACACTTCTCTAAACCGGTCTACCGGCATCCGGCGTTGAGGGCGGCGTCAGGAGGTCTACTCAAACCCGCCCTCTAAAGGATGAGTGTCATGACGGAAACCACTAGTGCCGCCAATAAAGCCAAGACCACGAAGCACGCCGCCTCCTCGTTTGCCATGCCGGACTACGGCATGCCGAAGTTCGAGATGCCAAAATTCGGCCTGCCGAACACGGAAATGCCAGCGGCATTTCGTGAGATGGCCGAAAAAGGGGTCGAGCAGACTAGGGACGCTTACGCGAAAGCCAAGGTAGCCAGCGAGGAAGCGATCGACTTGCTCGAAAATACCTACGAGACCGCTGCCAAGCGAGCGACAGACTATAATCACAAGCTTATCGAGATTGTCCGTACCAACACTTGCGCCGCCTTCGACAACGTCCATGAGCTGTTGGGTGCGAAGTCACCGTCGGAGTTTTTCGAGCTGTCGACCGCGCAAATGCGCAAGCAATTCGAGATCGTGTCCGGGCAGAACAACGAGCTGTGCGCGCTTACTCAGGAGATGGCGACTGAGGCCGCTGGGGCAATCAAGACAGGCTCGTCCAAGGCATTCAATAAGGCCAGCTGATTGCGCACAAGGGGTCTCGAAATTTCAGACCCACAACGAACAGCTTTTGAGACACGATCAGCTTTATAAATCCGCCAGACTTTTGACAAAACCGTAGGAGGACACCAATGAAATTCCGACCGCTTCACGACCGCGTTGTCATCGAGCGCATCGAAGCCGAGGCAAAGACCGCCGGCGGTATAATCATTCCCGACACCGCCCAGGAGAAACCGCAGCAGGGCAAGGTATCCGCCGTTGGCCCCGGGGGCCGCGACGAGAGCGGCAAGCTCATCCCGATTGACGTCAAGGTCGGCGACCGCATCCTGTTCGGCAAATGGTCGGGCACCGAGGTCAAAATCGATGGTGTCGAGTACCTCATAATGAAGGAGAGCGACATTATGGGGGTACTTGTCGAGGCCGAGGCCAAGAAGAAGGCGGCCTGATCACGTTCTGCAAATTCTTGTCCTAAGACGCCGTAAAGCGGCCGACTCGAAGGCCGAGAAAACATCGGATCGATAATCCTCATCGTCGGGGCTCGCCCAACAGTCGTTCCTCGAGATGAGGTCAAACAAAAGGGAATACTGAGATGTCTGCCAAGGAAGTTAGATTCTCGGTCGACGCACGTGACAGAATGTTGCACGGCATCGATACACTCGCCCACGCAGTACGCGTGACCCTTGGCCCCAAGGGCCGTAACGTCCTACTCGACAAGTCGTTCGGTGCTCCCCGCATGACCAAGGACGGCGTGACCGTCGCCAAGGAGATCGAGCTCGAAAACAAGTTCGAGAACATGGGCGCGCAGATGGTGCGCGAGGTCGCCTCGAAGACCTCAGACCAGGCCGGTGACGGCACAACTACGGCGACCGTGCTCGCTCACGCGATCGTTAGGGAGGGTGCCAAGGCTGTCGCTGCCGGTATGAACCCAATGGATTTGAAACGCGGCGTCGACCTTGCGGTCGAGGCGGTGGTCGCGGACCTGCAGAAGAACTCGAAGAACGTCACCTCGAATGAGGAGATTGCCCAGGTCGGTACCATCTCGGCCAACGGCGATGCAGAGATCGGGCGCTTTCTTGCCGACGCCATGAAAAAGGTCGGCAATGAGGGCGTGATCACGGTCGAGGAAGCCAAGTCGCTCGAAACCGAGCTCGAAGTGGTCGAGGGCATGCAGTTCGACCGCGGCTACGTCTCACCCTACTTCGTCACCAATGCCGAAAAGATGCGGGTCGAGATGGAAGATCCGTATATCCTGATCTATGAAAAGAAATTGTCGGCACTCCAGGAGCTGCTGCCGCTCCTTGAGGCGGTGGTACAGGCCGGCAAAGCCGCTGCTCATCATTGCCGAGGATGTGGAGGGCGAGGCGCTTGCGACCCTCGTGGTCAACAAGCTGCGCGGCGGCCTCAAGGTCGCGGCCGTCAAGGCACCCGGCTTCGGCGATCGTCGCAAGGCGATGCTCGAGGACATCGCGATCCTTACTGCCGGCACCATGGTCTCCGCCGATCTCGGCATCAAGCTCGAGAACGTCACCATCAATATGCTCGGCCGGGCCAAGAAGGTGATGATCGATAAGGAGAACACCACGATCGTCAGCGGTGCCGGTAAGAAGAACGAAATCCAAGCGCGCATTGCTCAGATCAAGGCACAGATCGAGGAGACCACCTCTGATTACGATCGCGAGAAGCTCCAAGAGCGGCTCGCCAAACTCGCGGGCGGCGTCGCGGTCATCCGCGTCGGCGGCGCGACGGAGGTCGAGGTGAAGGAGCGCAAGGATCGCGTGGATGATGCCATGCACGCGACCCGTGCCGCCGTCGAGGAAGGCATCCTACCAGGTGGTGGCGTCGCGCTGTTACGCGCCGACCGAGGTGCTCAAGCGCGTCCGCACTTCGAATGAGGACCAGAAGCACGGCGTGGACATTGTCCGCAAAGCACTCTCTTGGCCGGCGCGCCAGATCGCACTCAATGCTGGCGAGGATGGCTCGGTCGTGGTCGGCAAGATCCTCGAGAAGGATACCTACGGCTTCGGCTTCGACGCGCAGTCGGGCGAGTACGTCAACATGATGTCCAAAGGCATCATCGACCCGACCAAGGTGGTGCGCGCAGCATTGCAGGGCGCCGCATCCGTCGCCGGCCTGCTGATCACCACCGAGGCCATGGTTGCCGAGCTGCCGAAGAAGGAGAGCCCAGCAATGCCGGGCGGCGGCGGTATGGGTGGAATGGGCGGAATGGACTATTGATCGCGCCATTCATCCTTGAAACAGAGAAAGGCCCGGGAACGCTCGGGCCTTTTGAAAACCTGACGTACAAGCCGTCCGATTCCACCTGCTCGGACTGGAAAGTCGCCGCCTTGACGGAAAGTCGTAGCCTGGTGCGCGCGCGATAGATCATTTTCGCGCGCCACGTGCGGATCGGTTACAACTTCTCCAAAGGTGTTTTGCTCGTTCTCGGAGGGGACAATGTATACCAACATTCTGATACCAACGGACGGGTCCGAACTCGCCGGAAAAGCGGTCCGGCACGGCATCGCCTTGGCCAAACGGATCGACTCCAAAACCACCGTGCTGACGGTCTTGCCTCCTTTCATACGTTCACGACCGACACGCAGATGATCGAGGACACGCCGGCTCAGTACGAAGCACGCATGAGGAAGCATGCCGAGATAACGCTTGGCGCCGCAGCCCACGCAGCCCAAGCAGCGGGCATCGCATGCGAGACGGTCCAGGTCGAGCATGAGCATCCCTACCAGGCGATTATCGATACCGCGGCATCGAGAGGCTGCGATCTAATCGTCATGGCTTCGCACGGCCGCCACGGCATCGCCGCGCTGGTCCTCGGCAGCGAGACGTTCAAGGTCCTCACGCATTGCAAAATTCCGGTGCTCGTTCATCGATGAGCCGCCGTTTCGGCCGCTCTTTTTCGATGCATTAATGAAATTTCAGTCCGGTTCAAGAGCGCCTTGAGCGGTAGAGTTGACGTGGCCGCAGAAATCCGCTTATGGCCCCCAAAGCCGACATGCCCGTCGACGCAGAAATCAAAAATTAAAGCCCGCGGCGTCTGCTGATAACCGTCTCGGGCACCCTTCGTCAGCTGCAGCGCGTAGGCAGCTAACCCGAAGCTCAATCGGATGGGCGCGCTTTGGGCTGTCTAAGGGCTGCTCGGAACGAACGCGGCGTATAGGTTCGTTCAATTCCTATCATGGGATTCGAACTATATGCCCTCCCGCAAGCAAGCTTAGTGCCGGAGCCTTCAGAGCTTATGCCGCAATTTCAGCAGCTTACGCAATTCCTCACGTGTGTGCAGAGGTAGAGAAGGTTAGATTGCAGTATCACTCCCTCCGCCAGGGCCTTTTCTCGAACCTATTCTCCGCCGGTAAGTCGTGCCTCCGAATGGGGCTGTTTTGGCTTTCCGGGATCTAACCTCTGGACTCTGGTCATGGTTCCCTGCGCCAAGATTGCTCTCTCTCGCGCCTTTTTCTCTGAAGCTCTGTACTTTCGCCCGAGAGTACGGTTTTAGCGGAGCGTTGAATTTCAACCGCTTTATGGCGTTCCGGCACGGGTCTAATTTGAAACGCGCTCGCTGGAGGAAAAGTTGGATTCGCTGGTTCGAATCCTGCCAATCCAGCTATCCAGCACGGCTTCTCGGGATTATTTCCGTATTCAGGCCTTGGGCGCGTGTGCATCGGTCTCCGCGACCTAAAAATCGCACTTGTCCAGGGCTTGATCGGCTATTTTGCGCGCTATGTCTCCAGTCGTGAATTTTCCGTATCCACAAGGGTTTTCGGTTTCGTCCTCACAAGCGCCGAGTCGCAGCGCCTCTGGCGCGAGCTGACGCCACAGGACTATGGGAGCGTAGCGAACATTGAGATCCAGTTTTTCCGCGACCGCCTGTCGGGAGCTTTCACTTGGCGCCTCTCCGATCGCGTTCGACGGCAACGTGATCGCAAAAGAAACGGAGCATTTCCCTAGCCGCGTCTGGCCCTCTTGGATCGGTGTAGGATCCGGCGGGACTGCCACCCGACCAAGCGTGGCCGGCTCCATGGATGCACCATTGCTCTAACATTGCCCGCCCGTTGGCATCGGTATGGATAGTGCGGGTGTAGGCATGGCCATTGGGTACGCACCCGCGCTCTACCTTCTTTTGCCACTTCGAGGCTCGCAGAGAACAGGAGATGACGTGATCGGCGTTTCGCGGATGCACTATATTATCACGGTCGCCGTGAAAAACGATGGTCGGGACAAACGGCTGCTGGTCTTCGAGAATGTCCGTATCTTCGTCGGACGGGTAAGAATATCGTGAACCGCCTTGCCGCATGGCGGCGAATGCAGAAATTAGATCGTCGGCGGCCCCACACGCCAAACCTGAATGCACGCCGATTGCGGCATAAAGATCCGGATAGGTTGCCCCCATCACGGCGGCTGCAGCGGCTCCTGCCGATAATCCGCCAACATAGAACTCGCTGCGGGTCAACGGGATAGTCGTGCATGACTTGGCGGGTGATGCCCGCGATGAGGGAAGGTTCACCTCGACCTCGGCGCTGGTCGTTCGCGCGAAACCAGTTCCAACACTTCGCTGGGTTCGCATGGCGTGGCTGGGTGGGATAGACCACGAGACAGGTCTGTTCCTCAGCAATCAAATTCATGCGCGTCCCAGCGGCGAAATCGTCAGGCGTTTGGGTGCCTCCGTGCAGCATGACGATCAATGGAAGCGCCTGGCTCTGATAGCGGCTTGGGATGTATAGTTTGTAGGCGCGGCTTCCCGCTGCATTGGTATAGACCGCTTCAATGAACTTTCCGCCCTCAGGCACAATGTCCCCGGTGGACACTTGTGTACGCTGCGTCCATCCCTGGAGTCCCGACGCTGAATGGCGCCTAACGCGATATGGCCAATCTTGCAGCGCGCGGAAACTGGGCGAATGCGCGAATGTAGCCGCGCCTAAGCGCGTATAATCACGTTCGTCATTGTTGTCGGAATTCGAGTCGACGATAGACGGCTCACTTCTGGTTGGAGCGATGTCATCGGTAGGACCGATGGTCATACTCAGGTCAGTTTCGCCTCGAAGCATGCGCTGAATGAGTGCCGTGGCTTCGGAAAGTCGGTTTGCGCGCGTGAGGAGCGTTGCTTGGAGCATCATGTCATTCATATCGAAGCTACCTTTCGCTTGGGAACATCACGTGGATGCCGCTAACGATCCAATCGCTCTCCGCGGAGCATTTCGTTGGACTTCAATTTCCCCGCATCACCGCATTCTGTCAGCTAGGGCGGCCTTGACCTCCGGACTGGCGTGCAACGCTCCCAGCACGACGACCGAAGCGATGGTGGCGCGAGCCAGTTCGGGGGGTACATCCGGTGCGATAGTGGCAAGGCCTAATACATTGATCTCGAGCATTTCTCCGGCGCGGCGCGCCGCTTCGAGATCTTGGCGGCTATAGTTCCGCAGACCGAGATCGAGGCTCTTTCGCGCCGTGGACTGTTTGACGACGTCAGCATGGCGTTCGAGTTGATTGCGGATCGCCGTTCGAATGAAGTCGGTTCGGTTCGAGTAAAAGCCCTCCTGAACCATCAGATCGATATGCCCGAGGTCGACGAACCCAAGATTGATCGTGACCTTTTCGCTGTCGTTAGGCTTCGGTCGTAGTTGATGCACATTATCCGTCATGCCGCTCGACCATCCATTTAACATCCATATGGATGGTATATGGATGGATGACGCGGCCGTCAAGGGCCACTCAGCCCCGGGGCACGGCGCTCAAACCGGTCTGAGGAGGCTCTCTGCGTGTCGCGGCCGAGCCGCGCCGCTCGCCCCTGCTGCTACTGGCTGGGAGAGGAAGAGGAAGGAATCCCGTGGCGAGAGGGTGTGCGGCAAAGCAGCAAACTTCTACGCGGGAGATCGCGCTCACATGTCCGCTCATGGCCCTGGTTGTGTGAAGGCCCAAATGCGAAGTGCAGTCAGGTCCGCTAAGACGGTCGCTATCGGAGGAAAAGCGGACGCAACGCGGACATCGCGTTTCGGTAGCGATTTGCCCCCAAGCCGACATGGGCAGATTGACATGGCGGGTAAAGGGGAGTCAGGGAGCGAGGCGCCTCGTGCTCTGGGTCCTCGCACCAATAGGGAATGATACCCCAGCGCACCGGGTCGAGTGACACGGCACCAGTTTGTGATTGCGCCGGATCACCAACAAATCCTGGCTCGGCGCGGCGTTCCACCCCGGCGGATAGTTGTGGACGCGGATGTCGCGCGCGTCCATGCCTTCGACAGTGGCATAGCGTAGCGGTCCGCTACTTTGGAGCACTCTCCCGCATATGCTCGTTTATGTGGTACTCCAACAATCAGTGTCCACGGCGTAGGCCGCGGGAGCGTTGGCGCTCGGCTAAACGCAACCGCGCCGCGGCGGGGCCACTTCGAGAAAATCAGATCGGAAGGCCGATGACCGCAATTGCCGATACCGGTCCTGGGCAACTTATCCGTTGGCACTATCTCGGTTACGCTGTGGTCGCGCTTGGCGTGATGACGGTGGCGATAGTGAGCCACGATCATTGGTTCCTCAATTTCGTCCATGTCATCTGCGGTGTGCTGTGGACCGGCATCGACCTGTTCATGGGCTTCGTGATCGGGCCGATCCTGCGCAAGGTCGGCCTGTCCGTGCGCCGTGAAATCATCGTTCGGCTGGTACCGCGTACACTCTTCCTGATGCCGACACTCTCGATCATCACCGGAACCACTGGCTGGTTTCTCGCCAAGGATCTGGGCCTTCTCGATGTTCCCTGGCCGCAGTTTGGGTGGGTCGCGGCGGCACTCGCTTTGGTCGTTCTAATGACGATCCAGGGCCTCGGCTACCTGCTGCCGACTAATTTGTGGGTTTGTATCCAGTTGCGCCGACCCGATCCCGACCTTGCCAAGATCAGCCGGACGATGCGCAATTACTTTTTTGCCGTTGGCGCGCAAGGGACGATGCAGGTCTTGACCATCGTCATCATGGCCCGTTTCGTGACTGGCCTGTAAGCCCGGCCCGACTGGTCGGCTGCCAAGCGTCGCGGTCGAGCCGCGGGGCAATTGCGGAGCGGGAACTCGACCGCGCTAGCCGTGAATGTAGTGTTCAAGTTCGTCGATAACGAATTTCTGCTTAGAGATTATACTTTTGAGCAAATCGCCGATCGAGATAATTCCCATCACTTTGTCGCCTTCGAGCACTGGCAGATGCCGCACACGCTTCTCAGTCATCAGAGCCATGCATAGCTCCACCGGGTGGTCTGGCCGCACATGGACAACGTTTCGGTCCATGATTTCCCTGACCAGCGTGGTGGGGGACGTTTTGCCTTTGAGAATCACGTTCCGCGAATAGTGTCTCTCGGTGATGATGCCGATCAATTTTTTTTCGCGGTCCATCACGACCAGAGAACCGACGTCCTTTTCAGCCATCTTTGCTAGGGCATCGAATACCGTAGCATCCGGAGCAATGGTCCAAAGATTCCGGCCCTTCTGCTGGAGTATGTCTCTTACCGTCATGTCGCACCCGCTTTTTTCAGCTGTTGGATGTGCGTCACCGATTGCAAAGCCATCGGTATCAATTTTAAACTATCTAGCTAACACTCACGGCACGATACTTTGATCTAGGTCAATACGATTCGACGTGATTGTCTCTTGTTGGCCCATCGCGTCACTTAGTGCGTTGCAACATTATATCTGTAATCGGGGGATAAGCGGAAGTACGCGAGTTGCGCTCGAAACGACGTTGATGACCCGGACCGGACCTCAAGCGTGGGAAACTATCTCGGTCCGTTGCTTGCGTCGTCCTTCCTGTTCTCAGGCTTGTCGTACAAAACGACGTCCAACTAGGAGCCTGGGTTTCCAGTTTTCCATTGTATTTTATGCGGATCCAATTTGAAGAATTTGATCACGAAGCGGCTCACGCGGGATTGGGTCGTACCGATCATCTCCGCGAGGATTTCCCGACTAAACTTTCCGATGATTCGCCGTCCCAAGAGGCCGGTCCCCAAGCGCACCGCGTTTTCGCAGATGCTCTGACCGGCCGTAGAGCAGGCTGAGAAGTGCCCAGCATTTATTAAGTTTGAGCCCGGCAATTTTCTAGGGCTGCATCAAACAGCTCACGCTGAATCGATGATACGCGGCCAGACGTTGCAACACGCCACGCGCCACGTCCGGTCTCCACCAAAGCATCTGGAGCGCCGTGATGAGGCCGTCGCGGCCGAACGTTGTCGAGTACCAGGGGATTCCGGCGTAGGGATAACTGCCCTGCGGTGTATCCGTCATCAGCATCGCAAGATCGGCGGCAGACTGGCACAACATCTCGATCTCGGCATCAAGCTCGAGAACGTCACCATCAAGGCCGACCACAAGGACCGGTTCATTTCTTTGTTGGGGCGTAGAAAATGCTGTCGATTTCAACGATATCGTCATCAAACAAGCGCCGCACCTCAAACATGGTTCGTGGCGGGTAAGGTGGCCTTCCCCAAAGTTCGGCCTGTACTTTGCTGACGAGCGGCGCGAAGCGGTGCAGGTCGGATACATAGACCGTGATGCGGACGCAATCCTGAAGAGTTGCGCCCTCCGATTGGGCAATGAATTTCAAATTCAAGAAAGCTTGACGAATGCGCGCCTCGTCTCCATCGACCAATTTATTGGTGGCTGGATCGATGCCTTGCATCCCGGCAACAAAAATAAAGTCGCCGGCACGCGCACCAACGCTCCAGGCATCGGTCCCGGTACTGATTGCGCCGGGCGGATCAAGTGTCTTTACGCTGGTTGGCGATGGCGACTGAGCCATACCCACACTAGTCATGGAGACCAGCGCAAGACCACACCACATAGAAAGACGTGCCAACATTGGAAACTCCTTCCTCGGGTACTCCAACATCCAACGCTCCCTCTCGCCGACTCGTGCCCAGCAGTTAAGGCGCTCACGAAGCGGGAATTGAGAGGGGATAGCGAGACCTACAATCCGTCACACGGCTCGTTCGGCCTTGATCCGCAGCGCCGTCCAACCCGGTCTGTAGCGCCCGAGCAATACGACGAATACCCCGCTTAGCAACGAGAGCAGCTTTGATAGCCGCGACCTTCGCGGTATCGCTGTCTTCAAAGGCATCGGCGGCCTAAGCTAACTCCCTGTTCCTTTACCCGGGCTAGTCCGGCGCGCACCCGTTCCCGGATCATTGCACGCTCAAATTCCGCGAACACCCGCATGATCTGAAACATCGCCTTGCCGGACAAGCGGCGTCCGCCCCGGATCAGCTCCGGTGCGGCGGCAAGCCCGAGTACCAGGCGAACGCGAGGAGGCACACCGCATAGATTCCGATCACGATGCTCGCGCCGATCAGATTGATCCGCGCAACCGACGGGCCCTTGGGCGCGAGCCACCACCCGAGGTATCCGGCAGACCACGGCACCAGCCAATTGAGTAGAGTGACGCTGACTATGTTGCCGATGAACAAAGCGAGCCAGAACGGCACGCCCTTGTTGGTCAGGAAAGGCGTCCCGACCAGCGCGCCGAACACGAACACCACCGGATAGAGATTCATCAGGACCAGCATGTTCATCTTCCAGGCCGCCGGCTGGGGCGCACCGTCCGCGACCTTGAACCACTGGTCGAAGCCCGTGCGCACGATCCGGGCGTGAAACTCCTCGGTGAACGGCTCCGCCTCTTTGAGCAGCGCCAAACGCGCCGGCGAATTCATCCACGCTTGCAGACTGGCCTCCGAATCGAACCGCACGATCGCGAGCCAACTGTCCTGCACGCCCGGGATCGGCGGTTCGAACCGATAGCCCTGAAAGCCCTTCGCCTTCGACTGGGCGGCAGCAATCTTTTGCTCCCACGCCCGATACTCGGCTTCGGCGCCCGGCTTCAGGCGCGTGGCAATGACGGCGGACACCGGCGATGGCAGGACGCCCACCGCGTCGTCCTTCAAGATATGGATATCGTCCTGCCCCACCAGCATCGGCAGCGCGTGCTCGATGAGAGCGAGCCGCTCTTTGGAATTGAGCCAGGACGTCGCAGCTTCGAGGCTGGCGAACCGCTGGAGAATGACCCAGTCGATCTGCGCCGGCGGGTTCGGCGGCATTACCGTCTGCTCGATGAAGCCGGGAAACTCGGAAGCCGCCGTGCTGATGTGCTCCTGCCACTTGGCGAATTCATCCTCCCGGCCGGCGCGCACCCGCGTTTGCGTGACGATCGTCACGCCTCCGGGCGTTGCGGTTTGGGTCACGCTCATTTCGCCAAGACGAGCTTGTCGAAGATGCGGTCTGGCGTGAATGGCAGGTGCGCGAACCGCACTCCGGTCGCATTTGCAAGCGCATTGGCGACGGCTGGTGCGACCGCGTTGATCGCGCATTCGCCTTGCGACTTGGCGCCGAGCGGGCCGATTTTGTCATAGGTGTCGGCGAACACCACTTCGGTGCGCGGCGTGTCGGCGAACGCGGGGATGCGGTAGTTCCGCAGGGCCGGGTTCAGCATCCGGCCGTGGTCGTCATAGGCCATGTTCTCGGTCAGCGCCCAGCCGAGCCCCATGGCGACCGCACCGTCGATCTGGCCGCGACACTGCATCGGATTGATCGGCCGACCGATATCGGCCACGTGCACGCTGTGCAGGATGCGGATTTCACCGGTCATGCGGTGCACCGCCAGCCGGATGCCTTGGACGTTGAACCCGATCGTGCGCGGCGAGAGATACGCCCTGCGCTTGGCCTCGAAGTGCCAGCCGGCCTTGGTGCCGGCGACGTAGAGGTCGGTCAGGGCAATCCGTCGCTCGCCGCAAATCACCGTTGCGTCTTCGAGCCGGCAGGCGATCGGGTCGACGCCCGTATGGCGGCTTGCGAACCCGATGATGTTGTCGCGCAGAGTCTTGGCCGTGAGCTCGACCGCCTGACCGGCGACCACCGTGCCGGTGCTGGCGAACGTTCCGGCGTCATAGGGGCAAAGATCCGTGTCGGCGTTGATGATGTCGATGGCGTCAGCCCGCGCGCCCAAAAGCGATGCGGCGATCTGCCGGTGCGACGTGACCGATCCGTTCCCCATCTCGGTCGACCCGATGGCGAGGTGGTAGGTGCCATCGGCCCGCAGCGTCATCTGCGCGCCGGAACGATGTTCGATCGGCGGACCACACTCGAGCATTGAGAGCCCGAAGCCAGAACCTTCCAACCATTCATCGCCTTCGGGCTTCGGCGCACCGCCTCCCTTGGCCATCTTGCTTTCAACAATGTCCATGCACTCAGCGAGGCCGTAGCTGCCGAAATCGACGTCGGAGGGGTCCTTCCACACCGACTCGACCCAATCGGTGGGCCGGATCATGTTCTTGCGGCGGATTTCGAACGGATCAATCTTCAGAAGCTTGGCCAGATCATCGATCGCTGACTCGATCGCGAACGTGGTCTGCGACGCCCCGTAGCCGCGAAAGCCGCCGCCCGGCACCATGTTGGTGTAGACAGCGAAGCCGGTCGCCTTCTTGTTGGTGCAGCGATAGGCCGCTATCGGGCTGCCGAGCGCTGCCCCCAGGGTCTCGCCCCCGTGGCCGCCGTAGGCGCCGGTGTTGGAAACCACGTAGATCTCCATCGCGGTCAGGATCCCGTCCCGCTTCGCCCCAAGCCTGACCCGGGTCGTCATCTGATGGCGTGTCGATGCGCCGATGAATTGCTCCTCGCGAGTGAACTCCCATTTCACAGGCCGGCCCAATTTCATGGTCGCAAGCAGGCATAGATCCTCGGAGAGCATCTCCTGCTTGCCGCCGAAGCCACCGCCGACGCGCTCGGTGAAGACGTGCAGGTCGCGCGACCGCAGGCCGAAGATATGGCAGAGCTTCTCCTGGGCGATGAAGGGCGCCTGCGAGCTCGTGCGCACGTGCAGCCGGCCGTCGTCGCTGCGCCAAGCGATTGACCCATGCGTCTCTAGGTGAACGTGCTGAACCCGGGACGTGGAGTAGGTCATCTCGTGAACGGCGTCGGCGGCCGCAAATCCGTCCGCCACGCTGCCGACCTCGCCGTGGATGTCGACGAAGATGTTGCCTCTCTCGACGCCGCCTTTGTCGTGCAGCAGCGGTGCGTTCGGCTCCATGGCGGCAACCGGATCGAACACCGCCGGCAGGATCTCATAAGTGACGTCGAGCAGCCGGCAAGCCTTTTCGGCTGCGGCCTCGGTTTCGGCGACGACCGCCGCGACACGTTGGCCAACGAAGCGCACAACGTTGTCGAGCACGTAGGTATCGTCCGGGTCAACCAGGTGGTCCGGGTGGATCGCCGTGCTGTAGAGCTTTCGCGGCACGTCCTCCCAGGTGAAGATCGCAAGCACGCCAGGAACGGCAAGCCCCCGCTCCCTGCCGATGTGCAGGATACGCGCGTGGGCGTGGGGCGAGCGCAGCACCTTGAGATGAGCCAGCCGGTCGATCGCTATGTCCATGGTGTAGCGGGCATGTCCGGTGACGATCTCCTCGCTGAATGGATTGGGCAAGCTCGCGCCGCAGGCTTTGCCCGCGGTATCCTCTTCGATCGTGGTGACGCCGCTCAACGCATCAACGATCGAGCGGTATCCGGTGCACCGGCACAGATTGCCCTTGAGCGCATGCGGGAGGTCGGCGCGCTGGTACTGGTCCAAAGAAGCGGCCGTCATGATCATGCCGGCGGCACAGAAGCCGCACTGAAACGCTTGTGCGTCGAGAAAGGCGCGCTGCATCGGATGCAGGCCGTGATCGGGCGCGAGCCCCTCGATGGTGGTAATTGCGCGGCCAGCGGCGCGGAAGGCGGGCATCAGGCAAGAATGAAACGGGGTGCCATCGAGCCAGACCGTGCATGCGCCGCAGTCGCCGGCGTCGCATCCCTTCTTGACGCCGAAGACACCGCGGTCGCGCAGGAATGTTCGCAGGCATTGTCCGGGCTCTGGTTCGGCAGAGATGAGCTTGCCGTTAATATTGAAGTTCATTGCAGTGTCCTGATTCCGAAGTTCGTAAAATCCGTGCAGCACCTCGGCATGCGAACTTGCGGCTACCATTGTAGGAACTTCAAACCCGCCACTTTAAGTCCCTGGCTGCGCGAGTTCCGCGCGGATCTGTTCGGCAAAATAGCGGGTCGTGTGACGCCTGTAGGCAGGAAGCCCGTTGACGTCGTCGAAATAGTCGTCGGCCGAAATCTGGGCGTCGATGGCGCGCCGCAAATCGTTAGCAGACGGCACCTGCCCGAAGCGCAATTGCACCGGGCGCGGCGTCGACGCCGTGATCGTGAGTAGCAGGTCGTGCTTTGCGCGGTCCTGCGTGCCAATCACCAAGACGGACGAGCGCCCGAGATGGGTGAGTGACGCGCGGCGAAAGGCAAAGCGTTTTGCGAGCGCTGCGGCCGGGATCTTGATACTGCGCAGCAGCTCGCCGGGCCGTAGCACATTGGCATGGTTCCCGGTCACGAAGTCTATCGCTTTGATGTCCCGAGGTGCCGCATCCCGCGGCCACAACGTGTAGGTCGCCTCCAGCGCGGTGGTGAGCGAGATCATAGGGCCCGCCGGCAGCGACATGCAGATGTTGCCGCCGATCGTGGCGGCGTTCCAGATCTTGAACGAACCTAATAGCGAGTCGCAGCACAGGCGAAACAACGGTGCAGCGGTCCACTCCGCCGGCCCGTCGAAACGATAGAGCTCGACGATCCGACCGGTCGCCGCGATTTCGAGGCCGACCGACGACGCCTGCAATGAAGGCCAGCGGAACTGGTCGAGATCAATGAGCGTGTCGGTCGCCCATTGCGGCTCCGAAAACAGCCAGGTTCCGCCGCCGAGCCAGGCGTAGCCGTCGCGCCATTGGGTGATCTCGTCGGGCGAGGCCGGACGCTTGACCTCGACGATCGTGTTCAGATTCATATGGTCAATCTCCGATTATGCCATAAACGCATACGACGGGGCTGCATGCGCCGGCGGCCAGCCGCCAACGATCAGGCAATACAGTTGGAAAACTATAATCTGACCGCAAGAACGTACCGTAAATCTCAGTGTTGAAATTGCCAACATCCGGTAGTGAGACAACGCCTATCCCACCGCACGCACGCGAACGTTCCATTGGTGGTCCACATGGCCCAGTAACATCCGCCAACTGACATCGTTTTCGAGTGGGCGCACCAATGCGGCAACTGATCTTTATGGACTAGAAGCGTAGTACCGAGCTCAAAGGGCTCTGACGGATGTCTCCTCCTGGCCCTGCGAATCGCTCGTGGCGACGCACGATAATATCCGAGATTGAGAGATGAACGGACGCAACGCGGACATCGCAATTCGGCAGCCATTTGCCCCAAACCGGACTCCGCGACCAACGGCCTCTATTTCGGCTTTCGGAATTTAGCGATCCAAGCTACGCGTCCGCCGGTTTGCTATATCGAAGTCCGAGCAGGCGAGTAACGTTTGAAATTCCGTCGGGGCCAAGCTTGCGTGATAGAGCGGCTCGCCTCGGTATTCCCCCATAGCTTCCCCATGGGCGGGACCGGCGTTAAACATCAAGACGCACCCCTTCGCGGCGTGAGCGGCAAACACATCGAACATCCGCCGTTGATCGTCATGCCTGAGGAAAAAATAGCTATCCCATGCAAGGATTCCGTCAAATTGCCGGTCCAGCGCAAGGCTGCGCATATCCGATACAATCCATTCCTGCTCGGGCATCCGCGAACGAGACAGGGAAATCATTGTTGGCGAGACGTCGACGCCCGTGACTCGGACGCCGTGTGAGACAAGATTTTGCGCGACGGGTCGTCCCGATCCGCAGCCAAGATCGAGCACGGCAGCGCCCGAACCCAGATATTCGATGAAGCGGTCATGCCAATGCTTGTCGCTCCACCAACCTGCATCATTGCGGTCGGCATCCCATTCGCGGGCAAATTGCTCGTAGATCGCCGCAATCCGGTCGGCGGGATGTTCGTTCATGTCTTAGATTTTGGCAATGAAAGCGCTTTTTTGCGGGGGGCAAATCCTCGCGTTTGCCGCCTTTTGGCCCTTCGCGTGGTTTGCGGCGCTGCAAGATTATGCCTGATTGAGGGATACGGACATAACGCAGGCATCGCAATTCGGTAGCGATTGACCCACAGCGGACACCAATGCCCAATCGACATTAATCTATCCAGTTGCTCTTGGTGCGCGTATATGATGGCTAGTCAATGACACCGAGCAGGCATGTCGGTATGTCACGATGGGCTCTGATTTATTGGGAGTGGATTGATGGCTAAAGGTACCGTGAAGTGGTTCAATTCGCAAAAGGGCTACGGCTTCATTCAGCCGCAGACTGGCGGCAAAGATGTTTTCGTCCACATCTCTGCGGTCGAGAGAGCTGGCCTCAGCGGTCTTAATGAAGGGCAAGTCGTCGAATACGAGGAAGTAGCGAACAAGGGCAAAACGTCAGCAGAAAACCTCAAGATTCAGCGCTGATTTTGGCTGGGCACTCGCCAACCAAACACTGTGGCCTCGATGGATTTGTCAGTATCGAGGCTTCGCCAGGCGCCATTGCGGCATCGGCACAGGAACGGAATAACATAGGTACCGACGTGATCCTCACACAGGAGCTCAAGCGGCTGGTCCGTCGGCGGGTTCCGTCGTGACTAAACGCATCGATGCGCTCTTGCCGCGTTGCCATATGTTGCCTCTCCTTAACTGCGGCCGCTTCAATGGTCTCTACTCACGGCTCGTTAACCGCGGGACTCCATTCTGCCAGTGAATTGATTCGGGAGTGACGCGTGAACGCCGAAATACTGAGGCTCAGCGACTATCGCATGGACGACGGCGCTGACGGTGGGATTGACTTGGCTACCGCCGTAGATGTCGCTATCCGGGACTTACGTGAAATTCTGTTGTGCTGGGGTTCTGAGATAGCACGGCAGCGCGCGGAGGAGTGCGAGTCGACGTTGCGGCGTGCCTATTCCGAATTTGTCATTTGCCAGACAGTGTCTCAATAGCACTCAGATGGAAAAGGTCTCATCTTTCAGCTCCATTGATTACAGCCTCGCTATCAAAAACAAAGGGCATCCGCCCAAATCGTGGCGATGGGAAATTTACGCGGCCGGGAAGAGCAAGCCGGTGCGGCAATCTGAATTTTTTGAAACGATGTCCGAAGCTACTCGTGCAGGCAAGACGGCATTGGCAGAACTCCGGGCCAGCCGAGCAGTTTGATGGCCGTTATTGGCCCCTTAGCGGAAGTGCTCTATCGTGCTGAGGAGAGTTCTGCTTTCGGAGGAACAGCGACCTCAAATTGGCAGCCGGCATTGTATTGTGAATAGCGGTGTTGCTGAGACTGGTGTTGATACGCTCTCGCTTGTGGGTCGGTTCGAGGGTCGGGAAACCCGGTCGAAAATATTCAGGGAAACCAATAGTGCTCGGCGGACGACCGACGCCGCTTCCGGCGCGAAGACGCCTCAGCAAGCCATGGATGCGCTATGCGGCACATGAGCGCCACGACTTGCTCAAAAGCCTCGGCCGCCTCGGCATAGTGTTTGATGTCCTGCAAGGCGAGACCGAGGCCGAACCATCCATCGGCATTGGTCCGATCGAGTCCCAGCGCCCGACGAAAGCGGGAGAGCGCCCGAGCCGCGTTGGCTTGCGCAGCATCAGCCTGCGCGGCGCGGAAGAGCGCAAGCGCCGCTTTTCGGGCGATGTCGATGGTCTGTGCATGGCCGGGGCGCTCCGCGAGACCGACGGCCGCCGCATCAGCCGCGCGATCAATGTCTCCGCGCAGCAGGGCCAACAGCGCCTTGAGTTGTAGCGCCCCCGCATGACGCGGCGCCGTCGCCAGGATACGATCGGTGAGGACCTCCGCCTCGGCATAGCGCTTCTGGCGATAGATCTTGATCGCCTCGATGAGGGCTTGATCTAGCGTGTCGCTCATGCGCATCGGCAGTGACCGTGAGCCAGAATAGGCTTCCCGCCAAGCCACGAGTTGCCTGAAAATAAGCGACGGCGGAGAGGTGAGGAAGGAGGGACCACGCGGCATGAGCGCCTACGTTCTCGCCATTGACCAGGGCACGACCTCTTCGCGAGCGATCGTGTTCGATGCTCAGCTCCACGTCGTCGGCGTTGGGCAGCAGGAATTTCCACAGCACTTTCCCCGCTCCGGCTGGGTGGAGCACGATCCCGAAGATCTCTGGCGGACCGTTCTCGAGACATGTCGATTCGCGCTTTCGCGCGCTGGGATAGCGCCTCGTGACCTCGCCGGGATCGGCATTACAAATCAACGCGAGACCACGTTGGTGTGGGAGCGCGCGAGCGGGCGGCCGGTGCATCGCGCGATCGTCTGGCAGGACCGCCGAACCGCCGACGCCTGTGATCGGTTGAAGGCGGCGGGGCACGAACCGCTCATCAGCCGAAGGACAGGCCTCCTGCTCGATCCCTATTTCTCTGGCACCAAGGTGGCGGCGATCCTTGACGCGACGCCCGGCGCTCGCTCGCGGGCGGGCCGCGGCGAGCTCGCATTCGGCACTGTGGACAGCTTTTTGATCTGGCGACTGACTGGCGGCGCGACGCACGTCACGGACGCGACTAATGCCTCGCGTTCGATGCTGTTCGATATTCATAAAGGGGAATGGGACGAGGAGTTGCTGGCGCTGTTTGGTGTCCCGAAGGCGATCTTGCCTCGCGTCACCGATTCGTCTGGTGAACTTGGCGTGACGGATCCTGAGGTGTTCGGCGCGGCGGTTCCGATCCGCGGCGTTGCCGGAGACCAGCAGGCGGCGATGGTGGGCCAGGCCTGCTTCGAGCCTGGCATGATGAAATCAACATACGGCACTGGATGTTTCGCGCTGCTCAATACCGGCGCAGAGGCGGTTGTGTCGCAGAACCGTCTGCTGACGACCATCGCTTATCAATTCGGAGGCAAGCGCGTCTACGCGCTCGAAGGCGCGATCTTCGTCGCCGGTGCCGCCGTCCAGTGGCTGCGTGATGCGCTCGGCATCCTCCCCTCCGTTGACCAAAGCGGCCCACTGGCAGCCGAAGCCGATCCTAATCAAGACGTGATTCTTGTGCCCGCCTTTGTTGGCCTCGGCGCGCCTCATTGGGATGCCGACGTTCGCGGCGCTCTCTTTGGCATCACGAGGGCGACAGGCCCAAAGGAGCTTGCGCGCGCCGCGCTGGAGAGCGTCTGCTATCAGACAGCCGATCTCATCGAGGCTATGCGCGGTGACTGGGGTGCCGGTGCTAAAACGGTTCTGCGCGTTGATGGCGGCATGGTGGCGTCCGACTGGACCATGCAACGGCTGGCTGACCTCTTAGCTGCGCCGGTTGACCGGCCGCGCGTTCTTGAGACGACCGCGCTGGGCGCCGCCTATCTCGCCGGATTACAAGCTGGACTCTATCCGCCACCGGACGCGTTCGCGCAACAATGGGCGCTTGAGCGCCGCTTTGTACCGACGATGCCCGCGGCTGAACGCGAACGCAAACTTGCGCTTTGGCGCGACGCCGTCCGCCGAACCTTGAAGGAAACATGAGATGGATTTGCCATCTCGCCGCGGACAGCGGCTGGACAGCGGAGTGAGGTCAGTTGCTTTGCGGAGCGCGTCGGGATCAATATTGGAACAATACCGTGACTATGACGCATCATCGACCTCCTGCGGCTCCCCCAACCCGGAGTGAAGCTTCGTAAGGCCAGTACCCAGATCAATTTCTCCGCCTTCCTCCACGTAACTACCGCTTGTCAAAGACCATTATTTTCGAGATGAAGGCGTTCACGTCGCGGACGTGACCGAAGCCATACTTGCCGGTAAGCGCAGTGAAGTTCTCGTCCAGATAGCTGCGATAATAAGGCTCATGATAGCTTTGCGGAAAGAGCTCCAGAAGCCCATCGTAGTCTGGCCGATCGCCGCGTTGCAGCGAATCGACAAGGATAAGACGCCCGCCAGGCTTTAGTACCCGTGCGCATTCGCGAAGAACCGTTCGACGCACTTTCGGCGGCAGTTCGTGGAATAAAAAGGTACTTGTCAGCGCGTCCTGACTGTCGTCCGTTACCGGCAAGCTCTCTGCATTTGCAACGCTCAGGTGCACGCGCGACCAGCGCTGTAAATGTCGCCTCGCGTGTTTGATGTATGACTCGGACATGTCAAGCCCGAGTACTGGAAGCTTCGGCCAGACCTGTTTGAGCGAATCGATAAATCGCCCTGTGCCGCAGCCAATGTCGATAAGCCTTAGCTTCCGTTGATCCCGTCCGGCAAAAGCCTCGTGAAGCTGTGGCAATGCTTGACGTCTAATAGCATTTGCCGAACCGTTGAAAAGAATCTCCACCTGAGTGTCGTATAGCTCTGCCGATCGCTCGGTCAGCCAGCCGCCGGACTGATAGTGGAAATTCTGCAGGTAATAACGAGGTCGCGTCCCCCGCGAGGTCTCGTCGAGGACTTCGCTGTGCGCGCGGCGTTTGCGGCGCCGATGAATGCTGGGAAGATCATCGAAGAAAAGTCGCGACCGATGGATTATGTCAAAGACGGAACCGTCATTGTCGGCGGGAATCGGATAGATGCCGGCTTCAACATTCGCCAGATCCTGAAAGAACAACTTAGCCATATCCGCATAGATGCGGTCTCGGCCCGGCACTGCCGCGTCGGCATGTGCGCGGCGCGCTGCGCCCGGCGGCTCCCGTTCGCGAACAGCGCGAGCGATCTCGCGGAGCGCGAGACTATGTCCGAGGTACCAGGCCACGCGCGGAAGCTGTCTTGCACCGTAGGTTACTCTTGTGATCGCGCGAGCGAGTTGAGTAGGCATCCGGGTATTCCTGCGGAGCGTCCAAGTCGCAAGACCGCTTGATCGAGAATCCACTCGTAACACACGAGCCGCTACCGCGGCATCTTGCCGTTTGCTCGATCATAGCATCACCAAGCCCAGTTGGGCGGCCTTAATGACAGCCTCAGTCCTGCTGTCCGCTTCGATTTTTTCGAGAATGGAAGCCACATGAAATTTCACGGTGTGAAAGGAAATGCCGAGACGACGGGCGATTTCTTTATTGGAAAGACCATCGGCCATCGCCGCGAGAACGGCAATTTCGCGCTTCGACAATCGCAGATGATCGCCGTCGGTTTCACTCAATGCTCTTTTAGCAAATTGACCTCCGCCAGACAGTGCCGCAAAGAATTGTCGCGGGAAGACCACTAGCCCGTCAGCAACCATCCGGACGGTGGCGATGATTGCCGTTAAGTCAGCGGAGGGCGATAGGATTGCCGATGTGCCGGCAGTGAGAGCCTCCAGACCAGCGCGTTCGCTCGTGGGGTCGAGGAACAACACCCAAGCCGTACCGTTGTTCTGAGCGCGCCAACCAAGAGGTAACTCATCCGTCGGCATTTTCTGGGTCAAGACAACGTCAGCGCGAGCTCGATCAATCAATCCGACCGACGACTGGTAATCGTCGGCAACGCCCACGATCTTAATGCCCGAATCGTTTTGCGGCAGCTGCTCGAGGGTACGGCGAAGTTTTGTACCTACGCCAAAGATCAAGACGCTGATCATACCTGCCGCCAAGCTGCAGCGATCTCGGACGCATCATCTTACGGGACGCTCACCGAGTATCACCTGAAGCGTTGCCGATGCGCCGCCGCGTATTAAAGCCAGCTCCACGGTGCTCCGAACGCTTTCTGGACCAAGCAAATATACGACGTCGCGGACGCGATCGATCGACTTACCGTTCCAGCTAGTGATAACGTCCCCTATAAGCAACCCCGCCCGCTTAGCGGGCCCCTCCGGATCGACATCGACGACCAAAACACCGCGCCCGCTGGCTGATGTCGGCGACTTCTGTCGGCGGCGCTCGCCGCCAAGGGGCCGTAGACCTGCGCCGAGGTAGGCCCGGAACACGTGGCCCCTGGCCAAGAGCTGGTCGACTGCGCGTTCAATGGTTGAAGTAGGAATGGCGAGGGCTCGCCGATGCGGACCCAGAACGGTCATTCCAAGCACGCGACCCTGCGCATCAATCAATGCGCCGCCCTCAGCCATGGGGCTAAGCGTCAAATCGAGACGTATAAGATTGTCGATGGTACCGCCTCGACTACTGCGCCAGGCTCCACCCGCCAATGCGACAATGCCAAATGCCGCGAGCGCACTCCCGTCATAATTTCCTACCGCGAAGATGGTCTCGCCTGCGCGAAGTGCCGCCGCCGCGATCGCCGCTGTCGGCAGTCCATCGGGCTGAAAGCGAAGCACGGCCACGTCGGTTGTCGGATCTCGTCCTACCAGCGACACCTCAATCGACCGACCACCGGGAAGCGTTAGCTCTATGTTCTCGTCACGCTCCAAAACTTCTTCGGCCGTGACGATAAGGCCGGGCCGCCAATGAATTCCGCTCGAGTGCCAGCGGCCTCCACCGCGTACCGAAACGATACTGCCGGCAGTACGCTCGACAAGCTGGGCAGTGGCATCAGATAGAGCAACAAGCGAGCTAACGGTCTCGACCATGGCAAAGATCTCCTCTACGTCTTGCCGAAAGCTGGCACCGCCTTAATGCTCGCGCCACTGGCCAGATGGCCAGGTCCGAATGTCTTGGCCCCTTGCTGCAGTCAGGGCGCTTGGTTTGAGGCCGAGGGAGCAGGGTCCGCTATACGGCGCATTGCGGACCCAACGCGGACGTCGCGATTTCTCATTTGTGACGAGCAGCAGACGTCGGTTCGCCATCCAGTCGCCTGAATGCGTTGGCCGGGATTCCAGCAACTCGATGCCGATTGAGCTGTTCGAAGCGCTTTTACACGCTGTCAGTACTCTGCCGCATGTGGACCAGGCTGGCACGCGAGCAGCGAGCTCGCGAACGCGACCAAGGACCGAAAATTGTAGCGCGGTCTCAAGAACACCAACAGTTCATCACTTGACGAACCTCATTGGTACATTGCGAAGAGTAGTTGCAGGCAAAGAATATGGACGCGTGCGGAAGGTCAGTGGAACTTTATTGTGGCGTGGCAAGTTTGAAGGTGGGTCAGATAACGACGAGGATCCAGGCGGTCAACTGGGCTCGGCAAATTCGTGGCCCGCAAATACGCGCTCCGCTCTGAACAAATTCAGGGGACATTGGTTGCGATGCGGTTCAGGTCTCGGCTCATGTGCGAGAGGGGAAACCCCCTAACTTCAGTTCGCGGCCGACAATTGGTTTGTGATCACCATACCGCCAGTTGAAACATGTTCGGTTCAACCCGTTTAGCATACCGTCGCCGAACTGTCCTGGGGTGTTGGAGCATCCTGGCTGAGCTATTTCGTATCTGCTTACTTGTTTATGTCGGCATTTTTGCGCCCGGATCGATGGCCGAGGCAGAGAGCATACCGCTGCCGCGTGAGCGCCCCAAGTTTGTTCCCGGCGAGCGATCGCCAGCGGAGAGCGACGGCGCGCCCTCGTCGTGCCAAGTGGGGCTCGCCGAACTTGCCGTGTTCAAGCCTTTACAGCCGATCACCGGTCCCGGTGAATGCGCGGCAACCGATGTGGTTGCCGTCGAAGCGTTGCTCCTGCCAGACAAACACCGCGTTGTCTTCTCGCCGCCGGCAACGCTGCGCTGCCCAATGGCGAAGGCGGTTGCGCAATGGATAACGAAGGACGTGGCGCCAACGATCGCTTCTCTCGGCACGTCGCTGCGCAGCATCGAGACTCTCGACTCGTTCAACTGCCGTCCGCGCAATGGTATCCCTGGTGCGCAGATTAGTGAGCATGGCCGCGCTAATGCACTCGACGTCCGCTCATTCACATTCACAAATGGCTCAATCGTGGAGCTCACTAACGCCAGCGTCTCCAAGTCATTGCGCGAAAGAACACGGGACAGCGCCTGCGTGCGTTTTTCGACCGTACTAGGGAACGGAGCCGATCCCTATCACGATACTCATGTCCATATCGATCTGATGGAGAGGAGTAACCACTACAAGATTTGTCAATGGGATGTGTTCGATGCCGCCCAAACGGCCGCGCTAGCGGCTAACAAAGCTGCGGCGCTCGCTACAAGCATTCCATCGCCGATGATCGAACCGGACGTTCCGATTCCGCGCCCGCGCCCAGTCGTCCATGCCGGTGCAGGGAACCGCCTGCAGCATAGCGTGTCTCAGATTCTCCAAGAGGGAAGAATGCGTACGCCGGTCGCGCTCTCTCTTGCGGTGCCCTTGGGCGCTTCGGCCATGGCATATGCCGAAGAACAGACAATAACGATGGGGTCATGGACTATCGCTACGTCTTACAAAGGTGACAAGTTCGACAGTTGCTCGATGGACCGCTCCGCGGCCGAGCTTGGTATCACATTCGTTCGAGCTCAAGAAGGGTTGCTGCTCTTGCTTGAATCCAGCAAATGGAAGCTGGAACACGGCAAGGCATACCCAGTTCGCCTGGTAGCGGGCTCGCGATCGGTCGAAGCAAAAGCGCTTGCTGAGTCCAAGGCTGTGACGATCGCTCTGACAGATCGGGCTCTCAATGAACGATTGCGAACCGCCGATGTTCTGGAAGTAAGAGGAGAAGGGGCTAGCTTGCGGGTTCCTTTAGACGGCAGCACTGCTGCTCTCGGACGGCTGGAAGCATGCTTTCAAAAGAACATTCAGGAAGGCGTTGAGACCAACCCATTTGTGGCGCCTAGCCGTAAGCCGTGACAGCGAAGTTATCGGTCGAGCGTGGTTTTTGGGCCTCACCGGATCTGCGCTGCTCGCTGCCCAGCCGCCGTGCCAGCGATCCGGCCGAAGACGGCCCCAATTCATCAGGCCAGTGCCGCCCGGATAGTTGAAATAGAAAATGCCGCCGACTAGTTCGCCCGCCGCAAACAAGCCGGGGATCTGCACGCCGTCGGCATCGATGACACGGGCGCTGGTATCGATCTTGAGCCCACCGAAGGTGAAGGTTTCCGCTCTTGTTCTTCAAATGTCCGGCCATGGGAAACCCCATTACGCCCAGGCCGGGGAAGGCGACGCTCCCCATGGTTCCAGTCCTTTGTTAAATCGAGCAAAAATGCGCCGAGATGCTCATGAAGTAGAGCAGCATATGAATATAAGTCAATCATGAACATCATTCATATGTGGAGTGTTGAGCAGTCGGGAATTAGAATCAGCCAACGAAGCACTGATTCCTGCGAAAAGTGCGCAATTCTCTTGAGAGACTATCGGCTGCACAAAGCGCCCAACCATGTTTCACCCCTGAAATAGCGACTTTTGAGCCGTCAGATGGCGAAGGCAAATCTAGTTCTTGAATCCCGAGTGGACAGGCGGAAGCGGCGCAACCGCCTCGCCCTTATCGAAGCGGCTAATAAGATAATGACAGAGAAGGGAATCGACGCGGCCACAATGCTGGAAATTGCAGAATTGGCCGATGTCGGCGCGGGTACAGTTTATAATTATTTCGCGTCCAAGGACGAGCTCGCGGTATGCGTCTTGGAGCAAGTAATGCATCGATTGGCCGAACGTATCGAGGCAGTCACCAACACGTTTTCAGACCCTGCTCAGGTATATGCTTTTGGCGTTCGAAACGTTATGAGGGCCGCCATAAGCGACCAGCGATGGCGATGGTTGTTGAAGCGTTCGGAAGTGATTGCCGGCGCGATGTATCGCGTGATGGGACCATATGCCATTCGTGACATCCGCCGAGCTTGCAAGGCAGGAAGGTACAGCGTCGAAGACCCTGAATTGGCCTGGCGCCAAGCGACGCACGCCATAGTTGGTTTCAGCATCGCCGTGTGTGACCAAAACGTAGATCCGGAGAAGATCGACGAAGCCGTTGTAAACCTACTCGGGATGGTCGGTGTTCCTCGGGATGAAGCATGGGAAATTGCCCGGCGGCCCTGTCCCGAACTTCCCGAAGAATGATGTACCTTCGAGCAAAGCTCAGGCGGCTGGCCCACTATCGAATTTGCAACGTCTACACTGCCTAACCGGCACATCGTGCGATGCGATGTAGAGGGCGTAAACACCGTCAACGTACGGATCAAGCGGCGCTCGCTGCGCAAGGCGAGGTGTGCTTGGCAGCTCCCAGGGTAGCAGCTCGCTAAATCCTATTGTTAGTTGAACTCGCGGAATTCGCGGTGCTGCGGCGGCTCTATTCCGATGGCAGTTCGGGACACGGCCGCCGTGCAATTTCCCAAGCCTCGCGGCGATGAACGCCGACCATCCCAAGCAAGTTCACCACCGCCTCGTCCATCTTTCCCGGCAGGATGTTCTTGTCACAGACCGCCAAGCTGAAGCCCACGATTGCATGGGTCGCTTGGCGCCAGGCCAATTCAGGATCCTCAACTCGATACCGCCCCGCCAGCACGGCGTTGCGAATATCTCTGATCGCGTAAGGTCCCATGACGCGATACATCGCGCCGGCAATCACTTCCGAACGCTTCAACAACCATCGCCATCTCTGGTCAGTGGTTGCTGCGATCATCACGTTGCGGATTCCGAAGGCGTAGACCTGAGCCGGATCGGTAAAACTATTTGTCACGGCTTCAATGCGCTGTGACAGGCGGTCCATGACCTGTTCCATGATGCACATCGCCAGTTCGTCTTTGGACGCAAAATAATTGTACACCGTGCCGGCCCCCACGTCTGCAATCTCGGTAATCTCCGACATGGTCGCGGCATCGATGCCTTTTTGGGTCATGACGTGGTAGCCGGCCTCGATCAGGGCCTGCCGGTTCCGGCGCCTGCGCCGTTCGCTTCGTGTTTCGCCTTTGAGGGCGGACCTCGTGACCGGTCGGTCCGTCTTAGATCCTGAGTCCCGATCGTTAGTCGACGATCCGGGCATCCGTTCCCCCTCATTGTCCGCTGCGTTCGCAATACCGGTCGCGCATGGCCTGCCGGCTATCACTCATATATGATCAATACCCATATTAGAGCGATATTGACAGATGAATAATATTCATAAATGATCAATAGCCACGGCGGTCGAGCTGGCTGTTCAGAAGCCATGGCTCGGAAACGCCCTTGGTCACAGGGAGGAGAAATGCTGGCGCAGTTCCCCAAGGAGCAGGAGACCAAGCGCGAGGCGCTGCTCTCGCGGGTCGAGAACATTGCTCCGACACTGCGGGCATCTGGTGGGAAGAGCGAAGAGCTCGCCACGCTCGCCCCTGAGGCGGTCGCAGCATTGCAAGATGCCGGCTTATTTCAGCTCAAGCTGCCGGCGTTGTTGGGGGGAGCCGAAGCCGATCCAGTCACTGAAATGCGTGTGTTGGAAGAAATCGCATACCACGACTTCACCAGTGGCTGGTGCACTATGGTTGGCGCCACCGCGGTCGGATCGCTGGGTGCGTTCTTACCTCAAGCTGGACTCGATCGCGTTTTCGCGAACGGACATATCCCTACGGCGGCCATTTCCTTCTTTCCGGCCGGCCGCGCCGTGCGTGAGAACGGCGGATATCGGATCAGCGGTCGTTGGCGTTTCAATAGTGGCATCCGCCACTCCGAATGGGTGCTCGGCGGAACCGTCGTTGAGGGAACTGAAAACGAGAATGACGGTAAGCCCCTCGTCATATTCGCCGCCTTTCCGACAGCGGACGTCACTCTTTACGACAACTGGCACGACGTCGTTGGCCTAAAAGGCACCGGAAGCTGCGATTGCTCGGTTGAGAACTATCATCTACCTGAGCATCTTTCATTCGTCTGGGACTTGCTCGAGCCAAAACCGCGGCGCGGAGGTCCTTCATATATGTTCCCGCCCTTTAGTTTCGTGGCGAAGGAACATGGCAGCGTGGCCATCGGTGCGGCAAGGCGGGCAGTTGACGAGCTAATAAAGATCGCGACCACGACCCGCGGTACTTTTAGGTCTTCAAAGCTTGACGAGCGCCAAGTGGTGCACCGAAAGATTGCGGAGGCCGACCTGAGAATACGTGCTGCTCGCGCTCTTATGCACGAGCGTTACGAACAGCTCTATCAGAAAGCCGGTGCTGGCCAGCCCCTTGAGGGAGCCGATATTGCCGATGTTCGTGCCATTGCCGTCTACGCCACTGACATTGCCATCGACGTCGCGACCACGGCGTTTCACTTCGCCGGCAACACCGGACTGCGCCATCCTCACGTGCTCGGCCGTCTGCTTCGCGATCTGAATACCGCCGGCCTTCACCAGGTGATGAGCGATACGGCCTATGAAAATCATGGCAAGTTCCGACTCGGTATTCCGGCCGACCCGCTAGCGTAAAGCGGGTCCTTGGAAATTGCTCAGCATGCGAAAGAAAGAGCAAACACAACTTGCCGAAATCTCACAGAAGGGCGCCGCATTTCGCGACGCGATGAGAAGATTCGCGACGACAGTAAGCATTGTATCCTGTGCAAGCGGGGGATGCCGCTATGGGATGAGCGCGACCGCGATAACCTCGCTGTCGATTGACCCGCCCTCTTTGCTTGTCTGCGTCAATAAATCGACGGCCACTCACCGCGTTTTGAGCAGGGGAGGCCGATTCTGCGTCAATGTATTGCGGAGTTTTCATTCGCACCTCTCGCAAGCTTTCAGCGGCAAGCTAAAAGGCGAAGACCGATTTCGCTTGGGTGCGTGGCACGAGACCGACGACGGACTGCCGTTTCTAAGCGACGCACAAGCAAATCTGTTTTGCGAGATCGATCGCATAACCGACTACGGCACGCATACGATTTTCATTGGGCGCGTCTATTTCGCAAGAGTTGATGTGGACGTTGATCCCTTGCTCTATCAAGACGGAAAATACGTGATCGCGCGGCCCGTATCGGACGACCAAATGGACCGCGATGTTCGCGCTGGCGCTTAGAAAGCCAAAAATCTCAGGGAGGAAAGCCATGGATCTGAAGAGCCGAACCCAGCAGTCGCACTGCGGGAACGCTGATAAGAGTTTCGGAGTGACCCGGCGCAAATTAATCAAAACAGGCGGGACCGCAGTTGCGGCAACTGCAATCTTCTCAAGCTTTCCGGCGCCGCTGGTGCGCGCCGCTAAGCCGGTGAAGATTGGTTATGTCAGCCCGCAAACGGGAGCCTTGGCGCCGTTTGCGGAAGCCGACAACTTCATCGTCGGCGGTGTGCGCGAACTCTTTAAGAAGCAGAATTTGCCGATCGAGATTATCGTCAAAGACAGCCAAACGAATTCGAACCGCGCCGCCGAAGTAGCCGCTGACCTGATCCTCAAGGACAAGGTGTCCCTGATGGTGGTCGGAGCAGCCCCCGAGACCGACAATCCGGTGGCGGATCAATGCGAACTCAATGAAGTCCCCTGCGTGTCCACCGTATCTCCGTGGCAACCATGGTTCTTCGCCCGCGGCGGCAAACCGGACAAGCCGTTCAAGTGGACCTACCACTATTTCTGGGGTCTTGAGGATGCCATCGGGATCATCTTGGACATGTGGTCCCAGCCGCAGTTGCAGACCAACCGAGTGGTCGGGGCAGCCTTTGCCAACGATCCAGACGGCAATGCGTGGGGAGATCCCGAACGTGGCCTGCCGCCAGCACTGGCAAAGAATGGCTATAAGCTAATCCACCCGCCGCACTTTCAGACGCTTACGGACAATTTTTCCGCGCAAATAAGCGCGTTCAAGGAAGCTGGCGTTGAAATTATCACCGGCAACATGATCCCGCCGGACTTTACAACGTTTTGGACGCAGGCTCGCCAACAGGGGCTGCGCCCGAAGATCTGCACGATCACCAAAGCGCTGCTGTTTCCATCGTCGGTGGAGTCGGTCGGACAGACCGCCAACAATCTTTCGACCGAGGTATGGTGGTCTCCAACGTTCCCGTTCAAGTCCTCGCTTTCCGGTCAATCCGCTTCTGAACTCGCGGCTGCATATACCAAGGCGACCGGAAAACAGTGGACGCAGCCGATCGGCTTCGTGCACTCGTTGTTTGAAGTCGCGGCCGATATCGTCAAACGTAGCACGGACGCGCAGGATCCGGCGGCCAACCTCGATGCGTTGGTAAAAACCAATTTGCAGACGATCGTTGGCCCGGTTGCGTGGGACAAAGGACCGGTGAAGAACGTCGCAAAAACGCCGCTGGTGAGCGGACAATGGCGTCTTAGCTCCGGCGGGCCGTTCAAATACGATCTCATCATCGTCGCCAACGGCCTGGCTCCGCAAATTCCCTTGGGAGGTAAAATAGAGCCGCTCGCCTGAGAATTGCTGCGGCACTACTCGCAGGCTCCGCCAAGGGGCCTTCGGGGTAGCGCTACAGGATGGTAAAAATGGCTCCTCTTCTCCGCGTCGACGGCGTACTCGGAATTTCGGTGCCTTGCGCGCCGTTGACGATATGTCGTTCGAGGTTGGCGAAGGAGAGGCGCTTGGAATACTCGGACCAAACGGCGCCGGCAAGAGTACGCTTTTCAATCTCATTACCGGAGACATCCGCCCATCCGCCGGGACCATTCGATTGCGCGGGCGGGAAATCACCCACTTGCCGTCATATAAGCGGTGCCGACTTGGTATCGGCCGGAGTTACCAAATTCCGCAGCCGTTTGGCCGCATGACGGTGTTTGAGAACGTGTTGGCTGCGGCAAGCTTTTCTTCCGGCAGGCGCGAGAGCGCGTGCTACGACCTGTCCATCGATGCCCTCGCTCGAGCCGGACTATTGACTAAATCTAATTTTGACGCGGGTACGTTGACTCTTCTAGAGCGAAAGCGCCTTGAGCTCGCGCGCGCGCTGGCGACTAAACCAGTTCTCCTCCTGCTCGATGAAATCGCCGGCGGCCTTACTGACGGCGAGTGTCATGAACTTGCGGAGGTCATCAAAGTAGTCAGAGAGGGTGGCGTATCGATCATCTGGATCGAGCACGTGGTTCACGTTCTGCTCGCCGCGGTAAATCGGCTGCTCGTGATTAACTTCGGCAAACATCTGGCTGAAGGTGAGCCTCAATTCGTTATGGCCGATGCCGCCGTCCAAGAGGTGTATATGGGAATAGAAGCTGAATGAGCCTGCTGCAGACCGAAGAATTGGTGGCAGGGTACGGCGATTTCCAAGCCCTGTTCGGCGTCAGCTTGGCGATCGAACAAGGCGAAACCGTCGCCATCATCGGAGCCAATGGCGCGGGCAAGAGCACGTTGCTCAGAACGATTTGCGGTCTCTTGCGCTCGCGCCAACCAACCGACGTCCGCTTTGAGGGAGCGCCGATTGGTGGCCTTGAGCCGGAGCAGATCGTCACTCTTGGCATTGCTATGGTGCCCGAGGGACGTCGAGCGTTTCCTTCGCTCAGTGTCGAGGACAATCTGCGCATGGGCGCTTATTGTGGCCGCACTGGTCCGTGGACGCTCGATCGAGTCTACGCGCTTTTTCCAAATTTGGCGGAGCGGCGCTTTGCAGCGTCGCCAACCCTCTCGGGCGGTCAACAGCAAATGCTGGCAATCGGCCGGGCTCTGATGACGAATCCTAAACTTTTGCTCTGCGACGAGCTCAGTCTCGGTCTCGCCCCGATCGTCATTCGCGATATCTATGCTGCCATGCCAGGCATTCGCGCCGAAGGAACAACGATCCTGATCGTTGAGCAGGACATTCAAAGGGCGCTCCGGGCCGCCGATCGCGTGTACTGCATGCAGAAAGGCCGAGTGACCTTGGAAGGGCGTCCAGGCGGGCTCTCGCGCGACGAAATTAAGTCCGCATACTTCGGCATATGAGCGGGATCTCGCCGTGTATTGGATAAATACGATCATTCAGGGAGCACTGGTTGGCGGCCTGTATGCGCTTTTCGCCACTGGTCTATCTCTGATGTTTGGCGTCATGCGTATCATTAATCTTGCGCACGGCGACTTCATCGTGCTGTCGGCCTATTTGGCCATCGTGGTCATGGATGTTGTCGGGGTGAATCCGCTGTGGGCGCTCGCCATTGTGGCTCCCCTCATGTTCGTCGTCGGCTATGTCCTACAGCGTGGCCTTCTGAACTTCACGCTCGGCGGCGACATTTTGCGCCCGCTGCTGGTGACTTTCGGCCTGTCTGTCGTCATCCAAAACGTGCTGCTTGAATTGTTCAGTGCCGATAGCCGACGCCTGCAACTGCCCTGGCTGGAAATGACAAGCGTGCGGCTTGGCGATCAGCTCGCCATCGGCCTGATGCCAGCAACCGTCTTCCTGGTAGCGGTAGTCGTCATTAGCGTCATCGAGCTTCTATTGTATCGCACCGAATTGGGCCGGGCGTTTCGTGCCACCTCGGACGATACCGATACGGCGCGGCTGTACGGGGTCAACAATCGGAACGTCTATGCCCTGGCGACCGCAATCGCGCTTGCGGTCGTATCAATCGCAGGCGTCCTGTTCGGCATTCGCACGATATTCGATCCAACCATAGGTCCGGCACGGCTGCTTTACGCGTTCGAAGTCGTCATTATCGGCGGCTTGGGAAGCTTGTGGGGAACGCTTGCCGGGGGTGTCATCCTCGGTGTCGCGCAGGCCATGGGCGCAGCTTTCGATCCGAGCTGGGACACGCTCGCCGGACACGTCGTCTTTCTGATCGTGCTGCTCCTTCGGCCACGCGGGCTCATTCCAAAGACTTTCGATCTATGAATACCGTTCCTTATCAGATCGAGCGTTCAACCCGTGCCGGTCGCGTCGGGTTTGCCGTTATGCTCGTCGCGGTCTGTGTGTTGCTTTCGGTGCCTGCCTGGGCTGGCCGCGCGGAAATGCGCCTCTTGATTGAGGTCAGTTATTACTTGGCTCTTGCGCAGGCCTGGAATCTGCTTGCCGGATATGCGGGACTCGTCTCGGTGGGGCAACAAGCGTTTGTCGGCCTTGGTTGCTATGGTTTCATCATCGCCACCGCGTTTCTTCAGATTCCACCGCTTGCTGCCATACCGCTTACCGCAGTCGCGGTTGGTGTGGCTGCAATACCGGCCGCCTTTCTTGCCTTCCGCCTGCGCGGCGCGCACTTCGCCATCGGCACATGGGTGCTCGCGGAGGTGCTGCGGCTGATCTTCACTCTCATCAAGCCGTTCGGCGCCGGCACGGGAATGAGCTTGCCGATCGCTGTTGTGCGCGACATCGCAGAAGGCCGCGTTATCCGCGAGATGATCTTGTACTACGTCAGTGTCGCCATCGGCATTGGAACGGTGATTTTAGTTTTTCTGTGGCTGCGTTCGCGTCAAGGCTTGGCGCTTACCGCAATCCGCGATTCCGAAACGGCCGCGGGAAGTATCGGTATTAATCAGCAGCGCACCAAGTTGGCGGTCTATCTCATCGCCGCTCTGATCGCCGGATTGGTCGGATGCCTTGTCGTTCTTGAGAAACTGCGGATAACCCCCGCCGCCGCATTCAGCGTCACCGACTGGTCTGCGGACGTCATTTTCATCGTGATCATCGGCGGCATCGGCAGTGTGGAGGGACCAATCATCGGCACCTTGGTCTTTTTCGCGCTGCGGTTCTTTCTGGCCGACTATGGCGCCTTGTACCTCATTACACTCGGAACAATCGCGATCGTCGTGATGCTGAAAGCGCCGCGCGGGCTTTGGGGCCTGATTGGCGACGGCCTCAATATTCATCTCTTTCCGATTCGGAGACGCGTTCGCTTGGGCTTCAGCGACACGATTACTTTTTCAGCATCCGGAGGAGGTGCGGCGCTTCGCCCAAATGAACGCCGCTATCGGGCCACAACTGAAAAGTAGTCGAAAAGGGAGGGCATCAAATGAAATTTGGCTTGTTCGAACACATGGATGGCTCGGGCGTTCCTCTTGGCCAGCAATTTGAAAATAGAACTCTCGCTTCTTGAAGCCTGCCAAGAGTTTGCTTGAGTTTGGCGCTCAGCCTGGCGCCGTCCCCATTCATGGCCGGTATGAGGGTATCCGCTGTCGTGGGAGTCTCGCGTCCGTAGCCGGAAAACACCACGTCTGGTAAAGTATCTTGGAGCGATCGAAACGGAGTGTCAGAATTACTTTACGAGGAAGGCGAGACGACTGCGCTGATCGAACGCAGGGGCGGGTGCTGTCACGTCATCGCTAGCAACAAGATTTTGGACCAAGGCGCAAAGACTGAAGGGGGTTAGTATGACGAAGGTACTCATTGTTCTGACCGGCGCGAAGGAATGGTCGCTAAAAGACGGTTCGAAGCACTTCGGCGGGGTCTGGTCGCCAGAGTTTGTGTATCCGCATGATTGCTTCACAAAAGCCGGGTACGAAGTTGTCGTTGCAACTCTGGGCGGCGTCCCGGCGGCTGTCGATCCAGCTAGCCTGAGTTTAGGGCTGCAAGAGAATGACCAAGCCGCGGTGGACTTTCAATGCGAGTATCTGGGGCGTCCTGAGATTGAAGCGGCCTTGGCCCGGCCGGCGCGCCTTGAACATCTCGATCCCGAGGAGTTCGATGTGATTTTTGTTCCCGGCGGGTTCGGTGTCTTTGAGGATCTGGGGGGTAACCCCGTCATCGGCAGGATCATCGCCAAGGCATACTGCCAAGACGGGAAGATCGTCGGGACCCTGTGCAGCGGCGTATCTGCACTACTCGGCGCACGAAGCGATGATGGGTCGTGGCCGTTTGCTGGGAAACGTATAACTGGATTCCCGACGAGCGAAATGGCCGACTTCGGAGTGGCGCAAGGTGCGCGTTGGCTTCCGGAGGTGCGGTTGATAAAGGCGGGAGCGAGGTATGTTCAAGGTCAGAAGCACACGGACGTTGTCGTCGTCGATGACAACTTAATTACAGGGCAGAACGGGGCGTCCTCAAAGCGAACCGCTCAGGCTGTCGTAGATCAAGTCGGTAAGACCGCACACCAAGGTAGGCCCCTGGTCAGCGCATTGTCCAATTGAGGGGTCGCCAGTTTTCGGACCGGAGATAGTTATCGCGCCATTGTGCTCAACGTGTTTCTCGTCATGCTAGCGATCTTAACTGCATGGCGGTTTGTTTTCATCGGCGCAAACTCGGGTGCCGGCGCGTCGGGCGCGAACCTGAGCTTTGCCAGCACGCTCGTCAATCCTCTCCGGCGCATCGAACAGGCCCGCAGCCGGAGGGTTAGCAGCTCCAGGAAAATCGCCTCAATGGCGCAAAACGGCGAGGCCCCAAGCGTTACTGCTTGTATATGCGCGCCATCACCCGGCGGTGGCTCGCCAGCAGTTCCTCGATGTCGAGCTCCGTGAACTCTCCGCGGCTGATGATTTCGCGTCCGTTGATGAACGAGTAATCGACCTTGAACGGGCCGCACATGATAAGAGCGGCGAGCGGGTCGCGCTCCGTGCCGGAAAGGCCGAGTTGATTGCGCTTCACGGCGATAAAGTCCGCGCTCATGCCGGGTGCGAGCGCGCCGACATCGTCGCGGCCGAGCAGCGAAGCGCCGCCGCGGGTCGCCATCTCCAATGCCTCGCGCGCGCTGAGCGCCTTCGGGCTGCCGCCGAAGCCGCCTGGTCCGCCCGGCTTCTCCGACAGATAGCGCGCCGGCGCGACGCGCTGCAGCAACTGGGCGAGACGCGCTTCCAAGAACATGTTGCTGGTGTCGTTCGACGCGGAGCCATCGACTCCAAGCCCGATCCGCACGCCGCAGTCGCGCATCTGGCAAATCTTGGCGATGCCTTGGCCGCAGCGCATGTTCGCAGACGGGCAGTGCGTCATGCCGGCCCCGGTTTCGGCGAATGTCTTAATCTCCTGATCGTTGAGGAAGATCGCGTGCGCAAACCAGACGTCCGGACCGAGCCAGCCTACGGATTCGGCGAAATCGACCGAACGCATGCCATAGACCTTGGCGCAATAGGTCTCTTCGTCCAGCTCTTCCGCGAGATGCGAATGCAGGTGCACGCCCTTATGCGCGCGGGCAAGCTGCGCCGCTTCTTTCATCAACCCGGGCGTGACCGAAAACGGCGAACAGGGGGCCAACACAATGCGGCTCATCGCGTGGCGTCCGGGATCGTGATACTGCCGGATCAGCCGTTCCGCATCGCGCAGAATTGCATCTTCCTTCTCGACGCAACTGTCCGGCGGCAATCCGCCCTGGCTTTGGCCGCGCGACATGGCACCGCGCGCCGCATGAAAGCGGATGCCGACTTCTCGTGCCGCGCGGATCTCGGCATCGAGCGTCGCGTTATTCGGCAAGATGTAAAGATGATCGGAGCTCGTGGTGCAGCCCGACTGCATGAGCTCGGCCATTGCGACTCGCGCACTGACATAGATCGCGTCATCGTCGATCTCCGCCCAAATCGGATACAGCGTCGTGAGCCAAACAAACAGCTCATCGTCCTGTACCATCACGCGCGTGAGGTTCTGGTACATGTGGTGATGCGTGTTCACCATGCCGGGCATGACGACATGGCCGGACAAGTCTAGTACGCGATCGGCCGTCATGGCGCCGAGCTGTGCCGTCGTGCCAACTTGCTCGATCACGTTGTCGCGTACGAACAGCGCGCCGTCTCTGATTTCCCGCCGTGCGTCGTCGAAGGTCGCTAGATATTCGATATTTTTCACGAGCAGGGTCGGCATGATGGGTCCAGTCCGTTTCAACGAAGTTGGCTTGGCGGGCAGTGAATGGAAACTGCTGGCCACTAACCTGTACGGTGCGGCCGGCTCAAAGCAACGCTCGTGCCAGTGCACATCAGAATCAGCGCTTGACTCAAGCAATGGATGCCCAAAAACTGGGCAAGGGCGGACGGTTCCACAGCTCACTGTCTCGACAGTAGCAGGCGATGAAACGGACAACTGGGCGGCGCGGATTTATTCGCCGTATCGGCGTCAAACCGCCGGTATCCGGCACATGCCGCACGCCGCCGAAGCTGCGGCTGATCCCGTCCACGTGGCACAGACATTGCTTACTATGTTGGCAGCCCGAACCCCCGAAGTTCAGTGCTTTGAAGTGGCTGCAGCGGACGCCGGAGACGCATGGATAAGGCTACCGACGGGGTATTGCTGGCGCTTGATGGGATCACCAAGACGTACGGGTCGATCGTAGCCAACGATTCCGTATCGCTTGCCGTCCGGCAGGGGCATATCCATGCGGTGCTCGGCGAGAATGGCGCCGGCAAATCCACGCTGATGAAGATCATCTACGGCGTCACCCAGCCGGACGCCGGCGAGATCCGGTGGCGCGGCGATCGCGTGACCGTGAGAAGCCCCGCCCATGCGCGCGCGCTCGGCATCGGCATGGTGTTTCAGCACTTCTCGTTGTTCGAGACCATGACCGTCGCCGAGAATATTTCGCTCGGCGTCCCGCACGCGCCGCGCGTCCTCAAGCAAATGATCGTGGATATCGGCCGGCGGCTGCGCCTCCAAGTCGATCCGGAAGCACCCGTGCATGCGCTGTCGGTCGGCGAACGGCAGCGCGTCGAGATCATCCGTTGTCTGCTGCAAAATCCTGAACTGATCATCATGGACGAGCCGACGGCGGTAATGCCGCCGAGCGCGGTGCCATCGCTGTTTGCAACCTTGCGGCAATTGGCTGACGAAGGCCGCGCCATCATTTTCATCTCGCACAAGCTCGAAGAGATCAGGTCGCTGTGCGACATCGCAACCGTGATGCGGCAGGGAAGGGTAGTCGCAACGACTGATCCGCAAGCCGCCTCAACCGACGCACTGGCCCGCATGATGATTGGCCGCAGCTTGCCGCATGCCCAGCGTCCCGCCTCGTCCGCGGAGGGCCGCGAACTGTTGGTGGTTGACGACCTGAGTACGGCGCCGACCGAGACGCACGACCTGCCGCTCGATCACGTCACACTGCGCGTGCGCGCCGGCGAGATCGTCGGCATTGCCGGCGTTTCCGGCAATGGCCAAACCGAGTTGCTGCGACTGCTTTCCGGCGAAGACTTGCTGACTGGGCAGGAATCGCCGCGCATTCGGCTCGATGAAAGGGATATCGGCGAGCTCGGGCCGTACGCACGGCGGCAGCTCGGCCTTGCCTTCGTGCCGGAGGATCGCCTCGGACGCGGCGCCATTGCGCCGTTGTCGCTCTCGCTGAACGCGCTGCTCACCGGGCCGCAGGACGAACTGGTTGCGCATGGCCTGATCCGCTTTGCGGCGGTCAAGGCTTTCGCGCAGTCGATCGTCTCGACTTACGACGTCCGTTGTTCCGGCGTGGAGGCGGAAGCGCGCAGCCTGTCGGGCGGCAATTTGCAGAAATTCATCGTCGGCAGAGAGATCAAACTCGATCCCAAAGTGCTGATCGTCGCGCAGCCGACCTGGGGCCTGGATGTGGGCGCGGCTGCCGCCATCCGGCAAAAACTGCTCGATGTGGCGGCAAGCGGCGTTGCCATCCTCATCGTCTCCGAGGAACTGGATGAGCTGCTGGAAATCGCCGATCGCCTGCATGTGATGTTTCGCGGCCGGCTGTCCGCGCCGATCCCAGCTCGGGGCGCGAGCGTCGAGCGCATCGGCCTTGCAATGACCGGCGCGTTTGACGCGCTGACGGATGACGCCGAAAGCAAAAGGAGGCTCGCGCATGCCTGAGCGCCGGTCTCGCCGGTCAGCGCTGCATCTCCCCGGCCTGCGGCTTGAACTTCGCACGGAGCAATCGCGCTTTGCGATTGTCGGCGTCTCGATTTTCGCGGTCGCGGCGACCTTCGTTGTCGCCGCGGTTTTGCTTGCCATCCTCGGCAAGTCGCCGATCCGCGTGGCTAATGCGTTTTTCGTGCAGCCGCTGACGTCGGTGAACGGCTTGTCCGAGATTGTGCTGAAAACTGGCCCGCTGTTGTTGATCGCGCAAGGCCTTGCCGTCGGCTACCGCGCCGATGTGTGGAATATCGGAGCGGAAGGTCAGCTCATTATCGGCGGCATCGCTGCCGGCGCGCTGGCGCTCGCCTTTCAGGACAGCAATTCCGTGCTGATCTTGCCGGCGATGATCGTCGCCGGCGCTGCGGCCGGCGCAGCTTGGGCCGGCATCGCCGCCTTCCTGCGCGTGCGCTGCAACGCGAGCGAAATTCTCACGACATTCATGCTGTCGGGCGTGGCGCTGCAACTTCTCTACTATGTCGTCACCGGTCCGTTGCGCGATCCCGCCGGACTGAATTTCCCGCAATCGGCGACTTTTGGTGACGCCGCGCTCTTTGGCACGCTCATTCCTAACACGCGCGCCAATAACTCGGTGCTGGTCGGGCTTGTCGCCACGATCGCGGCGTACATCTTCATGGAGCGCAGTGTGCACGGCTTTCGCTTGATCGTCGGCGGCCTCGCTCCCAATGCCGCGCGCTATGCCGGCTTCAGCGAGTCGCGGGCGGTCTGGATCGGTCTGCTCGCCGGTGGCGCTTGCGCTGGACTTGCCGGGGTCGGCGAGGTGGCCGGCCCAATTGGCATGCTCCAGCGCGTACTCTCGCCCGGCTACGGATTTGCCGCGATCATTGTCGCCTTTCTTGGCGGACTGCACCCGATCGGCATCGTGTTCGCTGCCATGCTGATGGGACTGTTATATGTCGGCGGCGATTTTGCGCTGGTCGGCGCGAGCGTGCCGACCGCTTTCGCCACCATCTTTCAGAGCCTGTTGCTGGTGTTCTATCTCGCCGGCGCGCTGCTGATGACCTATCGCGTGCGCTTGATCCCGCGGGCCGGACGGGTGACGCCATGATGGACACCATCATGTTCATCATCCTCGGCGCGCTCGGCGCCACGACGCCGCTTCTGTTTGCTTCGCTCGGCGAGATGGTGGTGGAGCGCTCCGGCGTCCTCAACCTTTCCATCGAAGGCATGATGGCGACCGGCGCTGCGGTCGCCTTCGCCATCGCGACCATGACGGGATCGCATACGCTCGGATTCGCGAGCGGCGCGCTCGCCGCTGCCGCCTTGTCGCTCATTTTCGCCTGGCTGGTTCTGGCTTCGCTTGCCAATCAGGTGGCGGCGGGGCTTGCGATCGGCCTTTTGGGACTCGGCGTTTCCGCACTCGTGGGCAAGCCGTTTGAGGGCAATACAATCGCGGGATTGGGCAAGCTGAATATTCTCGGCTTGGCGAAGCTGCCGGTGATCGGCCCGATCCTGTTCGGCCAAGACATTATGGTTTATGCCGGGATCGCCTTCATCGCGATCGCCGCGTTTGTGTTCAAGCGCACCAAGCTTGGTCTTATCATTCGCGCTGTCGGCGAAGCGCCGTCAGCGGCGCGCGATATCGGCTATCCGGTGCTGCGGATCAGACTCTGCTGCATCGTGTTCGGCGGCCTGCTCGCGGGCATTGGCGGCGCCTATCTCGCCATCGCCTATACCGCCTTGTGGGCGGAAGGACTGGTCGCCGGCCGCGGGTGGATCGCGGTCGCGCTCGTCGTGTTCGGTTCGTGGACCCCATTGCGCATTGCCATCGGCGCGTATGTGTTCGGCGCGATCTCGCTTTTGGAATTATCGATCCAGGGATTGGGCGTCTACGTTCCGTCGCAGTTCCTGTCGGCATCGCCCTATATCGTCACCATCATCGTTCTTGCGGTCATTTCGCGCGACACGACCTATCTGCGGCTCAATCGGCCGCTCGCGCTCGGCAAGGTGTTTCGTAGTGACGGCTGATTCCGTCATCAACAAAGGGGAGTGCTCTATGACGATGACAAGGCGTTTGTTGGCGGGAGCCGCCGCGGCGACGGCGATTGCGGTGATGGCTGTCAGTCCGGCCGCCGCGCAGAAAGTGAAGATCGGGGTCGTCTATCCGTCGCCGATTGGCGACGTCGGCTGGGCACACGAGCTTGACGTCGGCCGCGAGGCGATCGCCAAGGAGCTTGGCGACAAGGTCGAATTCATCAAGGCCGAAAACATTCCCGAGGGACCGGACGCCGCCCGCATCATGAATCAGATGGCCGGCGAAAATCCGAAACTCATCATCCTTGGCTCGTTCGGTTACATGAATGACGGGCTCAAGCTTGCCGCGCGCCGGTCCGACATCGATTTCATCCATGCCAGCGGCTACAAGACCGCGCCGAATTTTGCCTGGTTCCTTTCGCGCAATTATGAGAGCGCCTACGTGGCGGGCCTTGCCGCCGGCTACGTGACCAAGACCAAAGTGTTCGGTGTGGTGGCGGCTTATCCGATTCCGGAGGTCATCAGCATGATCGATACCTTCACGCTCGGCGCGCAGAAAGTGAACCCGGACATTGCCGTGAAGGTGGTCTGGCTTAATTCCTGGTTCGATCCGAACAAGTCGCAGGAAGCCGCCCGCTCGCTGGTTGCGCAGAAGGCGGACGTTCTGTTCTCGCTCTACCAGGACACGCCTGAAGTCGTGTCGCTTGCTGAACAGCTTGGTGTATACGTGATCAGCACCTCGTCCGACATGAAATCCTACGCGCCCAAGAAGTATCTCGCCGGCCCGCATGTGAATTGGAGCAGCTTCTTTGTTGCGTCGGCGAAAGCGGCCATCGCCGGCACCTTCAAAGGCGAGGGCTATTGGGGCGGCATGAAAGACGGCGCGGTTAGCGTGCTTTCGATCTCGCCCGACTTGACGGCCGATCAACGCAAGGTCGTCGACGATGCGATTGCTGACATCACCGCTGGCAAATTCCATCCGATGACCGGGCCGATCACCTCGCAAGACGGCGAGCTGAAGCTGAAGCCCGGAGAGACCATTGCGGACGGGCCGTTGCTTGGCATCAACTGGCTGGTAAAGGGCGTTGAAACTCGTATTCCTAAGTAACGCGCTGGCGCGCGGCGCTGATACCGCATCGTACCGCAGACTATTTTCATCGCCGCGCGCCGCCTGTTTGATCCGCCCTCTTTGACGCAAGTCAAAAAGGGGATGCATCCAATAACGAAGACCGGCTGGCATAACGGCCGCAAAACTGACGTCGAAGGCAAGGAAGATCGAAGAAGGTCGCGTATGAACGCAATCCCGAAATGTACCGATCCGGCCATTCTCAATCTCTGGCATGTTGTCGGCGACGTGCATGAGACAAAGCCCAATACGGTCTATCAGACCGTGTTGCTCGAGGAGCGCCTGAGTTTTGCGGTCGACGACCAAGGCACGCCTTATGCCTGGCGTTCGCTGTCGGCGGAGAAGGCCGGCGACGTGTTCGAGCTTGCGCGATTGGCCGAAAAGCTGCCGGCGCTTTCGGCCTATGGGTGCGTGTGGACGAGTTTCGGCACGCCGCCAGCGGATCTCTTTCCGATCCCGGAATATGCCGAAGCCAATCGGCGCAACGTCAATGCCGGCACGATCGGCGTGAGCGTTTCGGCGCCGCGCGCCATCGAGAATTTTCTCGACATGGGGCATTTCCCCTATGTGCATACCGACGTTCTCGGCGCCGAGCCGCACACGGAAGTTAAGGAATACGACGTCGAGATTTCGGCCGACCGCGATGAAATCGTTGCCACCCGCTGCCGCTTTTTCCAGCCGAAAGCCTCAGTCGCTTCGATGGAAGGCGGCGACATCGAATACGTCTACCGTGTGCCGCATCCTTATTGTTCGGTGCTCTACAAGACCAGCCACGTGGACGAGAACCGTCTCGACGTGATCGGCATTTTTGCCCAGCCAGTCGATCAGGAGCATATCCGGGCCCATATGATGCTGTGCCTGGTCGACGAGGACAACAACGACACCGACATCCGTCATTTCCAGCAAATGATATTCGGCCAGGACAAGCCCATCCTCGAGAATCAATTCCCCAAGCGCCTGCCGCTCGATCCGCGTGCCGAAACTCCAATTCGCGCCGACAAATCTTCGGTCGTTTATCGGCGCTGGCTGAGGCAGAAGGGCGTGACCTATGGCGTCATCCCGGCAGCAAGCTGATTGTCGAGCGCGCCGATGAACCTCGCTGGTTGGTTTCCGATTGCCGCGTCGCACGATCTGCCGTTCCGGCATGTCTTTCACGGCCAGCTGCTGGGCCGTGAATTCGCGGTCTGGCGCGCGGACGACGGCTACGTGAACATCTGGGAGAATCGCTGCCTGCATCGCGGTGTACGGCTTTCGATCGGCGTCAATGATGGCCGCGAGCTGAAATGCCAGTATCACGGCTGGCGCTATTCCAACCGCACCGCCGGCTGCACCTACATTCCCGCGCATCCGGCGGATGCTCCCGCGCGGACAATCAACATCCGGACTTTCCCGGTGAGCGAGCGATACGGCTTGGTGTGGTCGTGCCTGGATGCGATCGAAAAGGAACCGACGATTGCAGCGTTCGATCAAAAGACCACGCTGGCACTTCGCGGCATTGCTGTGAACGTCCCCGCCAAGCTCGCGGTCGAGCATCTCAAACACTATCGCTTCCAGCCGACCGGGGCGTTGTTCGGCAGCAATGCCGAGGTGTCGCTCGCAAATTGCAACGATGCCAGCGTCACCCTGCGCTCGGGTCAGAATGATGCGCGGACGCTGGCCGTGTTTTTCGTGCAACCGGTCGATGCCAATCGTTGCGTGATTCGCGGCGTGCTCGATGCCGATCCGCTTGGTCGGGAACGGCTGGCCGTGTTCCGTCATCACAACGAACGGCTTTGCGCATTGCGCGACGAGCTTGAGCGCCAGGCGGTGTCGCTTGCCGTGCCGCCGGCGATCGAGCCCGCGTACGAGCCGGTCTCGCCCGAGCTTGCCGAGTTGCCGCCACTTGCGCCTGAGGGGCGCGGTTCCTCGCTGAATGTCCAGGTCGCGCGCAAATGGCCGGCGGCGAAGGATATCGCCGGCTTCGAGCTTCGCGCGCTACGCGGCCATCTGCCGACATTCCAGCCCGGTGCGCATATCGACGTGCACTTGCCGAACGGCCAAGTCAGGCAATATTCGATTATCAACGCGCCGGGCGAAACCGACAGTTATATTATTGGCGTCAAGCGCGAGATGCCGTCCCGCGGCGGCTCGCAATGCCTGCATCAGGTCGTGCGCGAGGGCGACGTGCTGGCGATCTCCGAGCCGCGCAATAACTTTCCGCTGCGGCGTGACGCCGTTCGAACGATTTTCATCGCCGGCGGCATTGGCATCACGCCGCTTCTTGCCATGGCACAGGCGTTGCACCACTCCAATCTTGCTTACGAACTCCACTATTTTGCGCGCAGCGAAGAGGGGCTGGCCTTCCCGGAGCGCCTTGCGACGTTACGCGATCGTCTGACAACCCACCTTGATCTCACGCCGGCGGCGACCGAAGAGCGCATCCGCGCGGTGTTGGTGAACTATCGCCCGCGCATGCAGAACTATGTATGCGGCCCGCCCCCGATGCTTGACGCAACGCGCCGTATCGCCGCCGAGCTTGGCTGGCCGGAAACGCAGGTGCATTTCGAGTATTTCAAGAACGCGCACCCCATCGACGACAGCTCCCGCTTTGAGATCGCCCTTGCGCGTTCGGTCATGACGCTGGAAGTCCCGCCCGGCAAAACGATCCTGCAGGTGCTGCGCGACGGCGGCATCGCTATTCCGTCGTCCTGCGAGCAGGGCGCCTGCGGCACCTGTCTTGCCACTGTGCTCGAAGGCGAGCCCGACCATCAGGACGTGTATTTGACCGACGGCGAGAAGCGGAGCAGGACTAAGATCATTACCTGCGTTTCGCGCGCCAAATCGGCCCGCCTCGTGCTCGATCTCTGAGCGACGCGATGATCACGCTCTACGACTACGATCTTTCGGGAAATTGCTACAAGCTCCGGCTATTCATGAGCTTTCTGCGAATTCCGTACAGCACGAAGGCGATCGATTTTTATCCCGGCCGTGAACATAAGTCGGAATGGTTCCTAAAAATCAATCCGCTCGGACAGGTCCCGGTGATCGATGACGACGGCTTCGTGCTGCGTGATGCGCAAGCGATCCTGGTCTACCTCGCCGCCCGTTACGACGACAGCGGCCGCTGGTATCCTCGCAACGAGCCGAAGTTGCTCGGGGAGATCGGCCAGTGGCTTGCCTTTGCCGACGGCATCACCGCCACCGCCTCGGCCGCGCGCCTGCACGACGGCTTGTTTTACGAGCTTGATGTTGACGCAGCGCGGGCCGACGCGCATCGGCTGTTCCGCGTTCTCGACGAGCATCTCTGGTTCGGCGAGCAGGAGGGTCGCGATTGGATATGTACCGGCGCCCATCCGACCATCGCCGACGTCGCCTGCTTTCCCTACATCATGCTGTCGGAAGAAGGCGGAATTTCCCGCCAGGATTATCCGGTGATCCGCCGCTGGTGCGATCGCTTCAAGCGCATCAAAGGCTTCATCGTGATGCCCGGGATATTTCCGGCCTCTCCGGCATTGGCGGCGTGAGCGCCCGGAGTGGACCCAACATGCAGCAGGCCGCGACGCTCGTCTTTGAGGGACGCTTTCGAGCCGAAAGCTTTCTCGACTTTGTTCGTCATCGCGCCGAACGGCTGGCGCTGCAGGCGGGGATCGGCGCGGTCACGCCCGAACGCATCGAGGTTTCGGTGTCCGGCCAAGCGGATCTGATCGACGCCTTCGAGCTCGCCTGCAGTCTCGGTCCGATTGACTGCCTGGTGCTTGATCATTGCCGGCTGGGGATGGTTGAGCGGCGCGCCAAAAGAATCCCGCGGTGCCGTCCATGACATTCGGCCCGGCCTGGTATCCGGTGGCGTTGTCCAATGGAATTGAACCTGGCCGATCGGCCGGCACGCGGCTATTCGATCAGGAGCTTTGTATATGGCGCGATACCGAGGGAATGGCGCATGCGTGGGAGGATCGTTGCCCCCATCGCGGCACGCGGCTGAGTTTCGGTTTTGTGCGCGGCAACAGGATCGCCTGTCTCTATCACGGCTGGCAGTACGACGGGCAGGGGCAGTGCCGCCTGATTCCGGCTCATCCCGATTTGGAGGTCCCCGCCACCATCCGCGTGGCAAGATATTACTGCAAGGAGGCGCTCGGCATGCTGTGGGTATATTCTGACCGCGAAGCCGCAACTTCTCCGGTGCTGGCGCTTGACGAGGGCAACGTGACGCCGGTGCGAAGCCTTTACATTGAATGCGCGCCCTCGTCGGCGATGCAAGTGCTCGCGCCGCGATCGAAGACTATCGAAACAGCCCGCGCAACGGTGTTGACGCTCGACGCTGATGGGCGAAGCGTGATTGCGGCGCTTCAGCCTTTTGGCAAATCAAAAACGGCGCTGCATCTCGTTCTGGAGTCGGATGCGGTGACGGATCGCGCAGCTGCGCAGCACGCTGTGGCGCTTTGGGCGGAAGAGCTGCGACGCTGGCTGGATGAGGAACCTGATCTATCGGCGACGACGACGGCCGAAGGTGCGGCGGCGCACGAGGCAGCGCTGTGAGCGAATTGACGCTGCACAACTACGAGCTGGACGAGCAATGCTACAAGGTCCGGCTGTTCCTGTCGGCGCTTGGCTGCCGCTATGTCAAAGTTGACGTCGACGTTCACCCCGGACACGAGGAGCGGTCGGCGCGCTATCGCATGCTCAATCCACTTGGTGCGCTGCCGATCATCACCGAGGGCGCATTGGTTCTCTATGGTGCCGAAGCGATTTTGGCTTTTCTCGCGCGCAAGTACGACGCCGGCCGCACCTGGTTGCCCGACGATCCGGCCACATTGGGCCGAGTCATGCAATGGCTCGCTTTTGCTGGCAGCGATCTCAATGCCGCGTCGCTGGCGCGCGCCCACGCTTTGCTGGAAGTTGACGCCGACGAAGAGAGCGTCGGACGCGCCTCGCGCGGCGCGTTCCGCGTCATGGACGACTACATAACGCGGCGCGAGTTCGACGGCGTGCACTGGTTTGCCGCGGCGGCGCCGACGATTGCCGATATCGCGCTGTTTCCGGCGATTGCGCTCAGCCGCGACTTCGGCGTCGACCATGACGAATATCCGGCGTTGCGGCGTTGGATGGTGCGCGTGCGGACCATCCCCGCCTTTATCACCATGCCGGGAATTCCCTCGTATCATTGATCGGATTTTGCGTGTTTCACCGGGGTGTCGAATGAACAAAAGTGCGGTCGATGCGGTCATCAAGGGACTAAAGAGCGCGGGCGTTAGCGTCGTTTGCTATTTGCCGGACTCGCTCTTCAAGGAGCTTTATCCGGCACTCGACGCCGACTCCGATATCCGCACCATTCGAGTCACGAATGAAGGCGAGGGCGCGGCGATCTGCGGCGGCATTTTTCTCTCCGGCAAGCGCGCCGCGCTGGTGATGGAGAATTCCGGCTTGCGCGCTTCGATCGAGCCGCTGGCGCGCATGGGGCTTGGCGCCGGCATCCCGGTCGTCATGCTGATGAGCTATCGCGGCGAACTCGGCGAAAACAATTGGTGGGCGATCCCGCATGGCATGACGATGGAACCGCTGCTCAACGCCATGCGCATTCCTTACCGCGTCGTGAGCGAGGAGGCGAAGATCGGCCGCGCCATCACGGATGCATTTTCGTGGGCTTATTCGGCTTATTATCACGCAGGCGTCGTGCTTGCCGGCGAGGTGGTGCGATGAAGCGCTTCGAATGCATGCAGGCGCTTGCGGGCCACCTGGAGAACGAGCTCGTCATTCTTTCGCTCGGGGCGAGCGTCGATGAATGGTACAGTGCGGCGCCGCACATGCGCGCGGCCAGCTTGTTCCAGCAGCAGCTCGGCTGCGTGACGCCGCAGGCTTTCGGGCTTGCCGTCGGCCTGCCGCACCGGCGCATTGTGTCGCTCGATACCGACGGCGGCATGCTGTTCAATCTCGGCATCTTGGCAACGCTCGCCAACGAGCAGCCGGCGAACCTGTTAGTCGTGGTCTGGGATAACCAGTGCTATCAATCGATCGGCGGGCCGCCGACGCACGCTGCGGGCAGGGTCGATATCGCCGCCATCGCGCGTGGCGCCGGCATCGAGCATGCCTACACGGCGAGAACCGTCGCCGAGTTCGACGCGCATTGCGCGAAGGGCTTGGTCGCAGCCAGCCCGTATATTGTCGTTGCTAAAGTCGAAGCGACCACCGAGCCCGGCATCAAGCGCAAGCACAGTGACGGCCGCGAGGACAAATACATTTTCGTGCGCCATGTGGAAGGGAGCGAAGGCATCGTCATCATGGGTCCGAGCGAGCACAATTGAGCGCAGCAGCGATGAGCGAACAGCCGGCCCCGCGCGCACGGCTCGCCGGCGAATATGATTTCATCATCGTCGGCGGCGGTACTGCCGGCGCGGTTATGGCGCGCAGGCTCGTAGAGCGCTCCGCCGCCAGTGTGCTCCTGATCGAAGCGGGGCCCTCGGACGTTGGGATCGGCGCGATCGACGATGCCAGCCGCTGGACCGCGCTTCTGCGCAGCGGCTACGACTGGGGCTACAATTACGCGCCGGCGCCTTATGTCGATGGCCGGGTCATTGGCATCCCGCGCGGAAAGGTGTTGGGCGGCTCCAGCAGTATCAATGCCATGACGTGGAATCGCGGCCATCCCAGCAACTACGATGCTTGGGAAGCGGCTGGCGCGGTCGGATGGAATTTTGCGGCCGTGCTTCCTTATTTCAAACGCGCCGAGGATTGGGAGGGCGGTGAGACCGATTTGCGCGGCGCCGGAGGACCGCTTCGAATCGAGCGTCCGAAGGAGCCGCATCCGATCGCGCGCGCGATGGTGGAAGCCGCCGCTGTGCTCGGCGTTCCGGTCCTCGACGACATGAATGGGCCGAGCAATGAAGGAGTCGCCTTTTCCAACCTCAATGCAGTTGGCGGCGTGCGCTGGAGCGCATCGCGCGGTTATCTCCGTCCGGTTACGGGCCGCACCAATCTGACCGTCCTCACCAATTCGCTCGCGATCAAGCTCGGCTTTGAGGGGCGGCGTTGCAGGACGGTGACGCATCTTGTCGATGGCAGGCCGCGCCCGACGCGGGCAGCGCAGGAAGTCATCCTTTGCGCCGGCGCCATCGACACGCCGCGTCTTCTCCTGATGTCCGGCATTGGCGGCGCGGCTGAGCTCAAGCGCCTCGGCGTTCCGGCGGTCAGCAATTTGGCGGGCGTCGGCCAAAATCTGCAAGACCATCCGCTGCTGATGGGCGTCAACTTCGCCGCGCGCGAACCTTTGGCGCCGCCGCGCGACAATGGTGGCGGTTGCGTCGTGAATTGGAAGAGCGGCGCCGGGCTGGCGGCGCCCGATCTCCACGCTTTCATGGTGCAGGGGCGTCACGCCGGACCCGAGATCCTTCGCGCCTACGACTTTCCGCCGGATTGTTTTGCCGTATCGCCGGGCCTGATGGGCTCGAAAAGCCGTGGTTATCTGCGGCTCGAAAGCGCCGCGCCGGGCGGCAGCATCGAGATCCAACCGAATTTTCTGCGCGAACCTTCCGACGCAGACGCGCTGGCCGGTGCGATCGAGTTCTGCATGGATCTTGCAGGGACTGCGCCATTGTCGTCGCTGACGGTGCGGCCGGTATCTCCAAACCGCCGCCTGTCACGACAGGAGAGGGTTAAATTCGTGCGACAAGCCTGTGATACGTTCTTTCATACCTGCGGCACCTGCGCGATGGGCACCGATGAGGCCGCCGTGGTCGATCCGTCGTTGCGCGTGCGCGGCGTCGATGGTCTGCGGATCGCGGACGCCTCGGTCATTCCTATTATTCCATCATGCAACACCAATGCGCCGGTCGTGATGATCGCTGAGCGCGCCGCGGATTTCGTTCTTGGGGCGGTTGCTTGGTCCCAAGAGCGGATAAAAGAATCCGTACCTGCGGGGGCGTGATGCAAATGACCAAAACGACCGACGAAGTGGCGCTTAATGAGTGGTATGCCGTCGCGGCCTTGAGTGAGGTGACGCCGCTGCCGGCCCGCACGCGGTTGCTTGGACAAGACATTATATATAGCCGCGAGCCGGGGGGCGAACCGGTCGTGCGCGAAATCGATGCCGACGGCCGCCCGGCCGTGCCGCTGCCGATCCGGCAGCGTTACGAATGCCTGTGGACCACGCTTGGCGCGCCCAGATGCGAGATTTTTCATCTCGATCAGGCCGAAGAGGAAGACCGCCGTGTCGTCGTATGCGGCTGGGTCCGCATGCGCACGTCGGGCTTGCGGTTGGTCGAAAATTTCCTCGACATGGCGCACTTTCCATACATCCACACCAACATTCTTGGCGTCGAGCCGCACACGGATGTGCCGCGCTACGCCAGCGAGATCAGGCGCGATGTCGACGAGGTCTGGGCCACCAATTGTCAATTCTACCAGCCGCAAATGGTCGCCGATGGGACGGGCGGCATGGTCCAGCTTGCTTATCGCGTGCCATCGCCTTTCGTGGTGATGCTTTATCGCGTGTGTCCGTCATCGCCCAATCGCCTCGACGCCATCGCGATGTTCGTTCAGCCGGTCGAGCCGGATATCTGTCGCGCCATTCCAGTCATGTATCTGGTGGACGAGAGCTCGCCGCAGATCGATCTGTTGCGATTCGAGCAGGTCATTTTCCTGCAAGACCGATTGATTGTGGAAAACCAGCGTCCGCTGTTGTTGCCGCTGGAGCCGCGCAGTGAGATTCCGACCCGCGCCGATCTGTCGTCGGTCGTTTACCGACGTTGGCTCAAGGAAAAAGGACTTCGCTACGGCACGGTCGAAGGCGGCAGCCAGCAATAGCATCACCCATGCCCTTGGATAATTGAACGCACCACCGATGAATGACATTCTGCTGGCGGCTGATTTCGTTCTGACCATGGACGCGACAAATCGCGTCATCGCCGACGGCGGCGTACTCGTTCGCGGCAGTCGGATCGAGGCGGTCGACAAGATCGCCGATCTGCAGCGCGATCATCCGGAAGCTGCCATGCGCAAGCTGCCGGGGCGCTTGCTGATGCCGGGCCTGATCAATGCGCATTGCCATTCGGGGATGCTGCGCGGGACCGCCGAAGGGCTGCCGGTGTGGGATTGGCTCACGCAATATGTCAACCCGATGCACCGCGTGCTGGCCGCGCCCGAGGCCGAGGCCGCCTCGTGGCTGTGTTACGCCGAAGCAGTGCTTTCAGGCACGACAACCCTTGTCGACATGTGGCGCTTCATGGATGGAAGCGCGCGCGCAGCGAAAGCGATCGGCAATCGGCTCGTTGCCGTGCCCTATGTGGGGGCGCATCCCGATTACAGCTACTTCGATACGATCGACGACAACGAGAGGATGCTCGAGATGTGGCACGGGAAGGCCGGCGGGCGGATCAATGTATGGGTCGGGCTTGAACATCTGTTCTATGCCGACGAAACCGGCCAGCGCCGCGCGATCGATCTCGCCCGGCGCTACGGTACGGGATTTCACACCCATTCGAGCGAAAACGAAATCGAAGTGCCCGAGATGCAGAAGCGCTACGGCCTGCGTCCAATGCAGGTGTTCGAGCGACTGGGCTTCTTCGATGTCGGCAAGGCAATGATCGCGCACGCGGTGTGGCTCGATGATGACGAGATCGCGCTGCTCGCCGAACGCGGCGTCAGCGTGGCGCACAATCCAGTCAGCAACATGAAGCTCGCGAGCGGCATTGCGCGCGTCGATGATTTGCTCAAGGCGGGCGTCGCTGTCGGCATCGGCACCGACGGCGAAAAGGAGAACAACAATCTCGACATGTTCGAGGAGATGAAAGTCGCCTCGCTACTGGGCAAACTGCGCAGCCTGAACGCCGCCGCGCTCAATTCCTGGGATGTTCTGCGGATGGCGACGATCACGGGCGCGCGCTGCCTCGGTCTCGACGGAGAGATCGGCTCACTCGAGGTTGGAAAGAAGGCCGACATCATCGCGGTTCGAACCGACACGCCAAGGATGACGCCGTTGTTCGGCGGCGAGCATTTCAATCTGCACCACAATCTTGTTCACGCCGTGCGTGGCAGCGACGTGGATCTGGTGATGGTAGATGGCGATATCCTGGTGGACGGCCGGCTCATGACGGCCAACTTGGCGCAACTGATTGCGGACGTTCGCAGCCTCGCTCCTGGCCTGTTCGCGCGGCGCGGGGCCTGGTTGGCGGAAAATCATCATGGCTCCGTTCAGTGGACTGATCCCGGACGGCGCTGACCGCATGACAAGATGACGCGGCGAGGAGCAATCTGGTGAAGCCTCAGATCACCGACTCCGTGCCGCGCGTGCTGCGTCCGAAGTCACTCGCTGAGGCCGTCCGCATGCTCGCGCACACCGCCGGCGAAAGCCGTATCGTTGCCGGCGCTACCGCGCTGCAATTGGAATGGAGGCGCGGCGAGCCGGTGCCGCGGCAGCTCATCGATATCACGACGCTTCCCGAGCTTGCCGGCATTACGGAAAGCGGAGAACACTTGCGCATCGGCGCCGCGGTGCGGTTGGGTGAGCTCGAGGAGAGTCGCTCGCGGGCAAGCGACTGCCGCTGCTTGTTGAAACGATTGGCCGCGTGGCCGCACCTGGCGTTCGCCGCTTGGCGACAATCGGCGGCAATATTGGTGGCCGCACCGGTTGCGTCATCCCGACATTGCTTGCGCTTGGAGCGTCGGTCGAGCTTGCGGCAGGCGGCGCAATAGCCACCGTGCCGTTACGCGATTGGCTGCGCACGCCGATCCGGCCCGACATTATCGTCTCGGTCCTGATACCGCCGACCGCCGCGGCTCACAAAGCGACGCATTGCAAGATCGGCTTGCGGGCGGCTTTCACGCCGAGCGTCGTCGGCGTCGCGGGTGTTGTTTTGCTCGATGGTGATAGCCGCATCGAGGAGGCGCGTTTCGCGGTCGGCGGCGGCATCACGCCGCCGCAATGTTTGGAGGCCGCCGCAGCGAGCATCGCCGGCCAGGCGTTCGCCGAGCTCGATTGGCGGTCGCTGCGCGATCGTGCTGGTAAGCGAGATCGAGGCGCCTTCAGACCCAGTCCGCAGCGGCAATTATCGCAAGATCGCCGCCGCCAATGCGCTGGTCACGGGCCTCGGCGGCGAGCACGCGATCGAACAAGTCTGTCGCGCGCTGCCGAAACCGCGACCCCGGCCGCCGGCGGCGCCCGCAAGCCGCATCGATCGTCGAAATCTCTCGCGAGGCGGTCGCCGATCGCTGGCGCGTTCGTCCCGACATCGAAGATAAGGTAGCCGGGCGGCTCGCTTATCTCACCGACCATCGCCGTCCGGACATGCTGGTCGCGCGCATCCTGCGCGCCGGAATTCCGCATGCGCGGATCGTCTCGGTCGACACGTCGGCGGCGGAGGCGCTGCCGGGCGTTGCCGCCGTCGTGACCGCGCGGGACATCAAGGGGCAGAACGGATACGGCATCGTCATCCAGGACCAGCCGGCGCTCTGCGCCGACAAGGTGCGTTACGCCGGCGACGTGGTGGCGGCGGTCGCGGCGGTCGATGAGGCGACCGCCGACGCGCGCGCTGGCCTTGATCCACGTCGAATACGAGCCGCTGCCGGTCGTCGACGACATGGAGCGCGCGCTCGCGCCCGATGCGCCGGCGGTCCACGCGCGCCGGCAATCTCCAGCGCGAGATGCATTTCTCCCGCGGCGACATCGACGCGGCGTGGAGCCGATGCGCGCACATCGTCGAGGATACCTACGTCACGCCGCGCCAGATGCACGCCTACATGGAGACCGAAGGCGGTTACGTGGTGCCGGAAGCCGACGGCACACTCACGGTGTGCGTCGGCGGCCAGCATGGCGCCCGCGATCGGCTGCAGCTTTCGCGCATTCTCGGCATTCCGGAACATCGCATCCGTGTGGTGACCAGCCCGACCGGCGGTGCGTTCGGCGGCAAGGATGAGCTGACGGTGCAGCCGGCGCTGGCGCTGTTGGCGCTCAAGAGCGGCCGTCCCGGTCCGCTTGCATCTCGACCGCGCGGAGTCGGTGCTCGGCGGCCGGATGCGCAATCCGATGCGCATCCGCATGCGCACCGGCTGCGACGCGTCCGGCCGCCTGATCGCGCAGGAGATGGATCTCCTTCTCGACACCGGCGCGTATGCTTCGCTCAGTCCGAGCGTGCTCGAAACGTGCCTGGAACATGCTTGCGGCCCTTACGAAGTCGCCAATGTCCGCAACCGCGGACGGCTCGCCTATACCAACAACGGCATCTGCGGCGCCTTTCGCGGCTTCGGCGCCAACCAGATGACGTATGCGGTGGAATGCCAGGTGACCCGGCTGGCCGACGCCGCGGGCATCGATCCGATCGAATTTCGCCGGCGCAATCTCCGCAAGCCCCGCTCGCCCGGCTATCTCGGCCAGGAGATCGCTCCGACCGATCGTCTCGTGGAAATGCTCGATGCCGCGGCCAACAGCGATCTTTGGCGGAAACCGCGCGGGCTCACGGCGCAACCGTCGCCACGCCATCGGCACGGGCATGGCGCTTGCTGCATCAAGGAACCGGCCTAGGCTCGGTCGTACCGGACACCGGAGCAGGGCGCCTGACATTGTTGCCGGATGGACGCATCGAGGCGGCGTTCGGCCTCGACGAGATCGGACAGGGCCTGGTTGCGATCATCCAGGCGACGGTGGCGGCGGCGCTCGGCTGCGACCGCGACGACGTGCTGCCGGTGTTCGGCGACACCGCGCGCACCCCCGATTCGGGCTCGACGACGGCCGCGCGCGGCACTTCGTCGTCTGGAAGGGCGCCGAACTCATGGGCGCGGACTTCGGCGCGCAGCTTCGCCGTGCCGCAGCGGACATTCTCGAGCGGCAGCCGGAAGACCTGGCGATTGCGCCCGGCGGGCTCCGCGATGTTCGCGCCAACAGCGACGACCTGTCGATCTCGTTTGCCGAGCTGGCGGCGCGGCTTGCGCCGCATGCGCGGCCGCGCGCGGAATGCAGCTTCGAGTTTCCCAAGACCGACTATACCGCTGGCAATGCGCGCTTCATCTTCGCCGCCGGCGCGGCGCTCGCGCGCGTTGCGGTCGACCGCACCACCGGCGCGGTGTGCGTTCTCGATCTCGAGCAGCACGTGGCGGCGGGTCCGTCGTCGATACGGCCAGCTATCTCGGGCAGATCGAGGGCGGCGGGTGCAGGGCCTCGGCTTCACGCTGATCGAGGACATGATCCTGCAGGACGGTCGCTACTTCGCGGACAATTTCGACGGCTACATGATACCGAGCGTGGCGGACGCGCCGCAAACCAGCCGGGTTTTCGCGCTCGAGGACCTGGAGGACGATGACGAATTCGGGCCGCGCGGCGTTGGCGAACTCGGCATCGGTGCGGTGACGCCGGCAATCGCGGCGGCAGTCGCCGACGCCTGCGGAGTGTGGCCGACAGTGACGCCGATTTCGCCCGAGAGGATATGCTGCGCGATGTCGAGAGGTCCGCGCCATGACCAATGACATCACCGTTCGCTTCCGGCTCAATGGCGAAGAGCGAGCGATCAGCACGCCGGCGGACGCGAGGCTCGTTGACCTGCTCCGGGAGAATTTTGCGCTCACTGCGGCCAAGACCGCCTGCCGCGTGGGCCGCTGCGGCGCCTGTCTGGTCTTGATGAACGGACAAGCCGTCAATTCCTGCCTACTCATGGCCTGGCAGATCGAGGACGCCGAAATCATCTCCCCGGAAGCACTTGACGCATTGCCCGAGGGGCGCGCGGCGCGCGAAGCGCTGGTAGCGGAGGTGGCTTTTCAATGCGGCTATTGCGCGCCGGGATTTGCCGTCGCGCTGACCGCGCTATTGCGGCAGCGCCCAGATGCGGACGAAGGCGAGATACGGGCGGCACTCGTTGGAAATCTGTGCCGTTGCACCGGCTACTTTTCGATCCTGCGCGGTGCCGCGCTGGCGCAGCGGCTTCTGCAGAGCCCGGCACGTGATGACGTCCGTCTGGCTCGCGCGCGCGGACGCAGGCAGCCGGAAAGAGACTCGCCAGCCGCTCGGCCGGCCTTGGCGGCACTTGCCGGACAGTTTGGGTACGTACACCATCTGTTACAATCGTTTCGTTCGCTGACGGCGGGCGTCGGATCCGCGGCGCGCCTCGTCGCGCATGAGTTTATTCAGTCCGGCCACTGCTGCAACACCCGAGGTACGCTGTCGGACGGTCAGCTTGATCAGGGCCGGTGCCTCATGGCTTCGGTAAAAATCTCGCGCGCCTTTTCGAGATCGTTGCCGGCGTACAATGAAGCTTTGTCAGAGCGCCAACCGCGCCACCGGCGTTTATGCCGCGCCGACGCCGGAGGTTTCTGCGATTGCACGGCGCGAACGCTTCTTGTCGCTCTCGCCTAGCCGACCGCGCAATGCGGCGACTTACGAGTTCAGATATCGCGCGAGCCCCGCGATTCGGCCGCAGTCGGAACCAAAGTGGAAATCGGACCAACCGCATTTAACGTCCAGCTATGATGCATTGGCGACATAGGACCAGCGCAACATTTGCTCCGCTTCGCACGTCGATCGAGAACACCGTATGAAAACGGCGCGATATATATTTCCGAGTTCCCGCAAATCTTAAAACTGCGAAACATCTGTCACCGCGTGCAGCTAGTGTTGTCTTCGTTGAAGACAACGGAGGCGAAAATGTTTCGACATTCTCTCAACAGAAATCGCTTAAGGATGACAACGGCTCTTGGCGGCGCGTTGATCGCTGCGACCACATGCCTGCCTGCTGCTGCTGATGATGACGATCGTGAACACAAGACACACACGGCGACGCCAATCAAGCACGTCATCGTGCTGATCGGCGAGAATCGAAGCTTCGACAACATTTTCGGAATGTATCGGCCGAGCCACGGCCAGTCGGTGTCCAATCTTTTGTCGAAGGGTATCGTCAACGCGAGCGGCATGACGGTGCCCAACACTGCGGCGCAGCAATCCTTTGTCAAGACGCCTTACCCGTCGACATACTTCATCGACTTCCACGCTACGGTGGGACGGACGCCCTATACCACTCTGCCCCAGCCGAACACTTCATACGCACCGCAGGCGCCGGGCCCGCTCAGCCAGGGGCAGGGGCCGTTCGACTGAGTGTGCCGAACTCGGCCTTGCCGACAATCGAGCCTTCGTTCGAAAAAGAAGATCTCGGGTTGTTGCGGACCGGCGGAACCGGGCTCGCGCAGTTCTCCGAGGATACCCGGGTCGCCAATGCCAGTGCGCTGCAGAACGGCGCGTTCCAAATTACCGGATCGAATTTGCCGTACGACAGCTATACCGGCGACATGGTGCACCGTCTGTTCCACATGTGGCAGCAATCCGATTGCAGCCGCATGAACGCCACGGCGGATAACCCGTCCGGTTGCCTCAACGACCTTTATCCGTTCGTCGGCGTTGCGCGCAACGACGGATCCGGCGGCAACGCGATGGGCTTCTACAATGTCAACGATCACGACGCGCCGGTTCTTAAACGGCTTGCCGACCAGTACACGCTCAACGACAACTATCATCAGCCGGTCATGGGCGGCACTATGGTCCAGCATATCATGATCGGTTCGGCAGACGGGATCCCATGGGATGCGTTCCAAGGCACCGCCTCGCCGCCCGCCGCGAGCGTCGCCAACCCGGATCCGAAATCGACCACCGACGTGTCATTCAAGGCCGACAAGGCGTGGACCAATTGTTCGGATATGAGCCAGCCTGGCATCCCGGCGATCGTGAACTATCTGGGAACGCTGCCATGGCATCCGGCGCCAAACTGCGCGACCGGTCGTTTCTACGCGATCAACAATCTCAGCCCGGGCTATCTGCCCAATGGCAACGTTGACGCAGCCAACGTTCTGACGGGAGCCAAGGTACCACCGTCGGGGTTGCGTACGATCGGCGACGCTCTCAACGAGAAGGGTATCTCCTGGGCGTATTACGGCGGCGGATACGATGCGGCCGTGCGGGTCGCCAACGGCTCGACAGATCCGGTCGATAAATTGATCGCGCAAAACTACTGCGATATCTGCAATCCCTTTTCGTACACCACTTCGATCATGGGTGACGCGGGCCAGCGGTCCACGCACATCAAGGATGCGATCGATTTCTTCGCTGAACTCGATCACGGCCACCTGCCGGCGGTGGCTTATGTGAAACCCGACAGCCTGGTCGACGGCCATCCGGCGAGTTCCAAGCTCGATCTGTTCGAAGCGATGCTCGACAACATCGTGGACAAGCTCAAGAGTCACCCAGAGTTGTTCAAAGAAACCGCGTTCTTCGTCACCTTTGATGAAGGCGGCGGCTATTGGGACTTGGGCTTCATCCAGCCGCTCGATTTCTTCGGCGACGGACCGCGCATTCCGATGATCGTGGTTTCTCCTTTCGCGCAAGGCGGCAGGGTAGTGCACAGCTATAACGACCATGCCTCGGTGGTGAAGTTCATCGAGCGCAATTGGCACTTGAGCCCGTTGACGGCGCGCAGCCGTGACAATCTGCAAAATCCGAAAATGGATCCCAACCATCCCTACGTGCCGATAAATATGCCGGCCGTCGGCGATCTGTTCGATATGTTCGACTTCGACCACCTCGATCGATGAGGCTTGTGGCGGGGCGGCCGAGCGCGGCCGCCCCCTTCGACTGCGCTCAAGCGAGCAGTTCAGGTGCCTCAGTCGAAGCAAGTCGAACTCGGGCCGTCGTCGGCCAGAATACGATGGGCCTTTTCGAAATTTTTCCGCTGCCGAATTCTGCGACCGCGCCAACGAATAATGTGATGGTCCGCTAACGCAGCGGCGCTTGCGGCACGAAGTTCGACGACATCCATTGCCCTTCGTCGACTTGCGCAGCGCTCAACTTGCCTGACACGGCATCGCGTATGCGCAGATAGTATTCGCGCAAATGCGGAGGGGCGTGGGCCGCAGCAAGATTGAGCCACTTATAGGCCACTGTGGAGCTTGCCGGCACGCCGTGCCCCTTGTCGTACATGAGGCCGAGCTCAAATTGGGCGTTGGGCTGACCCTGCGCGGCGGCGCAGAGATACCAGCGCACCGCTAGCTGGTAATCCTGGGGAACGCCGCGCCCATATTCATACATGAAACCGAGTTGGGCTTGGGCATTGGCATCGCCGCGCGCCGCCCGGGCAAAAATCGTCGCTGGCGCGCGCGTGCCCTCCGATGCCGATCCGGCGAGTGCGCCATCTCCTGCCGGAAATGCAAGCGCGATGACCAAAAATCCCGCAGCAAGCCCTGCCGCGAACTCAGTCGGCTTCCGATTTTTGACTGTTGCAATCATGCGAGGACCCAAAGCGTTTGTAACAGCCACGCAAGCCAAATGGCCGGCGCGAAGAACAAGCCGAACGGCAAGCGGCTGGTGGCGTCGAGCGGTCGAGCGAGCAACCATTGGCGCGAGGCGTAAACCGCGAGCGCCAGCAGGGCGGCAATCTCGACCGCAATCGGCATCGCCGTCCAGCCGAGCCAGGCTCCGGCCACCCCCGCCAGCTTGACGTCGCCAAGCCCCAGGCCATTGCGTTTTCGAATGAGGCGGTAGGCGAAGCGCAGGCAAAGGAACAGCAGCGCCAAGGTGGCGCCGCGCAAAATAGCAAGCCCGATCGACGTAGCGGCGTCGATTTGCGTGGCGGCGGCAATCAGGGCGAGCGCCAGTGCCGCCGCATTCAGCTCATTCGGGATGATAAGATACCGCGCGTCAATAGCAGCCACGGTCGCCATCAAAACAGCAAGACCCGCGCCGAACAGGCCGGCAAGGTCGGGGGACGCAAGAAGACTCGCCGCGATGGCGATGGTCGCGGTGCCGGCCGCCATAATGGCCGGATATTTCCTTGATCGCACGACGTCGTCAGCCAATATCGCCATCGCATGCCTAGCGGAGTTTGGTCGTCAGCGGGCCGATTGGCGCCAGTGCGTCGGCCGTGCCGCGCAGTTTCGAACGCAGTTCCTCGGCGACGTAGTGCGCGTCCACTGGATCGCGAATGATCTGCGGCCGGATGAAAATGATCAGCTCGGTGCGGTCAACGGCGTTCGTTCGGCTGGTGGCGAATACATCGCCGAGCGGCTGCGGCAGTTGATCGAGGAAAGGAATGCCGTTGCTGCCGCGTTGCTGCCGCTCGCTGATCAGGCCGGCGAGCAAAACGGTCTGGCCGCTGGTGACCGATATCGAGCTCTTGACGCGGCGCTGTGATATCGTCGGGTTAAGGGTATTAGCTCCGCCCGCCGCCGGATTGACGTTGCTGATTTCCTGCTCGATGTCGAGCCGGACGATGCCATTGACATTGATCCGCGGGATCACGCGCAAAATGATGCCGGTGTCGCGATAATCGATCGTGTTGACGATGGTGTTGCTGGTCGTCAGCACGGTCGCACTGCCGGTCGAAATCGGCACTTGGTCGCCGACCTGCAAAGTCGCCGGCTGATTGTCGATGACCACGAGCGACGGGTTGGAAAGCACCTTCACGGTGGTGACCGCATGCAGCGCGTCAAGAATCAGATGAGGCTGCGCCTCCGGCCCGATCAGGAAATTAAATCCGGGAAACGAGTGGTTGATGAGCGCACTCACGACGCCGCTGGCATCGACTGCGGGCGCTGCTGGCGAATTCGTGTTGAGGGCCGAACCCGAATCGCCCGGCAACGCGATATTGTGGCTGGTCAGAAAAAACTGCACGCCGTAGTTCAAATCGTTGGTGAGGGTGACTTCCGCGATGGTGGCATCGATGGCGACTTGCAACTGCGGGCGATCGATTTGCTGCACGGCCCGCTCGACGGTTGCGTAGTTTTCCTCGCTGGCGAAGATCAGTAGCGAATTGTTGACGACATCGGCCGTGATCCGCACGCCGGACAACAACGGCGCCGAGCCGGTATCGCCGGCCGCTCCGGCTGCCGGCGCCGCCGTTGCGTCGGCAGCCGTCTGGGCGTTGCGCTGATTGGGTGGCGGGATGCCAAGCTGCTGCCGCACGCGATCGTTGGAACCCGACGATGACGAACTGCCAAAGCTCGAGCCGCCTGAACTGCTGCCAAAGCTTGAACCGAAGCGGTTGCCAGATTGGTCGCCGCTCGATGTAGCAACTGCGCCGGAGCCGGGCGCGATCTGGTTGGTGGCGGATTCAAGCGCGCCGGCCGCCGATGCGCCGAGGAAAATATCGTTGAGCACTTTGGCGATCTGCCGCGCGTCGCCGTAACGCAGCCGGTAAACATGCACGTTGCGACCCGACCCGCCGCGGTCGAGGCGTGCGATCCACGTCGCCGCCGCCTTCAGTAGTTGCGGCCTCTGCGTCACCACCAGGATGGCGTTCATGCGCGCAATGGCCTGAAATTTGATGAGAGTCTGGCTCAGTCCGCCTTCGCCGGAATTGACGATTTTTTCCAGTTCCGTGATCACGGGTTCCGGCGGACTGTTGCGGACGGGAAAAACGCCAACCGATTGCCCGCGCATCCACTCCGCGTCGAAGCTCAGGATTGTCTCGATGGCGGTGCGCCGCTCGGCGCCGCTGCCTTGGATCAGCAGCATGTTGCGTGCGGGATCGGCGCGGACCATGCCGGCTTTGGTGGCGAATGTGTCGAGCAGCTTGATCAGCGTTTGTGCCGAAACATAGTGCAGCGGCACGACGGAGATGCCGTAACCCGGTTCGGCACGGGCAGGTGCGGCATCGATGTTGCCGCCGCCCGCGGCCTCGGCCAGCGGGACAAGCCGATAGCCGGCCGTATCGCGCACCAACACGACATTGCTAATGCGCAAGGCGTTTTCCAGGACGTAGAGAATGTCCGCCTTCGGCACCGGCCGGCCGGACGCAAGACTGATCGTACCGCGCACTCTTGGATCGATGGTGTAGCCGACGCCGAGAATGTCGCCGAGCACGACCTTGGCTACGGTGGTGATCGGCGTATCTTCGAAATTGAGCGCATAACCTTCGCCCGCCGTTGCGGCCCTGGCCTGCTCGGCCGCGTCGACGCGTTCGAGCATGGGGGCGCCGGCGCCGTAATAGACGGCGCCCTGCTGCCGTCCCGCACCGCGCGGTTCCCGTTCGGGCGGGTCAGGATAGCGCGGCAACAAATCCAGCGAGCGAACGCGATCGAAGGCATCGGGCGGACGTTTTGGTTCATCGTCCAGGGTTATGAGATTGCATGCGGCGAGAACCATGCTCGCGAGCAAAAACCCAACAATCACCGATCCGCTGCGGATCGGCTTCCATCGACGCCGCGCTCTACCAAGCGAAACCACGATGACACTACTGGCTCGGACACTACTGGCTTACAGAAGTCGCGCGATCAAATTGCGTCGCGTCACAAAGGCGACCAGAGCACAACAACTATCGTTCTTGTGTGACAAAAATAATTTCGCGCCACTGGAGTCACGTATCTCCGCGCAACGCTGAACGCGCCAGGATGATGGAAAGCACGAGGTAGCAAAAAATACTCGACGATGTTTTGTGCGCAGGGCGTTATGTTCTGTATGCGACATGCCATCCGAAATTTATCAAACGCGTTGGCCGAAAGAGCAAATGCGTTTTTGCGCGAGCGAAAGTCAGCTCGTCATTCGCACACGAACGTCCGATGTCGCTTAAACGTTAACACTTTGTAATACGACGGGCCTAGCGTTCGCCTGCCTGACTATTGCCGAGCTCCGCCGTGCGGAGTTCGGCATGTGTCGTTATCACCCCCGTTATGCAGGAGCGAACGCGCCAATGAGAACCAAGCTGCAATTTGGTTGCCTTGCTGCCGCCTTTCTCGTCGTCAGCGCAAGCGCGATGGCTGAGGATCGCGATGACGCTCACACCGCCACACCGATCAAGCATTTGGTCGTGATTTTCCAGGAAAACGTCTCGTTCGATCACTATTTCGGAACCTATCCGACAGCGCAGAACAAGCCCGGCGAGACGCCGTTCAATGCGCGTCCGAACACGCCCAAGACCAACAATCTCGTCACGCCGCTCGATCCGAATAACAATTTCGCGCCGATCGCCGGCATCGATCTGCTGAACAACAATCCGAATGGTCCGACCGGCAGTGGGGCCGCGCAAAACGGCACCGCGGCGTCAAATCCGTTCCGCCTCGCGCCGTCGCAGGCGCTGACGGCCGACCAGGGTCACAACGAGAGTCCGGAAGAGAGCGCCTACGACAATGGAAAGATGGACCTGTTCCCGAAATTCGTCGGCACTTCCGGCCCGCCGCCTGCCGGGATTGGCACCAAGGCGCTGGTCATGGCCTATTTCGACGGCAATTCGGTTACCGCGTTGTGGAACTATGCGCAGCACTTCGCTTTGAACGACAACAACTACACGACCCAGTTCGGCCCGTCGACGCCGGGCGCGATCAATCTGATCTCCGGCCAGACCAACGGGTTTGACGCAACGCTCAACGTTCTTGATGGCAGCGGCAACCTGCTGCACGGAACGCACGAAGCCTTCGGCGATGCCGCTCACACGCCGAGTAACATCACCGAGATCGGCGACGGCGATCCGTTGCTCGACGTCTGCTCGAATTCCACCCTCGATCAAGTGACGATGCACGGCAAGAATATCGGCGATCTTCTCAACGCCAAGAACATCACCTGGGGCTCGTTCATGGGTGGATTTGACCTGACGGTCGTCAACCCCAACGGCACGACGGGATGCGCTCGCGAAACCGATCCGAAAGCGCCCGGCACCGCGGCCTTTACATCGCCCGACTACATTCCGCACCATGCGTGGTTCCAGTACTACGCGTCGACGCGCAATCCGACCCACGCGCGTCCGAGTTCGGTTGCGGCGATCGGTCATAGCTTCGTCCCGAACACCAACACGCCCGAGCCGGCGAACCACAACTACGACATCAACGATTTCTTCGCGGCGCTCAAGGCCGACAATCTGCCGGCAGTGAGCTTCCTGAAGGCGCCTGCCTTTCAAGATGGTCATGCCGGCTATTCCGATCCGCTGGATGAGCAGAACTTCCTCGTCCACGTGATCAACACCTTGCAGAACAGCAAGGAATGGGCGGAGACGGCTGTCATTGTCCTCTACGACGACTCCGACGGCTGGTACGACCACCAGATGCCGCCGGTCGTGAATCCGTCGTCCAATCCGTCGGTCGACACCCTCAATGGTCCGGGCGTTTGCAATCACGGAGTGCAGCAAGGCCGCGTGACGCTGGCAGTGCCGCTCAACGGCGCCTTCGGTCAGCCGGCATGGGGCCGCTGCGGTTACGGCACGCGCATGCCGTTGCTTGCGATCTCGCCCTTCGCCAAGAGGAATTTCGTCGACCACGCATTGACGGATCAATCTTCGGTGCTGCGTTTCATCGAGGACAATTGGCTCAACGGCCAGCGCATCCAGCCGGGCGGTTCCTTCGACACCATCGCCGGCCCGCTGAACAATATGTTTGACTTCGACAGGCGCGACGAGGAACCGCGCAAGCTGTTTCTCGACGAGGCGACCGGTGCCGTCGTCAAGGTCGTCGCTTCCGACGACGATCATCACGATCACGATCACGATCGGGGCCGCTGAGATATTCATCTGAGTGTACACAAAGGCCCGCCCCACGCTTCCTTGCGCGGGGCGGATCACGCGTAAGCTGCCCGCGCTGCATTCTTGACGCGGGCATTGTCGCAAACGAGTGATGGATCGCGTCAATGATCGCGAAGGGCGCGGCTGAATTTGCCGATTACCTGCTCGGCAAGAACAGTGTGGCGGGCGGCAACGCCGAGAACGCCGATGCCGCGTCGCGCCTGGGGCAGGGAGCATTACGAAAATTGTGGGAGCTGACGGATTTATCCGCCAGCGACTTTGCCGACGAGGTGGCGCGCTTCTACCAGCTGCCGCGGGTCAGCCTGCCTGAACTCATGTCGGCGACTGCGCTGGTGAAGCAGTTCTCGAGCCGTTTCCTGCGCGAGATGAGCGTCTTTCCATACCGCAGCGAGGATGGCGGCTTTCGCGTCGCCGTCGCCGACCCGAGCGATTCCGCGTGCGTGCGCGCGGCTGAAATCGTGCTCAGCGGTGCGGTCGCCGTCGACGTCGCGTCGTTTGAGGATATTGCGACCGCACTCACCGCAAGGATCGGCGCCGACGAAGCCGCACCCTCGGCCGCCGAAACCAATGCCCCGCGGGCGCATGCCGAGGACGATCTCGACAGCCTGCGCGATCTGGCCAGCGGCGCGCCGGTGGTGCGGGCGGTCAATGATTTCCTCGAAAAGGCAATGGAACTACGGGCGAGCGACATTCATATCGAGCCTTTCCGCTCGGCGCTCGTCGTGCGCATGCGCGTGGACGGACTGTTGCGCGCGGTGCCGCCCCCCGCCGATGCTCCGCCCCAGGCGGTCATCTCGCGCATCAAGATCATGGCCGGCCTCAACATCGCCGAGCGGCGCCTGCCGCAGGACGGCGCGGCGCGGCTGCATGTCGGCAGAACCGAACTCGACATCCGTGTCGCCATTATGCCGACCCAGCACGGCGAGTTGGCCGTGATCCGGCTGCTGCCGAAGGACCGAGGGCTGTTGACAGTCGACAAGCTTGGTCTTTCCGCCGGCGACACACCCAAGCTGAGCCGGTTATTGGCATTGCCGCACGGCATGATCATCGTCACCGGACCGACCGGCAGCGGCAAGACGACGACGCTCGCCACCATCCTATCAATCCTCAACGAGCCGACTCGGAAAATCATCACGATTGAAGACCCGGTCGAATATGAAATTCATGGCATCAATCAATCGCAGATCAAACCGTCGGTCGGCCTGACCTTTGCGGCGGCGCTGCGCGCCTTCGTGCGGCAGGACCCTGACGTCATCATGGTCGGCGAAGTGCGCGACGCCGAAACCGCTCATATTGCCATTCATGCCGCGCTTACGGGCCATCTGGTGTTGACCACGGTACACACCGAGACGGCCGCCGCAGCAGTGCCGCGGTTGCTCGACCTCGGTGTGGAGAGTTTCCTGCTCAAATCGACGCTGCGCGCTGCGATCGCGCAACGGCTCGTGCGCCAGCTCTGCGACCGCTGCAAGGCGCCGCGCCCGCTCGCTGCCGACGATCTTGCCGCCGACCCGCGTTACGCGGCGCTCGGTTTTCAGCGCGGAGAAATCGTTCACGACCCGAAAGGCTGCGAGCGATGCGGCGGCACCGGTTACCGCGGACGGCTGGGAATCTTCGAGATTCTCGAGCTTACCGAACAACTGCGCAGCCTGATTGGCGCGCGCGCCGATTCCGTCACGCTCGACGCTGCAGCAGTCAAGGCCGGCATGACCACGATGGTGGACGACGGTGTCGCTAAATGCCGCGCTGGCGTGACGTCGGCCGCGGAAGTGCTGCGGGTTACAGCGATCAGGTGAAACGATGTCGAACTTTCGCTACCGCGCATTGACGCAAGGGGGCGAAATCGTCAGCGGGACGATTGCGGCGGCGAACGCCGCGGAAGTCGCGCGCCGGGTCGAGTATCTCGGTCTTATTCCCATCGAGACGCTTGCCGCCGAAGGCGCCGCCGCAATGCCGCGCGCCGGCTTTGCCTTCTTCAGCCTGCCGCGTGCCGAAGACGTGACGATTTTCACGCGCGACCTCGCCTTGCTGCTCAAGGCTGGCGCGCGGCTCGACGATGGCCTCGATCTATTGGCCGGCGATGCCGATGTGGGGCGCTTGCGCCCGATTGTCGGCCAAATCCGCGCCGCGGTGCTGTCCGGCGAGAGCTTTGCCGAAGCGCTCGCGCGTCACCCGACGCTGTTCCCGGCGATGTATGTGGCGCTGGTGCGCGTGGGCGAGGCTTCGGGAACGCTCGATCATATTCTCGACCTTATCAGCAACGAACGGGCTCGCGCAAATGCGCTGCGGCGCAAACTGGTCGATGCCTTGCAATATCCGGCTTTCGTGTTGAGCGCGGCCTGCTGCGTGCTGGTGTTCTTTCTGATGTTCGTGCTGCCGCAATTCTCCTCGGTCCTGCGCGACCTCGGCGCAAAGCTTGATCCGGTCGCTGCAACCTTCATCAATCTTTCTGATCTCATGCGGGCACATGCCAGCGCGATCGGCATCGGCGCCACCCTTGTCTTGCTCTCGCTGTGGCTGGCGTTGCGGCAAGCGTCCGCGCGCGCGGCGCTGGTCGGCTACCTGTCGCGTTTGCCGGTGGTGCGTTCGATCCTCAACGTCTATCGGACCAGTTTGTTTTGCCGCAATCTCGGCATTCTGCTCGGGAGCGGGGTCAACCTGACGGCGACGCTGCGCATCCTGATCGACATCATGACGGCGACGGGAAACGCGCCGCTCTGGCGGCAGACCGCCGACCGCGTTCGCCAAGGCGGCAAACTATCTGAGGCGCTCGCGGCGACAGCGATGCTGCCGCCGATGGCGGTGCGCATGCTGCGGCTGGGTGAGGAGACCGGCCAGCTCGCCGCGCTCGCCGGGCGGGTCGCCGATTTCTACGAAGCAAAGCTTCAGCGCGGGCTTGATCGCGTCGTCGGTATCGCGGGTCCGGCCGCCATCATCACCATCAGTGTCGTGGTCGGCGGCTTGATCGTTTCGGTGATGACGGCGCTGCTGTCGGTCAGTCAGGTGGTCGGGTGAACGAAGTGAGGTGATGCATGGAACGCAACGCACTGAGCTTGGGACGAAGAATGGCTCGCCGCACCTCGGTCGGCGAACGCGGATTTACACTCGTTGAAATGCTGGTCGTGATCACCATCATTGGGCTGATCATGGCGCTGGTCGGGCCGCGTGTGCTCAACTACCTCTCGGAATCGAAGGCCAAGACCGCGAAGATCCAGATCCAAGGCCTGTCGAGCGCGCTCGATCTTTTTTATCTCGATGCCGGGCGTTACCCGTCCAGTGCGGAAGGGCTCACGGCGCTCGTGCAGTCGCCGGGCGGCATCGGCACCTGGAACGGTCCGTATCTGAAGGGCGGCAATCTCCCGCTCGATCCATGGGGCAAAGCTTATGTGTACCGATCGCCGGGTGAGCACGGCGCCTACGACATCAGCTCGCTGGGTTCCGACGGGCAAGAAGGCGGCGCCGGGACTGCGGCTGACATCACCAGTTGGTAGCGGTGACAGTGCGGCAGGCGAGGATGGCTTCACTCTGCTCGAGGTCGTCTGCGTCCTCGCCATTGTCGCCTTGTTGGCCGCGGTCGTGCTTCCGGCCATCCCGCGCGGCACGTCGCGCGCGGGGCTCGAAGCTTATGCGCTGGAAACGGCGGCGCTGCTGCAGACTGACCGCAATGCGGCGATCCGGCGGCACCAGCAGATCGCGACCGCCGTCGATGCTGCCGGCCGATCGGTTCGGTCGGGTGCGACCGGGCGCCTGGTGCGTGTCCCGGAAGACGTGCGCTTCAACGCAATCTTGCCGGCACGCTGCAATCAGCGGCCGGCCTATTCCACCATCAGCTTCTTTGCTTCGGGCATGTCGTGTGGAGGCACCATCGATCTCATGCGGCTCGGGGCAGGCTATCGGATTTGCGTCAACTGGTTGACCGGAGGCGTCGAGGTTGCTTCGCACAAATCGCTCTGAGCCGGATGACGCGGGCTTCACACTGATCGAAGCGCTGGTGGCACTTGCGCTTGTCGCCGTGCTGCTCGCCGCGATCGGTCCACTGATTGCGGGCTCGATGCGCGGTGTGCGCTCGGTCGAACAGCACGGTGCGCTTGTCGCCACCGCGCGGGCGGTGGAGGCGGGCCTTCCCGAAAGGCGCGTTCTTGCTGTCGGCACTCTCACCGGCCAGATGGCCGGCAATCGCTGGCGCGTTGATGTCATGCCGTATTCGGCCGGCGGCGTCGCGCGCGCCGCGTCGGCTTGGGTACCGCAGACTGTCGTTGTCACCGTTGCGGCGTCGTCCGGCGCCAGGCTGAGGATCGAAACCGTTCGTCTCTCGCGCAGGGGTGAGAGATGAAGCGGCGTCTCGCGGCAATAGCCGGCTTCACGCTGGTCGAGGCATTGGCGGCGATCTTGTTAATGGGAATGATCCTGGCCTCGCTCGTCGTCGTCACCGGGCAATGGTTGCCTGGCTGGAATCACGGCGTCGCTCGCCTGCAGCGGACTGAACTCGTTGCGCTCAGCCTGGAGCGTCTGGCCGGTGACCTTGCGGCGGCCGAGTTTATCGCGCCGAATTGCAACACCCCGCATCCGCTGTTTGAGGGCGGCGAGCTTTTTGTCACTTTCGTTCGTACGGCGATCGGCCCCAACACGCGCGGCGGGCTTGAAGTCGTGCGCATTGCGGAAACCGCGGATCACCGCGGGCCTCTGCTGGTGCGCATGCGCGCGCCCTTTGCGCCAAGCGAGAACTCATTCGACCAATTCGATTTTGCAGACCCGGTGATGCTGCTGCACGCGCCGTACCGGTTGTCGTTCGCTTATGCCGCTCGCGACAAAGTCTGGAAAGCCGTCTGGCACGACGAGGAACTGCTGCCGCAGGCGGTGCGGATGACGGTGCGCGACGCGGCAACCGACCGGGCTCTGGCAATTTCGACGGCCGTGGTCGTTCACGCAGAACTGCCCGCAGAATGCACCGGGCCAAAGAGCAGTCAGCTTTGCCAGAGAGAGTTGCCGGCGGGTGCGCAAATGGACACACCGTCGGCACAAAGCCCGGCGTGGAGCGCGCGATGATGATCCGTCGTTCATTCCCTGCATCGCGCCGCGCTGGCGACGGCGGCTTCATCGTCGTCGCCGTCTTGTGGATATTGGCGGGGCTTGCTGCGCTCGCAGCCATCTATTCCATTTACGTTGCCAACGCCGCCGTATCGATGTCGGTTCTGGCGGACGAAGTGCAGGTCGAAGCGCTCATCTCAGCCTCGCTTGAATTGACCGCTTATCGGCTTCTCGGGTCCAAGCGCGAGGATCGGCCGACGCGCGGCCAATTCGTGTTCCGGCTCGGCCGGGCCAATGTCAGCGTGGATTTTTGTTCAGAGGCAGCGCGCATCGATCTCAATCTGGCGTCGAAAGAGCTACTCGCGGGACTCTTTACTGCGCTCGGTGCGTCCAGCGACGATGCCAATCAATACGCCGATCACGTTATCGGCTGGCGCACGGCGCCGGCGAACAATTCGCAAGACAAGGAAGGATCGCTCTATCGGGCCGCAGGCCTCAGTTATGGTCCGCGCGGCGCGCCGTTCGCTCATCCCGCCGAGCTTGCGCTGGTTCTAGGCCTGCCGCCGCCATTGGTGGAAATCTCACAGCCCTATGTCACCGTTTATAGCGGACGGGCGGAGATCAATGTGCTCGATGCCGCGCCGACGGTCGTCGCGGCTTTACCCGGAATGAGCCCGAGCCGGCTCGCAGCGTTTCTGAACGAGCGTGCGACATTGTCCGGGCCGTCCGCGCTTAGCCCGCTCGGCGCGGTGCAAAACCTGGCGACGGCTGACGGGAGTAAGGCGACGCGAATCGATGTGCGCGCCCGCTTCGATAATGGGCGTCAGGTTGCCTCGGAGGTCGTGATTTTGATCGATGAGGGCGATCAGCCGTATCGCGTTTTGTCCTGGCAGGATGACGTCGACGCGCAGCCGTCGCCGCCGGTCGCTCGCACGCCAGCGAACGTGGCGGTGCGGCGATGAAATTACAGGCGGTCATCGACACGTTTTGGGTCTGGATGGACGTCGTCGCGGCTCTCCTCATCGCCGCGGTCGGCAAGTTGAGGCGGCCGCTTTCGCTGAGGCTGATCGAGGAAGAGCACGATCGCTTTCGTCTGGAACCGCAGGCCGGCGCGAAAAATGTGCCGGCCAACCAGCGTTTGCGCGTTGTCGACGGGCAGTTTTCATCGTTACCCGACGACGTCGCGGCGGCCTTTCGCCGCGGCCGCGCCGAGCTGATCCTGCATCCGAACCGCTTCCTGTTTCGCCCTCTCGAACTGCCGACGCGCGCCGCCGAGTTCCTTGACGGCATTGTCCGCGCGCAGATCGATCGGCTGACGCCGTGGAGCGCGAACGACGCGGTGTTTGGCTGGACGGCGCCTAGCAGCGCGGCCAGCGATCGCATTTCCTTGACGGTGTGCGCTGCGCCGAAGTCTGCGGTCTCCTGCTATGTGGCTGCACTGGCCGACCTCGGCGTGCAGTCGACGGTCGTCTCGACGCGTCCCGAAGGTTCGGGCGAGGGCGCGCCGATCAAGGTCCTGGAACACATAGGAAAAGGTGGGCTCGACCGCGGTCGGGTGCGACGCGTTCTCGCCGCCATGCTCGTGTTTGCTGGCCTTTCGGCTGGTGTCGCTTCGGTTATCGATCAATTCGTCAGCGCGGATTTGGACGACAAGAAAGTCGATATCACGCGGCAAATTTCGCAATGGCGGGCGACGATGCTGCGCGACGGCTCCGCCGGACCGCCCAGCGCGTTGCGATTGTTGGAGCGACGCAAACGCGAGACGCCCTCCAGCGTGATCGTTCTTGAAACGCTGTCGCGCATCCTGCCGGACCATACTTACGTGACCGAGCTTCGGGTTGAAGGCGACAAGTTGCAGATCATCGGTATTACGCATGACGCGCCTGCGCTGATCCCGCTGATTGAGCAATCGCGCTCCCTCACGCGCGCGACCTTCTTCGCGCCGACCACCCGGTCGGCCGGCGATCCAGGCGAGCGCTTTCACATCGAAGCGCAGATCAAACCCTTATTTGCGTCAGGCTCATGAGCGCCAACAGCGTGCAACGCATGATCGAGCGTCGGCCGTTAGCGGCCGCTGCGGCTTTTTTGTTGCTGCTGATCGGGTTTCTCGTCGTCGCCGTGACGGCGGCCGCCGATATTCTTGATCGCCGCAACGATCTCAACGCCGCAAGCGAGGTGCTCGCCCGCCTGCGGGGACGCAGTCCGGCGTCTCGCCCTGCCGATCACGAGATCGTGCCGAGCGGCTCGCCCGTGCTCGAGGGTGCGACCGTTACTGTCGCGGGTGCGGCGTTGTTGCGCCGCGTGTCCGAAGCAGTCACGCGGGTGGACGGCAATGTCTTGTCCTCGCAGGTCGATCTGCAAGGTGCGCAAGCAAAGAGCGGTCTCATTGCCGTGATCATCTCTTGCGAAGTGGAGCAGCCGGCCTTGCAGCGGCTCCTCTATGATCTCGAAGCGGGGATGCCGTTCTTATTCATTGATCAGTTTTCCGCGCAGGCGCCGGTCGCGACCACGGCCGGCACGGAAGGTCGCATGCGAATTGTGCTGGCGGTGTCTGGCCAATGGAAGGGTGCACGATGATGTGGGCAAGCGCGCGCCAAGGAGTGATCGCCTGGCTTGTCCTGCTGAGCGCCGCCGTTGCACGAGCGGCGGTGCCGACCGACCTTGATCCGGTCGAGACCGAGGCGGTTCCCGCGGTGGCGCCGATCGAGGCCGGCGCTGACACGCCGGTCGCGAGCAAACATCCGGCCGCCGAACCGGCTGATACCCCAGGAACGCCGCCGCAAAGTCTTCATCCCACGCCAAGCGGGAATCCTCTGTGGGCCGTTCCGCTCAAGCAACTGTCGGCAACGCGCGAGCGGCCGATTTTCTCGCCCTCCCGCCGCCCGCCGCAAGCCGCTGTGGCGGCGGCGCCTTATGTTCCGCCGCCTACGCCGCCGACACCTATCGAACTGCCGCGGCCGCAACTGTCGTTGGTCGGAACCATCACTGGCAAAGTGGCAGGCTTCGGCATCTTTCTGGAACAAGTCGGCGACAAGGTCTTGCGCCTGAAAACCGGCGAGACGCACAAGGGTTGGACCCTGCTCGAAGTCCGCGCCAGACAGATTGTCCTGCAGAAAGACAACGAGACGATCACGCTTTCACTCCCGGCGCCGGGAAATATTCAGACGACCGCATCCACGAGAACGGAGACTGACGGCAGTCCAGCAAACGCCAGTCAGCCGCCCGGTACGAACGGAAGACAAAATCGTTAGCGAAGGCGCCGCGAGAGAAAGGTGCGCTTGCGACCAAACAAGCCGCTCCTCGGCTGATTTCATCGCAGCGTCATTCGCGCGCAACAACGAGAATGCCTACTCGTTCGGCCGGCGCTATTGCGCGACGTCAGAATAGTCGCGCGCTGGTCATCAGAGGAGACGGTCATGAAGCGATTGCGAACTGCGTCGGGCGCCGCAATTCCGCTGGCGCTTGGCTTTGCGTTTCTGCTCGGTGGGTCCGGGATTTCACATGCGGGATGCCAGTTGCAATCTCCCGGCGGCAAAATCAAGCACGTCGTTCATATCGTGTTCGACAACGTCCATCTGCGACGCGACAATCCGAACGTGCCGTCGGACCTCGAGCAGATGCCTAATCTGCTCAATTTCATCATCAACAACGGCACGATCAGCGGCAATCACCACACGCCGCTGATCTCGCACACCACAGACGATATTGTGACCGGACTCACCGGAGTTTACGGCGATCGGCAGGGAATTCCGGTTGCGAACAGCTATGGCTTTTTCCGTGCCGACGGCAGCGTCGGCTTCTCCAGTTCGTTCCTCTACTGGACGGCGCTGAGCGCCGACGGCAAGCCGCAAATGATCAACGAGTTCGGCAAGACCGCGCCTGCGCCCTGGGTCCCTTTCACCCGCGCCGGCTGCGACGTCGGCGCCTTCTCGGTTGCGAATATCGAATTCGAGAGTCTGCCCGCCGACATTCGCACCGTTTACGGAACGGGATCGCCGGAAGACATGGCGGTGACCAATGCGCTCAACCTGCCTAACACGCCAGCCAATCAGCCGGCGCGCCAGGCGCCAAGCACCGATTGGCTTGGCATCGCCGTTCACTGCGCGCAAGGAAGTTCGATTTGCAGCAGCAGTGGCGCAAAGCCGGATCTGCTGCCGGACGAGCCCGGCGGCTATGTCGGCTTCAGCGCGCTCTACGGCAACAAGAATGTCGCGCCGGTGATCTGCCAGGGCGCGGCTACCGCGGCCTGCGATGCAAGCGGTCATGTCAAAGACACGAGCGGCAACGTCATCACCGACGCCTACGGCCATCCCGGATTTCCGAATCTGTTCAATCCGACGGCGGCGCAATCCCTGGGCTACGCAGCGACGATGCTCGAGAAGGGCATTCCGGTCGTCTACGTCTATATCGCCGATGCGCACGACCGCAATCCGCTGCCGCTCGACCCCTCCACCAACAAGCCGACCAATGCGCACGCCTTCGGCCCGGGCGAAGCGGAATATGTCGCCCAGCTCAAGGCCTACGACACAGCCTTTGGCTACTTCTTCGCGCGCCTTGCGGCGGATGGGATCAGCAAGGACAACACCCTGTTCGTGGTCGTGCCCGACGAAAACGATCACTTCGTCGGCAGCGAGCCGACCCCCGTAGGCTGTAACGGTGTAACGGTGCCCTGCACCTATAGCGCGGCCTCGGAGATCGTCGCCTTCCTCGATCGCCTGCTGTTGACGCAGCGCAACAACGCGACGCCGTTCTCCGTCCACAACGACGACGCGCCGACAATGTATATCAACGGCAATCCCGCACCGACGGCGGCCGTCACCCGGACGATGGAGCACGATCTCGACGCCCTTGTCGCCACCAACCCGATAACGGGCGCTACCGACAGACTGTCGGTCTTCCTGGCGGACCAGGCGGAGATGAAGTTGCTGCACATGGTCACTCAGAGCCCGGCGCGGACGCCGACGCTGACCATGTTCGGCAATGATAATTATTTCTTCGAGCGCGATATTGCGGCCGACGCCAATTTGACCTGCTCGATGCCGCCGGCTTGCGTGTTCGTGCCGTCGGCCCCCGCGGCGACATTCGCCTGGAACCACGGCGACGTGCAACGCGACATCACCCGCACATGGTTCGGCATCGCGGGTCCGGGTGTCCGCCAACTCGGCCGGTCCGATGCGGTGTTTTCCGACCACACCGACGTTCGCCCCACCATGCTCGCACTGCTTGGCCTGAAAGATGACTATCTGCACGACGGCCGCGTGCTCGCCGAGTGGATCGACACCCACGCGCTACCCCAGGGGATTCGCGGCCGCACGGAAGATTTCGTCGAACTCGCTCAAGTCTACAAGCAGCTCAACGCACCACTTGGTCTGTTGAGCCGCAAAAGCCTGGTTTATGCCAACCGGTCCATCACCAGTGACGAAGCGACCTATGGCCGCTATCTGAACACCATCGGTTCGATCACTGCCGAGCGTGACGACCTGGCAGCAAAGATCAAGACCGTGCTTAACGGCGCCGCCTTCAACAATCAGCCGGTCAGCGAAGGTGCTGAAGATGGCCTTGGCCGTCACGCCAACGTCCTGATTGATCGCGTCCAGGATCTCGCGGATCGTGGACATGACGATGGGCATTTCCGCCATTTCGGCGAATGACGACGTCGCGCATGGCTGATGGAAGCCCGCCGGCCGGCTTGGCCGGCGGGCTTCCTATTTGGCCTTCCGATCTCACAGCTCTCGGGCATTGATGGGTCAAGTCGCGAGGGCGAAATTCGTGAAAATCGAGCTCGAATACTGCGGTCGATGAGACTGTAAACCGCGCGCCCGAGAGGCGCGCGACTTAAGCGGCGATCCTCGGCGCAAATGCGAAGTCGAGCCCTCACTTTTGCTGCGGCTCTCCTTCTGACAGTGCCTTTGTAAGCCGATAAAGGTACTCGCTCCCAGTGAAAAACGATTTCACGAGAACGCGCTCGTCTTTGCCGTGAGCGCGGAACTCATGGATGTCGCCGGCGAGGCCCGAATGCCCGTATGTCGGTATGCCGGCGTTGCGCAAATAACTGCCATCGGTCGCTCCCGGGCTCATCGTTGGCAGCACGACAGCGCCAGGGAAGAACTCCGCCGACAATCGCGTGATCGGGCCGAGCACGGCGTCGCTGAGCGGCGAAGGTGCGCTCAGGGTCGGCGCGCCGAGCTGCGTCACCGAAATCTGCTGGTCGGCCAAAACGCGCTCAAGCGTGGTCTTGATCTGATCGGCGTTTTCGCCGGGCATTATCCGACAATTGATTTTCGCGCTGGCGAGCTGGGGCAGGGCATTGATCGCCGTGCCGCCCTCAAGCATGGTCGCAACGCAAGTTGTCCGCAATAGCGCGTTATAGACCGGATCGTCGGTCAGACGAGCGGCGGCTGGCGCCGCCGATGGATCGGACGGGTCGGACAATACAGTGCGAATATCGGCCCCGATTTGTCCGCCTTCCATTTGCGCGGTCCGCTCGAAGTAGAGGCGTGTCGTTTCGTTGAGGTTTATGGGAAAGCTGAACTTCGATAACCGCGTCAGCCCCTCGGCCAAATGATAGATGGCATTGTCTTTGCTCGGGACCGCGCTATGGCCGCCCTTGTTCCTGACGTCGAGCTGGTAACCTACCGATACCTTCTCGCTGGTTTGAACGCTGTTGCGGATCGGTTTGCCTTCTTTGAGACCTACGCCGCCGCCCTCATTCAACGCGAATTCGGCGTCGATCAAGTCGCGGTGATTTTGCAGCAGCCAACGGATCCCCATCACATTGCGATCGAGGATCTCCTCGTCGGTTTCGAGCACTAGAATAATGTCGCGATCGGGTTTGAAGCCCTCCTGCCGAAATCGGATCAAATTGGCGACAAAGGCAGCCGCCATGAACTTGTCGTCTCCAGTACCGCGGCCGTAAAAGTAGCCATCCTGTTCCGTTAGTTTGAACGGATCGTACGACCAATCCTCCCGGCTTGCAGGCACAACGTCGATGTGAGCCAGCAGCAGAACAGGGCGGCGCGCGCCGGTGCCGCGTAAGCGAGCGACGAGATTGCCTTTCTTCGGCGCCGGCGAGAACACGTGAAGGTCGGCTTCGGGAAAGCCCGCCTCGCGCAATCGAGCGGCCATGGCGCCGGCCGCGCGCGCCGTGTCGCCTGTAGCCGTAGTGGTATCGATCTCGATCAACTCTTTATAGATGTCGAAAGGCAGTTTTTGACTTGGCGTCAATGTCTCGGCGGAATGCGCCGTGATCGGAGCAACGACGATCAGAGTCGCAAGACAAAGCAATACAAAGAAGTCTTTGGCGCTGTACAGCCGCCGCGCAATTTCGAACGTCATTTCCAGCCTCCGGAGCCATTCGGGTTTGCGTAAAGCGCCACTGTCATCGACCAGACATCCATCCAAGGCACTATCTATTTTTTGGCTGCTACCGCGATCACCTCGATCTCGACGAGAAATCCTGGATTTGCGAGAGCCGCTACACCGATCACCGAGCGTGCCGGCAAGTTAGGCTGATCGCCGCCAAAAAACTGGGTGTAGCCTTCCATGAACCCCTTGAAATCCATGGAGCTCCGCGCGTCGTTCACCAGAAATACCTGCATCTTGACGACGTCGCCGATGCCAAGTCCGAGCCCTTCAAGGATGCCTTTGATCTTGTTGAGCACGCCCACGGTCTGGGTCTTGGTGTCGCCATAGGCCTGCGGGCTCGTTGCGTCCGCGGTTTTGTCGACGACCGGAGGGACCTGCCCGCTGACGAAGTAGGTCGTGACGTTCCCCGATACTTCCACTGACTGAGAAATCGGGAACGAGGAGTTGGGAATAGGATGCCGCACGACGTCGGCTTGAGCTGTGCTGACGCCGAACAGCAGCGCCAGCGCTGTCATCATTGAAACGATTCTCATGGGCAACTCCGGTTGTCGACGCAAAGCTTCGCTGCTGTCAGGCTGTCCGCTCAGGGTCGAATTGCCTGAATTTCTTCAGCAGTCACCTTGTCTAGGTAGTTATTACCGAAATGGGTGCGCAAGTAGTTCACGACGGCAGCCACTTGGTCGTTGCTCATCATGTCGCCAAACGGAGGCATCGCACGCTTGCCGAAAACGATGACGTGAACCGGATATCCGTAGTCGCCGAGTGCCGGATCGTTGGCCAGCGAAGGGTACGACCCGGCTCCAGTCGCTCCTTCGCCGCTCGGCATATGGCACGCTTGGCAGACGCTTTTGAACAGGCTCTCACCGCTTTGTTCGGCGAATTTGAAACCGGTGCTGAAAGTCGGGTCCGGCGAAATGTCAGCTGCGCTTTGTGCCAGCGTCGCTTGCGGCGTGAGCGAGAGCAGGGCGCCCGCCATCAATCCGACGAACAGCCGAATACTATCGCGGGGCAATCGCGATTTTGCGCTGCCGCTCGGCGACGATATTTTTCTTCTATGCTTTTGTAACACGGACATGCAACCGCTCGATGGCGTCCAGTGCGGAAAGGATTGCGCCCTCTTGCCAGGCAGGAATGTAGGATGCGTGCTCCCCGGCCAGCAGGATCCGGCCATCGATCTGGCAAAGATCGTTGTAATGCTCCGATCTGGTCTTTTCGGTCCAGTAGCCGGCACATCCCAAGGTGAACGGCACCCGATGCCACGCCACTGAAATCCCATTCTCAAATTCGGCGGGGTATTGCGGATGGATGATCGAGCCCAATTCGACCGCGCGAGCAATCCGTTCAGCGGGGTGCAGGGAGGTGAATTCGAACGAATTCGCGCCGCCCACGACATAGGCGCCTAAAAGAACCCCGGGCCCGTCGCGATTTAGATCGGCGTTGGGATAGGCGATCTGTTGGATCGGTAAATCGGTGTAACTGATCCCACCATAGATCGCCTCGTCCTCCTCCCAGAACCGCCGCTTGAACTGCAATCCGATCTTCACAGCCGGAGCGTAAGGAACGGCATCGATCGCAGTCCTCATGCGGGCGTTCACGCTGATCGGAATTTGGCTGAGTATTGAGAGCGGAATGGTGCAAACGCACCAGGCCGCTTTGGCCATATGCGTATTCGCCGGCGCTTTCATGTCCTGGTAGGTCACGGTGACGCCGTTGTCATCCTGCTCGATGCGGGTGACCCTGGAATCAAATTTGATCAGAGCGCCAACCTCTTTGGCAAACGCGCGGCCAATCGCATCCATGCCACCGACCGGTTGGAACATCGTGGATTGGAACTCGTACCGCGCAAAATTTTGCAGGTATCGCCAAAGTCGCGATCGCAGGATTTCCGATAGATTGAGCGGCTCGCTGACCGCGGGGAGAGCGTTCAGTCCGCCGCCGGGCGCCCGCGAATAGCCGCGCGAACTCGCCGACGTCAGACTGGCCTTGTAGGCATAGTCTTTGTCGAGTGCCCCCCATGACCGCAGCGCTTCCAAAAGGATCGCCTTGTCATCTGCTGAAACGGCCTCATCAAGCTTGGCCTGTTCGGTGACTTTGGCGAGGAGCTCGGCAATTTGTCCTTGGAAATCGGCCCTTATGTGCCGAATGCGTTGCGGCCTACCGTCAAAAGCATGGGACGAATGCAGCAGCGCATTGTGATTGAGCTGAACGAAAGGCTGGATCTCTACGTTCAGTCGCTTGCAGTAATCGAGGACCGCACGATGATGGTACGGAATCCGCCAAGGCCCGGGATTGAAATAGAGTCCGGGCGCGAAACCGCAGGTCTGCGTAAAACCTCCGAGTTCTTCGAACTTGTCCCCGCCGCGCAACGTCCAATTGCGGCCGCCCGGACGACCGCTGAATTCGAGGACTTGAACCGCATAGCCGGCGTTGCGCAATTCAAGCGCGGCGGTCATGCCGGCCAAGCCGGCGCCAAGAATCAAGACCGAAGTGCCTCTAGCGTCGCCCTCGAGTTTGATGCGGCCCTTGTATGGCGACTCGGACGCGAAGCCGAGGGCCGTCATCGCGTGATACATCGCCGCGCTTCCCGCGAGCGTGCCAACAAATGCGAGCAGATCGCGGCGGCTTAAGGCAGTTTCGGTCGCGCTTCGCATCGTGTGCAAGCAATACTCGTTCGATACAGCGGGCTCTGGAACTAGACAGCCTGAATCATCCACGAATTGATCATGTCGTGCTATGACCGCAAATATTCAAGCAAATGACTGTGCTGGCAACATCCCAACTTCCGGCCTGCCAACGGGGGACGCCCACTGGTCGCCTGACGCCCACTCGGTCGTCTGCGGACTAGCCATTGATCCGTGAATGCGCAGAGCGCCGCATTGGGAGCCGCAGCGTCCGATGCCATGCTGTGGCGAGCATTAGTCTCGACCACGAAGAGAATGCTGAAACCGGCAAGGAAGCTATCGACTCCGCGGCTGCGACGATGGTGTTTACATTAAATACAAATTGAGGTTGAGATAGGCAGGTATTATGATAATGTTGAATGGTTTGGCCAGCGGAAGTCCGAGCGAAAGAGCAGTTCAAGAGGGCGCAAAGGCCGGCTGGAATCTCGAATAAACCGGCTGAGATCCCTCGACACAGGCACGTCCCGAATTTGGCAGGACCGCGACAGAAAGTGGTGGTGTTACAGAAAGTGGCGGTGTTACGGAAAGTGGCGGTGTTACGGAAATTGGTGGTGTTGATGAGGTGCGTCGATTTTACCCTACCCTTCGGATCACGCAATGGCACGCAGCTCGTGCCGACTTTTCAGGTCCGACATTGTCATCGGCGAAAACTCAAGCCTTCCACCAGCGAGCTGTTCGAGCTTCTGACAAGGTGCTTAAACGGCGGAGCGGTCGCACTCAGCATCTCTATGCCGGGCAACTGAGTCATTGGGGTGCGTTTGAGATGGATAGCGGAAACGACGTCGCGAAGCCGGTGAATGTGCTGTCGATAGAATCTTTTTCGACACGCAAAGACGCTGCCGGGAACCAAGCCGTTGGCGCAGAGGCCCGGATGCTTGATGTTTCTTTTGCCGGTTACGCACGGAAATCCAGAAAAAATTTCGTCGGTCCTGACCGAACGAAAGGCGTGCCCCCGCTCGACCAGCTCGATCTCTACAATTTCCCCGTTCCGTCTGAACGATTGTTGCGCGCCTGTTTTAATCTCACCCCCGCCGAAATTCGCCTGGCCCAGATCATCTCCCGCGGCGAGCCCCTGCGACATGCGGCTGATTTGCTCGGCATCAGAATGCCCACGGCCCGCTCCCAGCTTGCGTCAGTTTTTTTGAAGACCAAGACTTCGGCAGCCGCAGCTTGTGGCTTTGTTGAGCCGTCTCGCCCATCTCAATCCATGGCTTACGAATTGACCCTGGTAGAGGCGGCGCTGTCGTCGTCACCGGCGATGCACGTGTTCTTATGGCTGCCTGATCCGAGTGAGACACCCGGGCGCCGTCAGGAAACTTCCGGGTAGCGTGGCGCGCGACTCGACGCGGTAAGAACTCATTCGGCAGCACGCACTGGCTCCGCAAGAACGAAGGCAAGGCCCACCACCATGAATGAGCAGACCCCTCCTGCGGCTGATCAGGGCCTCGCTTGTTTGGTCATGTTGCTGCGCTTTCACGGCGTCGGCGCCGACGCGGCTCAGATCCGACATCAATTCGGCGGCATGCCGGTTGGCACCCAGGAAATGTTGCGGCACGCTCACCGCTGCCGACTTCAACGAGGTCGCCGGCGATCTGCAGGTGAGCGACGGCACGCACGGCACCGATACGATCAGCCATATCCAGAAGGTCACCTCGAACGGCCATAGCTTCTGGCTGGTCAGTCCCGGCGGCGACATTCAGGCGGCGATCAATGCCGCATCCGCCGGCGACACGGTTCTGATCGCCAACAGCGGCAGCCCATACAACCAAGACATTGCGCTGAAGGCCGGCGTCAACGTTCAGGGCCAGTCGCAGGCCGGCGTCGTCATTAACGGCACGATCACGACGCCTGCGAATTTCGATAATGTCAGCGTCAGCAATCTGACGGTCAACGACAACTCGTCGACCGCGATGCTGCTCGACATGACCGGCACCCAAGAGGTGACCAGCTCAGCGTTCAGCAATGTCTCCTTCAATCTGCTCTCTGACTCCACCGCCACCATCCTGATGGGCAACGGACAGGTGGCCGGCTCGATGGCGTTGCAGGGAACCGGTCTCACGTTCTCGAACGTGACCATGAACAGCAACAACCACAATTTCTCCAATTCGACGGCGTTCGTCTACACGCTGTTCCACAGCGTCGGCGGCGCGCAGCTTCTGCTTGATGGCGTCCATCTCAACGGCACCGCCTCGGGCACCAATTCCGGCCTTGGCGCGCAATGGAACATGAGCCCGAACTCGGGCGAGACCGCCAACGTCACCATCCAGAACTCCAGCACCGGCGGCGGGGGCAATTTCTACGTCTCCGGCATGGCGTCGGCGACGATCACCGGCAACACCTTCAACGGACAGGGGCTCGCGCTCAATGGCGTGACCGACGCGACCGTCTCCGGCAACACGTTCGAGAATATCGACGGCACCTATACCGCAAACGGCACCCAGCATCGCGGCCTGGTGATCGAGAATGCCTGGGGCGCTACCGGCGATTCCGACATCGCCGTCACCGGCAACAGCTTCAGCAACATCACCGCCGCCGACGGCGCCATCGCCTTCCAGCGCTGGACCGACGGCAGCGGGAATCCGATTCCTGCGACACTTGCCACCCTCAACGACATCGACATCCAGGGCAATACGTTCACCGGCGTCACCACGCCGGTCTATCTCAATCCCGGCTCGTTCAACGCGGCGACCGTCATCCCCAGCGACTTCAATGGCCAGCAGCTCATCGTCGGCACCTCCGGCCATGATGTCATCACCGACACCAGCACCGGGCCGATGAGCATCTTCAGCGGCGGCGGCAACGACACGATCAGCGGCGGCAGCGGCAATACCACCTATTACGCCCATGCGGGCGACACGATCACCGATGCCGGCGGCACCGACAATACCGTGGTGACCCCTGACAGCTTCACGCTGCCGGCGGGCGTGCAAAATCTCACGCTGACCGACGGCGCCAGCAGCACCGTCGATCTCAACGCCATGCCGCTCGGCCCGGTCGCCAACGGCGAAAACGGCTGGGAGGTGCTTACGCCGGGCGAGGACGCCTCGATCGTCAACCACAACGGTCAGCACGTCTTCAAGATGTCGAGCGACCCGGGCAATACCGCCTTCGGCGGGCCCTACTCGCCGCCGCTGAGCGTTGCCGCCGGTGAGCCCGATACCGGCGCGCCGTTCGACAGCCAATCGATCTCGTTCAATTTCCAGGCGGTCAATGCAAGTCCCGACGGATCGCGCCTGGAAGTCGACTTCGGCAACGCGGCCGGCACCGACCGCAACAACTTCCTGGTGATCGAATCCTTCCCGGGCAGCGGCATCCGCGTCGCCGTGAGCGAACCGGACACCAGCGGCAACTTCAGCGGCGACAGCAATGATCCGGCGCCCAATGACTGGCGGACGCTGGCGAGCGGAATCGACCCGGCGGCGCAGCACACGCTGCAAATGCGGCTTGTCTACAACAACGGCCCGAACAACGACGTCATCGGCATTTATCTCGACGGCAACCTGATCGGCACGACCACGACCTTCGAGAACTATCATGACGCAGTGAACGGCGTCACCGATCTCGCGGGGCATATCGCGCAAGCTCAGCAGAATCTCACCGACCGCATTTTCTTCCGTCCGAGCCCCAACGGCGCGCCCCAGGATGGCCCTGGCGGACAAAATCAGGGCTTCTATTTCAGCGACCTGAGCACGTCGGTCTACAACGGCAACGACAACATCAACGGCACCGGCAACGGCCTCGACAACGTCATCACCGGCAACAGCGGCGACAACATCCTCACCGGCGGCGGCGGCAACGACACCCTGATCGGCGGCGCCGGTGTCGACACCGCGAACTATCTCGGCACGATCACGACCGCGAATGTCAGCTACGACGCCGTCAACGCGCAGTGGGTGGTGAATGCCAGCGCAGACGGCGCCCCCGGCGGCGGCGAGGGCACCGACCGTCTGAGCCAGATGGAGGTGATCACCAGCGCCAGCGGCCACCGCATCCTCCTGGTCGGCGGCGGCAGCGAATACCAGACCATCCAGTCGGCAATCGATGCGGCGCAAAACGGCGATACCATCCTGGTGGCGCCCGGCACCTATATCGAGCAGCTCACCGTCAGCGGCAAGAACATCACCATCCAAGGCTCTGGCCAAGGACAGACGATTATTGAAGCCCCGGACGCGGCTTCACTGCAAATCAGCGCCATCGATCCGTCCTCTTCCCGCCCGACCAAATATGCGCTGGTAGCGGCGCTCGACGGCGCCAACGTCAATCTCAGCGGCCTGACGATCGACGGCCGCAATCAGGGCGCCATTCCGAATACGCCGACCAACTACGATTTCGTCGGCATCTATGGCCTCAACGCCAACGTGGACGTAGACTTGGTGCATGTCACCGGCGTCGAGGAACTGCTGACCGGCGGCGCGCTTGACGGCCAGCCCTCAGGCGTACAGCGGACGTCCGCGATCATCATCACCGACAGCAATGGGAATCCGCAGACCTTCGACATCACCAATTCGACAGTCGATGGATTCCAGAAGAACGGCATGGTGCTCACTGGCGCCGGCCTGACCGTCAATGTCGACCACAACGTCATCACCGGCGCAGGCCCGATCCAGTCGACGGCGCAGAACGGCATCGAATTGGGATTCGGAGCCGGCGGCTCGGTCACCAACAACACGGTGAGCGGGATCGATTATACGCCGGCGTCAGTGGTTGGCACCGGCATCCTGGTGTATCAGGCGGCAAGCGGCACGGTGGTCAGCGGCAATAGCGTGACCGGCGGCGTGAGCGACGGCGACGCCGGCGTTTATTTCTACAATTCAAACTCGCCCACGGCCAACAACAACACCCTCAGCAATCTTGGCTACGGCCTGGTGCAGGAAGGCACCTTCGGGACCGCGATCAGCCAGACCGGCAACACCTTCAACAACGACACGATCAATCTCGGATTCTATCCGGACTCCACCGGCACCACCGGCTTCACGATTTCCGGAACGCCCGGCCCGGATGATCTTGAAGGCACCGCCGGCAACGACACGTTCAACGGCGCGGGCGGCAACGACCAACTCGTCGGCAATGGCGGCATCGATACCGCGACCGGATTCGATGCCAGCTACCATATCGCCATCCAGAGCGGCCATTGGGTCGTCACCAACGGCACCAATACCGATGTCCTCACGGGCATGGAGAAGGTCGTCATTGCCGGCAAGACCTACGATCTGGTCGACCAGCTCGGCGCCGGTACCGGCGGCTTCCAGTCCGTGCAGGCCGCGATCGATGCGGCATCGGCCGGCGACACGATCCTGATCGCGCCCGGGACTTACACCGAATCTCATACGACCGCGTCGGGAGCGGCCGGCATCTACATCAATACGCCGAACCTCACCCTCCAGGGCGTGGACGCGAATGGCGCGTTCATCACGACCTCGGCGGCGGCACAGTCCGAGGGCGCGACCATCATCTCCGGCGCCCAAAACGACTTCGGCGCCAACGACTGGATCGACGTCGGCGGCACCGGAACGACCATACAGGGCCTGCATCTGCAAGCCGGGTCGCAGACCAACAACAAGCTGCTCGAGGATTGGGCCGACAAAGTCACGGTCGAGAACGACTTCATCGACGTGAACATCGGCGGCACGACTTATTCCGGGGCGGCCGCGATCTACCTGAACGATACCGACCCTGGCACCGCCTCATTCATCAATAGCTATCTGATCACCGGCAATCTGCTCAACGATGGCATCTATGTCGCCAATGGCGTCGGCACCGCCGGCGCCGGCATCAGCTCGACCGAGAAGATCACCAACAACACGTTTGCCGGCACGTTCAATCCCGGCACCGGCAACGGCACCTACGACATGGTGGCGGTGCAGGGCCTTATTCCCGGTATCGGCTGGCAGGTCGAGGCGGCGCAGGTGCCGACGATTTCCGGCAACGCAGTCGGCAACGGCACGGTGCCGTTCATCTTCCGCATGACTGACGCCACTGCGTCGGATTTTCCGACCGGCGCCCAGATCGCGCAGATCGTCGCCGGCGATACCGGGCCGAACGATACTTATGCCTATCTGCTCAACAGCAGCGGGGCGCCGGACTTGTATCAAGACAACATCGGATCCGGCCCGTTCTATCGCTACTACGTCGCCAATTCGATCGACACGCTGGACCTCGGCGTCGACACCACGGCAGACAACGTCTATGGCGGCCAGCGCGTTGCCATGAATTCGGGCGATACGCTCTTTGTCCAGAGCGGATCGGGGGCGGTGAATTCCCAGATCGTGGCGGACGGCCTAACAGTCGAGGCGAGCGCACACTCCAGCAACCTGACGCTCACCCTCGCCACACAATATGCCGACGGTACGACGATCTCGGGCGGGGTGCACACGCTCACGCTCGCGGACTACGCCGCCGGCCACGGTGCCAACATCACCGTCACCGGCAACAATCTTGGCGACACCGTCACCGGCAATTCCGGCAACGACTCCTTTACCGGCGGCAGCGGCAACGACACCTTCAAGGCCTATTTCGCCGGGACGCAGAACACCAACACGGTGGACGGCGGCGGCGGCGTCAACACGCTGGTCTATCCAGGCACGCTAAGCGCCAGCAATTTCACCATCAGCGGCGGCAAATGGGTAATCAACGCCGGCAAAGGCACCGACAACGTCAATAACGTCCAGAAGGTCACCGACGGCACGCATAATTTCTGGCTGGTCGGCGACGGCGGCTTTACCACCATCCAGCAGGCGGTGGACGCGGCATCGGCCGGCGACACGATCATGATCGCGCCCGGAACCTACGCGGGCGCCACGATCAACAAGGCGCTGACGATCATCGGGGCCGGCTCGGGCTCGACGATCGTCAACAGCAACTTTGCCGGCGACGGCTTCGACATCACCGGCAACATCGATGGGGGCGGCCACGCCACCGTCTCGATCCAGGGCATCGGATTCGTCGACAATCAAACCGGCGTCAGCGTCTCGTCGACGACGCAACTGAGCAATCTCGACATTGATCATTCCGACTTCGAGCACAACAAGAGCAACGGCGTCGGCATGGGCAGCGGCGCGCCGAACCTCGCCAATATCGACATCACCAACTCGACCTTCAAGCAGAACGGCGACGGCACCTTCAACGGCGACGGCGACATCAGCCTGTTCGGTTTCCTCGGCAACGCGCTGCTGCAGAACCTGCAGATCCAGGGCGGCACCAACGCCACGCCGACCAACGCCAATGCGGATACCGCCATCCAGATCAACGGACGCGATCCCATCACCTACGACGTGACGCATCCGATCGGCAATATCGTCTTCGACAACGTGTCGGTGAGCGGCAGCTACGCCAAAGTCTCCGTCTACGTGCAGGGCTATACGGATCTGAACGGCCTGCACTTCAACAACAGCGGCAGCGGCGGCACCGTCATCAACGGCCATGACGGCTGGGGCTACGGCCTCTACCTCGATCCGACCGCAGGCGAAGATCCGAATGCGACGCCCAACGTGGCGGGCGAACCCGGCTTCTTTGCCGCCGGCGCCGCGGAGAGCGTCAATCTCAGCAATGTGAGCGTCAGCAACGACATCAATTCGTTCCTTGGCACCCCACTCGGCGCCGTGTTCAACGGCACGCCGGAAAATGATACGATCAGCGGCCTCACCGGCGGCAAGAACTTCGTCAATGGCGGCGCCGGGATCGACACGGTGAAGTTCACCGAAACGCTCGCGCAGGCGAACTTCCAGCTGACCGGCGGCAATTGGGTCGTGACCACCGCCACCGAAGGTATCGATTATCTCCAGGGCGACGAGGTGGTCACCGACGGCGCCGGCCACACCTTCCTCCTGGCCGGCGGCGGCAGCACCTACGCTACGCCCGACCAAGCAGCGACGTCCGCGCAATATGCGTCCGGCGACATCGTCATGAATGGCTCCGGGTCGACCAGCCTGGCGCATGTCGGTAACAACTATTTCCTGTTTGGCCCAGGCGGCACGACCGGCACCGAGCTGAAACTCGGAGGCGCAGCCGTCACCACCGGTGAAATACCGGGCTGGGCGCCGTTCGCCGCTGTCGCGACCTCGACCGGCTACGAAGTCGCCTGGAAACAGACCGGCGGCAACCTGTTCGTGATCTGGAACGTCGGTGCCAACGGCAACTATATCTCGAATGGCGCTGCACTGTCCGGGACCAGCTATGCGCTCGAGTTGGCCGAGTCTACCTTCGGCCAAGACTTGAACGGCGACGGCGTCACGGGTCTGACCTCGACCGTCATCCAGACGGACAGCTCGTCACCGTCGCAAACCAACGGGGTCACGGTCACAAGTCTGGTGCAACTGGCGGACCAGTACGCGCTGGAGAACAGCGGCGGCAGCGGCCCGCACCTGATGCTCAACGGCGCGCCGGTTACGGCCGGGGAGATACCGGGCTGGGCGCCGATCGGCGCTGTCGCGACCTCGACCGGCTATCAAGTCGCCTGGAAGCAGACCGGCGGCAACCAGTTCGTGATCTGGAACGTCGACGCCAACGGCAAGTATATCTCCAATGGCGGGGCGCTGTCCGGGAGCAGCTATGCGCTCGAGTTCACCGAGTATGCCTTCGGCCAGGACTTGAATGGCGATGGCGTCACGGGGCTGAGCACCACCGTCATCCAGACGGACAGCACGACATTGCAGCACACCAACGGGGTCACGACCACAAGTCTGGTGCAGCTGGCAGATCAGTATGCGCTGGAGAATACTAGCGGTGCCGGCCCGCACCTGATGCTCAACGGCGCGCCGTTTACGGTCGGCGAGATACCGGGCTGGGCGCCGATCGGCGCTGTCGCGACCTCGACCGGCTATCAAGTCGCCTGGAAGCAGACCGGCGGCAACGAGTTCGTGATCTGGAACGTCGACGCCAACGGCAAGTATATCTCCAATGGCGGGGCGCTGTCCGGGACCAGCTATGCGCTCGAGTTCACCGAGTATGCCTTTGGCCAAGACTTGAATGGCGATGGCGTCACAGGTTTGACCTCGACCGTCATCCGGACCAATACCGGCCCGTTCGGGTCCACTTCGCTGGTGCAATTGGCCGATCAATATGCGCTTGAGAACAGCAGCGGCGCCGGCCCGCACCTGATGCTCAACGGCGCGCCGGTGACGGCCGGTGAGATACCGGGCTGGGCGCCGATCGGCGCTGTCGCGACCTCGACCGGCTATCAAGTCGCCTGGAAGGAGACCGGTGCCAGCCAGTTCGTGATCTGGAACGTCAGCGCCAACGGCAGCTATATCTCGAATGGCGGGGCGCTGTCCGGGACCAGCGTGGCGCTCGAGCAAGCCGAGACCACCTTCGGCCAGGATCTCAACGGCGACGGCGTGACCGGCCTTTACGCCGCGCCGAATACCATGCTGCAAATCGGCCAGGGCGCGGTAACGATCGGCTCGGGCGCCACCGCCGAGATTACCGCCGCGGATGCCGCGCCGGTCACGTTCATCGCTTCGACCGGAACGCTGCTGCTCGACCATCCGGCCACGTTCACCGGCCAGATCTCCGGCTTCACTGGTGACGGCACGCTCTTGGGCTCCGACCACATCGATCTGAAGGGGATCGCCTTCAGCGGGCTTCAGGATAGCTATAACAACGGCGTGCTTACCGTGAGTAACGGACCAAACAGCGCGAACCTCCACTTCTCAGGCACCTATACGCTTGCCAATTTCCACTTTGCTGACGATGGACAGGGGGGCACGATCGTCTACGATCCGCCGGTGCCCGGTTCCTCACAGGTGGCAACCAGCAGCGCGGCGGCCGGCACCGGCAGTGGGGCATTCGCCGTTTCGAGCCCTGGCCAACTTGCCGGCAATCAGCTGCTCGACGCTGCACAGAGCCTTTTTGACCATGCCGGAGTTGCCGGCGTTGCCGCCCTGACCACGACCCATGGACCATGGGGTGTCTGAGAGTGGCCTGTTTTTGTCCAGCAAGGAGGGTCGAACGACCTTCCGTGCGCTCGCAGCGGCATCGTGCAGATAGCAGGCGCCCGCTACGGCATGGCCGCTCGACAGGCGCGGTCTGCCGGCTTCTCTGCGGCTACTTTGTCGGGCGCCGCCATCACCGCTTCGATGGGCCTACCGGATCTCGGCATTCGGGATCCTGCGAGGCGACATATTCCTGGGCAGCGAGGTTCATTTCGTCACGCAGCGGGGTCACGAGCCCAGCACGGGCGGCGCGACAAAGCCCGGCAAGCGTCGGGTGACTGTAGGCACGATTGACATAACGAATCGGCGTCCGGACCGCCTCACCATGGGCGCGGTGATGCGCCCCGCGGCCGATCCAATCTCCTGCTCCATATGGGCATATTCCGGCATCTCGGTGCGGCCCTTGGGTGCGATCTGGAGGTAAGTCACCTTGCCCCGCCAGTCAGGCTGCGTCTGCAGGAACAACTCGAATGCCGAAAGGCTGAATGCGGATTTACTTCAATAGAAGTTTGCGTGTTATGATACATGGTCAGAAACTCGATTGGAGCAGATTAATGCCTATCGGTACCGTCAAGTGGTTCAATCCTACCAAGGGCTACGGATTCATTCAGCCGCAGGGTGGCGGCAAGGATGTGTTCGTTCATATTTCGGCAGTCGAGAGGGCAGGACTTAGCACCCTCAATGAGGGTCAGACCGTCGAATACCAAGAAGCATCGAATAGAGGTAAAACGTCGGCAGAGGATCTCAAGGTTCAGCGCTGATTATGCTTTGGCGTGCGCCAGCCAATCACTGCAGCTTCAATGCGTCTGTCGGTGTTCACGCTTCGCCATGTGCCGTCACGCCACCGGCACAGGAACGGAACGACATACGTACCGATGTGATCTTCGCAAAGGATCTGCAAAGGTTGGTCGGGGGGCGGCGTTCCATCATGATCGAAGCCATCGATGCGTTCTTGTCGGGTTACCATGGAGAGAATTTGGTTATGGCGATAACTCTCTGAAACGGGCCACGATATGCCGGGCTGAAGTCAGCTCGGTGCTCTGCGCAGTGGATAGCCACTACTTTCGTACAGCCCGCAAATCTCGTCGCTGTCATAGCGCTGGTCTCCAACCTGCATCCACGCACCGAGTGTCCTGACCGCAGGAAATTCCTCAACCGCAAATTGGATCGCCTCCGCCGCGGTGGCGAACCGACGATAGTTGATCCGTTGGTGCCGCCCGCCACCCCTGCGCTTCGGAATGAACAACTCGGCCGGTGAGCTGTAGTCGAACTCCATGGTCGATCACATCGCCCGTTCGAGTTCACTTTTCTTGACAACTCGATCGTAGGGCTCGTTGGCGCTCTTGATGCGATATTGGTGGTCTCCCCCCTGCGTGGGCAAGCGCTGCATGATTTCGAACACGTCGCCACGCAGGCCGCGTCCGTTAAGTCCGGATGCGTAATTTACTGTTTGTCCGACCTTAAATTTATGATCGCTCATGTCGTTACTCGGCTGTTTTCAACCATCACGGTATCACGAAACGGACAGGCTTGGCGCGATCAGCCCGGGCATTGAACACTCGCCATAGAATGGCAAAGTTTTGTACCCTTGGTAGCTGCATGAGGATGGAAATCAACTATCAGGCCGAAAGCCTCGAAACGGCTATCTGCGAGGCTATCGTAACCTACCTCGGGCATGGAATGCCCGCCTGCGAGATCATCGATCAGCTCATATCAAGAGGATTTATTCGCAACCCCGGCAACAATGCCCGGGAAGACGTAGTGCAAAGGCTAGCCGAAATCGCCGAACAGATGCGCCGCGAGCGGGCCACGCAAATTCGCTAAACCGCTCCTCTGCTGACCTCATCCTTGCGGAACCATGGCAAATCGCTAGCGTGGCTTGCCGTCCGCCGTCGCCCATCTGATGGAACTATCGGCAGTTCGGGGCGTTTTGCCTTTCGAGCAACGCCAACTCATGGGTGATTCAATGTCTCAGTTTGAGCGCCTGTTGGTGCCCGGCTGCACTGAAAGCCCTACCTGCCAGTGCGGAGAAGAAATGGACGTTGCGACCATCGAGATGCTTCCTGAAGGAAGCGACGCAGCTGTCCGGGTATACCGATGCACCCGGTGTCATCGTGAGATGCGGCTGACCGTGTGGGCCACGTTCACCTAAACTCCGGGTACGGGCCGGTGATCCCACCCGAACGCAAAACAAAGTAGGCTCCGTTCCGTCCGAGGGCAGGTGGCGTTCGGGTTCGCCCTCTCGTCGGCAGCCGGTCTTCGACCTGCTCGGGGCGATATCTACGACCAGTGTGCCGGCTTGGGAGAAGTCTCTAGCGCGTTTGCGCGGCACGTATTTTTCGTTCGATAGCCCATTTTTCTTCAAGCAATTCAAGAAACCGACCACTTGACGCATCAAAGGCAACTCTGAAGGCATTCCGTTCTTCAGTGGTCAGGAAGCTCTGGCGGGCAGCCCCAAGCCACTCAAAACGCGTAGCTTCGCCAAGGTCCTCTAATTGTCGTTGGACCCGAGCAAGTCGCTCTGACTAAGATTCTGACACTATCCAAGTATGCGCTTAACCCCTCGAGATCGCCAGTCACGGTAACGCGCTGCCTTATTTTACACTGACCCCTGGCGCGCTGACTGAGACGGCGCTTTGCGGCTTTCGATGTGTTGCTGCAGGGCAGGGGGCAGACACTATCCCCGAAGCCAGCGCCGAGCTCTAAGCAATAAGCACCTGCAGGCGGTACATAAGATGAGGGGGCCTGCAGGTCGTGTGAGAAGCACGCGACTCCGATAAGAAGTGCTGCATCGGCAACGGCGCGGCCTCTCTCCATGAGCTACATTGGGCGAGGCTCGTGGTTAGGCGGCACGACTGCCGGCGCTGCAACTTCGAACCGACATCCTCTTAGGGAACAGCGGCCTTCGGGTTGGGCGGAAATGCCGGGTCGGCGATGGTGCCGCGCAATAGGTCAACGGCCTCCTTGAGTGCGCGATCATCCTTCTCCTCAGGCGGCACGTAGGATTGCGAGCCCGATTCTTCATTGCCTTCTGCCTTCAGGTGGCCCCGCAGCGACGCCTCTCCCTCAACATCAGCCCGCGCTTTCAGGTCATTGGGTACTTCCTGGAGCACCCTTATGTCCGGTTCAATGCCTTTCGCCTGGATGGAGCGGCCGGACGGCGTGAAGTAACGCGCTGTGGTCAGCCGTAGCGCGCCATTCCCGGCGCCAAGCGGGATGATGGTCTGCACCGACCCTTTGCCGAAGGAGCGCGTGCCGACCAGCGTCGCGCGCTTATGATCCTGCAGCGCACCGGCGACGATTTCCGAGGCCGAAGCCGAGCCGCCGTTAATCAGGACGATGAGAGGCTTGCCCTTGGTCAGGTCGCCCGCGCGGGCGTTGAAGCGCTGCGTTTCGTCCGCGTTGCGGCCGCGGGTCGAGACGATTTCGCCCTTGTCGAGGAAGGCGTCCGACGCCGAAATCGCCTGATCGAGTAGGCCGCCAGGATTGTTGCGCAGATCAATCACGAAGCCCTTGACCTTATCGGCGCCGAGCTGACTGGTGAGATCGGCGATCGCCTTCTTTAAAGCGTCGGTGGTCTGCTCGTTGAATTGCGTGATGCGGATGTAGCCGACATCGTCACCCTCGGTGTGCGAGCGCACCGACTTTACGCGGATCACGTCCCGCACAATGGTGACTTCGGTGGGCTTTTCGGAGCCCTTGCGCATGATCGTGAGCTTAATCTTGGTGTTTACCGGACCGCGCATCTTTTCCACGGCCTGATTGAGCGTAAGGCCATGCACTTGCTCGTTGTCGAGCTTGGTGATGATGTCATTCGCCATCACGCCAGCTTTTGCGGCCGGCGTGTCGTCGATCGGTGCCACCACCTTCACCAGACCGTCTTCCATCGTGACCTCGATACCAAGACCGCCGAACTCGCCGCGGGTCTGCACTTGAATGTCGCGCAAGCTACTTGGATCCATGTAGCTCGAATGCGGATCGAGGCTGGCGAGCATCCCGTTGATGGCCGATTGGAGGAGCTTGCTGTCATCGGGCTTCTCGACATAGTCGACGCGCACTCGCTCGAACACGTCACCGAACAGGTTGAGGTGCTGGTAGGTGTCCGAGGAGGCGGCTTTGGCCTTTGATTCGACGAAGACGGAACTCGGGTGCGTTGCCAGGAGTGTAAGTCCGGCGCCTGCAATCGCACCGAGGAACATAAGAGAGGTTTTGCGCATCACCCCTGAACCTTTTCGCTTTCGTTGGTTGCCAACATGTGGCGCTAATACTTTGGCCGGACAATGTCTTTTTGCCGCGCAAATTTAAGTGACGGCAAAGCGGTCGAAGCAGGCTGTTGTTTTCGCCTTTTACTGCCGCCCGATATCGACTTGGCAATATCGACTTGGCAAAAACAGCAAGAAGCGGCCGTGCGATGCGCATGGCTCGGCAGTGAGCACTGTGATTGCTGCCCCGATGTTCGAGCACGGCTTCGCGGACCGACTTCTCAAGCCGCGGCGGCAACGATCTCAAGGGAGCAAATTGAGCCTCGCCATCGGCACAGCGGCAACGCCCCAAGGGCAGACAACGAGGAAACAAAATTGAATTTACCGGCCTGGATGCCGGACTTTTTCCTTTTTTGCTGCCTTTTTGGCGGCTTTTGCCCGTTTCCTCAGTTCCTTAGTTTTCTTGGACATTTGATGCAGTCCTCTCGTTTGGTCGTGGCATCGTGGACTGGCGCCGCGCACGAGTCAAAGCTCTCGATTTTAAGTTGACGCTCCAGAACAGACCGCTGTCCGCACGGGCCCTGCGGATTGTGCCTTTTTGTCCAAAAGAAGGTGCTAAGCTCGCACCTCTTGCCTGTTACCTGACGCCGACGGAGAGAGCCGGTGCGCATATTCATTTTAGTTGCAGCGACCTGGCTGGCGGTCTCTTTCGCCGCGAGGGCTGAGGTAACCTACACGATCACTTCATATCCAGCCGGCCTTGCAGATTTGCCCTGCGACGCCTTCAAGAAGAATCCTGATGGGTCATGGACGCAGGTCGCCATTCTCGTTGCAGGGGGTGCCCTTATTGTGGGTCTTCATTTCAAGAATACCAGCGAGACGCGCATCATCGAGAGCAAGTGCGACGGGAAATAGCCGGCAGCGGAAACGCTCTCGCTGTGAGTCCGCAGGGCATCCGTGGCCCGGGCGATCCTCGGCTTGTCGATTGGCGCACGGGTGAGCGAACGGACGGAGGCTCGATCGTCGGCGGACACTGAATGGTTAATCCCGGAGCGGGCCAGCCACACAATAGCTAGGCATCACAGGTCGGAAACAAGGCGAAGATTCGATAGCGAGGTTTCCAATTTCTGTTTCCAATTTCTGTTTCCAATTTCTTGGCCGCTACGATGTTGCCGAAACAGCTATCGTGGTGCCCGCACGCTCGATGCTGTCATAAACGGTGACGTGAAGTAATGGGAAATCATTCTTTATCGCAAGTCCCGCAGCATGAGCCGCCTCTGCGGTTGGATATGAGCCTTTGGTTTGCCGATCGACTTGAAGGACGAAACGCTCCGCCTCCGGCCGCTTGCGCTGCGACAATTTTTCTTCGCGTTCGGGTTCAGTCTTCTCGGGCATTTTCATTTGGCGCGGGGCCATTCGATTCTCCTTTGTAAGGGGGACTTAATCGGTGAGCGGGCAGAAAGCCAGGTTGTTCGACAAAGGACTGAAGAACAAGACGACATCAATCCGGCTGTGGGAATATCGGCAACATACGGTGAGAACGCGTGAACAGCTCAATGCTTGCGCGCCTCGACGCGAAACCCGACAATGGTGTTCTCGCCAAGCGCCTTGGCAGCCTCCAACCGGTGCAGACCCTCGACCAGTACAAAGCGCGCTCCGTCGGACCGCACCAGGATCGGGGTTTCTTGGCCCTTGTCGAGCATACTCGCAGCGATTTCGTCTACCCGCTTTTGTTCGAGAGTCGCGCGCCGTTTGACCGGTACGTAGATGTCCGCGATCGCAAAGGTTTCGCGCTTCAACATGCTTGAGTCCAAGCATAGCATGGACGGAGCGGTGAGTGCGCGCTACCTATGTTTTCCATCCGGGGTAAGTCCGTCGGCGCCGGTGCGGTAGCTGTAGAGCGGCCGCACGGCGCCGTCGACGGCCTGTTGAGAGATCACCACTTCCTCAACGCCTTCGAGGCTCGGTAAGTCGAACATCGTATCGAGGAGGAGCGCCTCCATGATTGAGCGCAGACCCCGAGCGCCGGTCCTGCGGTCGATTGCCTTGCGCACAACGGCGCCAAGCGCGTCCTCCGCCAAGGTGAGGTCCACGCCCTCCATCTCGAATAGCCGCTGGTACTGCTTCACCAGGGCGTTTTTTGGCTCCGTGAGGATGCGCCTGAGTGAGGCTTCGTCGAGGTCTTCCAGCGTAGCCACGACCGCAAGTCGGCCGATGAATTCCGGGATCAGCCCGTATTTCAAAAGGTCTTCAGGCTGAACATCGCGGAAAATCTCGCCCTGTTTACGGTCCTCCGGCGCCGTGACCTCGGCGCCGAAGCCGATCGAGCCGGGCCGGCTACGGGCCGAGATGATCTTCTCCAGCCCTGTGAAAGCGCCGCCGCAAATGAATAGGATATGAGTGGTGTCGACCTGGAGGAACTCCACCTGCGGGTGCTTGCGGCCCCCTTGCGGCGGCACCGAAGCAATGGTGCCTTCCACAATTTTCAAGAGCGCCTGCTGCACGCCTTCGCCCGATACGTCACGGGTGAGCGAGGGATTGTCGGACTTGCGCGAAATCTTGTCGATCTCGTCGATATAGACGATGCCGCTTTGCGCCCGCTCGACATTGAAATCCGCGGCTTGCAGCAAGTTCAGGATGATGTTCTCCACGTCCTCGCCGACATAACCGGCTTCGGTCAGGGTAGTAGCATCCGCCATGGCGAACGGCACGTCGAGGAGGCGCGCCAGCGTTTGCGCAAGCAGCGTTTTGCCTGAGCCGGTCGGGCCGATGAGCAAGATGTTTGATTTGGCGAGCTCGACTCCCTTGTTCTCGGATCGATGTTTTAAGCGCTTGTAGTGGTTGTGAACTGCGACGGACAGTACTTTCTTAGCGTGGTCCTGGCCGATGACATATTCGTCGAGGATTTTACGGATTTCCTTTGGTGTCGGCACACCGTCGTGCGAATTCACCGCCGGGGATTTATCCTCCTCGCTAATGATATCACTACACAGTCCCACGCACTCCTCGCAAATAAAGACCGTCGGACCGGCAATAAGTTTGCGTACCTCGTGCTGGCCCTTCCCGCAAAATGAACAAAAGAGCGCCTTATTGGAATCGGTGCTGCCACCCTTGCTCATCTCGGGACCGCCTAGTCGTTGCCGCCGCCTGGCCAACCGGCTGCGCGTGCTGTGGTGACTTTCGTTATGACTCTCGGTCCTTTTTGAGGCGCTTCCCAATTGGCCTGCTGATCGTCGGCGCGTGGTGTCGGCGCACGCCGGCTGGCCGTTTTCGTTCAGCGGCGCAGGCGGCTGCGCGGCTCAAAGACGTCCCGTCGTCAGCTGAGACACCTCATTGAACGGCAGTTTTGGCTTGAACCAATTTGTCTGCGCACGCCCTGCCGAGCAGGTAGTCCGGAGAGCTGGCCCCTGGACGTGTTGCCCAACCGCCCTTCTCTACATACTGGCCTTGTTCCCAGTTCGAAGAGATCTTTTGCAGCGCCACCAGGTTTTCTTTCGCCTCGCCAGCCTGCAGGAATTTCGCCACACAGATCGGCGTGAGGGCCGCAACCACGGCGTTTTCGGCGTGTTCGGCCGCGAGCGTGTTGGCGGTACGGCTGGTCATCCAGCCGCCCCAGGAAAATCCAATCGCGATCGACGCGATCGCGCCGATTGCTATTCCTTGTAAAAGACGAGTCCGCGACTCGCCCTGGAGAATTGATGGAGCTTGCATGGGTTTAGCCTTTCGATCGGAGAGCGAGCGCCGCACGCAGCGCGGCGAGCACCGAAAACGCCGGCGCTAACGGCAGCTGAACGAGCGTCCATTTTTCAGGTTACCGCGCCTACCGATAGCGCCGGCGCTGCCAGAGCGCGAACGAAAATCTCGGTACTTTCTCGTTTCAGCGGCAGCTCGCTGGCAGGCAACCGCCTCCCAGCCTCTCTCTGTATTTCATGGCACCAAGGTCAAAGCGCAAGGTGTAGCGCGAGCTAATTCGCGCTGGCGCGGGCCTTTTCGGAGACTCCCGGCGGCGCCCCTTGTGAAGCGGAGCGCTCCAGAGTTGCACGCTGCTCAAATTGGGCTTTAGGGCACCCGTTTCTGGCGCCCGGGAAGATTTAGACGAGCCAAAGGCTCTTGCACCCATACCCTCATTGTCCCACATGACCACGGTATTAGGGAGCGCATGGTGTCTCGCTACTTTTTCTCTATCCGATGGCCCGACCGCGTGGACGGCGATCAGCTCGGCACATCCTTGCCGGATGATGCCGCCGCGCTCGCCCACGCCATTCGCATCATTCGAGAGCTCAAACAAGGCGGCGGGCATGACGATCCCCGAATGATGATGATCGTCAGAAACGAAAAGCTCAAAACGGTGTTGTCATTGCCATTCTATGCAGGCTGCGCTTAATGCCGATCAGGTGCGGTCAGCGCTCGCCTGGGAGCCGCTTCTACCTGCATTTGCGGCTGCCTTTCTCGGCGCGACAACAATATTGCCTGGCCGATTCAATCCCTGGGGAGTGATCGTCGCCGTCTATTTTCTCGCGACCGGTATTACCGGTTTGACGATGCTCGGCATTCCGCTCCAGGTGACAACGTCTTCAATGGCGGGGCGCTTATTCTGGCAGTAACAGTGTCGCAACTCTCTCGCGGTCGCGAAGCGACGTCAGCGCTCGGTTCTACAGGTCAAGTCGCGGTTCGACAGGCGGCAGTGAGCCAGCGGCACTCCATCTTCGTCATACAACGTGCCTTTCCAATTCACCTCGTCTCGATCCAAAATCATATAGGCGAAGTTCTTGAGAATTAGGGAATCATCAACCCGCACGCCGAAAACCTGGTTTGGCTCTGTCGGTTTTTTGGCAAGCTTGTCGCCGCCGGTGCCGACAATGAGCTGTGGTGGCCACTGAGAATTGGTTTGACCGAAGGTCAGCGCTTCGAACATGTGAATGTGACCAGATGTGATCATCGCAATGTTGGGCGACAGGACGTTACCGATCGCCTCCACCTCGATGGCGTTGTCGATCTTGTCCTCGCCTGTCGTCTTGTCACGCCGGACGCCATAGAACGGTGAATGAGTGAGCAGCCAGGCGTGTGCCGGGATGGATTGTGCGATCGACTGGTAGCGGCTTCGGATTTTCTCGATCAAGTTATTCGCGGGCGCTGAGCCGGCCTCATCATCGTCATCATCATCGCCATTTGCGTTGGCCGACCCTTCCGCACCGTCGACCCCCGCGACCGCGGAGCTGTCCATGACAACGAAGCTCTGGCCGCCGAGGTCGGCGATAAAGAACGGGCTCATCTCAGCGCACGAGGGCTCCACGTGCGCATGATCAAGAAAACGAAACCAACCTTCGGCAGCGCGGCTGCAATTTTCGTGATTGCCTCTGACCACGATCCATGGTGCGGCGGCAAGGAGGGGGAGTGACGGCGTGAAAAAGTCAGCCTGCCAGACATCCCACCCGTACCCAGTCTGCGTATGATCGCAGGCCGTCACATCGCAGGATTCTCGATAAAGATAGTCACCGACATGAATGACCAGGTCGGGATGAGCCTGTGCGGCATGCTTGGCCACCTTGGCGTAGGGCCATTTGTCGACACTATCGCAGTCTTGGGGCTTTTTGTGTTTTTTTACTCGGCAGCCGGTATCGCCGAAGACGACGATGCGGCGGATGTCGGCGGCAGGCAATGGCAGCGGCTTATCATCCAACAGCACGCGTTTCTTTCCTTCGGGCGCGATTATCTCACAAACCCTGACTGGAAAGTCCGCGCGTGGCGGAGGTTTTCCTTCGCTGAAGATCGGGCCAGGCTCCGCTCGCACCTGCATTGCCAATGCTTCGCCATCGGCTGTGAGAGTCGGGCAACGCGAGTCCCCCGAGACGATGACGCGAATACTAGCGTCGCGGCCTGGTCCGACGAGCTGCACCCAAGCGGCAAGCGTTTTCGCGTAGCCACACTCGGGCGTGGCCGCCGCAAGCAAAAGGCCGCCAACCAAAATCGCGAACGTCCGAAAGCGGATCAGGGATAGAGGTGGCCTTGGCGCCAGCGTCGGCGCGGCTCCAGCGCCGGCAGCAAGGACCACTTCGAACGTCCGGTCTGGTCCCCTCATGTGTGCATTCCCGCGAGTGCTGATACCGCCGACGGACACGCGCGCCTCAAATTACCGTCGAATTGGCATTGGACATTTCGGCGGAGGAGGGCGCTCGGGTTAGAGTATCGCGGTCAAGTGACACCGCTTTGATGACCGCGTAGAGGTCTCGTCCAGGCGCCAGCGACAGGTTATCGATGGATTTTAGCGTCAGGCGCGCCGCAATGCGGATGCCGCTACAATCCAAGGTGATCTCGGCTAAGCCGTCCCCAATCTGCTCGACGCCGGTCACTCGCCCCGCAAGGACATTCAGAGCGCTGAGCGTGTCGGGCCGCGATGTTGCGATCATGACATCCCGGGCACGAATGCGCAGCCGTATCGGCGCACCGATCGGAAGCGACAAGTGAGGCGCGTACAGGGTGCCCGCCTTGCATCGGATCGACGTTAATCCGAAGGCCGCATCATGCCCGGCGACGGTCGCCTCGATGAGCGCGCCGGTCTCGGCCATTGTTTCCGCCGCTTGAAGGTCGCGCCGGCCCAGAACCTCGGTCGGCGGGCCTACTCCCACCACATCGCCATCCTTGATCAGGACGACCGTGGTGGCCAGCCGAGCGACTTCTGACAGAGAGTGCGAGACGTAAACGATCGGGACCTGCGCCTCATCGCGCAATCGCTCAATGAACGGCAGAATTTCTTCCTTCAATGACTCGTCCAAGGACGCCAGCGGCTCATCCATAAGCAGCAGATGCGGCGACGTCAGCAATGCCCGGCCGATGGCCACCCGCTGTTTTTCTCCGCCCGAGAGCGCGCCGGGACGTCGATCCAAAAGGTGCTGGATATTGAGGAGAGTGAGCACTTGGTCGACGCCGATCGTCCGCTCCTTGCGTGGCGTGAACCATTGTCCGTACAAAAGATTTTGCCGCACGGTGAGATGCGGAAAAAGCCGCGCCTCCTGGAAAACGTAGCCGAAACGCCGGCGATGTTTGGGCACAAAAATGCCCCGACGGGTGTCGACCAAAGTCCTGCCATTGAGGACGATTGAGCCCTGATCGGGGCGCACAATTCCGGCGATGATGTTCAGAAGTGACGTTTTGCCGGACCCGGACGGACCGAAAAAAGCGGTTAGCTTTCCCTCGGAGGCAAAGCGCGCCTGAAGTGCAAACGATCCCAAATGGCGTACAACATCAACAACAAGTGCCATCAAGCCGGTCCCCTGCCGATACCGTCAGGATATCTCGTGAAGCGCTTTCGTACACTAGAGCATGATCCGGAAAAGTGGATACCGGTTTTCCGAAAAAGATCATGCTCAAACAAGAAGCTAGAGCGCGATGACGATCCGAAGAAAAGTCATCCCGCTCTAGTTTGCTGTGAAAAACGCGTGCGCCGAATCAGGTCCGACAGAGCAAGGCGCTGGCGCGCGAAGCGACTGGCTCTGTCAACGGTGCCGGCGCTTGTGAGGCGAGCTATTGTGCCTCCATCGACATCTCGGCCTTGAGACTATCAATATCTCTGAAGATCGAAGCGACCGCCAGCACTTTGCCGTTTTGTCGGTAGCGCACCAAACAATCGCGTGACTTGATGCCGCCGTCGATGTCGACGCGATCCCACTTCTCGGCGTGGCCGACATAGTTGATGGGCACGTCATAGTGCTGGCTCCAAAAGAAAGGTACTTCGGAAAACCGCTGTTTTTGCCCAAGCATATTTTTTGCAACGGTCTGACCCTGACGCTCGGCCACGACCCAATGCTCGATCCGGACGTTCTCGCCCGTATGCGGATCGGGCCAGCGCGCAATGTCTCCGGCCGCATATATGCCCGGTATGCTGGTCTCGAGGTATTCGTTGACGGCGACGCCGCGGTCAAGCGTTACGCCCGCGCGTTCGGCCAATTGGAGCCGAGGCCGGACACCCACGCCAACGACAACCACGTCGGCGGGCAGTGTCGCGCCGCTCTTGAGCTTTGCATTTGCTCCTTCGATCGACGTAACGGTGTCCTCCAGATGGAAAACGACGCCGTGCTCTTCGTGGAGCTCGCGAATGAAATCGCCGAATTCCGGACCGAGGATCCGCTCCAGCGGCCGCCGTTCCGGCGCGACGACGTGAACATCCAGGTTCCTCGTCCGCAGTGCCGCGGCAACCTCTAACCCAATGAAGCTCGCGCCGATGACAACGGCATGCCGCGCCGCCGTTGCGTTGGCGATGATGGCGCGCGCGTCAGAAAGCGAGCGCAGGACGTGGACATGCGGCTGATCGGCGCCCGGAATTTGCAGACGGACCGGCTCGGCGCCGGTCGCAAGGAGGAGCTTGTCAAATGCGATGTTCCGTCCGCTCCCCAGCGCCGCTTGCCGCGGCCCGGGGTCGATTGCGGCGACTTCGCTGCCGAGCTGAAGCTCGATTGAATGTTCCTTATAAAAGTCAGCCGGCTTGAGCGGCATCCAGTCTTCCGGCGCGCTTCCCGCCAAGTAATCCTTGGAGCAATTGGGCCGGTCGTAGGGCGGCTCATTGTCAGCCGACACTAGCATAAGACTGCCGCCAAATCCTTCGCGCCGCAGCATCTCTGCGGCAGCAAATCCCGCGGCACCGCCGCCGACGATGACGATGCGCTCCGGCATTGCCGCGGCCCGCGCTCGTTTGGACGGGTCGCTTCCAGCGGCCGGGGCGGCCTTTTCGCGCACAAATACTTTGTCGTCGCGCTTTTCCACGCGCCAACATGGCAGTGCATTGAACGCGGGCGCTCCGATCGCTTCACCGGTGCGCAGGCTGAAGCGCGCGTGGTGCCAGGGACAACGGACCGTGTCGCCGGCCATCAAGCCTTCGGCAAGCGGCCCGCTATAGTGCGAACACGTCGCTCCGATGGCGAAGAATTCATCACCTTGCCGCGCAAGCAGCACGGCATCCTGGTTGACGTGTCCCAGCAGCATCTGCCCAGCGGCGATATCCGCCATCGAAACACCCTTCGTGAGATCGGGACCGGGAGGGTTTGGCTGCTGGTCTGCCATTGGACGTCTCCGGACTACGGTTCGGGGGCAACGCTCAGTGCGGATATATGGCCTCTTGTCGGTAACTGTCAGGCATCAGGGCTGATGAGATCCGGCGACCCATGTTCCTAGGACGTCGATGGTGTTCTCCTCGAACGCCACCATATCAGCCCGGAAACCGGGCGCGAGTTTGCCCAGCCTCTTGTCGAGGCCGAGCATTTCCGCCGGGTGAGCCGAGGCAAACCGCAAGGCGTCGGTCAGCGGCACGCCGAGCATTCTCACGCAGTTACGGACTGCGTCGGCCATGGTGAGGTAGGCGCCGGCCAATTTGCCGTCGCTCCTCACGCACCGGTCGCCGCGGACGAAAATGGTCTCGCTCTGAAGCTGAAACGATAAATGCGTGCCGCCGACCGGCGGCATGGCGTCAGTGACCACAATCGGTCTGGCACGGCCGCGAAGTGCAAGACGAAGGATGGCGGGCGCGACATGCACGCCGTCCACGATCATGCCGAACCAGGCTTGCTCCGACTCGAGCGCGGCCGCGATCGGTCCGGGCTCGCGGCTGTCGAGCGGCCGCATCGCGTTGAACAGATGCGTAAAGCAGCTGAGGCCCGCCGCCATCGCTTCCTTGGTTTGCGCATAGGTCGCCATCGAGTGGCCAAGCGAAACGCGCACGCCCGCGGCCGCGAGCGCAGCGATAAATTCCAGCGAGACCCGTTCGGGAGCCAGCGTGACAAGCTTCGCACCCCGCCGCGGCGCGGTCAGGCATTTTCGGTCTTCCTCCGAGGGTTGGCGCAGCGCCTGCGGGTCATGCACGCCGGGCTTTTCCGGCGACAGAAAAGGCCCTTCGAGGTGGATTCCGAGGATGCCGGGCTCTACCCCAACAAGACTTTCCACCGCGTTGCAGGCCGCCGCCATCTTTTCCGGGCTGGCGCTGATGAGCGTGGGGAGAAGCGACGTCGTGCCGAATTTTCGATGCGCGGCGGCGATCGAACGAATGGCGTCCGGCGTTGGCTCATCGTTGAACAAGACATCGCCGCCGCCATTGACCTGGATATCGATAAAGCCGGAAGCAAGCCACGCGTTCGCGGCCAAGTCGACGCAAGAAATTGTGCTCAAGAGTTCGGAACGTGGAACAACGGCGGTGATCGTGTCACCCTGGATCACCACGGCGCTGTCGTGGTGCAGCGCAACGCCATCGAAGATGCGACCGGCGGCGACGGCGTGAATCTTCTCGCTCATCGCGTCCGGGTCACCTTTTGCAGATGACGGGGCTGATCGACATTGGCGCCGCGCTGCTCGGCGAGGCGGAGCAGAAACGCGTAGAAACTCTGGATCAAGCAAATGGCATCGGCGTCCGCCTGCTCGGGCGCCAGCGTCGGCAGCCCTGCGCCCGTTTCATCCGCGCCCGCGATCAGCACCCGAGCGCCCGCGGCGCGCAAATCGGCGGCAAGATCGAAAAATCCCATGGCCGATGCGTCGGTCGGCGTGAGCATCAGAATGGGCAGCGCACTCGAGACGAGCGCAATGGGTCCGTGACGAAATTCGGCGCCCGAGAAGGCCTCGGCGTGCAGCGTGCAGGTTTCTTTCAGTTTGAGAGCCACCTCGCGCGCGATGGCAAGCGTCGGACCGCGGCCGATAGCGACCAGCGCCGTCGCGGCCGTCAACGGAGCGAGCGCCTCGCTCCAGTCGAGTTGCGCCGCCTGATCCAGGCGAACCGGCAGCCGGTCGCAGGCCGTGGCCATCTCTTTGTTGCCGGTCCACTGTGCGATCAGACGCAACGAAGCGGTGAGCGAGGCGATGAAAGTCTTTGTTGCGGCGACGCTCAATTCCGGTCCCGCAGCCATCGGCAGCACGAATTCGCAAGCTTGCGCCAACGGACTATTGGTATCGTTGACGATAGCCGCGGTAACGGCATCGGCGGCGCGCGCCGCCGCGGCCGTTGCAATCAGGTCGTCGCTCGATCCGGATTGCGAGATCGTGAGGAACAACTGATCCTTGAGCGCAAGACGACGCTGATAGACGCTGGCGATATTCGGCGCCGCCGCCGCGACCGGAATTCCGAGATATCGCTCGATCAAATGCTTGGCAAAGGTCGCCGCGTGCGCCGAGCTTCCCCGCGCGCAGGTGACGACGACGTCCGGCGATCGGCGTGCGAGCCGTGCCATGAGCGCTGCCAGTGGCGCGGCAAGCGCCCGCGCCTGCGCCTGTACCGCCGCCGGCGCCTCGGCGAGTTCACTGGCCATTCCACCGCCCGGCGACTTCATCGTGGTCCAACGATTTGATGCAAATGCAGCGGTCACGCGACTTCAGCAAGCGACAACGCAACGGAATGGGCGAGGTGGAGAGCACCCGAGAGAGCATCGCCGGCAGGCTCGACCAGATGCAACTTGGTCCGTTCAGCGAGCGAAGCAATGAGGAAGGGTGCGCACCCTCCGACCAGCGCAAGCCGCGTCGCGCCGATGGCGATCAGCCGATCAGCGAGGACGTCGATATGACCTGCGGCCAGACCAACGAGTTCGCGCGCGATCGGATCGTCCTGCGTGGCGTGTTCAAAAATGTCCGGAGCGAGCGTTGCGAAATCGCCCGGGGAAGCGGCATGCGCCCAAGCGACGATGGCGTGGGGATCGTTGCCGAACTTGTCGCCCAGTGTGCGCAATAATCCAGTCCAGCCGATCCGGCCGTCGAGTGCCCAGAGCAGGCGGCGGACGGCCTCGCAGCCGAGCCAGGCGCCGCTGCCCTCATCGGAAATCGGCATTCCCCATCCGCCGACCCGATGGGTTTGTCCGCGCACGACAGCCCAGCCGACCGTGCCGGTACCGGCAACGATCACTCCGCCGTCGTTGTCACCGTGCGCACCGAGACAGGCCGCGTGCGCATCGGTGGTGACGATCGCCCGACGGAATGGATGCGGATAGGATTGGGCGGCCGCCAGATAAGTCGGCTCACTGGCGCCGGCCAACGCCAGACAGGCGACGATTTTTCCGAGATACGAACGCGGCAATCCGGCTTGGCCGAGGCATTGCGCGGCGGCATCGAGGATTTCGGCAAAGCTCTGCTGCAAACCGAGGCGGAGATTGGCCGGCCCGGTCGCCGCTTCGCCAAGCAGTTGGCCGGAAAAGGCGCAGAGGCGCGCGCGGCAGCTGGTGCCGCCGCCGTCCACGCCAAGCAACAAGAGCTTCGTGCTCACCTTGATGCCGCCTAAGTCCGCCAATCCGATTCTTCTTGCACCTACCAGAAATAAGAACCAATTACGGTCAAATTAGTTTGACACTTCGCCGCGTGGGCAGTTTTTGCTGGGCATTAACCATGGTTACCGAGCGGGCAAGTCCTCGTTACGCCGATATCGATCTGTGGGAGCCGAGCGACATCCTGCACGCGATGATCGAGGGCCAAATGGCGGCGGTCGCCGCCGTGCGGGCCGCGCTACCTGCCATCGAACAAGCCGCGCTCGCAACCGAAGCCCGTCTTAGGCAAGGGGGGCGGCTGATCTATGTCGGAGCCGGCACGTCGGGCAGGCTCGCCGTCCAGGATGGCGCCGAACTCATTCCAACCTTCAATTGGCCCAAGGAGCGCTTGTTGCTGCTGATGGCGGGCGGCAAGGACGCCCTGTTGCGGTCGGCGGAAAATGCCGAAGACGAAACCGGCCAGGCCATTCAGGCGATCCAACAAAACGCAATCGGCGCCCCGGACGTCGTGATCGCGGTCGCCGCGAGCGGCACGACACCGTTCACGCTGACATGTCTGCGCGAGGCAAAAGGCCGCGGCGCGCTCACGATCGGCATCGCCAACAATCGCGACACGCCCATCTTGAGTGAGGCCGATTGTTCGATCTGGCTTGATACCGGGCCGGAGCCGATTGCCGGATCGACGCGGATGAAGGCCGGCACCGCGCAGCGTGCGGCGCTCAATGCGCTTTCCTCACTGGTCATGATCCGTCTTGGGCGTGTCCATCAAGGACTGATGGTCGATGTGCAAGCGATCAATGCAAAGCTGCAGCGCCGGAGCGAGCACATACTCATGCGGTTGACCGGCCGCACGCCGCAGGAGGTTCGCAGCGCGCTTGAGCGAGCGAACGGCAGCGTAAAGCTCGCCGTCCTGATGTTGCACGGCTGCAGCGTCGAAGAAGCCACCAGCGCGCTCGATCGCGCTGGAGGCCGCTTGCGAACGGCGCTGAAAGACCTTGGCAGTCGCGCCGGCAGCGCTGACGTTTTGGCGATCGACGACGAATTGTCACCCGATCTGCGAGACCGCCCCTGAGGCAGGAACCATTTTCAGCCGGATCGCAGCCGCATCTCGACTTTCAGACCAGGCCCGTTGTCCGACAGCTCAACCCGCGCCTCGTGGAGACGCGCGACCGCGGCGACCAGGCTGAGCCCAAGCCCATTGCCCGGGGTGCGGCGGCTGCGCTCGAGCCGGTAAAAGCGGCGGAATACGTGTTGATGCTCGTCGAGCGGAATCCCCGGACCGTCGTCGGCGACCGAGACCACGGCGCCATCGTCGCACCGGTCCAGCCGGACCACGACTTTGCCCGCCTCGCGGCCGTGTTTGATCGCGTTGTCCACCAGGTTGGCGAGCGCGTCGAACAACAGGTCGCGGTCCCCGGTGATCAGCATCGGCTTTTGGCCGATCACCTGAAGATCGACTTTCTTCTCCTCCGCAGCCGCATCGTAAAGGTCGGCCACCGATTGACCGATCTCGACCAGGTCCACCGGACGGAAACCTGACGTCTGCGTCGTCGTCGTCTCGATCTGCGAAATGCGCGTCAGCGCTGAGAACATCCGCAACACGTCGTCCAGGTCGGCCATCGTGTCGGTAATCAGAACCTGGTCGGCCGCCGCATCGCGCGGCCGGCTGTTGGCGCCCTCCAGCCGCCCGCGCATGCGGGTGAGGGGCGTTCGCAGATCGTGCGCGACATTGTCGGTGGCCTGCTTGACCTCTCCGATCAGCACCCCGATCCGATCGAGCATCGAATTGAGATTTTCCGCCAGTTGATCCCACTCGTCGTGGGAGCCGCACAGCGGCACGCGCTCTCCCAGGCCGCTTTGCATGATCGCGCGGCTGGTGGCGTTGACGGATTCGATCCGGCCGACCGTGCGCCGCGTGACGCTCACCGCAGCCGCGATCGCAAGAACAAAGATCAAGACGAGCACGAGCGCCAAGGCGAGGTAGATCTTGCGAACAAACTGAGTGAGATCCGTCACCTCTCTCCCTACCAAGAGGTGCGAGCCGTCCGGCAGCGTATCGAAGGCTGCCCGCATCAACGCTCGATCCGCCGCGGCAGAGCCGGATTCGGTGGCGTCGAAATTGGCGCGTCCCGCCTCGCCGGAAAGCGCCGCCGGCCACTTCTTGCGGTTGCCGGCAAGTGGTGCGAACGCCGCGTCTGTCAGCAGATAGATTCCGCGGTCCGGGTGCAGGCCGGCCTGTCTGTTGATGGCCGCCACGAGTTCGTCGCGTCCGCCCGCCGCATAGGCGGCAAGGAGAGCGCCGCGATCCCTGTCGATCGCCCGGTCGGAGCGATCGAGCACATACGAAGCGGTCGACCAATAGACGAATACGAACAGCCCGACGACGATGACGCCGAAGCCGGCGATCCAGATGAGCGCGGCTCGGAAGGTCGAGGAGCGTAACGTCTTAGCAATGAGCACGGACACAAAATCCAACGCCGCGAACCGTGTGTATCAGCGGATAGCTGCGGTGATTGTCGACTTTCCGGCGAACACGGCCGACATAGACGTCGATGATGTTGGTCGTCGGATCGAAATTCAGATTCCAGACGTGCTGCAACAGCATGGCCCGCGGCACCACCTGACCGGCGTTGCGCACCAGATACTCGAGCACCTGGAATTCCCGCGGCAAGAGCTCGATCTCCTGGCCGGCGCGATTGGCCGTGCGCGCAACCAGGTCGAGCTCGAGATCGCCGACGCGCAGCACCGTCTCCTTCGCCACGGTCGTACTGCGTCGCGCCAGCGCCTCGATCCGTGCCAGCAATTCGGCGAACGCGAACGGCTTCACCAGGTAGTCGTCGCCGCCGCCACGCAGCCCGCGCACGCGATCGTCGACCTCGCCGAGCGCGCTCACGATCAGAGCCGGCGTATCGTTCCCGGACTCGCGCAGTCTGCGGATGATCGACAGCCCGTCCACGCCCGGCAGCATGCGGTCGATGGTCATCACCGCATAGGAGTGCGACGAGGCGAGGCGAAGTCCGTCGTCGCCGTTGTGCGCGAGATCGGTCTGATAGCCGCGCATGCCGAGGAAGTCCACGAGCTGAGAAGCCGTCTCCGGGTCGTCCTCGATGACCAATATGCGGCGGCGCGTTTCGGTCAATGTCGCGTTCTCCGATCACGTCGGCAAGAGTAGGTAGCACAAACCGCCGACCCAAAAACTGACATCGGTGTCAGGAACTGTCGCATTAGTAATTTGAGCGGCACGGCTCACTTGTTTATGCGGAAGCGTGCAAGCTTCTTCGTCGCGCGAACGACGGGAACTCCGATCGCTATCGTAAGCGGCATCGCGTGCGGCCACGATCACAATCCGGAGAGTCGCGGCGACGGCAGCCAACGACAGACAACGCTGACTCAACGAAGTGAGGCTCTCATGCGGTTGACGATGACAGGCATTGCGCTCGCCGCGGCCGTTGCGCTCGGCGCAGCGATTTGGGCGACCGGCGCCGTTGCACATGGCGGCGGCGGCGGTCACGGCGGCGGTGGCGGCCATGGCGGCGGTGGCGGGCACGGCGGTTTTGGCGGGCACGGAGGCTTTGGCGGGCACGCAGGCTTTGGCGGCCACGCTTTTGCCAGTCACGGCTTCGGCGGCCATATGATGGGGTCACACGTCGTCGCCGGGCATGCTTTCACTCCGCATGCATTTGCCGGGCACTCCTTCGCGCACGTCGCGGGCTTCCATCACGATCACTTTCACCACGGGCGTTTTCACCGGCGCTTTTTCTTCGCCGGCGTCGGGCCCGGATTTTACGATTGGCCGTACTACGATGACGGCAGCTGCCGGGTGCTGACGGCGCACGGATGGCGTTGGGTTTGCTAGAGCGTGATCCCGAAAAGTGGAAACCGATTTTCGGACAAGATCATGCTCAAAACGAAGAATCCAGACCGTGATCCGATTCAATTGAATTGGATCAGGGTCTAGTGACGGGAAGGGGACGTGGCGTCGGGGGACGATCCCGGGGATAGGTTTCGGTTCTCATGTTTGACGTGCCGCAAGCCTGCTCCGGGATCGAAGCACACTTGCGCATCGGCTCGCGCGCTCTCCCGCTCTTGACGGCATGATCATGGATCGCAGCACAGTCGTGCGCCGGCTCGGCGTTGTTTTTTTGTCGGCCCTTTTATGCCGCGTTGAGGCGCACGCCACGACGCCTGCACAAGGCTGGCGCATCGACGAAGCGCAGACATCGATCGGATTTACGATCGACGCCGTCGGTTTTCCGACCACGCGTGGCCACTTTGCGCACTATCGCGGCCGTCTGTTGATCGATTTCGATCGCCCGGCAAAAAGCTACACGACCTTCACCGTTGATGCAGCTTCCGTCGATGTCGGCTCGGCGTCGTTCAACGATTTCGTCAAGAGCGCGGTGCTGCTTAATGTCGAGCGATTCCCGACCATGAGCTTCGCTTCGACGCAAGTGGAAAAGGTCGATGCGCATACGGCTCGTGTCATCGGCAATTTGACCCTGCTGGGTGTGACCAAGCCGATTACCCTCACGGTCGATGTGGCGACCGATCCCGCCGCCAAAGGCCGGACAGTCGCCTTCGTGGCCAAAGGCAGAATTCAGCGCTCGGACTTCGGCATGATGTTCGGCATTCCTCTCATTGACGACGCACTCGAAATCACGGTCAAGACCCGCGCACTGTCCGATGAATAACGCCACGACAGTCTGGCCGTTGTCGCTCCGGATCGCGCACTGGCTGAACGCAGCGTTGGTCATCGGCGCATTGGGCCTCGGCGCTTTCATGGTGCTTGCGGTGCACAGCGCCGCCATGCGCTTTGAGCTGACACAGACGCACAAGAGCATCGGTGTCAGTGTCCTTGTGCTCACCGTACTGCGGCTATGTTTGCGCTGTGTGATGCGTGCGCCGAAGCCGGAACCGGCGTCACGCTCCGTCACAATCGTTGCCAAGGCCGTGCATGTCGGCCTTTACACGTTGCTGCTGTTGCTGCCGCTTTCCGGCTGGCTCATGGTGACGAGCACGCCGGTGCGGATCCCGACCGTCGTCTTCGGTCTGTTCGATCTCCCGTACCCGCTGGCTCCCGACATTGCGCGCTTCCGCTTGGCGCATGCCGCGCATATTGCGCTGGCGGTTGCGCTTACCGCGCTCGTCATTCTTCACCTGGCAGCGGCGCTCGTTCATGCCTGGGTCTGGCGTGACCGCACGCTCGCTCGTATGTGGTTGCGGGCCGGCTGAGCGTTGTCATTCGGATCACCCGCATTTTCGGGAACGACCGATGACTACGTCGACTTTTAGTCGATTGGCGGATATTGAGGCGGAAGAATCCATCAAAGCAGACGAGGCTCGCAACGATGCAGAAATCCTGCGGCGCGCGATGCACATTCATCCGACTGTCGCAGAATTCATTTCGACCTTGCTCGACGATCTCAGATCGCTGAAGACGGCGCCCTGAGAGGCGTACGCGGCCTTCGCCGCGACGGCGCCTGGCGCCGGTATCAGGGGTCAACGCCGACCGGTTCCCGGCAGCACGAATTAATTTGTCAGTGTCGGGAACAGGGAAAGCCGATAGGCGTTCGCCGGGCGGAACTCGTCGCAGGTGATCGTGAACGAACCGATTGGCACAACGGAGGCTTAAATGATCCGCAAGGCGAAAGCAGTTTGGCGCGGGACCAGTCGCGCCGGCACCGGTCATCTTTCCACCGATTCCGGAGTGCTGGCGGAGACGCCGTATTCTTTTAAGACCCGCTTTGAAAACGAGAAGGGCACCAATCCTGAAGAGCTCATCGCCGCGGCGCACGCCGGCTGCTTCACCATGGCGCTCGCGTTTGGGCTGCAAGCGGGTGGCTTTACGCCGACGGAGCTTGCCACCGAAGCCGCGGTCACGCTCGAACCCGAGGGTCAGGGTTTCCGCATCAGCGGCTCCGCGCTGACGCTCCGCGCGCAAGTGCCCAACCTCGATGAAGCGACGTTTGCGCGAATGGCCGCCGATGCCGAGAAGAACTGTCCGGTCTCCAAGGTGCTCAATGCAGCGATCACCTTGGATGCCAAATTGATTTGAGGCACAGTCGGCTGCGCTTGCGCAGTGCATCCAGGTGCGGAGGATCGCAATGGTTCGAACCCATCAGCCAGGCCAGGCGGCTTTCAGATCGGTTCTGCCGGAAGATATCGATTGGAAGCCGTTCCCAGCGTTCCCGCCGTCGGTCCGGCTGGCGGTTGTCGTGGGCGAGCCGAGCCAGCCGGGACCTTACGTGATCAGAGTCAAAGTGCCTTCAGGCGTGAAGCTGATGCCGCACAAACACCCGGAGGATCGAATTTACACGGTCATGTCGGGCGTGTTCTATATCGGCCTGGGCGAGCAGTTCGACGGCGATGCCGTGCAGGCTTATCCACCCGGCAGCGTTGTTGTTCTGCCCGGCAACACGTCGCACTTCCACTGGGCGAAGTCCGGTGAATATGTCACGCAAGTGACCGCGATCGGACCTCTCGGCATTGAATACACGAACGCGAAAGACGATCCGCGAAGCAAGATCGCCTAGAGCATGATCCGGAAAAGTGGAAACCGGTTTCGGACCAGATCATGCTCAAAACAAAGCTCTAGGCCGTGACCCAATACAATTGAATTGGATCACGGCCTAGAGCAGCAAAGCAGATCGCGCTTGGTTCGCTCGGCAGCGCAGCATTTCATGCGGGCAGCGAATTGTTACAGTCTCCCACTGGCGGCTTCGGTGGTGCGATAGGCAACGCCTGGAAAGTCGAACGGGAGAATGACGCATGGCCGAGAAGTCGCAAGGAGCCATTTATCCGGATCTCGAAGGCAAGTCGGTGCTCGTCAGCGGTGGCGGCTCGGGTATCGGCGCGGCCATCGTCCGCGCGTTCGTCCGGCAGAAGGCCAAAGTCGGCTTTATCGACATCGCCGAGGCCCCGTCCAAGGGGCTTGTCGCCGAGCTTGGCGGCGAGGCGGCGGGCCCGCTTTTCGCAAAGGCGGATATTCGCGACATCGACGCTTTGCGATCGGCTATTGCCGAGCTTACACGTGCGATCGGCGCCGCCGACGTCCTCATCAACAACGCCGCGAACGACGAGCGTCACGCGACGCCCGACGTGACGCCTGAGATGTTCGACGAGCGCATTGCCGTCAATCTGCGGCATTCGTTTTTCGCAGCCCAAGCCGTACTGCCCGGGATGCAGGCCAAGGGCGGCGGCGCGATCGTGAATTTCTCATCCATGTCGTGGATCGCCGGCATGGGCGGCATGGCGATCTATACGGCGGCGAAATCGGCAATGATCGGGCTGACGCGATCGCTCGCGCGCGACTACGGGCAATATAACATCCGCGTGAATGCGATTGCTCCTGGCTGGGTCAGAACCGAGCGGCAATTGACCAAATGGCTCACACCCGAGGGCGACAAGCAGCGGCTCGAAGCGCAGTGCCTCAAAAGATGGGTCGAGCCAGAAGACATCGCGCGCTTCTGCGTTTTCCTGGCGTCTGACGACGCGTCGGCTTGCACAGCGCAACACTATATCGTGGATGCCGGCTGGGTCTGATCGCCTGGCCCTACCTCCGCTTCAATGCAGGACTTTGTCCCACCGGGCTTTTGCGCGAACACGGCGCTAGAGATTGTGACCGCTAGCCCGAACCTCGACGCCGGCCCATTGCTCGATGGTCTTGCACATCGACGTGAAGTCCGACTGCGGGCCGAACAGCGCATTGGTGATCGACAATGTCTGCTGCACCGCCGATCCGACCGGCATGGGCACCCCCATGGCGTCGGCTTCCTGAAGACAAAGCCGGATATCCTTGACCGATAGGCCGGTGGCAAAGCCGAAGTCGAAAGTGCGCGGCAATACGGCGCGGGGAAATTTGTCGGTCGTCGCGCTGTTGCGGCCGCTGCTTGCGTTGATGACATCCAACATCACCAACGGATCGAGTCCGGCTTTGACGCCCATCACCATGCCCTCGGACGTGATCGCGAGTGCAGCGACCGACAACATGTTGTTGACGAGCTTCATGGTTTGCGCGAGCCCCGCTTTCTCGCCGACATAGAAGACCTTGCCGAACACTTTCAGAATGGCCTCGACCTCCTGGTAGGCCGTGCGCGGTGCCGCAACCATCACGGCGAGAGTGCCTTTGATGGCGCCGGCGCGGCCGCCGCTCACCGGTGCATCGACGAGCGTGATGTTGGCCTTCGCAAGTGCGGCGGCAACCTCCCCTGACACGCGCGGCCCGGTGGTCGAGAGATCGACGAAGATCCGCGCTTTGGCTCCCTTGATGACTCCGCCCGGGCCGATCGCGACCTCGCGCACCACGTCGGGTGTTGGAAGACTGCCGAGGATGATGTCCGCTTCCGAAGCGACAGCGGCGACACCGCTCGCTACGACAGCTCCCTTCCCTGCGAGCGGTTGGAGCACCGCGGGATTGGTGTCGAACACCGTGACGGCATATCCGGCGTCGAGCAGGCGCGCTGCCATGGCAGCTCCCATGGAGCCGAGCCCAATGAATCCGAGCCGCGCGGCATTTGTCATCATCGTCTCCTGATTTGGCTCGCTTGAGGCGTCAGTTCGCAAGCCAGCCGGCCTCGACCGGCAATATCGCTCCAGTCATGTCCTTGGCAACCGGACCGCAAAGAAAGATAAGGAGGTCGGTCACATTCTGGGCCGAAACAAAACGGCCGGTGGGCTGCTTGCCTTGCAGAAACGCACGCTCCGCCGCTTCTCGGGGCAGGCCTTGCTCGCTCATGATTTGGTGGACCCGCGCTTCGGTCCCTGGGGTCAGGATAGAGCCCGGACAAATGCCGTGGCAGGTCACGTCGTATTCGAGATTCTCAAGCGCGACTGCGCGCGTGAGGCCCAGCAACGCGGCCTTGGTCGTCACATAGTCCACGCGGTTCACCGTGCCGCGCATGCCGTACACGGATGTCATATTGAAAATACGGCCGAAGTTGCGCGTGCGCATATGGGGCAGAGCCAACCTGATGGCATGAAATGCGGCCGAGACGTTGACCGCCAGCGCGGCGTTCCAGTGTTCGACCGGAAAATCAACGATTGGCGAAAAATGGCGCACGACCGCATTGTTCACCAGAATGTCGACCGAGCCGAAGCGTTCAAGACACGCGTCGATGAGGCCCCCGACGCCGCTTACTTGGCCGACATCTGCCTCATGGTAGCCGACGCTGACGCCGGAGCGGTTTTCCAACTCCGCCTGGGTGCGCTCGACCGTCGGCGACGTTTCGAGCCCGTTCAACATGATGCGGCATCCAGCCATCGCCAGCCCTTCGGCGATCGCAAAGCCCAAGCCGCCCGTGGATCCGGTCAAGACCGCAACGCGGCCTTGCAACGGCTTAAACGGCGTAGCCGCCGAGGCGCCTGCATTCGCAGCGTCCGCACCTTTGCTCATCGTTGGGGACGCTCGTTTGCGCGCGCGGACATCGGCTCCGTCAGATACCGATTTCCTCCGGAAGGTGCCGCCATGCGACAGGAGACACGCACTCAGACTAACTATGCGCGTTCGCGCTGGCAAGGTTGTGCGGATGATGCAAGCGCGCGTGCCGCCTGGAAAAATGTTTGGTGGATCGCCCAATACTTTTGATGCGGCGGGCGGGGAGATCCGCCGTTGCGCCGGCAACTTTCCCCTTGCCAACCTCAGGGCCTGACGCGACACTCTTGATAATCAACAAAGACCGAACATGTTCGGGCGAGCCAATGGACGTTCGAGGGGAGAGATCCGGAAGAGGCGGCGATGGCGCGTGCGCGGGTCATGGCGGCGCGTCGAAACGCGGCAGCGTTCCTCGGATCGCAAATGCTCGTCGCAACTCATCGATCAGTTTCAACCTTGAACAGGGCTTGCCCGGCGTCGCGATGAGCGCGCGGCGTCGTGCGTCCTCAAATCTCTAAGCTTGCTTCGGCTGCCGCCCGGCGGCCGGCGCATACTCGGCCGGGATCGGGCGCCGCATGATCGCGCAGCAGATTCTCAACGGCTTGGTTGTCGGCAGCGTCTACGCGCTGTTTGCGCTCGGCTTTACGTTGATCTTCGGCGTCCACCACATTCTGAACATGGCCCATGGCGCGGTGTTCATGTGGGGAGCGTTCTTCGGGCTGTTTGCGATCACGCGCTTCGATCTGCCCTTTCCGCTGGGCTTCGTGCTCGCCGTCGTGCTGGCGGGTCTGCTCAGCGTGGCGCTCGACTGGGTGGCGTTCCGTCCTTTGCGCAAACGCGGCGCGCCGGAATTCTCGGCCATCGTTTCGTCGATCGGTGCCGGCCTCGTCCTTATGAATGTCGCGCAGCGGGTGTCGGACACCCGCGTGCTCCGCTATCCATTCGGCACGCTTCCGATCGAAATCTACGGCTTCCTCGGCTTGCGTGTGACGCTGATCCAGGCGGTGATGGTCGGCAGCACGCTCGTGATCGTCGCCGCCCTTTTTGTTTATCTGTTCTACACGCGCTTCGGCCGGCAGATCCGCGCCGTCGCCATTAATGAGCGCACCGCGACGCTGCTCGGCGTCAACCCCAATTTCGTTTATTTCCAGACCTTCTTCATTTCCGGCGCTCTCGCCGGCGCCGCCGGCGTGCTCATCGGTATTGCCTTCAACGCCGTGCACTTTCTGATGGGCGACGCCTACATGCTGCGCGCCTTTGTGGTCATCGTGCTTGGCGGGCTCGGCAGCGTCATGGGGGCGTTGGTTGCCGGTCTTCTGCTCGGCTTGGTGCAGACGCTGACGATTGCATACGTATCGTCGGGACTTAGCGACGCGATCATCTTTTCCATTCTTTTCGTCGTTCTGCTGGTGCGGCCTACGGGCTTTTTCGGCACCTTGCGGAAGGAACAACGGGTGGCGCGCGAATGATCGATTTCGTGCTCAGCTATCTTCCGCTGCTCAATCTCATCATTCTCAATTGCGGACTCGCGCTCAGCCAATATGTCGTGCTGCGCGCCGGCGTGTTCTCGGTCGCGACCGCGGGCCTTGCCTCGATTGGCGCCTATACGGCGGGCCTTTTGATCCTTCGCGCCGGCGTGCCTGCGCTGGTCGCCGTGTTCGGCGGTGCGCTGGCCGGCATGATCGCCGCATTGATCTTGTCGGTGCCGTTGGCGCGGCTCCGCGGTGTATTTCAGGCGATCGCCACGGTTGCCATGGTGCAAATCATCCTGTCGATCGCGCTCTATGCCGACGATATCACCGGCGGCGCCAATGGCTTGAATGGCATCCCGCGGCTGATCGGTACGCCGGCTCTTGTTCTGTTCATCGCCGTTTGCATCTACGCCCTGTGGTCGCTTGGCCGCGGCCGTGTCGGCGCGGCGTTCGATACCATTCGCCAGGACGAGACCGTTGCGGTCTCGCTGGGCATCTCGGTGCAGTATTATCAGACCCTCGCGTTCGGCCTGTCGGGGGTGATCGCCGGCATGACCGGTGCGCTGATGGCTTGCCACAATCACAGCATCGTGCCCGAGGAATTCGGCTTCGACATGCTCACCGCGGTGCTCGCCTATGCGGTGCTCGGCGGCCGCCGCTCGGTGGCGGGACCGATCGTCGGCGCAGTGCTGCTTTCGCTGCTGCCTGAGATCGCACGGCCGCTCGCCGATAATCGGATGATCGTCGCTGGCGGACTGATGATGCTCGCCATCATCTATCTGCCGCATGGCATCGTCGATACGCTTGTGATTGCGCGTCGTCGTGCCAACGGGCCTCTCTCCGCCGGTCCCAGCGTCGCCGAGGCTGCCGATGGCCGTGCTTAGCCTCGACAAAGTATCCCGCCGTTTCGGCGGCGTCTTTGCCGTGCAGGATTTCTCGATGACTGTCCGGCCGGGCCGCATCACCGGGCTGATCGGCCCAAACGGCGCCGGCAAGACTACGGTCGTCAACCTCATCACCGGCCTGCTGAAGCTCGCAGCCGGCAGCATCACATTTGATGATCGCGAGATCCACGAACTGCCACCCCACGAGATCGCGCGGCTCGGCGTTGCGCGGACCTTCCAGAACGTGCGTTTGCTCAAGGAAACGAGTGTGTTGGACAACATTCTTGCCGGCTCTCGGCAGGGGGAGGCGGTGCCACTCTATGCGCAGGCTCTCGGTCTGCCCGTGATGCGGCGCGCGCGCGGAGCTTCCATTGTGCGCGCTCATGCGCTTCTCGCGGAACTTGGAATGACCGAATATGCCGATCGTCTCGCCGGCGAATTGTCTTACGGTCATCAACGCCGTGTCGAGATCATGCGCGCGCTTGCGCTCGAGCCGGGCGTGCTGCTCTTGGACGAACCGGTCGCCGGCATGAACGATCCGGAGGCTGAGGAACTAGGCCGCATTTTCCGCAAGCTCGCCGCCGGCGGCATGGCCGTTCTGCTGATCGAGCACAACATGCGGTTCGTCACCGCTCAGTGTGATGAGATCTACGTCCTTGCGACGGGCGAGCTGATCGATCACGGCGCTCCGGGTAAAGTGCTCGCCAATCCGAAAGTCGTCGAAGCCTATTTGGGTGCGCAGCCATGCTGATGGTGCGTGACCTGAGCGCATTCTATGGCGGCATTGCCGCCGTGCGCGGAGCGAGCCTCACTGTCGCTGCCGGCAAATGCGTGGCTTTGATCGGCTCGAACGGCGCCGGCAAGACGACGTTGCTCAATGCAATCTGCGGCGCTTTGCGGCCGGCGTCGGGGAGCATCCTGCTCGGCGAAACGAACATCACCGGCGAGCCGGCCTATCGTGTCGCACGGCGGGGAATTCTGCTGGTGCCGGAAGGACGCCAGATCCTCGGACCGCTGACCGTCCGGGAGAATCTGGAACTAGGTCGTCTTGCGCTCGGCTCGCGCCGCGGCGGTCACCGTGCGAGCTTGGACGCGGTCTTTGAACTCTTTCCGCGGCTCGCTGAGCGAGTGGAGCAGATAGCGGGGTCGCTTTCGGGCGGCGAGCAGCAGATGCTGGCGATTGCCCGCGCTCTGATGGGCGAACCGGAACTTCTGCTGCTCGACGAACCGAGCCTCGGTCTCGCGCCGATCGTCGTCGCTGCAGTCTTCGACGCGCTCAAGCGGCTGAATAGCTCGGGCCTCACAATTCTGCTGGTCGAGCAGAATGCGCGGCGCGCTCTCGAAATTGCCGACTATGCCTATGTGATGGAGCGCGGCCGCATCGTCGATGAGGGCGAGAGCTCCCGCCTTCGCACCGATCCGAATATCCAGTCACACTATCTCGGCGTTGCCTCGTCGCTCACTCCGCCTGCCGATGGCTCGGCACCCTGAATGCTCCGGGAATGATCAAAGTTGAACCCGCATCTCACATGGAGGGTTGTCATGGCGATGAAAAGGATGGCACGGCAGATGCTCGGGCTCGCATTCGCGGCCGTGTGTCTATTCGCGGTGCGGCCCGCGCTAGCCGAGGACTATGTGATCGGCGCGGAACTGGCGCTGACCGGCACTTATGCCTGGGTCGGCGTGCCAAGCCGCGAAGGTCTCGATGTCGGGATCGAGGAGGTGAATGCTTCCGACCTGCTCGGCGGTCACAAGCTCAAAGTGCTCATCGAAGACACCGGCAGCGACAAGACCCAGGCCATCTCGCTGATCAATCGGTTCAGCGCCCGCGACAAGGCCCTGATGGTTCTCGGCCCGAGTTCGAGCTCGGAGGGCGTGGCGATCGCACCGGTCGCCAATGAGCTGCAAATTCCGCTCCTCACCACCACCGCGGTTTCGGAAGCGATCAACAAGAGCGGCCCATGGGTGTTCAAGACGCCGGCAAGCCCTGCGCTTGTCATCGGCGACGTGGCGAAATACGCGGTGAACAAGATGGGCGTCAAAAGCGTCGCCATGGTGTGGGGCCGCAACAATGACGGCCAGATCGGCCAAAAGAACGCCGCGCTCGAAACGTTCAAGGCCAGCAACACCAAGATCGTCGCCGAGGAATCCGTGCTCACGTCCGATACGGATTTTCTCGCCGTCATCACCAAAATCATTGCCGCCAAGCCGGACGCGGTCTTTCTGGCGCTCGTCGCCGAGCAGTCGGCCAATTTCATTATTCAAGCGCGCCAGCAGGGAATTGACCCCGCGGTGAAGTTTCTCGGTGTCCCCAATTTCGGGTCTGACCAATTCATCTTGATCGGCGGAAAGGCGGTAGAGGGAGCAATCTATGTTGCGGATTATTTCGCTGGAACTGCGGGAGAGGAGAACCAACGTTTCGTCGACGCCTATCGCAAGAAATACAACCGCACACCCGACAACGGCGCGGCGCTCGGCTACACGGCGGTCAAGATTGCGGCAGCGGCGCTGAGAAACGCCGGCGCAAATCCCGCCCGCGAGGCCGTGCGCGACGGCTTTCTCAAGATCAAGGACTTTTCGGTCATTCTTGGCCGCGGCACGTTCAACTTCGATAGCAATCGCGGTGCGCGTTATGAAGGTGTGATCATGACGGTCAGGAACGGCAAATTCGTGACGGCCCCCGAGTAGGCGGCCACTGTAGTCAATACCGATGCTCGCCGCCGCCGGTTCGGCTTTTGCCAGCGCGTTATTGCTTCAGAGACAAGATGTAGGCGGCGATATCGTCGACGGCCATTCGGCTGAGCGCGAGCTTCGCCATGTTGGGATGCGGCGACAGCATGAGACGCGCAAGCCGATCGCCATTGAAGCCCGGCGATTGAGCGATCGTGGCAAAGGGAGGCGCGCCGGCCTTGGAATGCTGTTGGTCGGGCGTGACCTGATGGCACGACGCGCACCACCTTATCGCTAGGCCGCGCCCGTACGCGGCGTCGCCGGTGGCGGTTTCATTATTGTCCGCCGCGAAGGCGGAAGGTGTGACTAGCAGCGAGACGGCTAGAGCGATCAACGGTTTTGAAGGTCTGCATGGCTTGAAGGTCTGCATGGCTTGAAGGTCTGCATGGCTTGAAGGTCTGAATCGCTGGTTCTTGCACATTGTTGACAACCAATAAGCAGATTTGAGCCTTTTTCGCCAGCCTTGCCGCTGCCGTTAAGTTTGCCGTCAGGTTTACGCGGGTATGGACATGTCGTGCGCGCCGCGCGGGGCGAATGCCGTTGCGCCCGCAGCCCCGACGTGGTTCCTGGAGTTCTCGCAGGGTGGCCGTTTTAGGGCAGGGGCTGCCATTTGACTGCAGCTTAATGCCTCTGGCCGGCGCCTGCTCCGGCGATTATTCATCGTTGCGAGAACGTCGCAGCCTTTGCGGCGTTGACGCAACAATTCGAACGTAAAATTCTGGCGAAATGTGAATATGCAGTTTTTTATAGCGTTGCGCCGGCGTCTTGAGCGACTCGGTCCCTATGCGTCGCTCTTGGTGCTGGCTATTCCACTGGTGATCGTTGAGCCTTTCAAATTGGTCGCCGTGCTCGTAGCCGGCGACGGCCATTTCCTGACGGGCTTGCTTTTTCTGATCTGCGCCTATGTCGTCAGCCTGGTGGTCACGGAGCGGCTGTTCGTCATCCTCAAGCCCAAGCTCTTGATGCTGCCGTGGTTCGCAAAGTCGTGGCGGTGGTTTCTTGCGGTGCGCCGGCGCGGGCTTCGCTGGCTGCGCAGCTTGTGGACCCCGGCCGGCAAATTCTTATTTGGTCGTTGACGCCTCGCGCGGCCCGCGCGCCCAATGTGCGGTACATCTTGCTGCGGGACGGAGCTTTTTAGATCGCCGAGCGTGCCGGAGCGTCACCCGCGCCCGGACTTTCGCGCCATCGTCTCGACCAAGTCGACCAGCGACGACCGCAACTCTTTGTCGGAGATTTTGGTGAAAGCTTCCGCGATCCGGAACGCCTGCGGGTCGAACGCAATCGATTTCGTAGCGAACGACGAGCGGCTCGTCTCGGACGCGCCGGCGAAGAATTCGGAGATCGGCACGTCGAGCGCGGTGGCGACCAAATGCAGCCGGCTGGCGCCTACGCGGTTTTTGCCGTTCTCGTATTTCTGAATTTGCTGGAAAGTCACGCCGAGCGCCTTGCCGAGCTCGGCCTGGCTCATCTTGCGCCGCTTGCGCAAAAGCCGAATGCGCGAACCGACCAGCACGTCAACAGGATTGGGCCCTTTGGACCGCATGCCGCCCTCTGCGTAAATGACGCACAATAGCTGTTTTTGGTACGGCTGCAATCATTTGGTCATGTGGGCAAACTTGAGGCAGTGGTAATGGATTGCCCTGTGCAAGCGACATTTTGATCACTTTTCGCCGCGGTTGGCGGCAAAAAATCGCTGTTTCGAGCCATTGATGAAGGCCGAGATGGATTTGAGGTCTTCGGCGGTCAACAAAAAGGCTCGCGCGGCCTCGCGACGTCCACGCGAAATTGTGAGAAACGCTCGCACAAAATCCGATGTTTCGCGCACTTGTGCCCGCTAACACCACTCACCACCCAGGAAAGATCTGCTGTTTGAAGCGTCTGCAGACATCAGCTCGCTGAAATTGCCTTTGTTTGTTCGCCCTGTCGTTGTTCACGCATTGTCCTGTGATTCCTTTTCAGATCGCCGTCGGTGTGGCTTCTGTGCAGCGCTGCGCCCTGCTCTGACTTGCAGTTGTTGCACGTTTCGCGCGTCTACGAGAGAGGGCGGCCTTCCCAAAACGCATTCGTACTGATTGTCGGGCGAGTATCGATTCTCACCAGAAGCCCGACGGGACTTTCGCATGCAATCATGCTCGAACAAGCAACTCGGATCGCATTCAAAATCGATTAAATAGGATAACAATCTAGATGATTTTTTAGGCTTGCGTTGCCGAATCGCGGAGTTCGTTCCTCTGGCGCGCGGCGCCGATCAATCCAGCTTCCCGTGTTTGGAACGGCGGCGCGTTCTTTATCGGACGACGCTCATATCGCTTCGCGCGCACCGCTGCCGCAACGATGTGGCGCGATTGATCTCGATCCTGAGCGAGGCTCCACTCGGGCGGTCGCTGCTCAATTGCCTTGATTCGCTCGAACCCGAACCAGGCTGCCGTGATGCGGCACCCTTCGAATCCGGTCTCCGGTGTTAACCAAGAAAGGCGCAGTTGCGCGCGGCGAAGCGAAGTCAGCCGTCCGCGCGGCGTCACGACAGGCTTTATCGCCCAGCCTGAAAACATTTGATTCAATCAATGGAATCTTGACTGTACCCGCAATCGACCAAAGCCGCTTTACGCATATCTAAGCGCGCTCGGCAAGAGTTGTCCGTAAAACCGGCTTCGAAGTCTTCGACGCATTTTGGGGCAAGTAGATCAATGCCGATGATCCGTGCAAACGGCACTGCGCTTTATTACGAAGATACCGGCGGCTCCGGCTCGCCCGTCGTTTTCAGCCATGGATTGTTGTGGAACAGCACGTTGTTTGCACCGCAGATCGCTGTCCTGAAAAATCGATACCGTTGCGTTGCCTACGATCATCGCGGGCAGGGCAGGAGCGCCGACGACATCGGCCGCGCGATCAGCATGGAGACGGTGACCGAAGATGCGGTCGCGCTGATTGAGAAGCTTGACCTCGGTCCGGTGCATTTCTGCGGATTGAGCCTCGGCGGCATCGTCGGCATGCGCCTTGCCGTCGGCCGGCCCGATCTCATCCGCTCGCTCGTTCTCCTCGGCACCACGGCCGACGAGGAGCCGTACAAGCTGAAATACAAGGTCATGACCGCCATGGCCCGACTTTTTGGAGTCGGCTTCGTCGCTCCGGCGGTCATGCCTGCGCTGTACGGCAAGACCGCGCTCAACGATCCGGCGCGGGCCGACGAGCGTGCGCAATGGACGCAGCAATTGATCATGAACCGCAGCTCGATCTGGCGCGCCGCCACCGGCGTCCTCGAGCGCAAGAGCATTTATGGCGAGCTTGGCAAGATCGTGGCGCCGACCATTGTCATGGTCGGCGATGAGGATGTGAGCACGCCGACGGCTTTGGCCGACCGCATCGTGGGTGCCATCCCGCGGGCGAAACTCATGGTCATTCCCGGCGCCGGTCACGGCTCGACATTGGAGCAGCCGGCGATCGTCACGGCAGCGATCGGCGCATTTCTCGATACGCAAAGCGAGCGGGTCGCGGCACCGCATAGCGCGGCCGCGGCGTGATCTTCATGATCTGAAACCGGCACCCACGGCTTGAGCGTTGCGGCTTCGCCGCAGATCGATGGTATTGGCACGTTCAAGTCATGCGTTAGACATTGATTAAGCGTCACCGCGCCGTCTTTCGGCCTGCCAATTGTGCAATCTCATTGACGTAGCACCGGCGCGTGTATCCGTCGGCCTGGCCGCGATTCCAGGCCTTCTGGAATCACCGGGTGAACGCTTGACTTTGAATAGGTCCCCGGGCGGTGGTCGCATCCAGACGTCTTCCCGAAACCATTCTCGCAGGTTGCTCAAAGAATAGTCTTGTTACTTTTGGTTGTGCCGGTATGTTTCCGCGCCCCCTACAGGATTACCACTCCCTGTCCATCCAGGATCATCATCAATGTCTGACCAGTCTCTGCCCTACGTGATTCACAGCGACGAGGAATGCGAACGATTGGAGCTGCAGGCGCGGCTCGCCAACATCGAAGGTCATTTGCGGCATCTGCCGATCGCCGGCGCGCGTCGCGTCCTTGACGTCGGTTGCGGCTCCGGATCGATGTCGCGGCTGATCGCCCGCTCATTCCCGGAGGTGGAAGTCGTCGGCATCGATGTGCGGGAACAGTATTTGGACTATGCGCGCGCTCGCGCCCGGGAAGAAGGCCTCCACAATCTCACGTTCGAGCGTGGCGACGTATTTGCTCTGCCATTTCCGGATGCGAGCTTTGATCTGGTGTGGAGCAAATACCTTCTGCAGTGGCTGCGGGAGCCGAAAACCGCGCTGGCCGAGTTCAAGCGGGTCGCCAAGCCGGGCGGGCATGTCGTGTCCTGCGACTATGTCGGCTGCGTGGTCGAGCACTTTCCGATCGATCCCGAGCTTGAGCGAAAGATCCGCGAAATCATGGCGTTGTTGGTCGATGTCAATATCGGCCGCAAGGTGCCGGCTTACATGATCGCGCTTGGCTTTCGCGACGTGCAGGTCGACATCGAGACCGACACGTTGTTCACGGTCATCGGCCGCATCGATGCGGACAGGCGGCAGAATTTGGAGATCCAATTTCAGGCCATGCGGCCGCATCTGACCAAGATCTTGGGATCGGAAGCGAACGTTACTCAGCTGGTCGATCGTTTCCTCGCCCACTACGACGATCCGGCGACGTGCAGCTTCACCAGCTTGCATTTCACCCGCGGCCTGGTGTGAGGGCGGCGCGGGCATCGCCTTCGGGCCGATGACCGCCGTGGTCTTGGATAACCTACTGATTCCATTGGCCGAAGCGCTTTGGCGAGGAAAACAGGCGCTGCCGCGAAGGCGCATTGCCGCAGCGGCTTATGTCAGGCTTATCGCTCGCCGCCGCCAGTCGCATTGTGCTTGGCGGCGTGCGGTGATGTAATGGCGAGGAGGGATAACCCTCGTCGGGGCGCGACAAGGGCGTTGCGCCTTCCCTGGCAGTGACGCCGGACCGCCGCTCTAGAATCTCAAAATTTGCTGGCGCGCTCTTTGCTTCCGGAATGCGTCGGGGCCATCTTCCAGCTAGCCTTTCGGAAAGCGGAGCACGAACCGCGGGAATGGGCCATGCAGCTCGAAGCGTATCGCATCCAGTCGGAACCCTATTACTTGCCGGTCGGCGCCGAAGTCGCGCTGTTTGAGGCCGCCTACGCGAGCCGGTTGCCGGTCATGCTGAAAGGGCCGACCGGCTCCGGCAAAACCCGCTTTGTTGAATACATGGCCTGGAAGCTGAAGCGGCCGCTGATTACCGTCGCGGCGCATGAGGACATGACCGCCGCCGACCTTGCCGGCCGTTTCCTGCTCGCGCCGGAAGGAACGGTCTGGCACGACGGGCCGCTGACGCTCGCGGTGCGCTATGGCGCGATCTGCTATCTCGATGAAATTGTCGAAGCGCGTCAGGACACGACCGTGGTGATCCATCCGCTGACCGACGCGCGGCGCATCCTGCCGCTGGAAAAGAAAAACGAGCTCGTCACCGCTCATCCCGACTTCCAGCTCGTGATCTCCTACAATCCCGGCTACCAGAGTGCGGTCAAGGATCTGAAGGAATCGACCAAGCAGCGCTTCGTCGCCATCGACTTCGACTATCCGGCGCCGGACGTGGAAGCTGAAATCGTCTGCCGGGAATCGGGCGCTGACCGCAAGACCGCACGGCGGCTGGTCGATATCGCGCTGCGGTCGCGGAATTTGCGCGGTCAGGGTTTGGAGGAGGGCGCCTCCACCCGCATGCTGATCCATGCCGGGCGGCTGGTTGCGGCCGGCGTCGGCCTGGAAGAGGCCTCGCAGGCCAGCATCGTCCTGCCGATCACCGACGACTTGGATATGCGCGAAGCGCTGACGGCCGCGATCGCGGCGTGTCTTTAGAGCATGATCCGGAAAAGTGGCAACCTGTTTTCCGAAAAGATCATGCTCAAACAAAATGCTAATGCATGATCCGGAAAAGTGGAAACCGGTTTTCCGAAAAGATCATGCTCAAACAAAATGCTCTGATCTGCTAGAACGCCGAACGCCAAGCGCTGAAAAACCATGAGCCCACGAAGCCGCGCGCAGCTTCAGGTCATCGAAACCGAGCAGGACCGCGCGGTCACGCGCCTGCATCACCTGATCCGCCACCGCGAGACGTTGCGCGGCCCGTTTCGCGATTTCTGGACGGCGATTTCGGCCGGCGCGGAGGATGCCGAGCTCGATCGCTGGGCGGAAGGCGCGCTCGAGCTTGCCTTCGTCAATGCCGGCCCGGATTGCCAGCTCGGCTTTTGGCGGATCAGCAGCGAGCTGAAGTCCGAGTTTTCGCTCAACGAGCTGGCGGATTTCGCCGCCGCCGCCGCCGACATTTGCCGCGGTGCCGGCGCGCAGGCGGCGCTCGCCTGCATTCAAGCGCTGCCGGGTGCGCAGCGACGGCTGCCTTCGACCGCCGAGATCGCGCTGTGGGCGCGCGGCTTGGTCCGGCTCGCGCGCGAGGCGCCGGAATCGGTCGTCGCGGTGGCGAGCCGCACCGACATGATCCTGCAAGCCTGCGATGCCTCCGGCTTCGAAACCTTCATCGCCACCGGGCTCAAATTCACCCGTGGCGACCGCGCGCGCCGGCGCGCCTTCTTCACGCTGGAAGACCGGCTTGCCGCGCAAGTGCTGGAGCAGGCGGCCGGCGCGCTGACCTTCTCCCGCAGCGAACGGATCCTCAAGGCTTATGCGACGGCGTTGTGGGGCAGGCCGCCGGTCTTGCGCGGCGCGGTGGCGCCGCCCGGCGGGCAGCTTGCGCGGCGGGTCAACATCACCGGCGGGGTGGTGCGCGTCCCGCCGGTATTTCGCGGCGTGCCCAAGACGGCGTTGCCGCAATTGTTTCGCGCTTGCGTCGCGCACGCGACCGCGCATGTCGCGCTGACACGCACGCGATTTCCGATCGGGTCGCTCAAGCCGTTGCAGATGGCGCTGATCGGGCTCGTCGAAGACGCGCGCGTCGAAGCCTTGGCGATGCGCGCCTTTCCGGGTCTGCGCCGTTTGTGGGCGCCCTTTCACGTCGCCGAGCCCTCGGGCGTGATCAACGCGCCGACGCTGATGGCGCGTCTGGCGCGCGCTTTGTTCGATCCCGATTACATCGACCCGGACGGCTTCGTGAACAAAGGCCGCGCGCTGTTTGCCGCCGAAGCCCATCGCCTCGACGATGTCCTGCTCAGCCGCCCTGTCGGCGGCCTGCTCGGCAACGATCTCGGGCAGATGCGCGTGCAGTTCAACGCCCGCACCTATGTGGTCGAGCCGGTCTACCGCGACGACGGACTGGGCCTGTGGGATTTCGGCGATCGCGCGCAGCCGCAGGACGAGGTCGTCGAGATGATGGTCGAAGCCGCGCGGCTCGACCGGCGCGACGATGCCGACAATCCCGATCGCCGGCGCGAGGAAGCGGAGCCGGCGCCCGATGCGGTCGGCCGCGCCAGCGAGCGCGCGCCGGACGAGCGCGGTCCGGTGCTCGCCACCTATCCCGAATGGGATTGCGATGCCGGCACCGAACGGCCGGATTGGACGACGGTCCGCGCGGCGCCGATTTGGCCCGGCGACCCCGGCGCGATCGACACCGCGCTCGACCAGATCCCCTCCGTGCGTTCGCGCATCCGCCGTCTTGTGCGCGGCGCCAAGGTCGGCCGCCACGAGCGCCTGAAGCGGCGCAATGACGGGCCCGAGCTCGATCTCGACGCCGCGCTCGATGCCGCCATCGCGCTGCGCGCCGACGACCTGCCGGACGAGCGCATCTTCCGCACCATGATGCGGCGCAGACGCGATCTTGCGGTCACGATCCTCCTCGATGTCTCGGAATCGACGCGCGACCGGGTGGCGGCCTCCGGCGCGTCCGTGCTCGACACCGAGCGGCTCGCGGTGGCCGCGCTCGCCGAAGCCTTGGCGGCGCTCAACGATCCGTTTGCGTTGCGCGCCTTCGCTTCCGCCGGCCGCGAGGATGTCCGCGTGTTTTGCCTGAAGGATTTCGACGAGCCTTATGGCGCGCCGGTCAAGGCGCGGCTCGCGCATCTCGAACCGCATCTATCGACGCGTCTCGGCACCGCGCTGCGCCACGCCGGCGCCGAGATCGCCTCGGTGCGCAGCCATCGCAAGCTGATCCTGGTGCTGACCGACGGCGAGCCCTCAGACATCGACGTGGTCGACCCGCGCGATCTGGTCGAAGATGCGCGCCGCGCGGTGCTCTCTCTGCGCGCACGCGGCATCGACGTCTTCGGCGTCACGCTCGATCCGTCCGGCTTAGGCTCGGGCGCCGCCGTGTTCGGCCGCGGCCAGCACATGCCGGTGCGCCGCCTCGAAGACCTGCCCGCGCGCCTCGCCGAGCTCTATTTCCGCCTGGCGCGGCGGTGACTCCGCCACTCCCCCTCCCGCTTGCGGGACTAGCGTACCGGCGGATTTCTGCACTTTTCGGCCGATAGAGCGAGGCTGCGCCCGCTGATCGGCTGGGCTTAAACGCGACGACGCAACTCCGCCCCAGCTTGGGCCGCGGACCGTCGCATGCTTTGCGAATGTGGACGGAACAGCGCGCTTGTTCACGATGATTGAGGCGAGCAAACAGGGGTTTTGATTCTCAGTCCGCTGCTTAGCGAGATTGTTTCATTTAATCCCCGCAATGATCACGCCGCGGTCGGCGTTTCCTCGTCTGCCGAGGCGTTATCAGTAACCAGATCGATAACGGGTGTGTCGCGCCATCCGGCATCCAGAGCGAAGCGCACGACGATCGTGCCGCTCCACGGATTGTCGCCTTCCTCGAATTCAACACTCACGAACGCGTCCGGCGTGACCAGCCGGTAGGAAACCGACTTAAGCATAAGCGCGGAAAACAGATACGAATGGCCGTCCTCGACATCTGCCGTAAAGACTTCGACGCTGTCGATCGTACCGACATAACCGGTCCCGCCGCCGCTCGGATGACCCTGCACGGACTCAATGCGCCGGCCGGGCGGGCGCTGGTCCGCCGGACTGTAAATCCAGCGCGACACGCTGGCTCCAACCGGATCATACGCCGTGAGAAGCGTTGCCGGCTCTCCTATGCGCGCGGCACCTTCGGCTACTGCGTCCCAAAAGCTATCGTGCGAGTTGTCGATTTCGACAGATTCACGCTGACGCTGCCAAAATGTTCGCCATACGCACCAGGTCAGGTAATTACTGAACTCTTCCGCGATAAACCGGTCCAAGTCGCTGGCGCTTTCCCACGCCATGGATGGCGTGACGAACCTGGCCTTGTCGATGCCGGTTATGCGCCATTCCATCGCGGTAGGCGCCTGCTCTCGAATTCTTTCGACGCGAAAATCCCGGAAGCAATAAAGCGCGGGATCAAGGGCGTTCGACAGGGCTTCGGTGAGCGCACTCCACTTTTCCCGATCGATTGGCAGTGCGCGCAAGCGCTGCGTTCGCTGTTCGTGAATGGCGGCAATCGCTTCGGCAAAGATCGCTTGAAGACGCGCGCGTGCGGCCGCTACGCCGGCATCCGGCGCCAACGCATGAACGCCGCGTTCAAACAGATTTTCGTCAAGTTGCTCGCCAAGGGCCTGTGCGTAGGCTTTCAGGGCCGAATCGATGCGGCGCAAAGACTGATCGCCATCGGCGAACAGAGGTTCGCTTGCGGCGAACTCCCGCACCCACCGACCAACGCCGTCATCGCCCGCCTCTGGAAGATTGGCCGCAAGCATTGCCAGCACTCGCGAACGTACCTCGTCGAGGCCGCGCCAGCCCCAAGAAGTGTAAACACGCCCCGGAACCACATGGCGCTCGCTCATGCCGTTGAGCGATTGAACAAGACCGTCAAGGCTAGCGCCGTATCCGCTTTGCCCGGACTGCTCGTTGAGCGCCGCGCGGACGAGCAGCGAAAAGAGCGAGCGGAACACGGTCGGATGGCGCATGTCGCCGGCCGCAAACCGTGATCCTTCCCCTTCGATGATCTGGCGCCGGAGCAGCAACGTTGCCGCCCGTGCGCCGATGTCGCTCGATTGCTGTCCGTTGACATGCCAGGCGAGCGCCAGCACCGCCGTAATGAGCAGCACGTCATCGAAGACGCCACGCAGGATAATGGCGAACACCGCTTCGGGCGGCGGCAGTTCCGGCCAGACATGCCTGCGGTAAGCTTGCAAACGGGTCTGCACGGAGCCCCAATCGCGAGCGAGAAGGTCCGGCGTCAACAATGCGTGATGAGCAAGTAAAATATCCGCCTGCATCTCGGGTCGGAGCGTGTCCGGCCACCGCAATAGGCAATCGCGGTAACTCTCGGCGCCGATCTCATCTTCGTTCCAGATCGCCGATGCCAGCAAGTAAGCGGTATTACGGAGATGCTTGTCGAGAAACGGAAAGCTCCGGCCAAAAGCCTTCCAGAGATCAGCCGGCGAGCGGCCCTCGCGTAGCCTAAAGCCGTAGAGGTTGTCCGTAACGCGAAGGACGTTTTCCCATGCCCCTACGAAGCCACGCACGACGCGCTCGTAAGCCCGGCGTTCCGAGCCGGCGAGTTGCAGACGCGGCTGGGCAGCCTGGTCGGCCGGCACGTCGAGGATCGTGCGGCGCGTGACCCAGGCTTCGAGGACAATGACCTCATGCACGCCCAAATCCAAGAGCGACGTAACAACCGCCGGTGAAAGCTCGGCGGCATCGGCAGGCAACAGCCGCATCACGGTGTGGCCGAGCGTTTCGATGAAGGTCGTCTCGATGCCGATCTTGTCCGCCGCACTTTCGAACACGCGCCGGTATTGTCTTATCCATTCCCTGTGGGTACATCCCAAAAGTCTCCGACTTCGGCCAAGCTGATCGGCTGTCCCTGGTCGGTTTGCGTGTTGTGTGCATCAAGAAGGAAAACGTGAAAACGAGTAAGCTCGTTGAATGCGCCCTTGAAGCCGGTGATCGCATTGCGCTCAATCTGCGCGATGACGCGATCGGCGAGTTCCTCAAGAAAGTTGGATGGCGTCGGCAGCGTATCTTGACCGTATTTTGCTGCCTGGAAACGGTAGCACTGGCGGATCACCCATCGTTCCCAACCATGGAGAGCCGCGCCGCCCCGTCGGCGGCACCACGCCACCTCGTCTTCGAACCGGCCGTCAAACGAAGGTTCCAGAGAGAGCCATACATCGTGACCGCGCAGGGTCGATAGACGGCGCCGCTGCGGCAGCGTCGGCTCGCTGCGATGCCACCACCTGCGCAGAACGAAACCGAGCGGGCGCAGCCAAACATCATGCAGCACCGATGGCGTGGCAAACCTTGTGCGGAGTTCGACATCGCCTTCGGTTAACATTCCATGTCCGAAGGTAATCAGAGGTCCCGATTCCTCATCCGTCACGGGCACCAGTTCCTTGGGCGCGTTTGTGTAGAAGAGGCGCAACAGACGCTGCGACAAGTCGTTTGGGACAATGACGTTAGCGGTGTATCGCTCGCGCAACCGCTCCCTTGCGCTCGGCTCGACGAAGTGCAACGTCGTAAGCACAAATTGGGCAAACACAGCGAGATTGAGCAGAAGCCAGGCCAAATGGAAGGCGGTCAGCACAACCTTGAACACCAAGTCCGTACCGCCGAGATGGGCAAAATGCGCAAGAAATTGCGCGGGCCACAAAAGCTGCACGCACAGAACGATCAAGAGCGCGGCCCCGCTAATAACCACTTCGTAAGCCAGCGACTCCATGTAATAAAGGCGAACGTCAGTGTTGGTGGAGGATCGGTCGTCACGTTGCGAGATTAAGGTCACGATACCGATCGCGACGGAAACGATGCCGAGAATGCCAACCTGCGCTGCGATCAGATAGCTCGCGATGTCTTTGAGTTGGCTTTTGAGTTCTGGCGCTGTCCAACCCGGCAGCGCATCTGGAAAGCGAAAATTGAAAGTGACCTCGGCGCCGACTAGTACAAGATCGAGAAGCAGATAGGTGGCCAAAAATGTCAGGAGCGAGCGGCCGGCGATCAGAACGCGGGCCTCCGCGCTGAAAAAAGGAATAACGCGCGCGTCGTATCGCGCGATTGTCGCGCAGATGCGCCTTGATCTCGCGGCGGACGCGCCGCCGCAAGCTGCCGCGTAAGCCTTGGGTGAGGCTATTTGACAATTCTGAGTCCGGCGTGATTGGCCGTCGCGATGTGCCAGCGAAGCAAGCCCTATAGAACATTACGCGAACATCTGCAACGCAGAGCACCAAGGGACGCGCTGTTGCCAAAGCTTCGCGGACAGCTCAACTCAATGTGTATCATCGGCCCAAACGCGGTTCGGTGGCCGTGCTGTGCAAGTCGCGCCGGTATGTCAGCGGCTGGAAGTGGTTCGTCACCATAATAGCAAATCTCTTGACATTCGTCCCTAATTCGGTTACACGACTCCCACCTCGCTCATTGAGGGCGCCTTTCCGGACGGCAGGCCTGAAAGGCGGAGCGAGGGCGGTGCCTGCGGGCGGATTTGCCATCCGCTCTCGGGCGGCTCTGGGCCACCGCTCGACCGGCATGACGACCGGTCTCCGAAGAGCTCGGTAGACTTGTGACAGGTCGAAGCGGGTAACGCCCGTTAGACCGGGTCTCAGGAAACGCGGGAACTGGCGCTGAGCCAACGGCGGATGCGTTCGCCCTGGCGAGTGCCGCAGCAGAGCGCCGGAAGGCGAGCGCGCCCCGCAAGAGCGCGCTGCCGCCCGAAACGCAGACGAGTGGCGCAAATGCGCACGCTTGCCTGCGCGGCGGCAATGGTTGGCATGCGCCTTTCGGCGCTCCGCTCCCTCTTGGGGGGCGAAGATTTTTTGAAGCGTTGTGGTGAAGCAAAGCTCGGGCGCGGATCGCGTCGCGGGAACGATTTTCCATGTCGTCATTGCGAGCGTCAGCGAAGCAATCCAGGGCGGCTTGCGCGGAAGCTGGATTGCTTCGTCGCTGCCGCTCCTCGCAATGACGAGAGCAGGAGAGGGGAATGCGACCAAAGCTGAGCGCGCCGTTCGTCATTGCGAGCGTCAGCGACGCAATCCAGGCGGCTTGCGCGGAAGCTGGATTGCTTCGTCGCTGCCGCTCCTCGCAATGACGAGAATCGGAGAAAAGGATGCGTTGGATTAATCGGCTATTTGCGCCGGCGCGCCGGCGATACGCCGATCAAGGCCTCGAAGGCGATCGCGAAGGCGGCTTCCAGCCCGCGCGCCAGCGCGCCGCCATTGGCGGCGAGCACGCGGCTGCTGATCCCGGCGCTGTTCGGCAGTTTCGAAAATCCGGCGACGCAGCCGCATGCGGCGAGCCGTTGTTCAAGAAGCTCTGCATCGCAACGTTCCGCGCCGTGTCCAAGCACGAAGACCGTTCCGACCGCGCGAAAGGGGCCGAGCGGCGACGATGGAACAAACATCGCTTCGCCGGTGATCGCGCCACGGTCGCGGAGCAAAATACGGCCGGCGCCATCGCGCACGACGACCGCGTTGCTGTAGCGCTCGAACGAGCGGCCAAAACCTTCTGGACCAAGACCTTCCGGGTCATGATGCGAAATCCCGTCGGTCAGGATCGCGCAGCCGCTTGCCGCCAACGTGATCTCGGTGGCGCAGGAGATTTCCGCGCCGGGAAAAAGCACCAAAGGATCGGGCGTCAACGCCAGGAAGGCATGTTCGCCGACCTCAAGGCGCATGCTTTGTTCGACCGGAAAGCGGTGCGTCCGGTGCACGATGGTGGCTGCCTGTGTGGTCACGTGGGCGGCGCTGTGCGGCTCGGCGGTGATCGAGAGCGCGACACGGTCGCCGCGGTAAAGACCGCCGGCCGCCGATTGCAGATAGAGCGTGGCGAGGTCCGGACGCGCCTGGTCGAGATAAAAGGTGCGCGTCGCGTGGAACGGGTAGGGGACGCGCTGGCGCGTGAGCACCGTGCGTCCGCCGCCGTAACCAAAATGCAGCGACGCTTCGACCGCGCCCGTAAGCTGCTCAGGCTCGATCAGCTTTTTAGCGCGCGTGACGGTGTCGAGCACGGCGCGGCACCTCCGGATCAGCGGAACAAAACGGCTTGGCTCATCACATCCGCCACCGCGTCGACGCCGGCGCCGGTGCGGGCATTGGTCGCCAAGATCGGCCGCCCCTCGCGCACTGCGCGCGCTTCCGAAAGCATCGCGTCGAGATCGACGCCGACGAACGGCGCAAGATCGATCTTGTTGACGACCAACAAGTCGCAGCGCAGCACGCCCGGCCCGCGCTTGCGCGGGATATCGTCGCCGCCGGCGACATCGATGACGAAAATCCACCAATCGACCAGATCGAGTGAGAAGGTGGAGGCGAGATTGTCGCCGCCGGATTCGAACATGATCAGCTCGACGCCGGGAAACTTGCGCTCGAGCTCGTCGCCGGCGGCGATATTGAGCGTCGGGTCTTCGCGGATCACGGTGTGCGGGCAGGCGCCGGCCTCGACGGCGGAGACGCGCGCCGGATCGATCAGGCCGGAGCGGCGCAGCCGCTCGGCGTCTTCCTTGGTGACGAGATCGTTGGTCACGACCGCAAGATCGATGCCGCGGCCGGTCAGCACGGGGATCAGGCGTTCGATCAATGCGGTCTTGCCGGAGCCGACCGGGCCGCCGATGCCGACGCGCGCGGCGCCGACGCCGGGCGTCTTGCGGATCGCCGATAACGCGACTCGATCATGCATGGCGGTCACCGCAGCATGTAGCGCTGCGCCAGCGGCAGCACGCGCGCCGGCTCGCAGGTCGCAAGTTCGCCGTCGACGAACACATCGAACGTCTGCGGATCGACCCGGATGTTCGGACAGGAATCGTTCCACAGCATGTCGGATTTCGAAAGCTTGCGCGTGCCGCGCGCAGGCAGCAGCGCTTTCGACAGGCCAAGCTCGGCCTTCAACCCGCGCTCGATGGCAAGCGGATGCACGAAGCTAGCCGACAATGCCGGCGCGGCGCGGCCGAAAGCGCCCCATTGCGGGCGCATCAGGATCGGCTCGCAGGTCATCAGCGACGCCGCGGAATCGCCCATGGCGCCCCAGGCGATGAAGCCGCCCTTGATGACGAGCTCGGGCTTGATGCCGAAAAAGGCCGGACGCCAAACGACCACGTCCGCCATCTTGCCGTCTTCAAGCGAGCCGATGTGATCAGCAATCCCGAAGGTGCGCGCAGCGTTGATGGTATATTTGGCGATGAAGCGGCGAATGCGCGCATTGTCGCCGAAGCCTGGGCGTTCCTCGGGCAGTGGCCCGCGCTGGTCCTTCATCTTGGATGCAAGCTGCCAGGTGCGGCAGATCACTTCGTGGATGCGGCCCATGCCCTGGCTGTCGGAGCCGAGCATCGAGATCGCGCCGATGTCGTGCAGCACGTCTTCGGCCGCGATGGTCTGCGCGCGAATGCGGCTTTCGGCAAACGCCACGTCCTCAGGGATGGCGGGGTTGAGGTGATGGCACACCATCGTCATGTCGAGATGTTCGTCGAAGGTGTTCACCGTGTAGGGGTTGGTCGGATTGGTTGACGACGGCAGGCAATTGGCGATGCCGGCGACGCGGATGATGTCGGGCGCGTGCCCGCCGCCGGCGCCTTCGGTGTGATACATGTGGATGGCGCGGCCACCGATGGCGGCGAGCGTATCTTCGACAAAGCCGGATTCGTTGAGCGTGTCGGTGTGGAGCTGGACCTGAAAGTCGAGGTCGTCGGCAACTTTCAGACACGCGTCGATGGTCGCCGGCATCGAGCCCCAGTCTTCGTGAATTTTCAGGCCGATGCAGCCCGTCTCCATCTGTTCGACGATCGACGCCGGCTTGTGCGAATTGCCGCGGCCGAGGAAGCCGAAATTGATCGGCCAATGCTCGGCGGCCTGCAGCATCTTGCCGACATTGAACGGGCCGCCGGAATCGATGCCGACGGTGATCGGGCCGAGCGAGCCGCCAAGCATGGTGGTGATACCGGACGCGATGGCGTGCTCGCAAAGCCCGGCCGAGTCGAAGTGCACATGCACATCGATGGCGCCCGGCGTGGCGATCATGCCTTCGCAGTCGCGCACGGTGGTGGCGGCCGAAACGATCAGCCGCGGATCGACGCCGTCCATGATGGCGGGGTTGCCGGCCTTGCCGAGCCCGACGATGCGGCCGTCTTTGATGCCGAGATCGCCTTTGACGATGCCGATGACGGGATCGATCACCAAGACGTTGCACAGAAGAAGATCAAGCGCGCCTTGCGCGCTGGTCACGCCGGCAGCAAGCCCGATGCCGTCGCGCAGCGTCTTGCCGCCGCCGTGCAAACATTCGTCGCCATAGACGGCATGATCCTTTTCGACGACAGCGATCAGCGAAGTGTCGGCAAGCCGGACGCCGTCGCCGACGGTCGGACCATAAAGTGCCGCGTAGTCCCTGCGTGCGATCGAGACCATGGTCGAACCTCACGCGCCCTTGAAGCCGGCATCGCGGGCGCGACGCAGCGCGGCGTCGCGCACCGATTGGTCGGTCGCGGTGCCGTTGGTCAGCGCATTGAGGCCGGAAAATTCGCGCCGGCCGCCGAAACCGACAAGCGCGACCTCTTTGCTCTGGCCCGGCTCGAAACGGACGGCCGTGCCGGCCGGAATGTCGAGGCGCATGCCGAACGAAGCGGCGCGGTCGAACTCCAGCGCCTTGTTGACCTCGAAGAAATGATAATGCGAGCCGATCTGCACCGGGCGATCGCCGGTATTCACCACCGCCAGCGTCGTTCGCAGTCGGCCGGCGGCAAGTTCGATCTCGCCGTCTGCAGCAATGATCGCGCCGGGCTTGAGCGTATCGGGCGCAGCGCCTGCTTGCGGCCGGATCGGCTCATGCACGGTGACGAGCTTGGTGCCGTCGGGAAATACGCCTTCCACTTGCAGGATCGGCAGCATGGCGGCGACGCCGGGCATCACGTCGCGCGTGGTGAGGATGGTCGAGCCGAGCGACATCAGGTCGGCGACGCTCTTGCCTTCGCGGGCGCCTTCGAGAATTTCATCGGTGATGATGGCGACCGCCTCGGGATGATTGAGTTTGAGCCCCTTGGCGCGGCGTTTGCGCGCAAGTTCGGCGGCGGAAAAAATGGTGAGGCGTTCAAGCTCGGTCGGCGTGAGCAGCATCGCAATCCCCCTTAACTCGCAAACAAGCGTAGATGTGCGCGGGCCTGCCGTGAAGCGGCGGCGTCAACCCAGGCCATGAAGCTTGCGATCTTCGCGTCCGGCGGCACCGGCACCGACAACTCGGCAATTGCGGGGAGGAGGGCGGCGAGCACGGCCTGTGCCTCCACTGCGCCAATGCGGCCGAGCCGGACCGCGGCGGCAATCAGTCCGGACGCGGTCGAATAGCCGGAGACGAGAATTGCATTCGCTTCGTTCATGCCGCGGGCGCGCCAGACGAAGCTTTGGACGATCGGCAGATGGCCATGAGCCTTGCCGCCTTCGATCTGAGAACGCAGGTCCGCCGCGCCTTGCGTGCCGAGGCGGACATGCGCGGCCAGCAGAGCGTTGCCGTTGCGCTTCGATCCGTTGCGCAATGGTTCCGCCAGCGTCGCCGCCTCGACCGCTTGATCGATCTCGGCAAGTTTGTCGAAGTCGTCGCGGGCGCGATGGGCCAAGGCAACCGCAACGCGATCGGATGTCGCCCAGCGATGCCGCAAGAACATGGCGACGATATCGCGCAAACCGCTTCGGTCGAGCGGAGCATTCATCGCGGCAAGTCCTTCGATCCCGTTGGAAAACGCGAAACTGCCGCTCGGAAAGGCGGAGTCTGCATGCTGCAGGATCGTGAGCAAATCGCTCAAAGCAAGATCTCGTCGGCCTCGGCGAGCGAGGAGATGACACGCCGATCGCGGATCAACGCGCCGAGTTCGAGCAAGATAGTCGTCCATCGGCGCTTCCATGGCGACGAGCAGGGCTTCGCCCGCAAAGCGGACGCGCCAGTGCAAGTTGCCAGCGTGGTGGCCGAGTTCGATCGCATCCGCGATGCCGCGCGGCTGCAGCCGCAGCCAGCGTTCTTGCGCCACGCGCACCACTACGGCGTGGTCGGGCTCGAGCACGAGCACGGCGCCATCGAACAGCCGCTGATCGCGCGGTAACGCAATCGCCACTTCGGTGCCGCCTTGCGTGGTGGCGCGGAAGCGATGCCGAGAGACGTCGGTGACGGGGACGGTCAGGAGATCGACGGCCCCCTGATGTTCCAGTTCGTGAATCCGCTCGGCGAGCGCGGGATCCAGGCGGTTTCCGAGCACCTGCTCGATCCGCAGCATCTTGCCTCTCTAATCGGAAATTCCCATCCGCACCGCTCCGCCACCGTTGGCGAAGTGGTACGATCGCCGCGCTGCGTCGTTCTAACGATGAGCGACCTTCTTCGTCGGAATGCCGTCGATCGGACATTCCTCGGTGCCGACCGTCGGCCGCGTCAGCGCCTCGACCATTTCGCGCGTGCCTTCCGGATCGGTGATCCACTTCTTGTAGAAGTCGTAAGGACATACGACTTCACCACGAACGTCTTCACCAGAGTTGATCTTGCCGGTATAGCCGCGGTGTACGAGTTTGAAGAGATGATTTTCCGATTGCATGTTGTGGCGTGCGTCGCGGATCAAAGACTTGGAGAGTGCGGCGTACTGGATGCCGTAATCCTCCTCGCCGCACTCGCCGAGCGTGCGGCCATCGAACCCGATGATCGCGGAATGACCGAAATAGGAGTAGACGCCGTCGAAGCCGGCAGCGTTCGCCACGGCTACATAGACGTTATTCGCCCAGGCCATCGCCTTCGCCATGATCACCTGCTGATCCTTGGCCGGATACATGTAGCCCTGGCAGCGCACGATCAGTTCGGCGCCTTTCATGGCGCAGTCGCGCCAGATTTCAGGATAATTTCCATCGTCGCAGATGATCAGACTGACCTTCAGACCTTTCGGTCCATCGGAAACGTAGGTGCAGTTGCCGGGATACCAGCCTTCGATCGGCACCCACGGCATGATCTTGCGATACTTCTGAACGACCTCACCGGAATCGTTCATCAGGATCAGCGTGTTGTAGGGCGCCTTCTTGGGATGCTGCTCGTGGCGCTCGCCGGTGAGCGAGAAGACGCCCCAGACTTTCGCCTTACGGCACGCTTCGGCGAAGATTTCAGTTTCCTCGCCGGGCACCGTTGACGCGGTCTCGTACATCTCTTTCGAGTCGTACATGATACCGTGGGTCGAATATTCCGGAAAGACAACTAGATCGAGACCCGGCAAACCGAGCTTCATGCCGACGGCCATCTCGGCGATCTTCTTCGCGTTATCGAGGACCTGCGCCTTAGTGTGCAAGCGTGGCATCTTGTAGTTGACCACCGCGACGCCGACTGAGTCTTTGCTGCTGCTGATGTCACCATGAAGCATTTCGGTCTCCTCATCTCATCTTTGGATTTTCGCCCACAGCTGCGCCTTCAAGGTGCGCTTATTCGCTCGGCGGTTCACTTGCCCGCTGAGGCGGTTGCGCGCCTTTTATACGCGCCATTGCCGCGCAGCTGAGCGGGAGGAACGAAGCTAAAACGCTAGCCGAGAATGTCATGGGAGTCAATGACAGCAGCTGCCACCACGCCGATAGAAATGGGTGGGTTCATCGCTGGCCTGCGCGTGAAATGATAGGCTTCTTCGTCGTCTAGCTTGCGTTTTTCCATCAGAATATTATTCGCGCGCTCGACACTACGGAAAGATCGCAAGGTCTCGTCAAGTTTATCTATTCGCGCTCGCAACCGGTGTTCATGGAGAATTTGCGCGCGCGCAACGGCGAGACTTGTCAGCACCGCGCCTGCGGTAAATGGCCGATGCAGCGTGGCGTGCGGCGCGCAATCGCGCAGGAGTTTACGTTATACGGCCAGATGTTTGCGCACCACATCGGACGTGAGTTCGCCGATGTCACCACTTGCGACGATCCGCCCCGTTTCGAGAATCGCGAATTTCTGAGTGATTGCCCGAACAAAATCGAGGTTTTGTTCGACCAGGAGGACGGCGCAGTTACGTTCGGAAGGTATGCGCTTAATGATCGGTTCGATCTCTTCAACGACTGATGGCTGCAATCCTTCCGTCGGCTCGTCCATGAGCAGAAGTTTAGGCTCCTGGACCATCGCCCGCGCAATCGCGAGCTGCTGTTGCTGACCGCCGGACAGGGTCCCGCCCTTTTGATTAATCACGAGTTTCAAGGCCGGAAAGTAATCAAACACGAAAGTCGGAACCTTGTTCCCCTTGCGACCCTTGCCGAGTAGCGCGAGGTAGATGTTCTCGGCAACCGTGATATCTGGAATGATCTCCCGACCCTGCGGTACATAGCTGACGCCAAGCCAGGCGCGCCGGTGCGATTTGAGATGTGCGATCTCGATGCCATCCAACAGGATCGAACCGTCTGCCGGTGGATTGACACCCGTAATGCTGCGCAAAAGCGTGGTCTTGCCGGCTCCATTCCGCCCCAGAACGGCGCAAAGCTCGCGGTCGGCGATGTCGAGCGAAACGCCGTGCAAGATGTGACTCGTCCCGTAAAAGGTGTCGATGTCCCGTACTTGCAGCGTCACTGGAACTTACCCTTTCCTAAATATACGCGACGAACAGTTTCGTTGTTCATCACTTCGGCGATCGGCCCCTCAGCCAGTAACTGGCCCTGATGCAGAACGGTGATACGTTGCCCGATCTGACGGACAATGTGCATATCGTGCTCGACCAACAGCACGGTATGCGTTTTGGCGATCTTGCGGATCAGTTCCGCCGTCTTGCGCTTGCCTTCCTCGGTCATGCCGGTGGTCGGCTCGTCCAGAAGCAAAAGCTTCGGGTTAGACGCAATCAGCATGCCGAGTTCGAGCCATTGCCGTTCGCCATGGGACAAGGAGTCGGCAGCGTCGCTCGCCTTGTCCGCGAGCTCGACGAATTCGAGAATTTCCCAAATCCGATTCCGCTCCTGGCCGCTCAGCCTCTGAAACAGCGTGGAGAACACCCGTCGCCGGCCCTGCAGCGAGACCATAATGTTGTCGTGGACCGATAGGGTCTCATACATATTGGGGACCTGGAATTTGCGGCTGATCCCCGCCTGAAAAATCTCGTCCGGCGCCCAGCCCGTAATGTCTCGGCCGGCGAAATGAATTGATCCCGCAACTGGCCGGAACTGACCGGTGATCATGCAGATAAGCGTCGTCTTGCCGGCGCCGTTGGGGCCGAGCAGCACGCGCAGCTCGTTCTGCTCGATGCTGAAATCCAGGTTGTTGAGGATCGTGAAGCCAGACACTCGCGTGGTGAGGCCCTTGACTTCTAGGAGACTCGCCATCCATCGTCTTCCTTGTGTCCCACGCGCCTCGATTCAACGTACGGCTTCGTCGCTCTCCGGCACGCCGGCGGGACGCCAATCAAGCTGCTGGTCGTGCGCAGTCCGATCTGATTCTTCCATCACCTGGTGCAGAGTTGTTTTCTTCTTTCGCGCGCGTATCCAGTTCGCAACCGAGCCGACGATTCCATCGCGAAGGACCAGCACAACGAAGATGAAGAGGCTGCCGACAATGATTTGCCACCATTGGGCGAGCGCCCCGCTCAGAAAGAACTCAGCTCCTTTGACGAGAAACGTGCCGATGAAGGGCCCTATGAGGGTGCCGCGACCGCCGACCGCCGTCCAGATTACCCCTTCGATCGAGAACACGGGCCCGGCATCGAGAAAGGAGACGATCCCGACCCAGGCCGCATACAGCGCACCAGCGGATGCGGCCATGAAGGCGGAAACGCAGAATACAAAAATGCGATAGTTGGCGACATTATAGCCCATGAATTCCGCGCGCACGTCATTGTCACGGATCGATTTGAGCACGGTGCCAACGCGCGAATGAGTCAGTGCGCGGGCAATGATGAAGAATACCACGACGACGGCCAGAATGAACCAGAGAAACGCCGGAGTGCCGTAGTTCGAGTAATCGGTGATACCATTGAACCCGCCAGTGTAAGCCTGATATTCAATAATGAAATCTTGGAGAATGAGCGACTCGGCGAGCGTGATCACCGCACAGTAGACGCCATAGATGTGGCGTTTGAACGTAATGACGCCAAACAAAAAGGCGAGCAGCGTCGGAAACAACAGTGCGCAGATTACAGCGATGGGCGTGCTGATCAGCGGCGTCATGAACCGAGGAAGTTCGGTCAAGCCGTTCCATTCCATAAAATCGGGGAATTTGCCCCCATAGCGCGTCGGATGAGTGAGCGCGTAATTGATCTTGAGCGACAGCGCGACGAGGTACGCTCCAATGCCGAAATAGACCGCCTGGCCGAGACTGAGAATACCAGTAAACCCCCAGATTAGGTCGATGCTGAGTGCAAAAATTGCAAAGCAGAGGAACTTGCCGAGCAGAGACAGCACATAGGCGTTTGAACCGTAGTAGGGATAAGTACCGATCAGAATGACGACGGCAGTGCCGCCTATCACTGCCCAGATCGGCAAGAATGGTGGTGCCCGATAGCGACGGCGCCTCGTTTGCTCGGCCTCATTCCCCGCCGACAAATTTCGCGCCTCGTCTCGAACAAAAGTCTCTGCCATGTCCGCATCTGCCCGTCAACGCCGCTCGTAGTAGCCGAAAATGCCTCTCGGCACGATGCGGATGATGATAACGATGAAAACGAACACCAGGAGCCTTCCGATCACATTGTTGAAGATGAACGACAGGATCGTCTCCGCTTCGCCGATCAAGGCGCTGCCGGTGAGGACGCCCCACAAACTGCCGACGCCGCCGAGGACCAGGACCATGTAGGAATCTACCGCGTACGGAAAGCCCATTGTCGTCGAGACAGATTTGATCGGCGCCAGAACCGCACCGGCGATACCTGCAAGACCCGAGCCAAAAGCGAAAATCGTCATGTCAATTCTGGCCGTGTCGATACCGAGACAGCCGGAGATCGCGCGGTGGCGACGGACGGCTCGGACCTTCAGGCCGAAATCGGTCTTGAAGATCACGTAAAAGACCAGGATCAATAGCAAGATCGCCATGACGATTAGGAAGAGTCGGTAATACGGGAAGGGCAACCGGCCAATAACTCGGAACCCGCCTTCAAAGATCTTCGGCGCGCCGACGTAGTAAAGTTCAGGCCCGAAAATCAATTTGATAAAGGTCTGGAGCAGGATGCCCACGCCCCAGGTCGCAAGTAGCGTTTCCAAAGGTCGATCATAAATCCATCGGATGATCCCGCGCTCTATGATTAGCCCGAGAAGCCCAACGACAATGAAGGCGACGGGTATCGCAACAAAGGTGTTGCCGCCGAGCTTGCCGACCACCGCGGCTGTATAAGCGCCGACCATGACCATCTCGCCGTGGGCCATGTTGATGACACCCGCGACGCCAAAGATTATTGCGAGACCGAGAGCCGCGATCACCAGGATCGCGACCACACTGAAGCCGCTAAGAAACTGGGTAATGAGCGACTGAAGCATCCCGCGCCTGCCCGAAGGGCCAGCTCTTTCCGTCTCACCGCACGCTCGCGAGGGTGCCGCCGGTACCCCCGCAAGAGTTCTATGCTGCGCAGTTACAAGTCAATCGTCCCCGATCGGTTCTTCTCCGCGCTCCACGGTTTCTTGACGCGATCAAGCACTCGCTTGTCAGTGAAGTCGCAGGTCTTGTTCGGGTAGAGGTAGGGAACCCACGGCTGCGGACGAATCCAATCTTCCGATTTCCAGACTACGTCGAACTGGCCCTGCTCGTTCGCTTTGCCGATGCGGGCCCACAGCCACGTATGGTGGTTCTTCTCGTCGATCTTGACCTTGCCCTGTGGGGCCAGGAATTCCTGCCCAGGTAACCCGTCGAAGATCAGAGCATCCGCGTCCGTCGATTTAACCTTCGCGATCGCTTGGGCGAGGAAGTAGGTCTGGAAGTAGGCGGCTTCCATCACCGCGTTGGTCACCGCGTCCTTGCCGTACTTGGCCTTGTAGCGCTCAACAAATGACTTGTTCTGTGGCGTGTCGACGCTTTGGAAGTAGTTGAACGAGGTGTAGTGACCGACCGCATTCTCCGCCCCCATGGCCGCGATTTCTTGCTCGGTGGTGATCGGCGTGCAGATCGGGATATCCTTAGCGGTAATACCGAATTCCTTGAACTGCTTATAGAAGGCGACGATCTGGTCGCCGACCAGATCGGAGAAGACGATATCGCAGCCGCTCGAGGCGATCTTGTTGATGTTGGTCGAGAACTCCGTTGAACCGAGAGGAGAATACTCTTCGGCTACGGTAGTGCCCCCGTGCTTCTGCAGTAGCGCCTTAACTTCGCGGTTTGTCTCCTTGGGATAGATATAATTTGCCCCAATCAGATAGAATTTCTTGCGCCCCAGGGTGTTGATGATCCACGGTACGAAATCATCGAGTTGTTGGTTAGGAACGGCCCCAGTGTAAAAGCAGTTCTTGCTACATTCTTGGGCTTCGTAGAGCGTCGGGTAGAGCAACACGCCGTTGTTTTCCTCAAAAACGGGGAGCACCGATTGGCGGCTGGCGGATGTATAGCACCCGAGTACGGCCACGACCTTTTCCTCAAGTAGGAGCCTCTTCGCCTTCTCAGCGAAGACTTGCACCATTGATTGCGGATCTTCGACGACCGGTTGGATTTTCTTGCCGAGCACTCCCCCTTTGGCATTGATCTCCTCGATTGCCAGCAACTCGGCGTTGTGCAGAGACGACTCAATGATCGCGATCGTGCCGCTAAGCGAATGCAGAATGCCGACCTTAATGGTGTCGCCTTCCGCTGCCTTGGCGATATTCCGCACGAAATGGTACGGAGCGATGCCGGTGGCAAGAATGCCGGCCAGTCCCCCACCGGTACTCTTCAAGATGCGTCGACGGCTGATGCTCATGACTCCCTCCTGTTGGCCAAAAATACCAACACCCCACTTTCTCCACCCGGAGAATAACGGTGGGGCGCCTACGCCCGGATATCGGCGGTACTACCGCCGTAAGACGGCGAACGGACTCCAAACGCAGCCCGCGCGGTCGGGAAAATCCGCTCGTTGAGCGAACATAGGCCAAATTCCGCCGGTTGCGCAATACGAACTGCTGCGAGCTTGGACCCGAGGCAACACGTCGGTAGTCGGCAGCTCATTTCCGTTACGCTGCGCATCGACGCCCTGCTGGCCGACGGCGTGCGCGTCTTGGTGATCAGTAGGGTTGCCGATGCTCGGCTGCCGCGCGCTGGACGCTGTTTGCCCAGCGGGGGTTAGGCAGCGCGAACCAACAAGCCATATTTCGCCGACGCCGCGAATAGCCATTCGCAAAAGCTCGTGGCAAAGCTGCGCGGCACGGCGAAATCGTAGGTCGGCGTGGGGTCGACTTGCCAAAGATGCACATTGATATGGCCGACCAGCGTGAGGGCTGTGTCTCCGGGGCTGAAGACCCGCGGATCGAGATCGATAGGAACGCCCTTGGCCAACACCTCGCGCACGCTTGGTCCGCCGATGCGGAACACGCAGCGCCCGTCGGTCTGGTTGATCACAGAAACCACGTCGGACAATTCCTTGCGCAACATCGCCTCAAGCGAAGCGCCGGTTTGCGCCGACGTCCCGGCGAGCCATCGGCCTGGTCCGGCCCAAATGAAATTCAAGCTGTCGAGGCCTGCAACACGGGCGTTTTCGGCGTGCTGCGCGGCCATCGGCAAATTGAGACCAAAACGCTCTCGCACGCGTTTTTGTAGTTCGCCGGCTTTGCCGTTGCGCGCCAAGACGTAGGCGAGCGCCAGATCGGTGCGCAATGCGACAGCGACTCCTGGCTCGCCCGCATGGTCGCCATGGGTATCCGGCTGTAACAGCAGCTCCAATCCGGAGCATGGAAAGAGCGAAAAATCAGCCACGCAGCCGCTCTCCCTTCGGGTCGACGAACACCGGCGCGCAGAGTTCAACCTCGAGGAAGCTGTCACGCATGAAATCGACCATCATGACGGTTTGGCCGATCCGCTCGGTGCCGCCGACGATGAAGCCGAGCCCAACCCAGTGATTGAGGCTGGGCGAGAAAGCAACGGAGGTGACGATGCCTTGGTCGTTCTCCGCCACGAGGGCGGCGCCGACCGGCAAAAGATGCGCGCCGGCGTAAAGCCGCTTGCCGGCATCACGTGGACGCAGCCCGACCAGCTTGGGGCGTTTAGGATCGACGAGCGCCGGCCGCGCCGCCATCACGCGCCCGATAAAATCCTTCCTGCTGGACATCATGCGGCCCAGGCCGAGGTCGTCGGCGGTCGTGCGGCCATCGAGTTCGTTACCGGCGACGTGCCCTTTCTCGATGCGCATGACGCCGAGCGCCTCGGTGCCGTACGGGACGATGCCGAATGGCTCGCCCGCTTGCACCAGCGCGCGCGCAAGCGCGTCGCCATAGCGTGCCGGCGCGCCGATCTCATAGGCAAGCTCGCCGGAGAACGAGAGCCGATAGAGGCGGGCCGGGATGCCGCTGCACACCGCAATTTCCGCAACCGCCATGTGGGGAAAGTCGGCATTGCTGATGCTGAAAGGTGGATCGACCAGTCGTGCCAGCACGTCGCGGGCCTTGGGGCCGGCGACCGAAAACTGTGCCCATTCATCGGTCGCCGAGGCGAACTGAACATCGAGCTGCGGCCACAGCACCTGGTGGCAGAAATGCATGTGCTGAAAGACGCGCACGGCATTCGCCGTCGTGGTGGTCATGAAGTAGCGGTCTTCAGCTAGACGCGACGTGGTCCCGTCGTCGAAGGCGATACCATCCTCGCGCAGCATGAACCCATAGCGCGCGCGGCCGACCGGCAGATTCGAGAACGTGTTGACGTAAAGGCGATCCAGGAAAGCGCCGGCGTCCGGACCGTGTACCTCGATCTTGCCCAAGGTCGAGACATCGCAGAAGCCGACCGCTGACCGCACCGTTCGCACTTCGCGCGTGACGCTCTCGAGCCAATCCTTCTCGTTCGGACGCGGAAAATATTGCGCGCGCAGCCAGGCGCCGGTCTCGACGAAAACCGCGCCTTGCTCCTGCGCCCATTGATGCGAGGGCGTGAGCCGTGTCGGCCGAAATTGTTTGCCGCGGTGATGGCCGGCGAGCGCGCCGATGGCGATTGGAACATAGGGTGGCCGGTAGCTCGTCGTCCCGACCGCCGCAATCGCTTGGCCGGTGAGCGCGGCCATGATCGCAAGGCCGTTGACGTTCGCGAGCTTGCCCTGGTCGGTCGCCATGCCGAGCGTGGTGTAGCGTTTCAGATGCTCGACCGAGCGGAAGCCCTCGCGTTCTGACAAAGCGATATCGTCGGCCGTGACGTCGTTCTGAAAATCAACAAAAGCCTTGTGGCCGCCAACGTGCCAGAACGCGGTGACCGCGAACGTTTCATCGTCCAGGCGCGGCGGTTCTTCAGCGGACGTTGCGAAACCCGTGTCCACCGCCGCTTTGCGCCCCGCTTCGCCGCCGTCCGTGAGACAGTCGCGCAGCAGCATGCGGCCCTGCGCGGCGCCGACCGCAGTCAGTCCGGGTGGCGTTTGCCCCGGCACGAAGGCTGCCAAATCCGCGTTCCACACCGGCCGGCCGCCGTGGTGACAGGTCAAGCCGAGTTCGGGATTCCACCC
>CAVREN010000053.1:0-72356 GCA_963720115.1 uncultured Alphaproteobacteria bacterium
ATGATCTGACGGTCGAGCGCGCTGTCGTTGGCCTCTTCTTCACTGGGGTGAAGCTCAGCAACGGCGTTGCCGGGGCCTGTGCGACGCCAATCAAGACGATTCCCGAGGCGGTCTGCTGTCCGACCTCGGCGATGGCGATGCCGTTCCCTGGCAAGCTGCGTGGCCGCCCGGCGCTCGACCTCGCGAAGGAAGCGCTCAGCGATCACGGCATTCGCCGTGCCGTCGGCATCGCGGCGATGAACGCCCTCGCCGATACCTGCTCGCATCGGCGGCCGCATCCCGAGACCGAGCTGCGCCTCGGGATCGATGCGTTCGATGCGACCGAGATACGCCCCGGCGACAAGGTCGTCGTCGTGGGTGCTTTTGTGCCTTTCCTGCGCGAGCTCAAACGCCGCCGTCAGCCTTTCCTGGTGCTCGAACAGGACCCGGCAACCCTCAAAGCCGACGAGCTGCCTTTTTTCCGCCCGGCCGAACAGGCGTATGGTGTAGTTCCCGAAGCCGACGTGCTGCTGATCACCGGCACGACTTTGATCAACGACACACTCGAAGAGCTGTTGAGCTTCGCGAAGCCGGCGGCTCGAGTGACGATGGTCGGCCCGACAGTCAGTCTCTTGCCCGACGCGTTTCTGCGCCGCGGCGCCGATATCCTCGGTACCGTGCGGATCACCGCGCCGGACGATTTTCTCGAAATGCTCGCCGAAGGCGGATCCGGTTACCACTTTCTCGGCCGTTCGGCGCAGAAGGTCGTGCTCGTCAGGCGCGCGGCCGCCGAGGTCGCGGCGTAGATCGAACGGCCGAACGTGAAGAATACATACGCCGGTTATTTGGGCCTGCAGCAGCTGCTGTCGGCGCAGAAGCTGCAGACCGGCTCGGATGACGAGCTGCTGTTCATCATCATCCATCAGCAGCATGAGCTGTGGTTCAAGCTGGCCATTCACGAACTCGACTGCGCGATCAGTTCCTTGATGAAGGAAGCGGCGCAGGAAGCCGATTGCATCATCGCCTTCAAGCGGCTGTCGCGGGTCAGCGCGATACAGCACATTCTGATCTCATCGTGGGACGTCATGGCGACTTTGACACCAGACGAATTTTTCGTCTTCCGGGAGACGGTGGGCCGAGACGGCGCCTCCGGCTTCCAATCGGTGCAATACAGGATTTTGGAATACAAGCTCGGCCTCAAATACCGCTTCCTCGATTTCGAGCTGCCCGGCGGCCGGACGCACCCCATCGACGTGTTCGAGAACGCGCAGAGCGCGGAAGAGAAAGAGCGATTGCGCCACGCCCTGGCCGCGCCGGCGATTTATGATGCAGTGATCTCGTACATGGCGAGGGCCCTTCCGGCATTCGGCATTGCAGATCCGCGGTCGGGAGACTACTCGCACCGGCACCGCAAAATTGCGGCGGTGTTCCGGGCTTGGAGCTGGGTTTACCGAAATCGCGCCAGCGCGCCGGAGTTGTACCAGCTCGGCGAAAAGCTGGTCGATCTGGAAGATGCATTCCGCAAATGGCGTTTTGCGCACCTCGCCACAGTGTCGCGAGTGATCGGCGCCAATACTGGAACGGGCGGGTCGACCGGATTGCGGTATTTGCGGGCCGCCGCCAACCAACTGTTCGAGCAGCCGATGTATCCGGAGCTGTGGGACGTCCGCAGCGAAATGTTCAGCCGCCCCCAGGAATTCGACCTCACCGCCGCCGGGTACGACAGCACGGAAAGCCGCTGATCCTCCCTCTGCTGCACACTGCCCTCATTGCGAGCCGCAGGCGACGAAGCAATCTCGTCTGTGCGCCATAGTGCATAGTGTGTGGCGCAGCCTGGGCCGGGCTGCGGCGGCGCCGCGACCGCAAGCAATCGTGGGGCTCTCCCCGTGTTGAACAAGGCTCCGGCGTTGCATTCGGCCTGAATAGGTGGGCAAGACGCATCGGAACTTTAACCCCCCGGTCCGCGCTCCCACGTCGGCTGGGGCTTTTCATTCCCTAGGTGTTTTTGGGTTTTGACTAGCTGCGCGTTGACCCCGAATATCCGCGCGTCTGTGAGTATCGCTTCTTCTCACGGACATGGCAGTAACTTAGCCCCGGCCGCGAATGGCTGGGGTTTTCGCTTCTGAAACTAATAGCATCCCAGCCCGTACCTCCAGCGTGTACCATGGGTGCCCTCGCGACCACCCTCCGGTGGCGCCCTGGCGCATAGGCCCCGGTGTGCGGGCGGTCCCAACTTCCCCGCCGGGGCCTTCAATACTGCGGCCGCATCAGCAGCTCCGGCAGCTTGGCGATACCGGCCGCAATCTTCCTCGCCTCCTCCTTGGTCATGAGATTCGCAAGCGGCGCGCCGACCCTGCTCCGACTCGAAGTAGATATACGCTGCGGGAAAGTTGTTAGGGTCGCGGACGATATAGCTGATGCCGCGATACTCCTCGACTGTCCAAGGCGGCGGGAAGCGGCGCTCTCCCGTCATGTGCTGCGGGTCAACAACAGGGCGGCGACAAGGACCAGCAGGGCACCGGGAATGACCAGCGCCAACGCGAACTCGAAGAACGAAGTCATAGCAACAACAACATTAGTGCCTTGCGAAAGGAATGACCAGAGCCGAGCCGACCACAGCCATGCTGAGTGGAGTTCGGAGAGGTGACGGTCGAGCGGGCAAGCGTCTGTCGCGGTGTCACCATGGCTTACGAGGAGCGAGTGACGGCCGTCACAGCCGGTGAAACGCCTAGCGGGCCATAGTTGCTGGCGTAAGCGCTGGCTACTCCAGGAGCCGGCGTTTGCGAACGGTCCCAACTTAGCCCCAGCCGGTCCCTAAACGGCTGGGGATTTTTAGGTCGCTTCATTCAATGTCCGGCGGCGGCGGCAAGCGCGCTCTGCCATCACCTGCCTGACTTGGAAGTCTCCTGTGGACGATTAGCAGCGGCATTTCGCTGATCGTTTTGCACGGCATTGTCCGTGGGTTTGTTAGCAAAATTCTGCTGAGCCTCTTCAGGACCGCCCGAAGATACTTGTGCGGACGCAACCAACGTATTCACAAGCAGAGCGGCCGTCACAGCCACAAGTATGATGCTCGTCCTCATCTTCGGCCTCTCAATCCTTTCCACTCAGACATAAGCAACACGTGCGGCGCTAGAGTTGTTCCACAAAGCGCAAATGAGCGATTCCGTCCGGTGCCGTCCTGTGCTGGTAACGCTCGATGCGCGGGAGGGTTCGGCGTCGCCGGCAAGCAGAGCAATCCTTAACGGACCGCCGGAGAGGCGCCTGGAGGGAGGGCGTGGCGGTAGGGCACGCAACCAGCTTGGATGAAACAAGTGAAACTGCGTGTCCCCCTATTCACATTGGCTGCGCCGCGCGTCTTTTGTCTCTTCGGACTGCGCGTGGTTTGCGCCTCTGCGTCCCGGCTCTGTCTCTGACCACGCGCCGGGACGCACCTTTTCACGAACGCAATCCCGCGTGTCAGCCGCGGGAATTGCCAGCGCGCGAGGCGTTGTGCCTCCGGCGCTTCGCAGCGCGGTGGCGTCGGTAGCTTCCCTGCCGCCGGCGTCACCCCTAACCCAAACTTAGTCTTTCCAAACACAAAGAGGTTTCAAAATGATTTTCGGTAAAATAATCACTGCGCCTACAAGTCAGGACCAACCCAGCTATACATTTTGTCAGGCTGGCGTCGCCAACCCCGGCGGCGGTTCAACTGCGGGTAACGTAACCATCGCCGTTACGTTTGGTACAACGATGGCGTATCCAAATGGATATCCGACTTCGTATGTCGCCCACGTCCCCCAGCAACCTAACTGCATTGCTTCGATTGCCGCCAAGACCGCGCAGGGATTCAACGTCGTTCTGAGCCCCTCGCCGAGTACCGCGACCTTGGCCTCTGGCGTGTTCGACCTGTGCGTCATCGGCTAAAACAGGAGCAAACCAGATGACCGATACAATCGAAGCCGAAGCCGAAATCGAGCTGAAGCCGGAACACCTGGATAAATACCTTCAGGTCGCCGCCAACATTGTCGGCGAACTGCAGGACTTCCTTGGCTCGCACTATGAAGAGCTGCTCAAGTGCAACATGGTCATCCATGGCAAGGGCATCGCCATGGATATGCCGCTGGCAGCACAAGACCCCCAGTACACGGCGCACATTCATAAACTGAAGAACGCCTGCGATGCGTTCGTTAACTCAATGCGAGGTGTATATTGATTACCGACAATGATATGCGCGACTTCGCCGAGTTTCTAGCGGCGTGGTGCGAATCAAAAATCACGCCCCGCAAGGCGCTCGCGAATGCTAATGAGCACCAACGCGCCAACGACGACGCCGAGAGCAATCCAGATAGTATTCGGGATAAGCACCGCGAGCAGAATAAGGGCGCCAGGTGAACGAAATGCTATTAGTGCTAGGACGAAAAACGCCACGAAGATAACGACTTGCTGCGGCAGGGTGTTGTGACGGCGACGCTCTGTCGCGATGGTAACGCGGATGCGCCGCTCGGGCTCCGACTGCGGCTCCAAGATTTCGCCTTCGAGTATCGGTGACAGACGACGGCGACGTTGCCGATGCACAGGGTTGTCGAAATCGTGTTCTAGGAAATCGGCCATTAGTTCCTCCTTTGCTACGTTACCAGAAAAAACATGACCCCGGAGGGGCATCCGGGGCTTTGCGGCGATCGATCGCAAGACGCATAAACCTCCTCATTTGGCTCCTATCGCTAGCTCACTGCGTCGCAGTGCGCTGAGGTTGCAGCCAACCGTTAGCAATTCGAAGTCTCGACCCACCTCCCCATAATCGGTATTCTAAAAGACGCCGCGAGAGGCGTTATCGTGTACTCGATCTTGAGACGTTGGTTGACACACCTTGCGTGTACGGCGCTTGTCTGCCGATGCACAATGGTCCTACGCGGAGCCGCTACAGTTTGATTTGAGCTAGGAGGGCGCAGCCATGGCGACCTTTCGCGAAGCTTTTGAAGAGCGGTTCCAGCTGGCAAGGAAGGAAAACCCCTCTCTGACAAGCCACGAATTCCAACAGCAAATGTGGGACCCAGTAACCAAAAGTTGGCGCTTTAGCTGGAACGACATCCCCAAGGCAAAGGAGGGGTCGCCCCCTCTATCGCCCCGGCCGATAGATACGGCATTGGGCTACGCCATCTACGCCACCTTAATCGGCATCGGCGTGTGTTTGCTGATCTGGGTAGTCGCGAGCGAGTATGCATTCCCAGCCCTCATTGCGTTCGCGCTTTTTGTGGCGCTTGTCTCGTCATTGCGGCAATGGTGGGAAGAACGAAGGCAGCAACAAGAGGTGCCGCGCATCCCAAAGGCAAAGGAAGGACAGCCAGGTAACCTACCCGGATTTATTTACAAGGCAATCGGCGTGATTATCGGAGGGGGCATCTTCCTGATTGTTGCCGAAGCGGTGATATATTTGCAGGATAGCCTTTTCACCTTCCCGCAAACGTTCGGGAAGGATGTGCCAGTCATTGGATCGTTCCTGCATCCAATGGTTCATCTTGCGATTCCATTTTTTGTAAGTTCGCTTGTTATATCGTTCATTGCGTCATCGTGGCGGCGCTGGGAAGAAAAAAAGCAGCAACAAGAGGTGGCTCGCCTCATCAAGAAATTCACCGACGAGAACTTCCCGCGGGCCGATCCAGAGGTGGCAAATCGCCCATTGTTTGCTGCCCCGGCGACGCCGGAGGGCATAGAGGCGGCCAAACGTTTGGTCGAGGAAAATCCCGAGCTTTTTGACAGCGTACCAGCATCGTATCCGCCAGGCTCAATTGGCGCTGCCATTTATGAAATTGTGGCAAACAAGAAACGTGCAGAAGGGCTAGCGGCAGGGCGGCAACAAAAGGCAACGACAGACGCGGAGCGAGACCTAACGCCGAAAGAACTTGAGCTGCATGTAAAGGCCCTGCTCAAGCCGATAAAAGTTCAAGGATTGGCGGAGCCGCCAGGTCGTGCGTTGTTTGATGCTCCGGCGACGCCGGAGGACATCGAGGCAGCCAAACGTTTGATCAATAAAAATCCCGAGCTTTTTGAAGTCGAACAAGTCCCATATCCGCCGGGCTCAATCGGCGCTGCCATCCAAGAAATCGTGGCTAACAAGAAACGCGACGAAGGCAACGCCCCGCAGCCTGCCTGGCCGAATATTAGAGAGGCAGGAACGCTAACCAAGATCGACGACTACAAAAAATACTGGAACGAATTTGTTGAACCTGACTACAGTGAATATATGGCGGCGATTGACGATATGAGAAAAGCCTTCCATTGCGCCAGCTCTCTTTTCCATATGGCCGACTGGCTCTATTGGGGGAACAAGACGTACATCGACGCAAATTTCACATTCAAGGACAAGAACAATATAGGTCAGGCTGTAGGCGACGAAAAAACCTTCGCGAATGCGATCCGTGACTTGTGCCCCGATTTCGAATTAATTAGAGGTATCGCCAACGCTGGAAAGCATCTGAAAATTGCAAAAGGCCGGCACGCCGCAGCTCCGGTGAGCGCGGCAAACACCTACGTTACGTCTACAGAATACGGCGAAGGCTCGTATGGGATTGGCCCATTTGGCGGAACGCGACGTGTGAGGCAAGAAGCGCCCAACAATCAGGACATCGAATTTACCGATCTAGCAAGAGCGGTCCGCGATATGTGGATCGACCTATGCGCAAAGCATGGCTTCGCATTGGTCGCCGATCGAGCAATTCAGATGCAACGAGGGAGCAACGTCACAATGGCGTTGCCGTCCGCGGCAAAATCCTCAAACACTAAAAAGACAATGAGTGAGAAATTGGAAGAGAGGCTACGATACTTCACATACAAAACTTGTGATTGGGGTAATAAAGATAGCAATGTCGCTTATCTCACAGGTCTCATCATACTCAGTTATTCCCTCATTACATTTCGACTTCCCATAGATTGGGTTGGCCCAGCAGCGATGATCGCGACAGCTATGGCAGCGGCACTAATGTTTGGACATTGGCCATCCGTCGCTCTTTTTCTCATGCTCAAATTTCTTTGATATTCCTATGCGCCCGCCCGTCTCCAAATATTTTTCCGTGACGGTCACGGAATCGCGAAGGTGCCCGTACCGCACGAAGCCGTGATGCGCCGCTGCGTGGCGCGGAAATTGATGGGGCGGCTCGCCCATGCGATTTCCGGCTCGGCCGGTAGGTGAAATCTACCTGCTACGTCGAAATAACAAATAGGCGGCCTTCTCTGGGCCTCGAATTCCCGCCAGCTGTGCGAGCGGATTTAATCCCGCGCTAGTGCGCGGCGGGATGCGGCGATCGTTTAGGTGACTGCGGAAGTACCGGCACCTGACGATCGACCGCTCCTATTTCAGTCGGAGATCATTTCATGAAGACGGGAGAATGCCGCCATTGCGGCGAACGCTTCCCTATTGCCCTACGACAGGGCCGGAATAGCCGCAGAGCGCGACCGGGGCAGGAACGAACCTATCAAGAGGGGCAGCGCTACTGTTCGGCTACCTGCCGGAAGCTCGCCTCTAAGGCACGGCGGACACCGTTTAGGACGCCTGTTAATAGGCCTGTTTCCGAGCCTTCCATGCGAGATAAAGCACCCGAAGGTACCAAACCCTTATCAGGCGTCGCCATGGCCATGACGCCTATCATTTTGGCCAGCATTTCCGGGGCTCAAAAATCGACCCGTCCGGCGCTTCAAATGACGTTCGACGGCCATACCGTCATACCCGATCCCGACTGGGCGGCGATGTACCGCGTCCGCAGGCCTGACGGCACCCTTACCGACATGGTCAATCTGACACGCGCTCGTGATGCTGCTCGATGCTTCGCCGAGCAGGAGCGGAGGGCAGAGATCCAGGAGGCAGCATGACGCCCCCCCCGCTATCGCCTCCGCCTGATCGTCTGGCTCATTCGGCGCATCATCAGCGTGCTCGATCGCATCAGCGATTGGGAGTTCCGGCGTCGGTATCCGCACGGGTAGGATTACCCGCAATAGGCGCCATAGACCGCCGGCGCCAAGCTTGGTACTTGGCTCGGGCGTGATACTTCTAACGAGACTAGATATTAGCCCAGAGTTAGCCCAGGCGTTAAATGACCCACGAATACCCCATAAACAGCTCATTTCTACTTAGCGAGGAGCAGGAGGAAATCCTGACCACCAGCGACCGCTTCGCGCAGGCGGAATTCTGGCCGCTCCAGCGGCGCATGGACGACGAGGAATGGTGGCCGCCGGAGGCGATGCCGGCGCTGGCCCGCATGGGCTTTCTGGGCGTCACCGCCCCCACCCAGCTCGGCGGCGCCGGCGGCGACTTCTTCACCTCGGGGCTGATTACCCAAGGGCTGGCGCGCTGGAACCCCTCGATCGCGCTCAGCTATGTCGCCCATGAAAACCTGTGCCTCAACAATATCGCCCGCAACGGCTCGGATGAGATCCGCACGCGTTTCCTGCCGCGGCTGTGCGACGGCAGCGCCATCGGCGCGCTGGGGCTGACCGAGCCCGGCGCCGGTTCGGATGCGCTCGGCTCGATGAGCACGACCGCCCGCCGCGACGGCGACCATTACGTGCTCAACGGCAGCAAGCTCTTCATTACCAACGGCCCGGTCGCCGACATTCTTCTCGTCTATGCCAAGACCGACAAAGCCCAGGGCGCCAGGGGAATATCCGCCTTCGTTGTCGAGCGCGGCACGCCCGGTTTCGCTGTCGCGCAAAAGCTCGACAAGATGGGCTTCCGCGGCAGTACGACGGCGGAACTCGTTTTCAACGATTGCCGGGTGCCGCCCGAGAACCGCGTCGGCGACGAAAATGCCGGCGTCTCCGTCGTGATGAGCGGCCTCGACCTCGAACGGGCGATCGTCGCCATGATCAATCTCGGGATGGCGGAACGCGCGTTTGCGCTGGCGCTCGATTACGCGAAGACGCGCAAGCAGTTCGGCCGGCCGATCGGCGAATTCCAGCTCATTCAGTCGAAGCTCGCCGACATGTACACCATCATCGAGACGATGCGGACCTTCTGCTACCGCACGCTCGCTGAAGCCAATGATCTGGAAGTCGGCGGCGGCGGCCGCGGCGAAATTCACAAGCTGACCGCGGCGAGCATTCTCTATGCGGCGGAGGGCTGCACGCGCGTGATGGATCACGCCGTGCAAATCTTCGGCGGCGCCGGCTACATGCGTGAGACCGAGATCAATAGGCTCTATCGCGCCAGCAAATTGTTGGAGATCGGCGCCGGTACATCAGAGATCCGGCGGCTGATCATCGGCGGCGAATTGATGCGGGGCTAACGTCTCAGCCCCCGACATTAAACCAGTCGGGCCGCGGAATGGTCCATTGGTCGCCCCAAATCTCGTTGCCGCCATCCACGGTGATCACCGAGCCGGTGATAAACGAGCCCGACGGCCCGGCGAGATAACAGACCGCGTCGGCGACGTCACGGACGTCGCCGAAGCGGCGCACCAGATTAGTCTTGGGCAAAGCTTCGCGCGCCTCCGGCGAATAGACGTTCATGCCTTCGGTGGCGATAATTCCGGGCGCGACGCAATTGATCTGGATGCCGAGCGGCGCCCATTCGATCGCCACCGTCTTCGACAACGCGACCACGCCCGCGCGCGCCGCCGCGGTGTGCGCCACACCGGGCATGCCGCGCGTCGTCACCGCAACGATATTGACAATGCGACCGCCGCGTCCGGCATCGCGCCACCGCCGCGCCGCCTGCTGCATCATGTACCAGGTGCCGCTCAAATTGGTGTCGACGACCGCATTAAAGCCTTTCGGCGAGAAATCGATCGCCGCTTGAGGGAATTGGCCGCCCGCATTGTTGACCAATACGTCAATGGCACCGATCCGTTCCGCCACCACGTCGAACAGGCGCGCGACCGCCTCCGGATCGCGGATCGACATGGGATGACTGAGGACGTCCGCGCCGAGAGCCGACAGCTTGCCGGCGACGGACGCGAGCCGCTCGGCGTCGCGCCCGCATAGAACAAGCTTGGCGCCAAGGCGCGCGAACTGAAACGCGATCGCTTTGCCGATCCCGCGCCCTGCCCCGGACACGAGCACGACCTGGCCGGCAAACAAGCCGTCCCGGAATGTCAGCGGCATGGTGGCGAGTTCGTCGTCGGTCTTTCCGAATTGCTGGGTCATGTCGATCCGGCAGTCTGCGCGGTCTGGTGAGCGCGCTGCGCATTCTTCAATGAATTCGCCAGCGCCGTGGGCACGGGAATCGGATAATCCATCAGCATCTGCGCATAAGCCTTACCCTGCGCATCGACAAGCAGCGAAGCCACACCGCCGCCACCGAGCGCATCGTGCAACAGGAAATTGAACGCGTTCATGCCGGGAAGCTCGAAACGCTCAACTTTGCTCACGCCGAGATGCGCGAACCAGTCGCGCACGACCTCCTCCATCAGCGCGGCGCGGATCCACGGCAGATAGTCCGGCTTGCGGGCGATTAGGCCGATATTCGCAGAATTGCCTTTGTCGCCGCTGCGGCCGACCGCCAGCGCAATCAGCGGCACGGTCGAGTCGGCAATGCCGACCGGCTTTTGCGCACCGGGCATCGCCGGCGACGGCGACAGTGGCTGCGAAGGCGCGAACGCAACGCTGATGTCATCACTACCGAAATGGACGACCTGCGCGATTTTCGCTTTCGGCCACAGAAAGGAAAAGAGCCGCAGCACCGGCTGCACGCTCGGTCGGCCGGCGAAGAAACCGGTGATCCCTTGCGCCATCGACGAGCCGGGCGGAAAAATCTCGCGCGCCAGGACTTCGAGGGCTTCTTGATCGCGATGGCGCGCGCCGATCTTGAGCACGACCTCGCGGCTGTCCTTTGCCTCCGAATGGCGCCAAGGGCCGTACATGCTTTCTGAGCCGAGCACCTCGATCGAAGTCTCGGAGAAATATGGAATGCCGCGGGCGCTGAGCAGACGGCGCACGCGCGCCAAGATCGCTTCGCCCGCGCGCTCGGCTTTGGCAGCCGCCTCGTAGCCGCCAATCGTCAGCGTGCCGATCACACGATAGCCGTCATGCCAGGTCGCGCTCACCTTCAAGGTCGGCGTCGGCGGGCGGCCACGCGCGCCGGTGACGCGGACCTGATCGGGCCCGGACGAGGCCATGGTCACGTTGCGGAAATCGCACACCACGTCCGGAAGGATATAGGCGGCAGGATCGCCGATCTCGTAGAGCATCTGCTCGCAGACCGAGAGCGGTACTACCAGGCCGCCGGTGCCCGCTGGCTTGGTCACGACGAAGGATCCATCGGCGCTGCACACGGCAATCGGCATGCCCATGTCGTCCCAGCCGGGAACATCACGCCAATCGGTAAACAATCCGCCGGTGACCTGCGCCGCGCATTCCAACAAGTGGCCGGCAAGGCTGCCTTGCGCCAGCTTGTCGTAATCCGTCCACGCCCAGCCGAAGGCGTGCACCATCGGACCGAGCACCACCGCAGAATCGACGCAGCGTCCGGTAATGACCACATCCGCCCCGCGGTCGAGCGCAAGCGCGATCGGCTGCGCGCCGAGATAGGCGTTCACGGTGGTGAGCTTTTCCGGCATGGCCGCACCGGAAAACATTTCAGTGACGCCGGCCGCTCGCATTTCGTCAGCGCGGCCGCTCAGATCGTCTCCGGTGACCACCGCGATTTCGAGCACGATGCCGCCTTCTTCGGCCTTGCGCCGCAAGGCGGCAGCCGCCGCCCGCGGATTGATACCGCCCGCATTGGAAACGATGCGGATGCCCTTTTGTTTGATCTCAGGCAGAAGGGTCGCGATCGCCTCGACGAAGTCGGGGACATAGCCGAGCTCCGGCTTGCGCGCTCGCGCGCGCGCCAACAGCGACATTGTGATCTCGGCCAGATAGTCGAACACCAGAAAATCGATCTCGCCGCGACGAACGAGTTGTTCGGCGCCGGCGGTGCTGTCGCCCCAGAAGGCTGAGGCGCAGCCGATACGCACTGTCTCACGCGTCATGCTACTCACCGTCCGCTCCAGACAGGAGAACGCTTTTCGTTGAAGGCGCGGAAGCCTTCGCGAGCATCCTGGGTGCGCGCCATCTGCGGCAGCACGCGCTGCGCATATTCAAGTCCCGCGTCCAATGAAAGGCCGTCGATCATCGCCAGCGCCCGCCGCCCCATGCTGATCGCGGTCGGCGACGAAGCGGCAATCGACGCAACCAGCGCGTCGACCTTCTCGTCGAGCGCCGCGCGCGGCACCACGTAGTTGACCATGCCGTGCGCCAAGGCTTCCGTCGCCGATATCGGCTCGCCGGTGACGCAGAGTTCGAGCAACTTCCGCCGCGGGATCGTGCGCAGCATGAAGGGCAGGATCATCATGGGAAAAATGCCGATGCGCGCTTCGGGCACGCCGAGCCGGGCATGATCGGCGACCACCGCAAAATCGCAGGCGCAGACCAAGCCAAAACCGCCGGCCAGCGCGTGGCCGTTGACGCGCGCGATCACGGGGACGCGGCAATCGATGATGGCGTGGAACAGTTTCACGGCCGGGTTGTCGCGCTCGGCCGGATCGACCGTGAAGGGATCGCCTTCGGCATTGGGCTTGAGATCGCCGCCGGCGCAGAATGCCTTCTCGCCGGCGCCTGTGATCACAACAGCGCGGACCTTAGGGGAGGCCTCCGCTTGCGCGATGCCGGCGCGAAGGCCGTCGAAAACGGCTTCGTTGAGCGCGTTTCGCCGATCCTCTCGATCAATGGTGAGCCATAGCGCCTGCCCTTTTCGCTCGCAGCGCATTTCCGGCATCGCTCCCCTCCATATTGAGTTAGATTCATTTTTGGGGGACACTAGATGACCCGCGCGGTTATGACAATGCGGAAGGCGGGATTGGGAGGATGGCCATGCCGGAGCAGAACCTCGTTCTGGTTGCGATCGAAGGCGGGATCGCGCGGATCACATTGAACCGGCCGGACCGGCTCAACGCACTCGATCACGATTTAGCGGTGGCACTGGCTACGACCTTGGAAGGGCTGGAGCGCGATCCAACGCTGCGCGCGGTGACGCTGATGGGCGCCGGACGGATGTTTATGGCGGGCGGCGACATCACGGTATTCAAACGAGCCGGCAACGACGCACCAAAAGTTATTGGCGAATTGATCGATCTGTTCCACCGGATCATCCGCGCGATCCGGCGGCTGAACGCGCCGGTGGTCGCCGGCGTGCATGGGGCCGCAGCCGGTGGCGCAGTCGGGCTGGCGCTGGCCTGCGATTTTGTCATCGCCAGCGAGGACGCTTCTTTCGTTCCAGCCTACACCAAACTCGGGACCAGTCCCGACGGCGGGACGACGTGGTCGGTGACGCGTCTCCTCGGCCCGCAGCGCGCGCTCGAATGGCTGATGCTGGGCGAGGCGACCGACGCCCGCACCGCCAAGGAGATGGGGCTCGTCTTCCGCGTGGTACCCAAGGATGCGCTTGCGAACGAAGTCGACGCGCTGGCGCGCCGGATCGCGAGCGGCCCCCCGACCGCGCAAGCCTCGCTCAAGCGGCTGATCGATCAATCGCTCCACTCGTCGCTTGACGCGCAGCTCGATGCCGAACGTCAGGGCTTTGTGCGCGCGGCCGGAACCGCGGATTTCCGCGAAGGCGTCTCGGCGTTTCTGGAGCGCCGGCAGGCTCATTTCACCGGCGAATAGCACTGCGTCGCCCGGTGAAATTCGTAAATGCCGGCGCGGCCGCCTAGTGCACAGGCGTCGCCTCGCCCCCCATTTTCACATCGCGGCCCTCACGCCCCATGCCGACGAGGCCGGCGATGACGATCGCGCCGATAAACGGCACCACCGCCAACGCGACGCTGTAATCGTGGTTCATGCGATCGGCAATCAACGATTGGATCGTGGCGTTGCCGGCCGCCAGGAAATTTCCGAACTGATAAACAAAGCCGGGAAACATTCCGCGGATTGCAGGCGGCGACAGCTCATTGAGATGAGCCGGAACAACGCCAAAGCAGCCCTGGACAAGGAATTGCATGAAAAAGGCGCCAATGCCCAGATAAACCGGATTGTCTGAAAAAGCCCAAAGCGGAATGACCAAAATCGACAACAGCGCTGAGCCAACGATGGCGCGGCGCCGCCCGATTTTTTGCGACAGACTTGCCACCAAGATGCATCCGAGGATCGCGCCGACCGAATAGACGATGGCGATCTTCGACACCGTTGAAACCGAGAAGCCGTGCTGCACACGCAGAAACGCGCTGGGATAAAGATCCTGGGTGCCGTGCGCATAGAAGTTGATCGCCGTCATAATGAGGATGGCGTAAACCATCAATTGCCAATTGCTGCTGATCGCCTCCCAAGTGCCGATCTTCGCGTGCGTCTTGCGTTGCAGCCAGTCCGGCGATTCCTGCACGCAAAAGAAAATGTAACCGGCGACGAAGAGACCCGGGATGGCGCCGATCATAAAGAGCGCGCGCCATCCCGCGGCGGAAAACGCGACCCAGTACAGGAGCGAAGCCAGCAGATAGCCGCAAGGGTAACCCGCCTGCAGGAGCCCGGAAGCCGCGCCCCGCCATTTCGCCGGGATCGATTCCATCGTGAGCGAGGCACCGACACCCCACTCGCCGCCCATGGCGACGCCGAATAATGCCCGAATGACAATAAAGGTGACCAGGGATGGCGCCAGTCCGGACACGAATTCAAAAGCCGTGAAGATCAGGACATTGAGGATCAGCACGCGACGCCGGCCGATACGATCGGCCATGTAGCCGAACAGAAGCGCACCGAGCGGGCGCGCCGCCAAGGTCAGCGTGATCGCTATCGTCACCGCCGTCATCGTAGTTGCGAATTCCTTGGCGATGTCGGCAAGGACAAACACCATGATGAAAAAGTCGAACGCATCGAGCGTCCAGCTGAGAAAACAAGCCGCGACGGTGTGCCGTTGTTGCGATCGTGTGAGCACGTGGCGTTTCCCTCGATAGCCTGCCGGTTGAGACGGCGGGCGCGGGCCGGTCTGAGCCGGCTCCTTTGCACCAGCATAACCGGGCGCGCTCGTTTTCCATATCGATTGGTTGTATGTATCGCGGCTCAGGGAGTGTCGGAGCAACGAATGGCCCCCCGCAGGTTTGGCATCGTGATGAATGGCGTCACCGGCCGCATGGGGCTCAACCAGCATCTGGTGCGTTCGATCCTGGCCATCCGCGAGCAAGGCGGCGTGGCGCTGCCGAACGGCGACCGCGTGATGCCCGATCCCATCCTGGTCGGCCGCAATGCGGAAAAGGTCGCGGCGCTGGCGCGTCAATACGGGATCGAGCGACACACAGCGGATCTCGACGCGGCGCTGAAAAATCCTGCCGACGAAGTGTTCTTCGATGCGGCAATGACACAAATGCGCGCAGATCTGCTGACGAAAGCAATCGAGGCCGGCAAGCACGTCTATTGCGAAAAGCCGGTTGCCGATCAGCTCGACAACGCGATCGCAGTGGCGAAACTCGCCAAAGCAAACAAGGTGAAAAACGGCGTCGTTCAGGACAAGCTGTTCCTGCCGGGACTGCGCAAGATCAGAATGCTGCGCGACTCGGGCTTCTTCGGCCGCATGTTCGCCGTTCGCGGCGAGTTCGGCTACTGGGTGTTCGAAGGCGATTGGGGCCAGCCGGCGCAGCGGCCGAGCTGGAACTATCGCAAGGCCGAAGGCGGCGGCATCATTCTGGATATGCTCTGCCACTGGCGCTACGTGCTCGACAACCTGTTCGGCAAGGTGCGGGCTGTGAGCTGCCTCGGCGCGACACATATTCCAAAGCGCGTCGACGAGGACGGCAAGCCGTACGATGCCGACGCTGACGATGCCGCTTACGCGACTTTTCAGCTCGACGGTGGCGTCATCGCTCACATCAATTCGTCATGGGACGTGCGGGTGCGCCGCGACGATCTGGTCACCTTTCAGGTTGACGGCACGCACGGCTCGGCGGTCGCGGGTCTGACCAAATGCTGGACGCAGCATCGCGTCAACACGCCTCGGCCGGTCTGGAACCCGGACATTCCGCAAACGATGAATTTCTTCTCGCAGTGGGAGGAAGTGCCGGACAACATCGTTTATGAGAATGGCTTCAAGATCCAGTGGGAGGATTTCATCCGCCACGTCGTAGCGAATACGCCGTGGCATCACGGACTGGTGGAAGGCGTCAAAGGCGTGCAGCTTGCGGAGCTCGGAATGAAAAGCTGGTCGGAGCGGCGCTGGCTCGACGTGCCGGACATCAAGATTTAAAGGAGCCTGACGTGCCGACGATCGCGCTGCCGACCAAGGACCGCACGCTCGAACCCTATGTCACAGGCGAGCCGATCGTCTTTCCGTCGAAGGAGCAGACGCAGAGCTTCAATCGCATCGCCTATGCGGCGGCGCATGTGGTGGCCGATCCTCTGGCCGATATCGACCCGTGGGACAGCACAGCCGTCGACTGGGAGAAAACCATCGCGTTCCGGCATTATCTGTGGGACCTCGGCCTCGGCGTCGCCGAGGCGATGGACACGGCGCAGCGCGGCGGCGGGCTCGGTTGGACCGACGCCAAGGAACTGATCCGGCACGCGCTCGGCGCCGCCAAGTCCAGGCCGGGCGTCAAAATCTGCTGCGGCGTGGGCACCGATCATCTCGATCCCGCAGCCAATCCCGGCATTGATGAGATCGTCCGCGCGTACGAGGAGCAGATCGAAGCGATCGAGGCGCTCGGCGGCAGGCTCGTGATCATGGCGAGCCGCGCCTTGGCGCGCGCGGCCAGAACGCCATCGGATTATGCCAAGGTCTACGGCCGCATCCTCCGGCAGGTCAAAGACCCGGTCGTCATTCACTGGCTCGGCGAGATGTTCGACCCGGCGCTCGCCGGTTATTGGGGGGCGGCGGATCATGCGGCAGCAATGGAGGTTTGCCTCCACATCATCAGCGACAACGCCGCAAAGATCGACGGCGTGAAGATTTCGCTGCTGTCGCGCGACAAGGAAATCGACATGCGCCGCAAGTTGCCCGCGGGCGTGCGCATGTATACCGGCGATGATTTCAACTATGCCGAATTGATCGCCGGTGACGAGCAGGGTTATTCGGACGCGCTGCTCGGGATTTTCGATGCGATCGCGCCGGCGGCCTCCGCCGGCCTATCGCGGCTTGCGGCCGGCGACTTGCAGGGCTTCCATGGGATTCTGGAGCCGACCGCCCCGCTATCACGGCACATTTTCAAGGCGCCGACCCGTTTCTACAAAACCGGTGTCGTGTTCCTGGCTTGGCTCAACGGACTGCAAGATCATTTCATCATGGTCGGCGGACAGGAGAGCGCCCGTTCGTTGCTGCATTTGGCCGAGCTTTTCCGTCTGGCCGACAAGGCGCGTGTGCTGCACGACCCCGATCTCGCCGCCGCGCGCATGAGCAAGCTCCTTGCCGTGCAGGGCTTGGCGTAGCGTCGGCGTGGAAAAAGACGACGGCGCCGGATGCCAATGCACACCTCACGCCTCTCCATCAATCTTGCGACGGTACGTGAGCAGTGGAATTTGCGCGAAGCAGTCGAAGCCTGCGCACGGCTCGGCATTGCTGCCGTCGATCCCTGGCGCGACCAGGTCGCCGCCATCGGCCTTGAAGCGTCTGTCCGCGCGATCGAAAACTCCGGACTGAAAGTCAGCGGCTATTGCCGCGGCGGGATGTTTCCGGCGGCGGGTCAGGCCGGGCGACAAGCGGCAATCGACGACAACAAGCGTGCCATCGACGAAGCCTGCGCGCTGGGCGCCGAATGCCTGGTGCTGGTGGTAGGCGGCCTGCCGAAAGGCTCGCGCGATATCGCAGGCGCGCGCAGCATGGTTGAGGACGGCATGGCGGCCATCCTGCCCTACGCCCGCTCGCACAATATGCCGCTCGCCATCGAGCCGCTGCATCCGATGTATGCAGCGGACCGCGCCTGCGTGAATACGCTAGCGCAGGCGCTCGACTTGTGTGAGGCATTGGGTGACGGCGTCGGCGTTGCCATCGACACCTATCACGTCTGGTGGGATCCCGACCTTGCGGCGCAAATCGCGCGCGCCGGAGCGGCTAACCGAATTCTGGCCTATCACATTTGCGATTGGCTGGTGCCGACGCGGGATTTTCTGCTCGACCGCGGCATGATGGGTGACGGGGTTATCGACCTCCCCCGCATCGGCGCGATGGTCGAGAAAGCCGGCTACGACCGGTACATCGAAGTGGAGATCTTTTCAGTTGCTGATTGGTGGAAGCGGCCCGGCGAGGAAGTGCTTCGTACCTGCATCGAACGATTCAGCCGCCTCATGGGAGCGAAGCCTTAGCGCCTCGGCCGCGGCCGTCCCGACGGCGCCGGCGCAATCCGCGCGTTCATGCCGACAGGGCCGCTCCTTGCGTCGCCGCCAATTCGCTGAGTATTTGTTCGCGCATGACGTATTTTTGCGGCTTGCCGGTCGCCGTCATGGGGAATTCCGGCACGAAGCGAATATAGCGCGGCACTTTGTGATGCGAGATCTGGCCGCGGCAGAACGACTGAATTTCCTCCGCCGTCGCCGACTGGTTGGGCTTGAGCACAATGAAAGCGCAGACCTCTTCGCCCAGGCGATGGTCGGGAACGCCGAAGACCTGCGCGGATTGCACCTTCGGATGCCGAAGCAAGAACTCCTCGATCTCGCGTGGATAAATATTCTCGCCGCCGCGGATGAGCATGTCCTTGAGCCGCCCGACGATGGAGCAATAACCCTGCTCGTCGATGGTCGCAAGGTCGCCCGAATGCATCCAGCCGGCTGCATCGATCGCCTCGGCGCTGCGCTCCGGATCGTCCCAATAGCCGCGCATGACGCCGTAGCCGCGCGTGCACAATTCGCCCGCCTCGCCAAGCCGCGCGACCTTGCCGTTCGCATCGATGATCTTGACCTCGACATGCGGAAGGATTCGCCCGACCGTGGAGACGCGCCGATCGATCGGATCGTCGGTGCGCGATTGAAACGACAGCGGGCTCGTTTCGGTCATGCCGTAGCCGATAGTGACTTCGCGCATGTGCATGCGGTCGATGACCGCGCGCATGGTGTCGATCGGACATGGTGCGCCCGCCATGATGCCGGTCCGGAGCGTCGATGTGTCGTAGTTTGAGAAATTCGCATGCTCGAGCGCGGCGATGAACATGGTCGGGACGCCATGCAGCGCGGTGCATTTGTAGCGGGCCACCGCCGCGAGCGTCGCCTCGGCATCGAAACCCTCGCCTGGGAAAACCATGCCGGCGCCGACCGCGCTGCAGGTGAGCACGCCAAGCACCATGCCGAAGCAATGATAAAGCGGCACCGGAATGCACAGACGATCTTCGGCGGAGAGCGCCATCGCTTTCGCCGCATGGCGCGCGTTGTTGACGATGTTGAAATGGGTAAGCGTCGCGCCCTTGGGCGAGCCGGTGGTGCCGCTGGTGAATTGGATATTGATGGCGTCGTCCGGATCGAGTGCGGCGGAAAGCCCGTCCAGGCGGCCGCGGTGGCCCGGACCGGCCAGCGACAGCAATTGCGAGAACAAGCGCGTGCCGCGGGGATGCGGTCCATCATCAAGCACGACGACGTGTTTGAGCTGCGGCAGCTTCGCCGCCTGCAGAGTGCTTGCTTCGCGATCGATCTCCGGCGCGACCGTTCGCAGCATCTCGACATAGTCGCTCGAGCGATGCCGGCGCGCCATGATCAGCGCTTGGCAGCCGACCTTGTTGAGCGCGTATTCGAGCTCGGATGAGCGATAGGCCGGATTGATGTTGACCAGAATGGCGCCGATGCGCGCAGTACCGAACTGGATATAAAGCCACTCGGCGCGATTTGGAGCCCAGATGCCGACGCGGTCGCCATGCCCGATACCGAGCGCCAAGAGGCCCGCGGCGACGTCGTTCGAGCGCTCGCGCAAATCGTACCAGGAGAGCGAAAGTTTATTCTCGGCGAAGATCGCCGCCGTTCGACCGCCATGCCTGGCACACGCCCGATCCAGCAATTGCGGGATGGTCATGTATTTGAGCGGATCCTCGCTTGTGCCGGCGACGTAGGACAACGGCCCTTGCGGCCGCAAGTGATCGTCGCCACGGCTGCCCAGGAAATCCGAGCTGAACGGGTTATAGATGCTCACCGGACGCAGCTTCTATGTTGCAGACCGATTGCCGATCAGAAATTCCGCCAGTCCCCAAGCTGTTCGAAGGCGTTGGCCGCGCGATAGATCGTGGTTTCGGCGTAGTGCTTGCCGACCAGCATCATGCCGATCGGCAAGCCGTCGCTCATGCCGCACGGAATGTTCATCGCCGGGTGCCCGGTCACATCGAACGGGCAGGTGTTCGGCAGCATTTCAAAGCCGCGCTGGCACCACAGCGCGAGCGGCGCGTTGTTGGGCGGCAGCGGCGTCGCCTTCATCGGCAGCGTCGGCATCATCAAGAGGTCGTAGCGCGCCAAAGCTTCGTCGTAGGTCTTGCGCAGGTGGCGGCCGAGATTCTGCGCCTTGGCGTAGAAGTGGCCGCGGTGATGCTTGATGAAATACTCGCCGGCCAGCATGGAGATTTTCAGCGTGCGCGAAAGCTCGTCGGCGCGCGCGCGCCAGTTCGCATGGGCATCAAGCAGACTCGTCGTGTAGAGGCCCTTCCAGTTAAAGCCCATGCCGTTGCCGTGCATCATTTGCGCGACGAGCCCCTCGAGCGCGATCGGCGTCCAAATAGCGCCGCCGTCGCGATGCATCGGAATAGATACCGGCTCGACGATGGCGCCGGCGCCGCGCAAACGTTCCGCCGCCTCGCGCACCTTGGCATCGACATCCGGCTCGCTGGCCGGCCAGCCGAACCCTTCCGTCAGCAGGCCGATGCGCATGCCGGAGACGCCGCGGCCGATCCCTGTCGTGTAGCTGTATTTCTCGACTTGCACGTCGTACTGGCGCGGATCGAGCCCGTCAGCGCCAGCAATGACTTCCAGGAGCAGGGCGTTGTCGGCGACCGTCGCCGTCATTGGACCGGCATGATCTATGGTCGCCTCGATCGGCATGACGCCGGTATAAGGTACGAGACCGTGCGTGGCCTTCATGCCGTAGCAGCCGGAATACGACGCCGGCATGCGGATCGAGCCGCCCTGATCGCCGCCGATCGCCATCTCGACCTCGCCCGCGCCGACCAGCGCGCCGCAGCCCGACGACGACCCGCCGGCCGAGTAGCCGTGCTTGTACGGATGCCGGCATCGAGAATGCGCGTCGCGACCGTGGCGTCGATATCTGGCACATAGCCTTCGAGCGTGGAGGCGCCGTTCATCATCGGCACGCCGGCCAGGCAGATATTGTCTTTGAGGACGACGCGCTTGCCGGACAGCGGACCGTGGGCGGCGCCGCGCACTTCCGTCTTCACCGCCCAGGCATTGAGCGGATTCTCGTTAGCGCCCGGGCGATAGCCGGGCGTGCGCGGATAGCGAACCGGCGGCAAATAGTCGGGAAGCTGATTGACGCGGTCGTAGGCTTGGAAAGTGCCTTCCAGCACGTCCATGTATTCGGCCACTTCGCCTTGCGACATGCTCAGATGCAGCGAGTTGACAATGTCGTGCATCTGTTCGAGCGTTGGCCGTCTGACGGTCGACATGGGCCCCCCTAATGGTGTGGCGGCGGCCGGCATCGCCGGCGCCGCAATTCGCGATCGCCCGTTGCGGGCGGAACTTGATGAGACGGTGGATGGGCGAACTGCGGCGGCTGCCGCAGCCGCGCCGCCGTTGGCCGGCGCGCGTGCGGAACCGTTCGTCGAAGCGACGACCGTTAACTGCGGACCAGGCCGCGCGGCGGCGCCGCCGCCGGTACCCGCATATGTGCTGCGCGCGCCGCCGAGACCGACCAGCTCGGCAATCGCGCCGCCTTGCACCGCGCCGACATCGAGTGCGCGGGTGATGCGGCCGCGCTCGACCAGCACGATGCGGCTTGCGACATCGAGCACGAGTTCAAGATTCTGCTCGACGATCAGCATCGAGAGGCGATGCTTTTCGCGCAGGTTTGCCAGGAGCTCGCCGATCTCCTCGCTCCAACAGCCGGTTTAGCCGCGGGAAGAGTGCGAGCACACGTTCGATCGCCCGCTCGCCGACCGTTCGCACGAGATTGCGCTCAAGCGCGTTAACGAGCAGGGCGCGGTGGAGCAGGCCAAGGCGGAGACTGAAGCGGGTGTGCTGCTGCGGCGGATTCGCGCCGAGGCGGAGGCGGTGCGCACCAAGGCGGAAGCCGAGCGCCTGCGGCTGCTGGCGCAGTCCGAGGGCGAACGCGCCGTCATCGAGGCGGAGAACTCACAGACCGATGCGCTGATCCGCATGAAGCTCGAGCAATATCGCCTCGACCGGCTGCCTGAGATCGTCTCGCAGATGATGAAGCCCGTCGAGAAGATCGACTCGATCCGCATTCATCAGCTCAACGGCTTCGGCGGCAGTGCTTCCGGAGCGCCCGGCGGCAACGGCGACGGATCGCAGAAGACTCCCATCAACCAGGTGATGGACAGCATTCTTGGCATGGCGCTGCAGCTTCCGGCGCTGCGCAGCATCGGCGATTCGATCGGACTGGATTTCTCATCCGCCGTCGGGCCGTCCGGCAGCGCCGTTGTCGAGCAAAAGATCGAACAAAAGAAAACTCGCGACGCCGAACGTAGCGAAAAGTGACTGCACAGGTTTCCCTAAATCAGAGAACCCGAAGGAACACTCTCATGATCTCCCGCAGGACCTTGCTCAATACCGCCGGCGCGACCGCAGTGTTAGCTGGCGTGCCGCTCTTCCGCGTCCATGCGGAGGATGCGCCGATCAAGCTCGGCTGTATCGAGGACAATTCCGGGGTGCTCGACATTTACGGCAAGCCGATCGCACGTCGAGGAAGCGAAATCGCGCGCCCAGGCGGAATTGGCCCGCACCGAGGTGGTGCTGGCGGAAGAGCACGTGCAGACCGAGCGCGACCGTGCGGTCGTTGTAGGCGTCGCCGGCGGTGGCGTTCATGAAGCGGTTGAGGATCAGCGTGACGACCAGCGTCGTGATCGTTTGCCTGCTCGTCGCCTATCTGATCTCGCGCTGGATTTGTCGAGCGCCTTCGGCCGCACGCTGATCGGCATCCGCGAGAACGAAGTGCGGATGGAACTGCTCGGCTACAACGTCCCGGCCTACAAGACCGCGATCTTCTCGGTCTGCGGCGCGATGGCCGGACTCGCTGGCTGCCTGTTCGCCAACTGGGCCGAGATCGTCACCCCGAGCGTGTTCAGCCTCGGCACCACCGCCGAGGTGCTGATCTGGGTGATCGTCGGCGGGCTCGGCACGCTGGTCGGGCCGATGATCGCCGCGGTCGCGCTCGGCTCATTGAAGCTCGAGCTCGGTCACCAGACCACGGTCGATAATTCGCTGGTCCTCGGCGCGATCCTCATCCTGGTCGTGCTTCTGATCCCGCGCGGCTTCGCGCCGAGCTTCGTTGCTTGGCGCCGGCGCTTTGCGCAATCCCAAGTCCATCGCCGGCTGGCGCGCGGCACGCGCCGTAATAGTAGGTGGTGCCGTAGATCTCCATGTTCGGCTGGCCCGGCACGTTCAATGTCGGAAAGGCCGGTATGCCGTTGAAACCGCCGAGCCGGGCGTTGCCGATCCGTTGCCTGATCGGCCCGAACGGGGCCGGCAAGAGCACGTTTTTCAAATCCATCACCGGCCAGATCCGCGGCGCCAATGCGAGCGGCAGGGTGCTGATCCGCGGCCAGGAAACCACCGGCTGGTCGACGCACAATATCGTGCGGCTCGGCATCGGCATCAAAACCCAGGTGCCTTCGGTGATGAACGGCCTTACCGTCGCCGAAAATCTATGGCTTTCCGCGCGCCGGACCGCGGGGCATGATGGCGCATCAATCAGACGGCCACGCTGATCGTGGTCGATCACGATATGCACTTTGTGCGTACGCTCGAACTCCTTGATTACGGTGTTTCATCAGGGCGCGATCCTGGCACGCCGAAAAAGTACTCACCGATCCGAGTGTGCGGTCTCGAGCGTCTTGATCAACGGCGTCGCGGTCAAGCGTGCCGGCTGCTTGGCGGCGAGTTGGATAGCGCTGTCCACCTTCTTCATCTCGAGGCCGAGCTGCGACTCGAGCCACGGCAGCGGCACCAGCGCGCGCGCCAGCGCCAGAATTTGCTGCTCGCCGCCGGACAGCGCGCCACCCCTGCGGTCTGCTGGCGCTGATCATGCCGGCGCTGGTCGCTGCCATCATCGGCGCGATGATGTTTTACGGCCGCATCAGCGACGTCTATCTCGGCGTGATGACGGTCGAGCTTGAGTTTTACGTGCGGGTCATCCCGACGGCCGAAGGCATTGCCACGGCCGCGCAAGCGCTCGGCGCCAAGTCTTTCACGGTCGACGGCATTCGCAATCTGCTCGAAGGCCGTTTTGTCGATGCCGTGCAGGCAGTGGCGGCGCGTCATACCATGGACAGCCTGCACGAGGGTCGCGCTGAATTCGTCTCGAACATCTCCGATCTGTCGCGCGACAATCTCAAGCAGAACGGCATTTTGCTCGACTCGGTGTCGCTGACGCGGCTCGACCAGTCGGCGTTTTCGTCTTTCGACGAGAACAACGCGTTTAACGTCTGCACAAGGTCGAAGAGATCAACATGCGCACGTTGACGGCGATGATCTCGGCGAGCTTGCGCAACCCGACCGCGGTGATGGCGAATGCGCTGGCCGTCGAGGAAATCAATGCCGGCGGCGGCCTGCTCGGGCGCAAGATCGAGCTCAAGCAATACGACAGCCAGTCTGATATCGCGCTCTACACCAAATACGCTCAGCAGCTCGTCCGTGAGGACAAAGTCGATGCCGCGCATGCCGGCATCACGTCGGCTTCCCGCGAAGCGATCCGGCAGACCTTCCGCCGCGGCAACACGCTCTATTTCTACAACATCCTCTATGAGGGCGGCGTGTGCGACCGCAACTGCTTCGTGACCGGCACGACGCCGGCGCAGGCGGTCGAGCCCATCATCGACTACGCGATGAAGAAGTGGGGCAACAAGGTTTACGTGCTGGCCGCCGACTATAACTACGGCCAGATCACCGCCAAATGGGTCGCCCACTATGTCGAGCAGCGCAAGGGCAACACCCTCGCCACCAACTTCTTCCCGCTCGACGTCTCCGACTTCGGCTCGACCATCGCCAAGATCCAGGATGCCGCGCCGAACTTCGTCGTCGCCGCCCTGGTCGGCGGCGCCCACATGTCGTTCTTCCGGCAATGGGCGGCCTCGGGCATGAACAAGAAGATCCCGCTGACCTCGACCACCTTCGGCGTCGGCAACGAACATCTGGCGCTGTCGCCGGCCGAAGGCGACGGCATTCTGATCGCCGGCAATTACAGCCCCGAGCTCGACACGCCAGCCAATAAGAAGTTCCTGGCGGCGTGGGCCAAGAAGTACGGCGACGCCAAGGTCGTGCATGAACTGGCGGTGTCGCAATACCAGGGCATCATGTTGTGGGCGGAAGCGGTGCGCGCATCTCGGCCGGGCGAGCGCATCGACGGCTCGCGCCACCGGTTGTCCTTCGTGCTTCTCATCCCTTTGCCGGCAAACGAGGAACCCGGCGCTCGCGCGGTGCGCCTAGTACGCCGTGCGGTGGATCAGTTCTGACAACAGCCGCTTGAGCTCTTCGGCCTCGCGATCGCCATAGCCCTCGACGATTTCAGCTTGGCGTAGATTGGCGAGACGGCTGAGCCGGTCATTGAGCGCCCCACCCCGTTCGGAGATGAAAATCAGCACCTTCCGGCCATCTTTCGGATCAGGGCGGCGATAAACCAGCGCGTCGGAGACCATGCGGTCAATCATTTTGGTCAGCGTCGGATGATTGAGAAGCGCAGCCTGGGTCAGATCGCTCATGGGGCGGCCGTTCCTCTCGACCAAAAGCTTCAAAATCCGCCATTGCTCGACCGGCACGCCTTCGCTGCGAAATTCCTCGTCGAGTTGCTGGTGAACCTGGCGGGTCGCCTGCGCCAAAAGATAAGCAATATGCTCGTTAATCGGGCGATTACGGGTCATGGCCATTGCCCTTGTTCGAGAATCCGTTTCCACGGACCGCGCTTAGCTGCTAGCATTTTCCTCGGCAGATCACCATTCGCCAGTTGTATATCTGGTAGCGGCCGGGGACAGGGCGGCTCGATGATTGTTACATCGCGAATGACCGCGTTACGCCCGCGCTTGCTCCCGCCGCGCGTGCTCGGCGAGCGCTATGACGAGTTCGATCTCTCGCTAACGGGAGCGCGGAGCCGATCGGACCGCCTGCGCATCGCTTTTCTCATTCCGCTCAGCGGGCCGGCCGGCTTGTGGGGCCCTTCATGCCAAACGAGCGCAATGCTGGCGTCGCAGGAGGTGAATGCGGCCGGCGGCATTCTCGGCCGCGAGATCGAGCTTGTGTTTACCGACGCAGGCGCCGACCCCGACTTGGTGGCCGAGGACACCCTCGACTTGATCGCCGAGAACCGCGCCGAGGCGGTGATCGGCATGCATATCAGCGCCGTGCGTGTCGCCCTGGTGCGCGCTTTGCGCGGCCGGCTGCCTTACGTTTACACGCCGGTCTATGAAGGCGGAGAGCGCTCGCCCGGACTCTTTATGGTTGGCGAGACGCCGGCGCGACAGCTCAAACCCGCAATCCACTGGCTCGCCGAGCACCGTCAGGCGCGGCGCTGGTATCTGATCGGCAACGACTATGTTTGGCCGCACGTCTCGCATCGCGCGGCTCGCCGTTACGTCAAGGAGACCGGCGGCGAAGTGGTCGGCGTCGATTATGTCCCATTCGGGTGCGAGGACCATGAGACGTATCTCGCGCGCATCCGCGAAGCGCGCCCCGACGTCGTACTGGTCTCCATGGTCGGGACCGACTGCGTGACCTTCAATCGCGCCTTTGCGTCCGCGGGTCTCGCGCGGCACATGCTGCGCCTGTCCGTTGCGAGCGAGGAGAATACATTGTTCGGTATCGGCGCGCGGCACGCCGAAAACTTCTACTTCACCGCCGGCTATCTGGCGGTGCTCGATACGCCGGCAAATCAAACTTTTCTCGACCGCTACCATGCCGCGTTCGGCGGTGATGCGCCGATGCCCAACACGATCGGACAGTCGTGTTACGAAGGCATTCGCCTCTACGCGGAACTTGCGCGTCGCGCCGGCTCACTTGGTGTCGCCGAGCTTTCACGCGTGTCGGAGGGGATCAGCTATACGGGCGGCCGCGGCCGGGTGACCATGCACGCGCGCCACCTCCTGTCCGACATCTATCTCGCCCAGGCCGACGGGCTGAAATTCAAGATTCTTGCGCACTTCCCGGCGCCGTAGAGCATGATCCGGAAAAGTGGGTACCGGTTTTCCGAAAAGATCATGCTCACCAAAGATCTCACGCCGCGAATGCGCTCCGGTGCTCTTCCAGCTTGCGGATCATGCTCGCGGTGTTTTCGATCTGCGCGAAGGCGGCTTTCAGCGTTGCCAGCACGACCAGTTGAATCTGGTCCGCCGAAACCTCCGGCGTGTTGAACGTCGCCGTGCCATCGCTGATGAAGAAGACCTTGTAGTCTCGCATATTGGCTTCGCGCGCCGTCGTTTCGCAGCACACATTGGTGCAGATGCCGGTGATGATCACCGTGTCGATGCCGCGATTGCGCAGGATGATGTCGAGATCGGTGCCGTGGAAGGCGCCGTAGCGGGGTTTCTCCAGCAGAATATCGTTCTTGCCGACCACGATGTCCGGATGTAGCTCTGCTTGCTTGTTGCCCTTGTTGATCAGGCCGGCGGCGATGGCCGGAATGATCACACCCATGACGCCGGTATTGCTGCCGTCCGGCCGCACCAGATGCAGCGTGTGAATGACCAGCGCGCCGCGCTTGCGGCAAACCTCGGCAAGCTTGTTGATGCGCGGTACAATCTCGCGGCCGCGCGGCGCCGCGACCGGCGAATTTTCGACAAAGCAATTCTGCATGTCGATGTTGAGGAGCGCGGTTCGACGTGGGTCAAACTTGAAATCAGTCATGCCTGCCTCCCTCGCCTCGAGAGCGTGTATCAGTACGATGCGTCAGTCACCGCGGCCGCAACTTGGACCGCGCCTTGGCACTACGCAGACAACAGCGACCGCAGCCGGCCGTCGCGCGCCTTGTACTCGGCGCGCGCTTTGAGCGCGGTCGCCATGTCGACCACAACAAAGCGGGCGAGATTGTTCGGCTGCATCTGCGCAACGCGATCCATGTCGGCGCTGATCACGGTACCGATCATAGCATAGCCGCCGCCCGACACGGCGTCGCGGTGCAGGATGATCGGCTCGAGACCGCCCGGCACCTGGATCGAGCCATAGGGATAGCCGGCATCTACGATGTTAGACGGGTCCGACCCCGCGCCAAAGGGCTGTTTGCGCTCGCGGAAAGAAAGCGGGCGCCCCTTGCGATAGCGGTAGCCGATGCGGTCGGCTTCCGGCGCGACTGTCCATGTATCCTCGAAGAAGTTCTTTGCGGCCTCGTCCGTCAGGCGATGGAAGTAGAGGCCTGTCACCACGCGCAGCTCGAGCGACTTCGGATAGGTGGGTGTCAGTTCGCTCGCGAGCTTGCGGCCGGCGCGCGCGCCTGAGCGCGGCTGGCCGACCGGCAGCACATCACCGGCCGCAACCTTGCGGCCTGAAAAACCGCCCAGCGCTCCGAGGCCATAGGTCGAACGGCTGCCGAGGACGACCGGCACGTCAATGCCGCCGGCCACGGCGACGTAACACCGCGCACCGGCCTTCATGAAATCGAAGGTGAGCTTGTCGTCCGCCTTGACCGCGAACGACTCGTTGCGCGGCCGCACCTCGCCGTCGATCTTCGGCGTCGCTTCGGCGCCGGTGATCGCGATGACGGCCGGTGCGCGAAATACAAGCTCCGGCGCCAGCAAACTTGCTTCCAGGACGGCGGCGCCTTCGTCATTGCCGACCAATAGATTGGCGACGCGCAAGGCGTATTGATCGAGCGCGCCCGAGAGCGGAATGCCGACATTATAATAACCGGGCCGGCCGGCATCCTGGACGGTGGTCGCAAGACCCGGCTTGATCACCTCAATGGCCATAGAGCGCCTCCACCAGATGCCGGCTGTAGCCGCCCGGATCTTTGTGAAAATCCTTCAATGAGAAAGTGACCGGCCGGAACGCCAGGTTGAACGTGCCGGCCTCGACCGCTTTCACGTCGCGATCGTATTTCTCGCGGCTAATGGGCTTGAATTTCACCATGTCGCCGGGCTTGAAGACGGCGAGGAAGTCCTTGAAGTAAGGGAGCTTCTGCGCCGGATCGTAAATCGGCGCCGGTGTGATGCCGAGCATCTGGTAGCCGCCGGCGCCGCGCACCGAATAGATCGCCATGAAGCAACCGCCGTGACCGATCGTCAACTTCGGCGTGTCGGTGCGCGGCCGCAAGTATTTCGGCACCTCGATCTGCTTCGATCGTTCGACAATCTGATAAAGCCAGGGAAGGCCGGCGACAAAGCCAACCATGGACACGAACCACGGTGCGCCCGAATGTGCGGCGACAAAATCGTCGATCGATTTGTAGCCATTGATGCGGGCGGCGTATTCGATGTCCGTGCTGTTCGGATCCTGATGACGCTCGCGGAACCGCGCCCCCGTTTCTTTGGTCCAGGGATCGTTATAAAGCACCGGCATCTCGACAATGCGGGTCGCCAACTCGATCTCGGCGTCCCCGACCTGCGCCTCGATTTCCGTCAAGGTGGCCATCATCTTGTCCGGGTGAATCACGTCCGGGTCGAAGCGGACCAGATAGGACGCATTGGACGGACAAATTTCCGAGACGCCTGGAAGCCTGCGCTTCTCGAGTTCCTTGCAGATCGCCATGCCCTTGAAAAAGGCTTCCAGCGACATTTCCTCGTCGATTTCGGCGAAGACATGCTCGTCGGCGCCGAAGGAGTAACGAATTCCGCTCATGCGTATCTCTGCCCCTCGTTGCCCTTGACCGCAATCCAACTCAATCAAGCCGTCGGCGGCTGGGCCGCCAGCAATCGCTCCAGAAATCCGGTGTCGAAACGCGCTGCCTGCACTTCGTCCAGGCGGACCAGCCGTTTATGCAGCGCTGCGGTTGTGACGACACCCTCGATTGCGAATTCGTCGAGCGCCCGGCGCAGCCGCGCCAGTGCCAGCGCCCGAGTTTCCGCATGGACAATGATCTTGGCAAGGAGAGAGTCGTAATAGGCCGGCACCGCGTAGCCGGGATAGAGCATGGTATCGACCCGCACACCCGGCCCGGCCGGCAGCGCCAGCGCGCCGACCTTGCCCGGCGACGGCCGGAAGTTCTTGTCCGGATCCTCGGCGTTGATCCGGACTTCGATGCTGGCGCCACGCATCTGCACGTCGGCTTGTGACAGTCCAAGCGGTTCGCCCTGCGCGATACGGATCATCTCGCGTACGAGATCGATGCCGGTGATCAATTCGGTGATTGGATGCTCGACTTGGATGCGCGTGTTCATCTCGATGAAGAAGAACTTGCCGGCGTCTTCGTCGTAGAGATATTCCAGCGTCCCCGCGCCGCGATAACCGGCCCGCTCCGCGAGCCGCACGGCCGAGGCGCAGAGCGCCTCGCGGGTATCGTGGTCGATGGCCGGCGACGGCGCTTCCTCCCAGACTTTCTGGCGCCGGCGCTGGAGCGAGCATTCGCGCTCGAAGCAATGAACGACGTGCTCGCCGTCGCCGAGCACCTGCACCTCCAAATGGCGCGCGCGCTGGAGGAAGCGTTCCAGATAGAGCGCACCGCTGCCGAAGGCTGCCTTGGCCTCGGCTTGCGCGGTGTGAAACTGATGCTCGAAGCCCGCCTCATCGTGCGCGACGCGAATGCCGCGGCCGCCGCCACCGGCGCTGGCCTTGAGCATGACCGGAAAGCCGATCTTGCCGGCGGCGGCGAGCGCATGATCGAGATCGGCGACTTCACCTTCACTGCCAGGCACCACGGGTACGCCCGCCGCCTGTGCCGCCGCCCGGGCCGCTGCCTTGTCGCCCATCATCCGGATGGTTTCGGCGGTCGGCCCGACAAACACGAGGCCCGCAGCGGCGACAGCTTCGGCGAAACGCGGATTCTCGGACAAAAAGCCATAGCCCGGATGAATCGCGCCGGCACCGGATTGGCGCGCTGCGGCGATGACCGTATCGATGTTGAGGTAACTCTTGCCGGCCGGCGACGGTCCGATATGGACCGCTTCGTCCGCAAATTGCACCGCAAGGCTCTCCTTGTCCGCGTCGCTGAACACGGCGACCGTCCGCAGATCGAGTTCCTTTGCGGCGCGGATGATCCGCACGGCGATCTCGCCGCGATTGGCGACTAACAGCTTATCAAACACGCGCGCATATTCCGCAACCGCCGTCCTTCCGGGCCGCAGACATTCTCTTTATCTCGGCGACCCGTCAAGCGCGTGGATCAATATCCCATCGCAACGCCGTCCTTGCGCGGGTCCGAGCCTCCGATCAGAAGACCGCGCTCGCGATCGATCAGGATGGCTTGGCAGCCACCCAGCGGTTTGTCGGTGAAGACAACCGCGTGGCCCCGCCGTTCGAGCTCGGCGGCGGTGACGGTATCGATTGTCGGCTCGAGTTGCAGCACGCCGCCATAAGCGAAGCTGCGCGGCGCCTCGGCCGCGGCTTGCGGATCGAGACCACCCCGCAAGAGCCGGGTCAGATAATGCGCGTGGCCGGTCGCCTGATAATGACCTCCCATGATGCCAAAGGGCATAACGGCGCCGCCGTTCTTCACCAGCATGCCCGGAATGATGGTGTGCAGCGGACGCTTTCTTGACCCGATGGCGTTCGGGTGGCCCGGCGCGACGCGAAAGATCGATCCGCGGCTATGGAACAACACCCCGCTCTCCGGCGCCATGATGCCGCAGCCGAATTCGGCGAACAGCGAGTTGATGAAGGAGATGGCGTTGCCGTCGCGATCGACCACCGCGAGATAGACCGTATCCCTGTGCTCTACTTCATCGAGCACCAAAGCCTCCGATGAGTGGCGAAGGCTGATCGCAGCGCGGGTTCGGTCGGCATATTCACCCGACAGATAGTGCGACACGTCGAACGGATTGGCCACCGGATCGCAGAAATACGCGTCTCGCGCGCTGTATGCGGCCTTGGTGACTTCGGCCAGCAAATGAATCTGATCGGCCTCGCTCGATTGCGCATCCAACAGATCGAAGCGCGCAAGTGCGTTGAGCATCATCAAGGCGACAATACCCTGGCCGTTGGGCGGGCATTCATAAACCTCGTGTCCGGCGTACGTCACCGATATCGGCGTCTCGTAGACGGACTGCTGCAAGGCGAAATCCTCCAGCGTATGCAAGCCGCCGAGAGCGCGCAGCCGCGCCACCATGTCGTCGGCGATGGGGCCCTCGTAAAATCCGGTGCGCCCCGCCTTGGCGATACGGCGGAGCGTGGCGGCCAAAAGCGGCTGACGCACCGTTTCGCCCTGTGCGAGCGGCTTGCCGCCGCGCAGAAACAATGGCGCCGCGACCGGATCGTCGGCCACCCGCGCGCAGGCTTTGGTGAAGTCGAACGCGACGCGCGGCGCCACCGGACAGCCGTCCTCAGCCAAGCGGATGGCCGGTCGCAGCAGCTCTTCCATCTCGCGCGTGCCGAAATCGGCAAGCAGTCGGAACCAGGCATCGACGGCACCCGGCACGGTGACGGCGTGCGCGGACAGCTCCGGAATTTCCCGGAAACCGCGCTCCAAATGCCAATCCACCGTCGCCGCCGCGGGCGCGCGGCCGGAACCATTGAGCGCCAGCGGCAATCCGCCCTTCGGCGAATAGAGAACGAAACAATCTCCGCCGATACCGGTCATATGCGGCTCGGCGAGGCAGAGTACCGCCGCCGCCGCGATCGCCGCATCGACGGCATTGCCGCCGTCCTGCAAGACCGCGATGGCGGTCTCCGTGGCCAGCGGGTGCGAAGTCGCGGCCATCGCTTGGTTGCTGACGGCGGCCGGTCGGCTCGGCCGCTGGAAATGTCTCATCTTTTCTACGTGTCCCGGCAGAAAACAGCTTCGGCTTTAGCAGCATAACGCTGCAACGCAAGGGCGAGTTTGGCCTGCTCGCCCGCCTGCGCTCCGCCTAGAGCGGTGGCGCCGCCGCGGGCGGGCGGCGGTGGTGCGTCGCCTGCTCGAAAGCGTAGCCGAGGCGAAAAAGATCGGGCTCGTGATAGGGCAGCACGACCATTTCCAGGCCGACCGGGATGCCCGCTGACGAGAACCCCGCCGGCAGGCAAATCGACGGCAGCCATGTCTGAGCTGCAATCAATGTGTTGGTCGGGAAGGTCAGAACCGTCCAGCGCCCATTATTCAGTTCCTCGCGCGTCGGCGGCAGCACCTGGCACGACGGGAAGCAAATACCGTCGAGCTTGTTGGCGGCGATGATGTTGACGACGGCGCGCTGGAAGGCATCGCGCGCGGCAAGCTTGCGATAGTATTCCGGATCGTCCTGCGGCTTTGCCGGACCCGACATGATATCTTTGATGAGATCGAGATTCTTGTGATATTTGCCGTCTTTGTAGATCGCATCGAGCGACGAATAGGCGAAAGCCGGATTTTTGCCGAGGAACGCATTGATGTCGTGGCGCGAATGCGTGATGTAGAGCGACGTCTCGACAATAAAATCCATCATATTCGGCAGACTGACCTCGATGATCTCGGCGCCGGCCGCTGCGATTGATTTAATCGCTGCGCGCACGACCTTGTTCACTTCGGCACTGTCGGGATCGCTGTCGCTGCCAAAGGCCTCTTTCAGCACGCCGATGCGCGTGCCCTTCAGCCCATTCGGGTCGAGGTGGTCGGTGTAGCTGCCTTCGTGGCCGGCAATGACGTAGGCCGTCGTGTAGGGATCGAGCGGATCGTAGCCGACGATCGCGTCCAGCACGATCGCGGTGTCCTTGACATTGCGCCCCATCGGACCCGCGGTGTCCTGAAAGACCACGAGCGGAGAGAGACCCTTACGGCTGATCAGGCCGGGCGTCACGCGCACACCGACGAGATTGTCGAAGCTTGCCGGCACGCGAATGGAACCACCGGTGTCTTCGCCTATACCGACCGCCGCGAGGTTGGCGGCGATCGCCGCGCCGGTGCCGGCGCTCGAGCCGCCCGGATCGCGAGCGAGATCGTAGGGGTTCTTGGTTTCGCCGCTGGCAGACGAATAGCCAAACCAGGAGGTGGCGAAATCGGGCAAAGTCGTCTTGCCGAGGATGACCGCGCCAGCCGCTTTGAGCTTGGCAACGAGCGTCGAGTCCTCCTTTGGAACGTAGCCCTTGATGGCGATCGAACCGAAACTCGTCGGAATGCCCTTGGTCTCGGCCTGATCCTTGACCGCGATCGGGATCCCGTGCAGCGGGCCGCTCAGCTTTCCGGACTGCTGGAAGGCTGCATCGAGCGCGGCGGCTTCCTTCAACGCGTCCGGGTTGAGCGCGACATAGGCGTTCAGCGCCGGTCCGTTCTGATCGTAGGCTGCGATCCTATCCAGATAGCCTTGCACGAGCTCGACGCATGTTAGGGTCTTGCCCCGATAGGCGTCGTGAATCTGGTCGATTGTCGTCTCTTCGAGGGCAAAACTCTTGGCCACAGAACTCTCCTTGATGATTCCAATCCCGCACGACGAAGGCCGGCGGCGTTGAAAGAACGCGCCGCAGCCTCAAGTGTTCTTCATTTGGCGCGCACCAGGCGGGTGAGACCGCCGTCGAGGGCCAGCGCCGCAACGATGATCGCGCCCTTGATGATCGACTGATAGTACGGACTGATATCGAGCAGCACGAAGCCGTTCGAGATGGTCGCGATGATTCCAAGCCCGACGACCGTGCGCCACATCGCGCCGACGCCGCCCGACAGCGAGGTACCGCCGACCACCACGATGGTAAGCACGTCGAAGATGATGCCGGGATCGAGGTTGGCCTGCGCGGACGACAGTTGCGAGGCGATGATGCTGCCGGCAAGGCCGACACAGCCGCCGAGCACGACATAGGTACTGGCGACCACTGTGCGGACGCGAATGCCGGATAGACGGCTTGCTTCGTAGTTACCGCCAACCGAATAGATCGCCTCGCCGTAAACGGTGCGCGCCAGGATGAAACCGAATACCAGCAGGAAGACGATCAGCAGCATGCCGGAATAGGGGACGCCGTGCCATCGCCCGGCGCCGAGCGTACCGAAATCCGGATTATCGACCAGAAACGCCGCGTTCTTGGTCATAACCAGCGCAACGCCATTGATGACGAAGCCACTGCCGACCGTGGTGATGAATGGATTGATGCGCACCACGGCGACAAGCACGCCGTTGGCCAATCCGAACAGCAGCCCGACCACGATCGCCGCCGCGAAAGCGATCGATGGCGGATAACTTTGCCCGACATAGGCCGCGACGACGGCGCATAGCGAATAGCCCGACGCCACCGACAGATCGAAGCCGCCGGTCAGGATGACGAATGTCATACCAACCGCCATGATGCCGGCGGGTGCCCACTGCGACAGCATGTTGAAGATGTTCTGTGCCGACAGGAAGGCGGGATTGCCGATACCGACCACCGCGACCAGCAGCACCAAGGTCAGGATGATGCCGTAGACGCGGATCAGCGTCGGCAATTGATCGCGCCACGCCGCGACGGGGCGGGTCACAGGACGCGCCGTGTTAATGGTCGTCATTCGAGGACTCGCAAAGCTAATTCGCTCCTGCCATAGCGGGACGGTCTTCAACGGCGAAGATGAGATTGAGGATGCGCTCGACGCTCGCCTCATGGCCGTCGAGGGTGGCGATCTGTTTGCCGCGCGCCATCACCAGAATGCGATCGGCATGCTCGACGACTTCTTCCAGATCGGACGAGACCAGAATGACGCCCATGCCCTGATCGCTGAGACTGCGAATGGTCTGAAAAATCTCTTGCTTGGCGCCGAGGTCGATGCCGCGGGTCGGCTCGTCGAGCAAAAGCACGCGCGGCCGCCGATGCAGCCACTTGCCGATGACGAGCTTTTGCTGATTGCCGCCGGAAAGATGAAGCGCGTCGGTGTCGAGCCGGTCGGGATTGAATCCGATCTGCCGGGCGAGCGTCGTTGCGGTCGCCCGCCGCGCGCCGGGCGAGATGATAGGTCCCCGCGCGACGGAGCCGATATCCGCGAGCAAAAGGTTCGACAGGGCGGAACGCGAGAGCACGAGCCCTTCGCGCTTGCGATCTTCCGGTGCGAGCGCGATGCCGCGCCCGATCGCCTCGCCGACCGATGGCGGCCACGAGCATCCCTGCCCGTCAATCGCCATGCTGCCTTCGGACGACGGCTCGAGGCCCGCGATCGAACGCAGAACCTCGGTGCGGCCCGCGCCCACAAGCCCGGCAATGCCGAGGACGTCGCCTTCGCCGAGCTCAAAGCTGATTCCGGAGACTTTGCCCGGCAGTGATAGATTGCGCACGCGCAGAAGCTCTTTGACTGCGCCGCGCTCCCGCTTGCGGCCGGGAACGATTTGCACATCGCCCAGCATCGCCTTCACCAGCGAGTCTTTGGTCCAGCCCGCCGACGGCCGCGTTTCGATAAGCTGGCCGTCACGCATCACCGAGACGCGGTCGCACAGGCGCAGCACCTCGTCGAGGTCATGCGAGATGAAAATGATCGAGACGTTGTTTTCCTTCAGGCGGCCGATCAATTCGTAAAGCCGCGATCGCTCGAACGGGCCGAGCGGCGCGGTCGGCTCGTCCATGATGATCACGTCGTGCTCGGCGTGGACCGCACGCATGATCTCCAGCATCTGCTGATTGGCGACCGAGAGCGTATTGGCCTTGGCGTGCGGCGCTATTTTCACACCCATCCATTGCGCGAGCTCGCGGAAGCGTTTCTCCATGCCGCCGCGGTCGACGATGAACCAGCGGTGCGGCACCTCGCCCAAGAAGACGTTGGACAGCGCCGACATTTCCGGGATGATGGTCAATTCCTGATAGATCGCGGCGATGCCGTTGTTGCGCTGCGCCCGCGGATCCTCGAACGAGATCGGCCGGCCCTGCACTTCGATGTCGCCGGTGTCGGGCGTGCTCGCACCCGAAAGCATGCGGATGAAAGTCGACTTGCCGGCCCCGTTGGCGCCGACCAGCCCGTGCACTTCGCCGGTCTCCAGTACAAAGCTCACCTTGCGCAGCGCCTGAACGCCAGGAAACGACTTCGAAACGTTGCGCACGCGGATGGCGAGCGTGGACTCGCTCATCCGCTTGCTGCCGATCGGGGACTGCACCATCGTGCCCTTAGCTTAAGTCGCAGGGCTCCGGGCCAGCACGGCCCGAAACCCAAATGGCATTGCGACCGCTCAGTAGACCGGCTCGTACTTGTCGGCGTTGGCCTTGGTCATGAAGATCGTGCCGGTGGTGTTGACGATCTCCGGCAGGAGAGCCTCATCGATATAGGCGTTGATCGGTTTTCCCTCGAGCGCCATCATCAACGCGGCCGCGCCGTAATAGGCTTCCTGATAAGGAAGGTAAGCGGTGGTTTGCGCCCACGTGCCGGCGCGGACCTTGGCGATGCCGACCTTGGTGCCGCCGCCCGAGAAGATCTGAATATCCTTGCCCGGAGTCTTGCCGGCGGCGACGACCGCCTGCTCGACGCCGCGCGACATATCATCCCACGACGAGATGATGATGTTGATGTCGGGATGCGCGAGCAATGCGCTCTGGATTTTCGTGAGCGCGATGCGCGGATCGAAATTTGCCGGCTCGTCGACCACGACTTTGACGTTCGGATATTTCGCGGCCGCCGCCTTGATGGCGTTTTCCCAGTAGGTGAACAGATCGGAGCCGACGAATCCGCCGACCGCCGCCACCGAGCACGTGCCCTTGCAGGACGCAAACGCACTGTCGATGAATTCGTTGAAGTGCGCCGGTCCCTGCATCGTCAGCGTTGCCGCGAGCCCAGGAGTGTAGTCGGGATCACCGCACATCGCGATGTCGATCGAGACGATCGGCTTGCCGGTCGGCTTGAGCAGGCGATTGTAAAGACCGCAACCGGGCTGCGCCGCCGCCGGGCCGAACAGGTAGCCGTCAAAGCCTTCGGTGACGGCGTTCTCGACCACCTTGGCTTGCGTCGCCGGACTGAAATTCGCGTCGAAAATCTTGAACTCGAAGCCGTATTTGGCGGCGGCCGCTTTGAGACCGGCAAGCCGCGCCAGACAATACGGATTGTCGACGCATTCGGTGAGGTAGGCGATGCGGTATTTCTTGGACGGCTTCGCCCCGGACTTGTCGTAATCGACGACGGCCTTGGCGGCCGGCGACATTTCAGCCGCGGCTGCTTGGTGAGCCGCGATCACCGCCGACGCGACGCCGGCGGTGATCGCCATGAACGCAGTCAGCGACCGTCCGTACTTTCTAAAGGTCGCAATATAGTCCATCATCATTGAACCCCTCTATTAGATGTAGATGGAATTTAAGAGCCGCTGCGCCGGCACGCATTCCGGCTACGCTTGCAAGGTCGAAGCCAACTTTTCTGAAGCGGCCGCGTGTCTCGACAGCTGAGGTTAATGGCCGCGCCCGTCCAAACCCACGCGTCATGCGCGTAGTCCAGAACGACGGCCGTGAAGCAATCGCTGCCGAGCATGGTACCGTTCACCAAACCCATCGCTTGTTCAGGCACGGCTGCGATTCTCGGCTGGCAGAGCGCGTCTGCCGTCGCAACTCAACATGCGCTTTGCAACGCCTACTCTGCGGGTTTTGCAGGCGATCACTGATGCGCCCGCGGGGTGCACAGCGAGTGGGCAGAAGGTTGCAAGCGACCCGCGATCTTGTAAATTTCAAATTCCAGAATTGCGATTTCGGAAAAGCCAAATGCACCGTGATTAATTGATGCGCATATGCGCGAAGAAATGCACGATGGATAGGCAAAACAAATCAAAGACGGCAGAACGCGACGGAGGCATTCGACCAGACCGTTTCATGGCTTTGGTCACATTCCGCCAGATTCGCTATTTCATTGCCGTCGCTGAAAGCGGCAAGATCAGCGCCGCAGCCTCAATGCTGGGAATTTCCCCGTCCGTAGTCACCGAGGCGGTGAGCGAATTGGAAACGCTCTCGCGCATGAAGCTGTTTCAGCGGCAGCCGCGCGGACTTGATCTGACCTATGAGGGACATCGTTTCCTGGCGCATTGCCGCAACATCTTGTCCGCCATCGAAGGTGCCAACGACGCGTTGGCGCGCCCCGACAGCGAAATGGAAGGCACGCTGAAACTTGCGACGACCATCACGGTCGCCGGCTACTTCCTCGCGCCGCTGTTATCGCGCTTTCAGAGAACGTTTCCGAATATTCAAGTCCGGGTCGTGGAGGAAAAGCGCCTGAACCTCGAAGAGGGCCTGATCGACGGCAGGCACGACCTGGCGCTGATGCTGGTGTCGAACCTCTCCAATCGCCAGAAACTGTTAAGCCACACGCTCGTTCACTCGATGCGGCGGCTGTGGCTGCCGCCCAAGCATCCACTGCTCAATCAGGAAATCGTTACGCTTGGTGATGTCGCCGCCCTCCCCTACATCCAGCTTGTCATCGACGATGCCGAGTTCACGACCGGCGCCTATTGGCGCGTGCACAATCTGCAACCCAACATCATTATTCGCACCGAGTCGGTCGAGGCTATTCGCAGCCTGATCGCTCATCGCCAAGGCGTCACAATACTTTCAGATATGATGTATCGGCCGTGGTCGCTGGAAGGTAGCCGCATCGAGGTGCGCGAGGTGGCGGCGAATATTCCGACGATGAACACCGGCCTCGTGTGGCCGCGCGCACGCGAGCCGAGCGCGGAAGTGCGCGCCTTCATCGATTTTTGCCGCATCGAGTACGACAGCGGCCGTCTTGAAGTTCGCCGCAACATGCCGATTGAGCGCGAATAGAACGTACCGCGACACGACGCACTCTCGCTTGGCACATCGCTTGCAGGTGAATCGGCGGCAAAACGCGCCTCATTGCGGACGCGCGAGCGGCGATTCAAGGCATTTGTGAGGAGGAGAGGCGATGTCGAATACGAAGGCGATGCCGTCGGTCGTTGGCGGACGTGACGTCGAGTCTGTGCGCCTGGGGACCGGCGCCTATGCCTGGAAAGTCAGTCCGTCGCATGTCGATCTCTCGATGCCGGCGAAGGAGCCGCTGCCGGCGGCTATCTCGGCCGAGCCGCAAAATATCACCATCGACCTCGCCCGCTCGGCGATGATCGTGGTCGACATGCAGAACGATTTCTGCGCTCCGGGCGGATGGGTCGATTGGCTCGGCGCGGATCTCTCGCCCGAGCGCGCACCGATCAAGCCGCTGCAAGCGATTCTGCCGGCGCTGCGTGCGAACGGCGTGCCGATCATCTGGCTCAATTGGGGCAACCGGCCCGATCGCAAGAACCTGCCGCCAACGATTCTTTACGTGTTCAATCCGGACGGCAACGGCATCGGCATCGGTGGTGAACTGCCGGGCAACGGCGCGCATCTTCTGGAGAAAGACAGCTGGTCGGCGGCTGTGGTCGACGAACTCGAGCAACTGCCGGAAGACATCAAAGTCGACAAGTTCCGGATCAGCGGTTTTTGGGACACGCCGCTCGACAGCATCCTGCGCAATCTCGAGGTGAAGACCGTCTTCTTCAGCGGCGTCAACACCGACCAATGCGTGCTGCACTCGCTGACCGACGCACATTTCCTCGGCTATAATTGCGTGCTCGTCCAGGATTGCTGCGGCACGACCTCTCCGGATTTCTGCCACGAAGCGACCTTGTGGAACGTCAAAAAATGCTTCGGCTTCGTGACCAAATCCTCTGACGTGATATCGGCATTGCCGAAGAAGGCGGCCGGCTGAACCCCCGTCGCCGCCAGTCGCAGCCGGGCACTGTCGGAAATCGCAGGACACGCGGATGACGGTGCGGGGTCCGCGCATCGATTGGCGCAGTCTTGATCGGGCGGGCCTCGGCGAGGCTTATAACAGCGCCGCCGCGGTCGCCAATTGCGGCGCCATCACCGCCTCTTGGGAACCGCGCAGCGCGGCGGTGCGGCAACGGCCCAACGCGATGCTCGACCTCGCTTACGGTCCGCGGCCGCGCAACCGGATCGATTTCATTAGATGTGGCGCGCGCCGCGCGCCGACGCTCGTTTTCGTGCACGGCGGCTATTGGCAGATGCGAGCGAAAGAAAACTTTACCTTCGTCGCAACCGGCCCGCTGACGATCGGAATGAATGTCGCGCTTGTCGGCTACACGCTGGCGCCCGCGGCATCCATGGACGAGATCGTTGCCGAGATTCGCAGCGCGCTTGATTGGCTCATAGCGGAATTGCCGGCGCTTGACGGCGATCCGGAAAAGCTTCTGTTGTCTGGATGGTCGGCGGGCGCCCAACTAGCCGCCATGACCATGGATCATCCGTCGATCCGAGCCTGCCTTGCAATCAGCGGCATCTACGACCTCGAACCGATGCGGCATTGCTATGTCAACGACAAGCTCGGCCTCGATGAAGCCATGGCGCTGCGGAATTCGCCGACCCGCACGCAACAGTCGGCGAAGATTCCACTGGCCATCGTGGTCGGCGGCGCCGAGCTGCCCCTGATGCTGCAACAATCCGCCGACTATGCGGAGGCGCGCTCCCGGCAAAGATTACCCGCGCTGCTCTGCGAAATTCCGCGCGCCGACCATTTTTCCATTCTCGATGAGATGGAGCGTAGCGACGGCTTGATCGTCGGCATCCTGCGCGAGTTGCGAGCAAACGCCGGGCCGTAGCAGCGCGACCCGGCGTGACGATCAGGCCGTCTCGATCACCAATATTGCCTGTCCGGGCTCGACCGGCGCCTCGTTGTCGACGAGAAAGCGCACCACCTTGCCGGCCGCATCGGCATGCACCTCGGTAAATTGCTTCATCACCTCAATGAGCCCAATGATGTCGCCGTCGGCAACCTTGTCGCCATCGTCCTTGTACGGCGGCTTTTCCGGTGCCGGGCGCCGGTAAAAAATTCCGGGCAGCGGGCTTAAGACTTCATGCTGCGCCATTCTCGCATCCCCTCTCAGCGTCGGCTTGGTTTAAAGATATTCGGCGACCGCGGTTTTGACGGTTTGCGCGAGCTCGACGGCATTGGGCGTGTCGGAATGAACGCAAATGCAGTCGGCACGCACGCGAACTTCCTTGCCATTGACCGACACCGTGACGCCTTCTTTCACGGCACGCAAGGCCCGCTCGGCCGCCCGCTTCGGGTCGAAGGCATGGTGCTCGCGCGTGATGATGACCATGCCCTGATCGTCATAGTCGAGGTCAGCGTAATATTCGGAAATGAAGTCCAGGCCCTCGGCCTGATAGACCTTCTCGTGCAAGGTGCCGACCATGCCCATGACCGGCACACCGAACACCTTGGCGGCGTCAGCGACCGCTTTGGCAACCTCTTCCGAGCGAGCCGCCATGCCGTAGAGCGATCCATGCGGCTTGATGTGGTAAAGCTGCATGCCCTCGCGTTGAAGGAAGCCCTTGAGCGCGCCGACCTGATAAACGATGCAATCGGTCAGTTCTTCCGGGCGCATCTTCATCTCGCGCCGGCCGAACCCTTGCAGGTCGGGTAAGGACGGATGGGCGCCGACCTTGACGTTGCGCCGCTTCGCCAGCCGCACCGTTTTCGCCATCACCGAAGGATCGGAGGCATGGAAGCCGCAGGCGACATTGGCGATGGTGATGTGGGGCATCAGCCCTTCGTCGTCGCCCATCTTGTAGAGGCCGAAGCTTTCGCCCATGTCGCAATTGATCGCGATCTTGGTGTTCGATCTCGCTGCGGCCATCGTCCTGATCTCCATATTTCCACGGGTCCGATCGCTTCTTCGATCGGAAAACTGCGTTTCTCATATTCTAGTCAATAATCTCAATCTTATGAAGCCGTCGAGAGTGATTGGCGCAGTCGGCGCAGAGCCGGCGAATTGATTTCCATGCATCCGGCGGCCGGACATGGTTGCTTTCGGCGGCGGCGTGCAAGCTTTGCATTTCAAGATGGACGCGCTAGCTTGAATGAAGCGGTTCCGAGTGACTAGCGGAGTCGTTGCTGACTCACGCGTAGGCAACCGGGGGCATGACATGGCGGACAAGACGAAGAAAGTGAAAAAATCCAAGAGCGCAGCCAAATCGGCGTCCAAATCCGCCGCCAAGACCAAGACAAAAACCAAGGTCGATCCGATCACGCTGTCGGTCATCCGCGGGATTCTCGAAACCACCCAGCGCGAAATGACGCTTTCGTTGGAGAAAACCGCGCGCTCGAGCGTGTTCAATCTGGCACACGACTATTCAACCGCGCTGTTCAATCACGTCCCGGAAATGATCCTGCAGGGACAGGACATTCCCATCCATCTCGGTTCGCTCATCCCCGCGATGAAGTCGGTCGCGCGCTATTTCGGCGACGACATTCACGAAGGCGATTTGATCCTGCACAACGACCCGGCCTTCGGCGGCAGCCATGCCATCGACGTGTGCATGTATAAGCCCGTCTTTTACAAGGGCAAGTTGCGCTACTGGACGGTGTGCAAGGGGCATCTGACCGACATCGGCGGTCCGGTACCAGCGGGCTACAATCCGAATGCCACCGAAATCTATGCCGAGTGCTTGCGCATTCCGCCGGTCAAGATCTGGGACCGCGGCAAGCCGCGCAATGACGTGATCAATCTCATCTTCACCAACATGCGCGCGCGCCGCGACCAGGAAGGCGACTTCAACGCCTTGATCGGCGCATGCCAGGTCGGCGAGCGCAATCTGCTCGGCATGATCGAGAAATACGGCCTCGACCAGACCGACACCTGCATCAACGAACTGCTCGACATGGCCGACCGGCACATGCGCAGCCTGATCAAAGCGGTGCCGGACGGCGTCTATCAGGGCACGGCGATCCTCGAGGACGCCGGCCACGGCCACGGCGATTTCGAAATCACCGCGACCGTGACGATCAAGAGCGATACCTGCCACATCGCCATCAAGAGCCCGCCGCAGATCCCGTACTTTATCAATTCATACGAAGGCAATTCGCATTCCGGCGTCTACCTCGGGCTCATGATGTTTGCGCAATTGCCGCCACCTTATAACGAGGGGCTCTATCGCTGCGTGGCGGTCGACTTCGGTCCAAAGGGCACGCTGTGCAACGCGGTCGAGCCGGCGCCGCATATGAACTGCACGACAACGCCGATGGAGACGTTGACCGACGCCGTGCGGCTTGCCTTCGAGAAAGCGATGCCCGCAAAGGTCTCCGCCTCCTGGGGCCATGCCAATGGCTTCAACATCGCCGGTTGGGACACCCGCACCAACGAGGAATATGTGACGATGGTGCTCGCAACCATTATCTCGGGTGCCGGCGCCACGCCGCAGCAGGACGGATGGCATGCCTGCGGTCCGGAATGCTGCTTCGGCGCGCTCACCTCGGGCGATGTCGAGCTCTTGGAATACTCCTACCCGATCGTCATTCACCGCTATTCGCTGATCGAAGATTCCGGCGGCGCCGGCAAGTTTCGCGGCGGGTCGGGAACAGCTTGGGAGGTCGAGCCGCTCGACCGCGACATGACCTTTATTACATTCGGTGAGGGACGCCGTATCCCGGCAGTCGGTGCCGCCGGCGCGATCTCGAAGATGGTCGACAGCAAGGTCGGCCGCATCGAAGTCAAACGCGGCGGCAAGGTCGAGACCATCCGCAAGAATGTGATTGAAAATCTGAAGCCCGGCGAGTCGGTGACCAACCTCAATCCGGGCGGCGGCGGTTACGGCAATCCGTTCGAGCGCCCGGTCGAGAAAATCGTGTGGGACGTGAAGAACGGCCTGGTTTCCGTTACCGGTGCGCGCGAAGACTACGGCGTCGTCATCACCAACCCCCAGACGCTCACGGTCGACATGGCCGAAACCGAGAAATTGCGTCGCGCCGCCTTGGACCGCACCCATCACGTCAGCGCCTGAGTAGAACGATGCGGACAAAATATCGTCTGGGAATTGACGCCGGCGGCACTTTCACCGACCTCGTCCTTGCCGATCGATCGGGCGATGTGCGCTTGTTCAAGGCGCTCTCGACACCCGCCGATCCGACCCGCGCCATCGAAGAAGGCATGAAACTGATTGCCGAAGACCTCGGCGAAAGTCCGGCCGATATCGTGTCGAACTCCGACCTGTGCATCAACGGCACGACGGTCGGGCTCAACGCACTCATTCAGCACAAGGGCGGCAAGACCGGCTTGATTTGCACCGCCGGCCACGAAGATTCGATCGAGATCCGGCTCGGCCACAAAGAAGACGGCTACCGCTATGACCCGGAATATCCAGCCGCGGTCATGCTGGTGCCGCGCTACCTGCGAAGGGGCGTGCGCGAACGCGTGATTTCGAACGGGTCGGTCAGGACGCCGCTGAACGAGGATGACGTACGCGCCGCCTGTCGCTTCCTGATCGAGGAAGGCGTCGAAGCGGTCGCGATCTCGTTCGTGTGGTCGGTGCTCAATCAGAGTCACGAGCGGCGCGCCGCCGAAATCGTCCGCGAGATGATGCCGCGCGTACCGGTCACGGTCGGCAGCGAACTCTATCCGCAGGTGCGCGAATACACGCGCACCTCGACGGCCGTGGTGAATGCTTATCTAGCGCCGATCCTCACGCGCTACGTGGCGGCGGTGGACGAATATTTCCGAAAGCTCGGGGCGAAATATCCGGTCCGTTACTTCCAGTCGAACGGCGGGCTCGGCCTCGGCCAGGCGATCTCCGAACGCTCGGTCTACGCCATCAATTCCGGGCCGGCCTCGGCCCCGCAAGCCGGCCTGTTCGTGACCGCGCCGTTCAAGAAGAAGAACGTCATCACCATCGATATGGGCGGCACCTCCTTCGACATCACGCTGACGCGCAACGGCGTGACCAACATCAGCAAGAACATCGACATGCTGAGGTATCGGATCGGCATTCCGATGATTCAGGTTGAGACGCTTGGCGCCGGCGGCGGCTCGATCGGCTGGATCGACACCATGGGACTGTTGCAGGTCGGCCCGCAAAGCGCCGGCGCGAGCCCCGGTCCCGCTTGTTACGGACAGGGCGGAACGCAGCCGACGGTCACCGACGCCAATCTCGTGTTGGGCTATCTCAATCCGAAGGGACTACTCGGCGGGCGGCTGCCGCTCGATCTGGAAAAAGCACGCAAGGCGATCAAAAGCGTCGCCGATCCTCTGGGTATATCGGTCGAGCGCGCCGCCTACGGCATGTTCACCATCGTTAACAGCAACATGGTAAACGGCATCCGCCGCGTGTCGGTGGAACGCGGTTATGACCCGCGCGACTTCGTGCTGGTCGGCGCCGGCGGCGCGACCGCCGCTCACATCACCTCGCTCGCCGGCGAAATGGGTATCAATACCGTCATTCTGCCGAAGCTTGCGTCTGGGCTCTGCGCTTTCGGTCAAATTATCTCGGACGTCAAATACAACTACATGGCCACGAGCCCGGTGCGGCTCGAAGGCAAGGCGTACGGAACGATCAATCGGTTGTTCGTAGAGATCGAAGCGCAAGGTGTGAAGCATCTGGTCGCCGACGGGTTCGCCAAATCGGCGATCCGGATCGAGCGCAGCCTCGACATGCGCTATGTCGGGCAGGTGCATGAATGCACGGTCGAAATCGGCAACTACGCGAACGACGCGAAAGCGCTGGAGAAGGTTAAAGACGCGTTTCACAAGCGCCACGAGGAACTCTACACGTACTCCGAACCGCACAACGCGGTAGAGGTGGTGAACATCGAGAGCACGCTCTACGGTCACGTGGAGAAACCGCAACCACCGCGCGTGAAAAAGGGAGCGCCGCCTGCCAAGGCGCTGACCGGGCACCGCAAGGCTATCTTCGCGGCAGACGGCAAGCCGGTGAACACGCCAGTCTACGATGGCTCCAAGCTCGGCGCCGGCGCCAGGATCAAAGGGCCTGCAATCATCGAGGAAGTGACGACCACCATTGTCATCGAGCCGAAATGGACGGCACGCCTCGACGTCAGCGGCTCTTACGTTCTGACCCGGAAGTAGCAGTTTCGCGGTCGTCGCCACCGCAGGCGGCGCCAAAAAGGGCGATTACCCGCAGTATCAGATTGCGCCGGTGCTTAATTCTTGCGAAAATTCCCTTCGCAAGCGCGGCATTCCGGGCGAGCGGCGTTTTCTGCTCGGCAAAATTTAGAGGGGAGTACGATGAAACATACAACGCTCTTGGTAGGAGCGGCGGTCGCCGCTACAGCGATCACGGCTGGCTCGGCCCATGCCGCCGACAAATGGTGGCCAGCCAAATACTACAATCTGGATTCGGGCTCACCCAAGGTGGCCGAATATACGCCGCTCGAAAAAGCGTCGAAGCCTTGGAATATCTGCGTGCTGTTTCCGCACATGAAGGACACCTTCTGGGTGGCGGTTGACTACGGCGTGGTCGAGGAAGCCAAGCGGATGGGCGTGAACATGACGCTCTATCAGGCAGGCGGCTACGAGAACCTGCCGAAGCAGCTTTCGCAGTTCGACGACTGCCTGTCCGGCAACTTCGATGCGATCGTGATCGGCCCGATCTCGGAGGCCGGCCTCGACAAGCAATTCGCCAAGGGCGTGGCTTCCGGCAAGCCGATCATCTCGACGGTCAACCCGGTCGCGAAATCGACGGTGACGTCGAAGATGACAGTCGATTTCGACACGATGGGCGAGCAAACCGGCACTTATCTGCTCGATTATCTGAAGGATAAGCCTGCCAAAGTCGGCACCTTCCCCGGCCCGTCCGGCTCGGGTTGGGCGGAAGCCTTCCTCGACGGCTTCAAGAAGGCGGTCAAGGGCAAGAGCAATGTAACAATGCTCGACGACAAGTTCGGCAATTCCGGCGTCGCCGTGCAGCTCGGCCTGATCCAGAATGCCTTGCAGGCTTATCCAGACATGAACGTGATCTGGGGCTGCGCTCCGGCCGCGGAAGCCGCCGTCGGCGCGGTGGCGCAGGCCGGCAAGAAGGACGTGCTGATCATGTCCTCCTACGAAAACCAGGCGATGCTCGACGCTCTCAACAAGGGCGAGATCCTCGGCTTCGCCACGCAATACCCGGTGATGCAGGGCCGCATCGCAATCGACACGGCCGTCCGCGTTCTGGAAAAGAAGGATTATGTGAAGAGCGCCAAGGCGATTCCCGACATGATCGCCAAGAGCAACATCGACAAGATCAACATGAAGTCTCGTGCTTGCGCCGGCCGACTTCAAAGCCGTCTATTCCGTGAAGGCGCCGTGATTGGTCGAAAGCATGACTGACGGTTGCCCAGATGACCGCAGTCGCAGATAGCAACGAATCGCGGGCCGCCGACGCGGCCCGCGACACCAGCGATCTCCTTCTCGAACTCTCCAATATCTCCAAGCGGTTCCCCGGCGTGGTCGCGCTGGACGGCGTCGATTTCGATCTGCGGCGCGGCGAAGTTCATGTGCTGTTCGGAGAGAACGGCGCCGGCAAATCGACGCTGATCAACATCATCGCCGGCACCTACCCGCCCGATACCGGCACCTTCAAATATCAGGGCAAAGAAATCACCTATCTCACCCCGCACGGCGCCCGCGTCATCGGCATCAGCCCGGTGTTCCAGGAATTCAGCCTGGTGCCGGAGCTGACTGTCGAGGAAAACCTCTTTCTCGGCCGCGAAATCACCGCCGGCGGCTTCCTCAACCGTGCCGCCATGCGCGCACGCGCGCGCGCCATCGTGCGCGAACTCAATTTCGATCTGCGGCCCAATTTCAAGGTTTCGCAATTATCGCGCGCCCACCAGCAAATGGTGGAAATCTCCAAAGCGTTCCTGACCGAAGTCCGCCTCCTAATCCTCGACGAGCCGACAGCTTCGCTCACGGATGCCGAGGCGGCGAAGCTTTTCGACCTCATCGCCAAGCTCAAAGCCTCCGGCGTCGGCATCATCTACGTGTCGCACCGCATGCGCGAGATCAAACAGATCGCCGACCGCATCACAGTGTTGCGCGACGGGCACAAGATCAAGACGGTGGCCGCTAACGACGTTTCGGAAACCGAGCTGGTCGAACTGATGACCGGCCGCAAGATCGGCGTGCTGTTCCCGACCATCGCGCACCTGCCCGGCCAGAAGCTTCTCGAGGTCGAGCACGTCACACTCGCCGACCGCTCGGTCAACGACGCCAGCTTCTATGCGCGCGCTGGCGAGATTACCGGCATCGCGGGCCTGGTCGGCTGCGGCAAATCGGAAATCATACGCGCGATCGTCGGGCTTGAGCCGATCGAGATCGGCACCATCCGTGTGCGCGGCAAGGACATAGCCTCCCCGACGCCGAGCGCGATGCTCAAAAACGGCGTTTGTTATTTCCCGTCGGACCGCGTCGCCGAAGGTCTGGCGCTGGCGCGTCCGGTGCGCGAAAATGTTTCGATGGCGGCGCTGGATTTGCCGGGTTTTTCCCGTCACCGCATCCTTCAGCGCCGGGGCGAGCGCCGCATCGTGCAAGGGATCGTCGACAAGCTGTTGCTGCGCCCGCCGCAGATCGAGCGGGCGGTCGCGTCCTTCTCCGGCGGCAACCGGCAGAAAATTCTGCTGGCGCGCGGGTTGACGCGCAACATCTCCGTTTACCTGTTCGACGAGCCCACGGTGGGGGTCGATGTCGGAGCCAAGGTCGAGATCTACGAGCTGATGAAGAGCCTCTTGGCGACCGGCGTCGCGATCGTGCTGGTCTCGTCGGATTTGCCCGAGGTTCTCCACTTGTCGCATCGGCTCTATGTGATGCATCGGTCTCGTATGGCGGCCGAGCTTCTTGGCGCCGACATCAACGAGCCGGCCGTGCTTTCACATTTCTTCCGCGAGCAACATGCCGGCGACGGGACGGCGGACAATGCCGCGGGAAACGGTCCGGGGATTAATCACTCCGCAATGAGCGCATAGCCACTGGGGACGCATGAGCGGCAAATCGACCACGGGCGACGTTTCGCCCACCTCGATGTTCGAGCGGATTTTCCGCACCTACCACGCAGCCGGATTTTTACCGATACTGCTGCCTGTCTTGCTCGTCGCCTTCGCGCTGTTCGTTCCGAACTTCGTCGCCGTGCAAAATCTGCTCAATGTGCTGCGCAGTTCGTCCTATCTCGTCATCATCGCCGCCGGCCAGATGCTGGTCCTGATCGTCGGCGGTTTCGATCTCTCGCAAGGCGCCGTTGTCGCACTCACCAGCGTTGCCAGCGCCCTGGTCATGGTCGCTTTCAAGGACACATTCGCAAACGAGCCCAGCCTCATTATCCTGATCGGGGTCCTTGCCGGCTTGGGATGCGGCGTGATCGTCGGCTTGGTCAATGGCCTGTGCGTCGCGTTTTTGCGCATTTCGCCGTTCATGGTGACGCTGGGTACGATGTCGATCGCCACCGGCTTTGCGCTGCTCCTGACCAGCGGGATTCCGGTCTATGGCATGCCGAAAAGCTATGTCGAAGGTTTCGGCCGCGGGCTTTGGCTCGATTTGCCCACGGCATTTTATCTGGCGGCGGCTGTCGTTGCGGTCATTTGGGTGATGCAGAACTACACTCGCATGGGCCGCTATATTCTGGCGATCGGCGGCAACATGCAGGCGGCCGTGGTCTCGGGCGTGCCGGCCAAGACGTATCTTATTCTTTCCTACGTTATCTGTTCGGTGCTGGCGTCCGTGTCGGGGCTCGCCTTCACGGCACAGCTTGGATCGGGCCAAGCCGTCATCAACGCCCAGCTCACCCTTGAGAGCATTGCGGCCGCCGTCATCGCGGGCGTGAGCATCAAGGGAGGCGTCGGCCGGGTCGAGATGGTGGCACTCGGCGCGCTCCTTCTGCTCACGCTGACGGACGCCATGGATTTGCTGCGGATCGACCCGCGCATTCAAGCGATCTGCCTCGGCATCATCGTCGTGCTCGCCGTGGCGCTTGACGAGCTTTCGCAGAGGAGAGCGGCGCTTGTCTGAAGCCAGCATCTCCGGGGTGAGCGTCGCCCCCGCTTCCGAGGGACCGAGGCACCGCCAGGCGACCCGCTGGGGCTTTGCGTTGCTACTGCCGTTATTGATCATCGCCATGGAGCTTGCGGTCTCGCTGATCGAGCCGCGCGTCCTGTCGCTGCGCAACATCATCAATGTTCTGGTGCAGTCGAGCTATCTGCTGCTGTTCGCATCCGCTCAGATGGTGGTGATCCTGACCGGCGGGTTCGACTTGTCGCTCGGCATGGCCGTATCGGTTATCAGCGTGGCGACGGCGCTCGCCACCACCGGCCTCGCGGCGGCTGGCGCGCCGGCCTGGCTCATCCTCGTTGTCGGCCTTGCGGTCGGACTTGGCGTCGGATTGCTGGTCGGAATCTTCAACGGCTTTTTCGTCTCCTGGGTCGGCATCAATCCGTTCGTGGTCACGCTCGGAAGCCTGAACATCTGCTACGGCCTGGCGACGACGATTTCGGGCGGCCGGCCGGTTTTCAACGTACCCGACGCCTTCACCCGCCCGCTCTACGACGGCACCTTCATTCCCGGCGTGCCGATACCGGTGACGCTGGCGGTCGTCGTCGCGGTGTTCCTTTATTTCTTGTTGGATCGAACGGTGTTCGGCCGCGCACTCTATCTGATCGGCAACAACCCGCGCGCGGCCCATCTCGCCGGGTTGCCCAGCAAGCGCTATCTGTTTCTCGCTTACGTGACGTGCAGCTTGCTGGCCGCGTTCGGTTCGCTGATGCTGACCGCGCGCACCGGGTCAGGCGAGCCCAATCTCGGCGGCAGCCTGATGCTCGAAAGCATCGCCGCCGCCGTGATCGGCGGCGTCAGCCTGCAGGGCGGCGTCGGCGGCATCATTCCGGTGATCCTGGGCTCTATCTTCGTCACCATGCTGTCCAATGCCATGGATCTCCTGGAAGTCGGCGGCTACGTTCAGCAAATCCTCCTCGGCTGCGTGATCATCGCCGCCATCTTTCTCGACCGCGTGCGCGCGACCCGCGCCTGACCGAGCCTTGTCGTTCTCTTAGTTCCTGCGTGCCGAGCCTGTCGGCTCCCATAATCGACAAAAGGAGAGGAACATGAGCCAAGAGAAGGCCACTCCGACCGTCCAAATCGACAACGATCATCTTCGCGTGACCGAGTGGCGCTTCGCACCCGGCGCCGCCACGGGCTATCACCGCCACGAACACGACTATGTCGTCGTGCCGGCGCGCGATGGCGAGCTCAAGCTGATCGGCCCTGCGGGCGAGGTTTCTTTCGCAAAGCTCCAAGTCGGCAAATCCTATTTCCGCAACGCCGGCGTCGAGCACGATGTGATCAATAACGGTCCGGGCGAAATGGTGTTCATCGAAATCGAGCTCAAGGACACTGCCATCGGTAAAACCGTATGAGCGGCCCGCAAGGGTCACGCTCGCCGCTGGACTATGCGATGCTGCTTGGCGCCGCCGTCATCTATGGCGCAGTCTTCAGCGTTAACAAGATCGCGGCGACCGGCGGCGCGCCGCCCTTGGCGTACGCATTCTGGCAATCGTTCGGCGCCGGATTGGTGCTGTGGATCGTACTGACGCTGCGCGGCGAACGGCTCAGCGTGTCGCGCCCGGCGCTTACCAGTTATGTTGTCATCGGCGCGCTGGTGATCGGCATCCCGATTTCACTCCTGACCTACATTGCGCCCAAGCTGCCGGCCGGAGTCCTGACCCTGGTGCTGGCGCTGTCGCCGCCGTTTACTTTCATCATGGGCGTGGCGGTGCGCGTCGAGCGCTTTCGGTGGCTCGGGTTGATCGGATTGTTGTTCGGCTTTGCCGGCGTGGTGCTGATCGTGGCACCGGGCGCCAGCGCGGCGGAACCGATCGCCTGGCAGTGGTTCCTGCTGGCGCTGCTCGCGCCGGTCATGTTCGCGGGATCGAACATCGCCGCCGCGCTTTTGCAGCCGCCGGCGTCGTCCTCGGTAGCGACCGCCGCAGGCGTACTATTCGGCTCGGCGCTTGTGCTGCTGCCGGTGATGCTGATCGCCGGTCAAGCATGGGTGCCGACGCAGTTCGATCAGGCCGCGATCGGCACGCTGCTTGCTATTGCCATCAACGCCGCCTTCTTGGTCCTTTTCCTGGAAATCATCCGCCGCGCGGGACCGGTGTTTTTCGCGCAGTTCAACTATCTCGCCGTGCTCGCCGGCGTTGCCTGGGGCGCGGCGATTTTCGCCGAGCGGCTATCGATCTATGTGATCCTGGCGATGGTGCTGATGTTCGTCGGCGTGTTTCTCTCCGGCTACCGACGCCCATCGGCCGTTGCGCCCCAATCAGATCCGACTGGCTAACGCATGATCCGCAAAAAAGCCTGCCCCGGACCTGATCGGGGGTGGACACCGGCTTTCCGAAAAGATCACGCTCCACTAAGAAACTAGAGCGTCAATCAATTCAATCCAAAGCGATTGCGCTCTAGATCGCGGACCAGCCGGCGTCGACCATCAATGTCGCGCCGTGGATGGCTGACGCATCCTCCGATGCGAGGAACACGGCCGCGCCGGTCATTTCCTCGACCGATAGGAAGTCGCGGCCTGTCGGCGTCATGGTGCGCATCAGATTGATGTAGTCCTCGTTGCCCGGCCCGCGCAGATGAGCGTTAAGCGGGGTCGCTACATTGCCAGGCCCGAGCGAGTTGACGTTGATGTTTTCCTTGCCGAGCTCGGCCGCCAGCGCCTTGGTCAAAATCTCGAGACCGCCCTTTGAGGCGCAGTAAGCCGGGCAATTTGGAAAGGCGCCGACGCCGGCGATCGAGGTGACGTTGATCACCTTGCCGCTCCCCTTCCGGCGAAATTCCGGCAGCGCGGCTTTGACGCAGAAAAACGCGCCGCGCAGATTGAGATCGAGCTGCTCGTCCCAGATCGCCTCGGTGGTTTCGGCGATCGGTACCGTGCGGAACACGCCGGCATTGTTGACCAGGATGTCGATGGTGCCGAAGTGCTTGATCACTTCGGCGATCATCCGCTCGATGTCGGCGACCTTTGCACAATCGGCCTTCACCGCGATCGCCATGCCGCCGGCGGCGATGATCCTCTTCACCACGGCGTCGGCGGCGGCATCGTTATGGTGATAGATCACCGCGACCCGCGCTCCTTCGGCCCCATAGCGGACGGCGATCGCTTCGCCGATGCCCTGCGATCCGCCGGTGACGATCGCCACTTTGTCTTTCAGCCTCATGCTCCGCCTCCCCAGGGACCACGCGCCGCGATCGGCCCCGGTTATTTGACGCCGCGCCGCTGGAGCTCCGCAAGCGTCTGATCGAGCGTCGCCGCCAGCCGGTCGAACAGTTGATCGATCTCTTTGTCTTCGATGATCAGCGGCGGGCAGATGGCGAGCGTGTCGCCGGCGGCGCGAACGACCAGGTGGTTATCGAGCGCAAGGTCCGCGGCCAGGGGACCGGCGGCCACCGCGGTATCGAACGGCTTCTTGGTTTGCTTGTCCTCCACCAGCTCAAGCGCCCCGATCAGCCCCATGCCGCGCGCTTCGCCGACCAGCGGGTGGCTGCCGAGCTGGCGCAAGCGTTCCTGGAAGTGCCCCATGACGGCGCGGACATGGTCGATGGTTCGGCGCTCCTCGTAGATTTTCAAGGTTTCGACCCCGACCGCGGCGGCGACCGGATGGCCGGAATACGTGAAGCCGTGCGCGAAGACGCCGATCTTCTCGCTTTGTCGCACGAGCGCATCGTAAATCGCGCCGGAGATGACCGTCGCCGACATCGGCTGATAGCCGGACGTGAGCTGCTTGGCCATGGTGACCATGTCGGGTTTTATCTGGAAATGCTCGAGACCGAACATCGTGCCCAGACGGCCAAAGCCGCAGATCACCTCGTCGGCGATCAACAGCACGTCGTGCTTTCTCAGGACCGGCTGGATCTTGTCGAAATAAGTGTGCGGCGGCACCAGCACACCGCCCGCGCCCATCACCGGCTCGGCGATGAAAGCGGCAATAGTGTCCGGCCCTTCTTTCCGGATCAGCGCGTCGAGTTCCTCCGCAAGCCGGGTGGCGAAGGCTTCCTCGCTTTCATCGGGCTGGGCGAATCGATAGTGGTGCGGGCAGCCGGCGTGCACGATGCCCGCGACGGGCAGATCGAAATCGCGGTGATTGTTCGGGAGTCCCGTCAGGCTGGCGCTGACGATGGTGACGCCGTGATAGGCTTTGATCCGCGAGATGATCTTCTTCTTGTGCGGCCGGCCGAGCGCATTGTTGTAGTACCAAACCAGCTTGATCGCGGTGTCGTTCGCTTCGGAACCGGAATTGTTGAAAAACACCTTGGACATCGTCTCCGGCAACAGATCGAGGATCCGTTCCGCAAGCTCAATGGCCGGGCCGTGCGATTTGGAGGCGAAGGAATGATAGTAGGGCAGCGTTTCCATCTGCCGGCGCGCCGCTTCAACCAGGCGCGGCTCGCTGAAATCCCAGCGAAACGCACCATAGGCCCGCCAGGCCTTCGATATATTCCTTGCCCTGGTCGTCGTAGACGTTCACCCCGCGGCCGCGGGTTATGATCAACGGTCCCTTCGACTGATGCGTCTTGAGATTGGTATAGGGGTGCAGCAGGGTTGCGATGTCGCGGCTTGCCGCCGAATTGCCGTGGACTCTCAATTGCATCTCCAAAGCCTGAAACTGCGCTTTCAATTCCGCCGATCGCCGTCGTCGTGACCGCAGCCGACATCGACTCAGGTCCGATACCAGCGGATGTACCGGCTGCCTCATATCACATATCGGCGCGCCGCGGACCACGCGTCGTCGCAATCCCGGTTTCCCGTGCAGGTTGACTAGTTTGTTGGACCAAACCAACCGCCGCGGGTAGGCACGATGAATTTGTGACTTGGCGCAAGACGACTTGGCACAAGACGACCTGGCGCAAGACGACTTGGCGCAAGACGACTTGGCACAAGAATTCTGAGTTGGCGCAAAAATCGCCGACCGGATGCTTGCTAGAATGCCCGCACCGAGCTTGCGGCGACGCGCGCGGCGGCGTTTAAGTCTGCGCAAATGCAGACGCCGACCGGACAAGGAGGTTTGCTATGCTGGTAGGAGTGCCGAAGGAAATCAAAGACAACGAATTCCGCGTCGGCATCGTGCCATCGACGGTCCGCGAACTCACCGAAAAAGGTCATCAGGTCCTGGTCGAGACCGGCGCGGGCGCAGGCGCCGGTTTGCCGGACAGCGACTACCAGGCGGCCGGCGCCGTGATCGCCTCCGACGCCGATGCGGTCTTCAGCAAGGCTGAGCTGGTCGTGAAGGTCAAGGAGCCGCTCGCGGTCGAGCGCAAGAAGCTGCGCAAGAACCAAATCCTGTTCACGTATCTGCATCTCGCCCCAGATCGGGCGCAGACAGAGGATCTGCTGCATTCCGGGGTCACCGCCATCGCCTATGAAACAGTCACTGGACCGCAGGGCACGCTTCCGCTGTTGACGCCTATGTCGGAAGTCGCCGGTCGGATGGCGCCTCATGTCGGAGCGCGCTGTCTGGAAAAGGAAAATGGCGGACGTGGCGTCCTGCTTGGCGGCGTGCCCGGTGTCTCGCCGGCAAGTGTCGTCATTCTCGGCGGCGGCGTTGCCGGAACGAATGCAGCGCTGATCGCTTCCGGCATGGGCGCCGACGTCGTCGTGCTGGATCGCAACCCGGAAGCGTTGCGCCGGATCGCGGCGCAGTTCAATGGGCGGGTGCGCACGGTTTTCTCCACGCGCGACGTGGTTGAAGTTCTTTGCCGCCGCGCCGATCTGGTCGTCGCTACCGTTCTGGTGCCGGGCGCCATGGCCCCGAAATTGATCACGCGAGAGACGGTCAAAGCGATGAAACCCGGCTCGGTGATCGTCGATGTCGCGATCGATCAAGGCGGGTGTGCCGAAACTTCGAAAGCGACGACGCATTCGCAACCGACCTATGTCGTCGACGATGTCGTGCACTATTGCGTCGCCAACATGCCCGGCGCCGTCGCCCGCACATCGACTTTTGCATTGAGCAACGTGACAACCTCCTTCGTGCTCGCGCTCGCCGATAAAGGTTGGCGAGCGGCTTTGAGCGAAGACGCGAATTTGCGGGCGGGCCTCAACGTACATAGCGGCCGCGTGACCTATTGGGCCGTCGCCGAAGCGCTCGGCCTCCCTTACGAGCCGGCTGAGAAAGTCTTGGCCGCATAACGTGGACGCGGCGACGGCCGGCGCTCGGCGCGTTTCGCGCGGCAGAAGACGCGCGGCAGCGAACAAACTTCCATCGCCCGTGAGCCAATGTTGCGCACAGCGCACCGTCTGGTCGGTCACGATCGTGGTCACGCGAACGCGGTTGACTATCGGCGCATGAGTAAGTAATTCTACCGTTGGGTAGAAAAACTACATCGTTCTGGGAGGCACGCTGAACGCCGCATGGATGTTTATGTCATCGGATATGCTTCCCATCCGCCGGCCGAAAAAGTGCTCAGCAAACGGCTGGAGGAGATGGTCTACGATACCAGCGCGCAGGCGTTGCGCGCGGCTGCAATCGAACGCAGCGAACTCGACCACATCACGATTGCCGCCTGCGACGAGCTCGATGGCCGCAGCATCTCAAACATGCTCATGGTCGCGCCGGCGGGCGGCTATCTAAAGGATGAGCTGCGCGTAACCAATTCCGCAATGGTTGGCCTGCATCTGGCGGCGATGCGGATCGCGAGCGGCCGCTATCACCTCGGTCTTTTGGCAAGCTGGAACAAAAGCTCGACGGCGCCCTTCGAAGACGTGATGCGGATGCGCTGCGAGCCATTCTTTACCCGGCCGATCGGCCTCAACGCGACAATCGCGGATGCGCTGTTCGCGCAAGCGCAGTGCGCCGCCGGAACCGCGAGCGAAAGCAAGGCGACGGCGCAGAGCGCAAATTTGCAGCGTGCCGCCGCATCCAATCCGCGCGGACTAAAACGGAAGGCGGCGACCGCCGACGCTATCGCCTCATCTCGCTATCTCGCGACGCCGCTGCGCGAAGGGCATTGCGCGCCGGTCACCGACGGGGCCGTGTCGGTGGTGTTGGCTTCCGGCGAATGGCTTAAGCGGCATCCGCAGACCAAGCCGCTGGCGCGTATCGCCGGCATCGGCTCCGCGATCGATCGCTATTATCTGGGCAAGGATCGGCTCGCCGGACTTGCGTCGTTCAAGGAGGCCTGGGGGCTGGCTTCGCGGCAGGCGAACGTCAGGTCGGCGCAAACCTTGGGCGCGCTCGAGGCCGATTGCCAGACAGCCTATCACGCGCTCGCCTACGCTGCCGCGCTCGGGCTCGACGACGCGCCATGCTTTTGTCCGTCCGGCAGCGCTTTTGCGCAGAATCCATATTTCTGCACCGGCTTGATCAATCTGATCGAAGCCGTCGAGCAGGTGCGCGGCGCCGCCGGTGCGACGCAGCAATCGCAGGCCAACTTCGCCGCCGCGCACGGTCAGCATGGATTTGCGCAACAGGGCAACGTCGTCGCCGTCGTGGAGCGGGTCTAAGCATGAACAGAAACGTCGCCGTCATCGGCACCGGCGAGACGGTCTTCCGCAGCCACCATCCGGACAAGACTTACGTCGATCTTGCTCAGGAAGCCGTGGTCGCGGCATTGCGCGACGCGAACATGGAGCCGGGGGAGATCGACGCCGTCGTCTACTCCATGGCCCCGACCGAATTCATGGGCGTCAACGACGCCGACAAGTGGGCGGTGGATTACACCTGGGCGGCCGGCAAGCCGTTCATGCGCATTCACACCGGCGGAGCGACCGGCGGCTCCGCCTTTCACGGCGGCTGGTTGAACATCGCGTCGGGGCAAGCGCGGACTTGCCTTGTCGTCGGCGCCGACCGCGTCGCCGAGACGCCGGACGCGCAGCACATTCTCAACCTGATCTGGGACCGCTTCTACGAGCACGATTTCGCGCTGAACACCGTCACCATGATCGCGCTGATGACGCAGCGTTACATGGCGATGCGCGGACTAACCGAGGAGCAGGCGGCGCGCGTCGTCGTGCGCTCGCGGCGCAACGCGATGAACAACCCCTTCGCTCATCTCAAAGGCCAGATCACCGTCGACGACGTGATGAATTCGCGCCCGGTCTCGACGCCGTACAAGTTATTCGACATCTGTCCGCGCTCGTCCGGCGCTTGCGCCGTCGTGCTCGCCAGCGAAGAGGTGGCGCGCGAGAAATGTGCGCAGCCGGCATTCGTGCACGGTATCGGCGGCATCGCCAATACGGTCTTCATGGGCGACCGCATGGGTCCGCACACCGATGCCGAGATCAGCGATTTCGCCGAATTCGTTCTGGCCGGCCGCGAATGTTACCGGCAGGCCAGGATCACAGACCCGCGCAAGCAAATAAAGGTCGCCGAACTCTACGACCCTTTCAGCGGCATGCAGTTTCCGAAGCTCGAGTCGCTCGGCTTCTGCAAGCCCGGCGAAGCCGCCAAGCTCAGCGACGAAGGCGCCTTCGACATGGACGGCGAAGTTGCGGTCAATCCGTCCGGCGGCACGCTCTGCACCAACCCGATCGGCGTCACCGGCCTGGTCCGTCATGCCGATGCCGCCAAGCAGGTCATGGGGCGCGCCGGCGCCATGCAGGTGCCTGACGTGCAAAAGGCGCTTGCGACCGCGGTCGGCGGCTCGGCGCAATTTTGGGCCGTCACCGTGCTGGGCGCGGATGTGACGTGAGGAGAAGAAGATGACGGCTTCGACCGCCGACAAGGATCAGAACACCGGCGTAATCCCGGGCGAATGGCACGTCCGCTACAATTATTCGGTCGGCAAAGTGGCCGGCAAATATTTCGACGGTCTGAAAGCCCGCAAGATCCTGGCGACCCGTTGCAACAAGTCGGGCCTCACCTATCTGCCGCCGCGCGCCTATTGCGAGCGCTCGTTCGCCGAATGCGACGAATGGGTCGAGGCCGGCCAGGAAGGCGTGATCGAAGCGGCAACAATCGTATCCGCGCAATTTGAAAATCTGCCGAAGCCGCCCTATTGCATCGCTTACGTCAGGCTCGACGGCGTAAGCACCGCCATGGTGAACTTCGTCAAGGAGTTCGACATGAGCGACTTGCAAGCCGCCAGCGCGCGCGTCAAACCAGGGGCGCGTGTCAAAGTAAAATGGATCGACAAGCCCGAGGGCAAAGCCACCGATTTTTACTACGTGCTGGCTTGAGGCAAGCGTAGCGCATTCTCATGAAGCCGCTGCAAGGAAAGACCGTGCTGATCACCGGCGGCACCGCCGGTATCGGCAAGGCTTGCGCGGAAGCGATGCTGGCGGCGGGCGCGGAGGGCATCGTCATCAACGGCCGCAATCGTGAGCGCGGCGAACGCGCGATGACAGAACTCGCCGCTGGTTTTCCCGGAGCGCGGATCGCTCTTGCACTCGGCGACATGGCGCAAGTGGCCGATACGGGCGCCGTCGTCGCCGCGGCAATCGAGACACTCGGCCGCATCGATGTTCTGGTCAATTCGACCGGCACCAACGACTTCCCCACGCTGCTTCATAAGATCGCGCTGGAAGACATACCCGGCATCCTGCAACGCTGTCTCACGGCGCAGCTTTTAAGTTGCCGCGCGGTGCTGCCGCACATGCGTTCAGCTAACACCGGTTGCATCATCAATATCGCCTCTGATGCCGCCAAGATTCCGACCCCGGGCGAGAGCGTGATCGGCGCCGCCATGGCCGGGATCGTCATGTTCACCCGGGCGCTGGCGATCGAAGGCAAGCGCAACGGCATTCGCGCCAATGTGCTTACCCCGTCCATTGTCGGCGGCACGGAATTCTACGAGCGCATCATGGCGGATCCGTTCGCCGGCAAGCTGTTCGGCAAGGCAGTGCCGAAGGCCGAATTGGGCTTGGTCGACATGACCGATCTGGCCGAAATTGCGGTTTTTCTTGCTTCGCCGGCCGCCAGCAAGATGACCGGCCAGGCTTTGAGCGTGACCGGAGGAATTTCCGCGCTTTAAGAGCGTGGACGCTACGCACATCAATGCGCATTGTGGTACCTGGAACTAATCAGACTCACGTGATGGTCATGGCCGAAAGGCTGCCTGGGCGAGAAGAGATGCCGAGAGCAAAAAGCGCAACTAGGATCGCGAAGCGCCGACCGGCGGCCGCAAAGGCCAAGGCTGTCAGCGTGTGGCACGACGTCCTGCCCAGCCGGTCCGAACAGCGCGAGATGAAACGCGAAGCGTTGCTGCGGGCCGCCGTCTCGGCATTTAATCGCCGCGGCTTCAGCCAGACCTCGTTGGATGAAATTGCGCAGAATCTCGGGGTGACCAAGGCGGCGCTTTACTACTATTTCCCGACCAAAAGCGCACTGGTCGCGGCTTGTTTCGATCGGGCGATGAAAGTGGCCAACGAGAGCCTCGCGATCGCCAAGCGGGACGGCCACGACGGCCGCGAAAAGCTGATCCTGATGCTGCGCCGCTATTTGCGGACCATGATCGGCGAATTAAACGAGTCGCTGTTGCTGACCGAAGAGCACGCCTTGACGCCCAGCGACCGCGCCAAGCTGATCGAACAGCGCGACATTTTTGAGCGCGAGCTGCGCACCCTGGTCAAGGAAGGCATCAGCGACGGCAGCATCGTGTCGTGCGATCCCAAGCTCGCGGTGTTCGTCGTTCTCGGCGCCATTCATTGGGTGCCGAAATGGTTTTCGCTGAAAGGTCCCTGGAGCGACGCGCAAGTGTCGATCGCAATCAGCCAAATGCTCGATCGCATGCTGTCGACCAACCCGGCAAAGGGTCTTGCCGAAAGGGTCGGCGATATTCCGCAACCCGACGATAGCCAGCCTTAGTCGCCAAAGGCGGGCGGATTACCCGCCGCCAGCATTTCATTTCCTCTCATGAATGTGTTGGCTCGTCGGACGCGGCGCCGCGGCCGCTTGCTTTGACGCTCGAAAAGTCACTCTCATCCGCGAAATGTCAGCTGCATTCTACCCTTCGGATTGTCATTTAACTTGTCAGTCAAATTTGCGCCGTGTATCTTCCATACAGAAAAGCGGGCCGGGGCAAACGCAGTAAACTCTCCCTGCCCGCGCCAGAACCGCCGCGAGACCTACGGGGAAGATGGCGGTCTAGGGAGACGCCGGAATGAATTTCGATCTCACTGAAGATCAGCGCAAACTGCAGGCGACGGTCGCCGATTTCGGGCAGAGCGAAGTCGCCCCGGTCGCCGAGGCTCTCGATCGCGACGGCGTCTTCCCGACCGAGCTGTTCAAGAAAGTCGGCGAGCTTGGCATCACCGCGATTCCGTTCAGCGAGGAATTGGGCGGCATGGGGCTTGGCGTGCTCGACATGGTGATCGCGCTCGAGCAACTGGCGCGCGCCGATCAATCGCTTGCCGTCAGCGTCATGGTCAGCGTCGCGTCCGGACTGACACTTGGGCGCTTTGGCGACGCCGAATTGGCCAGAAAGTACCTGCCCGACATCATCGCCGGCCGAAGAATTTGCGGCATTGCCGGCACCGAACCGAATGCCGGCTCTGACACCAGCGCCTTCACCACGCGCGCGAGCCAGCGCGGCAACGGCTGGCGGCTTAGCGGCGAGAAGGCTTTCATCACCAATGGCGGGACCGACATCAGTTCGTTTCTAATGATCCTTGCCGTCTCGTCGCCGCCCGACGCGGCGAAGAAATCTTTTACGCTTTTCCTCGTTCCCAACGGCACGCAAGGATTCACGCCCGGCGAGCGCTATCGGAAAATGGGCTGGCGTTCGTCCGATACGCGTCCCTACTATCTGCAAGACTGCGATATCGACCAGGACCACATTATCGGACCCGTGCACGGCGGACGGATCGTGCTGCACCGCGGTTATCAGCAGGCGCGTGTGTTTCTGGCCGCGTGTTCGCTCGGCTTGGCACAAGCCTGTCTCGATCACTCGCTGACCTTCGCCAAGGAGCGCAAGGCCTTCGGCGGGCCGATCGGCCGCCTGCAGCTCGTGCAGGAGATGATCGCGCAGATGGCTCTGCAGGTCGATGCGGCGCGGCTTCTCACCTATCGGGCCGCCTGGAACGTAGATCAGGGCCGGACCGATCTGAAACAGCTTGCCATGGCCAAGCTTTATGCTTGCGAGGCCGGGACCAAATGCGCCGATCTCGCCATCCAGGTGCATGGCGGCTGGGGCTACATGGATGACTGCCCAGTCTCGCGCTACTATCGCGACAATCGCATTTGCACGATCGGCGACGGCAGCACGCAGATTCAGACGCTCCTCATCGCACGCGAGTCGGGCCTCGAGGCTGCGTTCGCGTGACCCAGCCGCCGACCATGCGAGGCGAAGCGGTCAACCTCGAATGGCCGGAACACGGCGTCGCGCTCGCCACCATGACGCGCGTTGAAGAGATGAACACTCTGTCGCTCGAACTGCTCGACGAGCTTGGCGCGGTCATCGGGCTGACGCGGCAGGAGCGCGCACGGGCGCTGATCATCACCGGTTCGGGCCGCGCCTTCTGCTGCGGCGCTCACCTCAAATATTTCGCGGATCCCGCTTCGCCGATCGGCACGACACCGGAGGATATCCGCGACAAATATCTCTGGCGGATCGCAACGCTGTTCGACAGCCTCGAGGAACTGCCGTTTCCGACCATCGCGGCAATGAACGGTTATGCGCTGGGCGGCGGTTTCGAAATGGCGCTGTCCTGCGATTTCCGGATCATGAGCACGAGCGCGCGCGTCGGCTTGCCCGAAGTCGTGCTCGGCGCCACGCCGGGCGCGGGCGGCGTGCAGAAGCTGCACCGCTTCGTCGGCCGCGGCAAATCTCTGGAATGGATCCTACTTGGCAAACATCTCAGCGCCGCCGAGGTCGAGCCTTACGGCTTGCTCTATGCGGCTGTGGAGCCGGGGTTACTGCTAGACACTGCGCTCGGCTTGGCGCGGGCCTTGAAAGCGCTCAGTCCGAACGCGATCACGCAGGCCAAGACGTCAATATACATCGCGGACGATTCCAATTCACGCAGCGCTCGGCGCGCGGGGCTTGAGGCGCTGACGGCGCTGGTCGGCGGTCGCGACTGGAAGGAAGGCATGGCGGCATTCGCCGAAAAAAGGAAACCGCGCTTCGAAACCTTCTGAAACATCGCGGCGAAGATGCAGGAATAATGCTGCCGATGGGGACACGAGAATCCCGCGGCAGCGAAGAGGAAACGGAAAATCACGATCATGACGATCGCGATTTCGGAAATGACAGCGAGCGCTGACACAACCGCTCCCTCGGGCGGCCCGGGGCGCCTCACGAGCCGTTCGGGCGCTCCTGCGCTTGAAGCGCGCGCACTCGAATTGCGTTTCGGTTCGATTCAAGCGTTGCGCTCGGCCGACCTCACGGTCGATGGAGGCACGATCCACTCGGTGATCGGACCGAACGGGGCGGGCAAGAGTAGCCTGCTCAATTGCCTCTCGGGATTCTACCGGCCGCAATCGGGCGCCGTTCTGTTCGACGGCCAAAACATCACGCAGCAATCGCCGCACAGGAGAGCAAGTGCCGGCATCGGCCGTACGTTTCAAGGCATCCAGACTTACCAATCCATGACTGTGCGCGAGAATGTGCTCGCCGGTCTGCACGTGCATATGCGCACTGGCTTGATGGATGCGCTCCTCTACTGGCCGCGTGGCCGCGCGGAGGAAGAGCGCTTTAAGGCCGAAGCCGAAGAGATCATCGAATTTCTCGAGCTTGAGGATCTTCGGCACGATCACGTCGGCAGTCTTGGTTACGGCATGCGCAAGCGCGTCGACCTCGGCCGGGCGCTGGCGCTGCGTCCCAGGGTGTTGATCATGGACGAGCCGATGGCCGGCATGAGCGCCGACGAAAAAGGCGACCTCGCCCGCTTTATTCTCGATATCCGCGACGCGCGTCAAATTCCAATCGTGCTGGTCGAGCACGACATGGAAGTCGTTATGGATATTTCGGATGTCGTGACGGTGATGGATTGGGGCACCGTGATCGCCTCCGGCACGCCCGCGCATATCCGCAACGATCCAAAAGTCATCTCCGCTTATCTCGGGCAGGCCAAGCAATGATCATCATGGCCGCCCGTGTTGACGATGCGCGAACCTCCGCCGGCAAGACGCTGCCGCAGCTTTTGCTCGATCGCGCTCGGACTTACCCAGAGCGCGTCTGCATGCGCGAGAAGCGACGTGGCGTCTGGGTGGCCTACATCTGGCGTGAGGTAGTCGAGCGCGTCGAACGAACCGCGCGCGGCCTTGCCGCATTCGGTCTGCAGCGCGGGGACGTTCTTGCGATCTTGAGCGAGAACATCGTCGAAAGTTTCTGGACCGAGTATGCGGCCTTGGCGCTTGGCGCCCGCGTGGTCTTTGCCTATCCTGATCTGACCGCGCGAGAGCTTCTCTACATTCTTGATCACAGCGAAGCGAAGATGCTGCTCGCCGAAGACCAGGAGCAGGTCGACAAATTTCTTGCGATCAAAGGCGACCTGCCGCACATCGCGCGCGTCGTCTATGTCGATCCGCGCGGATTGTGGAACTATTGCGAGCCACTGCTTCGCAGCTACAGCGACCTGGAGCGCGCCGGGGAAACGACAAGCGCGGGTGCGATCCGTACGGCCGTCGAAGCCGGCGATCAGGATGACGTCGCGGCCATCTGCTACACATCCGGCACTACCGGCCGGCCGAAGGGCGCGATGCTCTCCCATCGTTTCCTGCTGGAGAATGCCTATAGGATCATGGCCGCGCACCGCGTGCGGCCGCATGCGGAATATCTCTCCTATATTTCGCCGGCCTGGGCGACCGAACAATTCATGGGCTTTGCGCTCGGTCTTTTGGCGTCGCTTGTGGTCAACTTCGCCGAAAAGCCGGACACCGTGAAACGCGATCTGCGCGAGGTTGGCCCGGAATATCTGCTGTTCACCCCACGCCAGTGGGAAATGCTCGCGTCCGACCTGCAGGCGCACATGCTCGACGCCGGTCCGATCCGCCGCGCACTTTACGGCTGGGCCATCAAGACCGGCGCCGCCGCGCGCGGGCCCGACGCCGGCTTATTGCAACGCAGGCTGGCACTGCCGATCGCCGAACGGCTGGTGCTACGGCCGATCCGCGATGTGCTGGGACTGTCGAAAACCCGCGCGGTGCTCAGCGGCGGGTCCGGGCTGTCAGCGGATCTGTTCCGGCTTTTCCATGCGCTTGGCGTGTCGCTGCGCAACATCTATGGCAGCACCGAACTTGGCGTTCTTTCCTCGCATTGCGGCCGCAGCTTCGATCCCGCAACGATGGGTGAATTGCTGCCGAGCGATCCGACCATCGCGCAGCCGATCGAGGCGTGGGTCGATGCCAACGGACAGCTGCGTGTACGCTGCTGCGCCTTCTCCGGCTATCTCAAGAACGAAGCTGCGACCGCCGAGCTCGGCCACGCCGACGACGGATTTTGCACCGGCGATGCGGTGCTGCTCGATGAGCGCCGGCAGCTCATCTTCCTCGACCGGCTCAAGGATTTGCGCAAGCTCCGCACCGGCCAGCCGTTTCCGCCGCAATTCATCGAAAACAGTTTGCGCGCTTCGCCTTTCGTCCGCGACGTCATGGTGCTCGGCGATGAGAACAGCGACTTTGTCGCAGCGCTGATCAACGTCAATCCCGAGATCTGCGGCCGCTTTGCCGAACGTCACGGGCTTGCCTTCGGAACGTTCAGCGAATTGAGCCAGCTCCCGGAAATTCGCGCCGAAATTGCGGCGGCAATCCACGACGTCAACCGACGCCTGGAGATCGGCGCGCGCATCGCTTCGTTCGTGACCTTGCCGAAGGAGCTCGACGCCGACGAAGCGGAATTAACCCGCTCGCGTAAGCTACGCCGCGAGCAGATCGCCGAGCACTACCGGGAGATCATCGGCGCGATCTATGCCGGCGTCGAGCACGTGATCGCGACCATCGAGGCGCGTTATCAGGACGGCCGCAAAGCCAAGATGACCGCGCGTGTCGCCATCAATCGAGTCGCCGAGGCCGGCTCATGAACAAGGCGATCTCTGCACCATGATCGACGCGCTCCAAGTGACCATCAACGGATTGCTGGTCGGCCTCGTCTACGGGCTGGTCGCCGTGTCGTTTGTGGTGATTTACCGCTCCTCGCGCATCGTCAATCTGGCGCAAGGCGAGATCTTGCTGCTCGGCGCGCTGTTCATCTGGACTTTCACGCTCGGCGTGAAGCTACCCTGGGGCATCGGCGTGCCGGTCGCGCTGGTCTGCTGCGTCGGGATGGCGCTCATTCTCGAGCGGGCGCTGTTTCGCCCGCTGATCGGCGAGTCGCCGTTCACGGTTTTCATGGCGAGCATTGCGCTGCTTATTCTTCTACGCGGTGTCGCACAGCTTGTGTGGGGTGCGGAGACGCGCCCGTTTCCGCAGATATTGCCATCAGGCGCCTGGAGCATCGGTCCGTTCCTGGTGACCAAGCGCTTGCTGATCGGCGCGGTGCTGACCGCGAGCCTGGTGGAGCTTTTGCATTGGTTCTTCATGCATACGCGGCAGGGCTTGCGGCTCGCCGCCGTGGCGGAGGACCATTACACCGCCTTGTCGCTTGGTGTCTCGGTTCGGCAGGCGGTGGCCGTCGCCTGGATCATGGGCGCTGTGCTCAGCGCCATCGGCTCGGTCGTGCTCCTCTCAGATCAGATCGTGTCGCTGAATGCGGCGGGCATCGGATTGCGCGCGCTTCCGATCGCGTTGCTTGGCGGAATGGAATCGGTACGCGGCGCGCTGCTCGCCGGCGCTATCATCGGCGTCGGCGAAGCGCTGGCGTCGGTGTATGTCGACCCATTCACCAAGGGCGTGAGCTCGCAGATTTTGCCCTATGTGATCATGATCGGCGTTTTGTTGTTCCGTCCGCAAGGCCTCTTCGGCTGGAAAGTCATCGAGAGGCTGTGACGCGTCATGCTGCTCCCGACCGGCATTCGCTTCGAAAGCTTCGCGACCGAGGGCCGCTATATCCATACCTGGCCGCAGGCGATGTGGTTCGCAGCTTTGTTGCTCGCGCTGGTTCTCATTCCGCACGTCGTAAACCTTTATGTCACCGGCGTGCTGACCGTGATGTTCATCACCTTGATGGCCGTCTATGGTTTGCAGGTGACGGTTGGCATGGCCGGCCAGATCAACGTCGCGCAGTCGGCGTTTATGGGGGTCGGCGCCTATGCCGCCGCCCGGCTGTCCGAGAACGTACCCTTTTGGCTTGCGATACCCGGAGGCGGACTTGCCGCCGCGCTCGTCTCCATCGTCTTCGCGCTGCCGGCAATCCGGGTGAAGGGCTTTTATCTGGCGCTGACGACTCTCGCAGCGCAGGTGATGTTTCCGATCATCGTGCTGGCGCTGCCGTCGAATTGGCTCGGCGGAACGAGCGGCATGGCCGTCGAGCCGATCGAGATCGGCGGGCGCATGCTCTCGACGCCGCTCGACATGTATTATTTTACGCTCGCCGGCGTGCTGATCTGCAGCGTCGGCGCGTTTAATTTGCGGCGCAGCCGTTTCGGCCGCGCGCTTTGCGCTGTCCGCGACAACGAGCTCGCTGCCGAAGTCACCGGCGTCAATGTCAGCTACTACAAGGTGATGGCGTTCTTCGCCGGCTCGCTGTTCGCCGGCGTCGCCGGCGGCTTCTTTGCCTACTATATCCGCTATGTCACGACCGAGAATTTCAATCTGCTGCTGTCGATCTGGTATCTCGGGATGCTGATCGTCGGCGGCCTGAGCTCGCCGCTCGGAGCGATCCTCGGGACGGTTTTCGTCACGGCCATCCAGGAAGTCTTTCACGCGTTCGGCGGCGCCTTGCTGACGGCATTCCCCAATCTCGGCGGCGGGCTCGTTTTCGCCACCAGCAACGTCATCCTCGGCATCTGCATTTTGCTCGCGCTGATCTTCGAACCGCGCGGCCTCGCTCACCGCTGGAGCGTTCTCAAGGCCGCCTATCGCATCTGGCCTTTCCCGCACAGCTAACAAACAAAAAGACACGCCCAAGAAACACCAGGAGGAAACGACGATGAAGCTCCAGAGATTAGTGTCCGGCCTGAGCGCCGCCGCGCTGCTGACGTTCGCTCCCGCATCGGCCATGGCTGCCGACTATGTCATGTCGGCTTCCGCTGACTTTACCGGACCGTTCGCCGACGTTGCGCCGAGCACCGTCTCCGGAATTCGCGCCATTGCCGCGTGGTGGAACGACACCAAGGGCAAGGAGCTCGGGACCAATGTCGACATCAAGGTGCACGACATGCGTTACGACGCGAGCGTCGTCGCCAGCACATGGCCGAGCATCCTCGCCACCGACAAGCCCATCATGCATCTCGGCTTCGGCACGCCCGACCTCATCACCTTGATGAAGCGGCTGCCGGGCGACAAGGTGCCGATGCTGATGAGCACCGCCATGGTCGGCCTGGTCTGGAAGCCAAATGGCTGGCACTTTTCATTTCGCCCGACCTACAGCCATGAATTCGTCGGTTTGCTGAACCATCTGCAGCAGAGGAAGGGCGGCAAGCTGACGATCGGCGCGATCAGCACCCAGACCGCCGCGGGATTTGTCGATCAGGTCAAGGGCGTACAGAAATTCGCCGAGACCAATCCCGACCGTTTTGCCGTCCTCGACGTGCAGTGGGTGGACGCAAGCCCGGTATCTGTCGTCAACGAAGTGCGGACGCTGGTGCGGCAACAGCCCGACGTCATTCTGGTCGGCGGCACGACCGCACAGGTGGTCGCCACCGGAAAAGCGCTGCGCGAACTCAGCGCCAACATCCCGATCATCATGTCGACCCACAACGGCCTGACGGAAGTGGCCAAAGGCATCGATCTGAAGGAGATCGAGGGCTCCTATTCGGTCTTCGCCTTCACACCCGACAACCAGGAGGCCCTGCCGATTCGCGACCTCTATATGAAGTATCATACCGGCGCCGGAAACTGGGGCATCGCCGCCGCGCAGTCGTCCTATCAGGCGTTGCTGGCGCTGCGCGTGCTTGAACAGGCCATCGCCAAGAGCGGCAAGGACGCCGTCACCGGCCAAGCCATGTATGACGCGATGCTCGGCACGGATTACAGCGAGGCGTCGCTGATGGGATCGTTGCCCGACATCAAGTTCGACACCACGGCGCCCTTCCCGGTCGGCAAGCTCAAGGTCAAGGCGCAGGTCGTGCGCGACGGCAAGATCGCCACGCTCGGCAACGATTGGCTTCCCGTCCCCGATCTGCCGAAGTGGTGAGGCGGGTCCACGCATCGTGCAACACATTCCGCCGGTGCTGCTGGAGCTGCGCAACGTCGATGTCGTCTTTGACGGCATCATTCAGGTGTTGCGCAGCGTCAACCTCGACGTGCGGGCCGGCAAGATCACAGCTTTGCTCGGCGGCAACGGCGCAGGCAAAACGACGACCCTGAAAGCCATCTCAGGCCTGCTCGCGGTCGAGCATGGCAAGGTCACCGACGGGCAGATCCGCTTTGAGGGCGACGACATTTCCAATGCCGATCCGGTCAAGCTCTTCCGTCGCGGCGTCGTCCAAGTGCTCGAAGGCCGAAAAGTGCTGGCGCATCTTTCCGTCGAGCAGAACCTCTTGGTCGGCGGCCATCATCGCGCCGACAGGCAGGCGGTGCAGGACGATATCGAGCGCGTGTACGGCTATTTTCCGCGGCTACGCGGCTTGACAAAACGTGTGTCGGGTTACTTGTCCGGCGGCGAAATGCAGATGCTCCTGGTCGGCCGCGCGCTGGTGGCGCGGCCGAAGCTTTTGATGCTGGACGAGCCGTCGGTCGGCTTGGCGCCGAATATCGCTGAAGAGCTGTTCGCGACGATCGCGGCCATCAACCGCGAGCATGGCCTCACCATCCTTCTTGTCGAGCAGAACGCGCACGCCGCCATGGCCTTGTGCGATTACGGTTATATCATCGAAAGCGGCCGCATCGTTCTGCACGGCACGCGCGAAAAGCTGAGCGAGAATGAGGACGTGCGCGAATTCTATCTCGGGCTGTCTCTTGAGAATGAGCGGCGCAGCTTTCGCGACATCAAGCACTACAAGCGGCGTAAGCGCTGGCTTGGATAAGACAGGGGGCGGCGCAATCCGCCCGAGCGATGGAGAGTGTGCCGGGGGAGCGACCCCCGGCACCTCCGCCTAACAATGGACGGGCTACTTGACAGGCACATGTGGGGAGCGACCCCGTGCATCAAGGATCGTCCGCGTCGCAAGGTTAGACCTACCCAGCATGAAGCGGGCCCGGCAAATAGAAGGACATTTTATGGGCAAATTGGGACCGTCGTCGCGGACCGGCTGGAAATCCCAAGATAAATTCGGCCATGGGCGACGGTCGTTCGCCGCCGGACGACATTTTTTGTGACCCCCCTCCCAGTGCTCGGACGCCTACCCACATAAGCGGCAATTCCGGATGTCAGGGAGAGCTGCAATGACGCCGCAGGAACAAGCCTTAGTCGACGAATTGTTCGACCGCTTGGCGAGTTTGGAAAATGCCCCGCGTGACCCGGAGGCCGAACGTCTGATCGCGGACGGACTGCGCCGCGCGCCCCATGCCGTCTATGCGCTGGTGCAGACCGCCCTCGTTCAGGACGAAGCGCTCAAGCGCGCCAACGCGCGGATCGAAGAATTGCAGACGCAGCTCGGCGGCGGTGAGCAAGAGCAGCAACAGGGAAGCTTCCTCGACAGTATGCGCGAAACCGTACTGGGCAGGCGCGAGCCGCGCGGTTCGGTACCGACCGTGCGCTCATCGGCAACGCAAATCTCGCCGATGGCTCCGCCACCCTATGGGCCTGAGCCGGGCTATCCGCCGCAAATGCCGACCGGCCCTGCCTTCGGCTCAGGCGGATCGTTTCTTGGCACGGCGGCCTCGACCGCAGCCGGCGTGATCGGCGGCGCACTCCTGATGGACGGGATTCGCTCGATGTTCGGCCATCACACCAGTGCGAACTCGCCCTCCCAGAGCGCGTTCGGACGCTTTGACGACAATCGGCCGGCGGCCGGAAGCGCATCCGACAGCAATATGGCTCGCGAGGCCGGGATCAATGACATCGACCGCGGCGCCGGGTCGGATCGGCAGAGCGTCGCCGACGTCTCTAGCGATCGGCAGCAAGATTTGGATACCGCGGGCGACTTTGGCGACGACGATGGCGGTTTCGACGGCGACGACAGCGACTTTGCGTAAACACCGGATAGTACGAGGCATCCGCCGAGCGGCCGTCGACCGCGGTGCAGCGCGGCCGACGGAGCCGGAGATGATTAGACTCTCTATCCCAGTGGATACCAGTCCGGGCTCAGTAGCAGCAGCCGCCGGAACCCACGCCATAGTAATAATAGGCGGGGGCAGGATAAGAGTAGTAATAGTAGGCCGGATAAGCCGGGACCGGATAGTAGTAGTAAGGGGTCGCCAACGCGGCGCCGATGACGGCGCCGGCCGCGAAGCCACTCGGCCCCCAGCCCACGCCGCGGTAGCCCAGCCGCCGCCGCAACATCCAACACCGCGGTAGCCCCAGCCACCGTAGCCCCACCCCGAGCCCCAACGGGCGTCCGCCGAACTTGACGTTCCGACGACGGTAACGCCAGACAGCACGGCGGCAACAAGCACAGTCAAAAGCTTCTCATGGCCGAGCTCCCTATTATCGCTAGTCCCGGCCGGCGGCCGA